>DIYF01000018.1:38224-163293 GCA_002427745.1 Roseivirga sp. UBA6061 | reverse complement strand
CCCACCCACCGGCTCGACTACGCCACAACCGGAGCCTTGTTGGTGGGAAAAACCAGTTCAGCTATTCGTGAGCTAAACAGCGCTTTTGCCAGGGCAGAAATACGGAAAACCTACTACGCCATTGCCATAGGTGAAATGCCAGGGCAAGGCATCATGGATTCTCCTGTTGATGATAAGCCCTCTTTATCTCACTATCGCGTGATAGACTCGGTGTCTTCCCAACGGTTTGTAAAGCTCAATCTGGTAGAACTTAAACCCGAAACCGGTAGAAGACATCAGCTGCGCAAGCATCTTGCCGGCATAGGAAATCCGATTCTGGGAGATGCTACCTATGGTATAGCCGAACAGATACTGAAAGGCAAGGGCTTGTACCTGCATGCCTGTTGTCTGGAATTCCCGCATCCTCATACAGGTCAGAAGCTTTGCATGCAGGATGATCTTCCTCAAAAGTTCAGGAATATTTTCAGTTCACTCCATCGACCTGATCAATAGCATGAGCCTTGACTACAACGATATTGAAGCCAGCCTGAAAATCGTGCGGGAGGTTTACAGGGAAGCCTGGAAAGGTGGTTCTGGATGGAAAACAAACTTGAAAATTGCCCAAAAAATGCTGGAAGAACTCCGATCAGTTCATCCCGGTAACACAGCCATACTGACCAACCTCGGTGCCGTTCTGTCTGATCAGGGGCAACATAAAAAAGCCATGTGGTTACTTCTTAAAGCGGCTAATCTGGGTTCCAATGACCGAAATCTTTTTTATAATATCGGAGTTACCAAGATGAACATCAACGGGGAGCGAGATGCTGCCGCAGCCTACTTTCAGAAAGCCCGCACCTTAGTACCCGACCCACTGACGATAGAAGCGTACTTTGATCCGCACGGACATTGATGATCTGTCTGCAGACAGGTTTTTAAAATAGTTATCTTGGGCTATCAGTCATTTTTTAATCAAAGCAAATACTCATGACAACCATTAACATTTACATCACTTTCAACGGCAATTGCGAAGAAGCCTTTGACTTTTACAAATCTGTATTTGGCGGTGAATACCCTTACGTAGGACGGTTCAGCGAAATGCCTCCACAGGAAGGAATGCCTCCCCTATCAGAAGAAGATCAGAATAAGATCATGCATATGTCATTGCCTATCAGTAAGGAAACCGTGCTTATGGGAAGCGATGTAGCCGGCCCCTGGGCTACAGATTACAAGGTTGGTAATAACTTCTCCATTTCAATCGGTACCGATACCAACGAAGAAGCAGACCGACTGATGGCAGAACTTTCTGCCGGTGGCCAGGTGACTATGCCCATGGACAAAACCTTCTGGGGCTCTTACTTCGGTATGCTGACCGATAAATTTGGTATTAACTGGATGATCAGCGTGGATCTGCAGCAGCATTAAGCAGTTTGGTCTGACCACTTAAAGTGGTCGGACCAAACTGCCTCACCCTCAGCGGTCTCTGCGCAGCAGGACCCTGAGGAGGTTAGGGCCAACCTACTCGTACCTCAAGGCTTTAACCGGATTGGACACAGCCGTTTTGATGGCAAGAAAGCTCACTCTGGCTAGTGGCTTTTAACGGGTAGATTTGTCACTCGCGAAATGCGAGCGACTGAATAAGTGGTCGGACCAAACTCCCTCGCCCTCAGCGGTCTCTGCGCAGCAGGACCCTGAGGAGGTTAGGGCCAACCTACTCGTACCTCAAAGCTTTCACCGGATTGGACACAGCCGTTTTGATAGCATGAAAGCTCACGGTTAGAATCGCTATAAAGAGTGTGATCACACCGGCAATGGCAAACATATCCCACTGGAGCATAATGCGGTATGGGAAAGTACTAAGCCACTCCTCAGCCCCGTAATAAGCCAGCGGACAGGCAATTACAAAGGATATCAGCACGAGCATGGAGAAGCCTCTGGATAAGATGTAAACAATCTTTGGAACCGGAGCCCCCAGCACTTTTCTTACACCAATCTCTTTGGTCCTGCGCTGTGTAGCCATATAAGCCAGCCCGAACAGTCCCAGGCAGGAAATAGATATGGCAATAAGTGAAGCCGTAACCAGAATACTTCTCCAGCGCACCTGATTGCCATATTGATTGGCGTTGATCTCTTCCAGCAACTGATACTCAAAAGGTACCAGTGGATTGAATTTATTCCAGGCGGCCTCTACCGCAGCGATTGATTGAGTAAGCGTGCCTTCCTTAAACTTCACAATCACTTCCCCTACGGCCTGGTCCTTCCGCAGATTTACTACAATGGGATCAATCTCACTTTCCAGAGACTGGAAATTGTAGTCTTTCACCATCCCGATTACCTCTTGCTGCGAACCGTCAAAACCAAACCTGCGCCCGAGCACTGAATCGCCCCAGTTCATCTTTTTAGCGAACTGCTGATTTACGATGATATAGTCGCGCTCAGCCTCTCCATTGCTAATATTGAAGTTTCGTCCCTCGATGATCTCCATACCCAGTGCCTTGAAGAAATCGGGCTCAGCGCGTTCCATAAACGTCCTTACCTGCTGACGCTCTCCTGTTTCCTCATTCATGCTCAACATCATGGTCATGCTCAGTCCTCTGCTCTTACCGGTTACATACTCAATGGAAGTACTCTGTGCCAGCTCATTTTTAAGCAGGTTCATCATACGCTCACCATCTCCGGGAATCTCACCCGCCTCATTGGGGCGTTCATCGTATTGCATAGGAATAGACAGCACATTCCGATCGTCATAGCCTTTGTCTGCATTGATCAAGTGTGAAATTTGCCGGTTCATGGTGAAGACCGCGATGATCATAAAAGCGGCAATGGTAAACTGCAATACCACCAGGACCTTCTGCAGCCAGTTTTTACTTCCTACACCGGCAGCGCTTCCTTTCAAGGCACTCACTGTGTTGAACCTTGAGATCATCAGAGCCGGATAAATACCGGCAATAAAAGCCGCCAGCAGTACAACCACAAAGGCAATGACCACATACAGCGGATCGTCAATAATGGCCACGCTGAATTCTTTTTCTGTTACCGTTTCGAAAACCGGCAATGCGAGCTGCGCAATGATAAGTCCCAAAACAAAGGCAATCATACTCACAAACAGTGCCTCACTCAGAAACTGCGACACGAGCTGCTTACGGGCTGCACCTATGACCTTTCTCACACCAATCTCTTTGGCTCTTGGCAAGGCCCTGGCCACCGACAGATTTGTAAAATTGATACAGGCCAGCATCAGAATCACAAAGGCTATTCCACTTAGCAGGATAGAGTATACTTTATTGCTCCCCTCACGCATTCCGGCACCATTGCTGATGGAGGTATCCCAGTGCATCTGATCCAAAGGCTGCAGATCAAACTGGATCATCTGCCCCATAGGTCCGGCCATTCTGGAAAGTCTTTCTTTATTGATTTTGGATACCAGGGTATCGGGAATGATGTTATTAGCCGTGACAATAAAGGTCTGAAAGCCTAACTCAATCCGACCCCAGTCGTTGGCACTGTTACTCTGGCGGTTATTGGCAGTAAGGTATGCCTGAAAAGGCACCAGCATATTAAAATTAAGAGTGGAATTACTGGGTACATCCCGCAGTATGGCTCCCACGGTAAATTCTTTCCAGACGCCATTGATGTTCACTTCCATAGTCTCTCCTATGGCATCTTCTTTACCAAAATATTTGACAGCCCCTTCTTCCGTCAACACCACTTCGGTACCGCTGCTGAGTGCAGCAACACCATCTCCCTTTCTGGCCGGGAAATTAAAAACACTGAGAAACTGGGGTTCCACAAAATAGCTTCCTCCCTCATTCAGTTTCTTTTCGCCAACTCTTACTTCAAAAGCACTGGACCGGTAGCGTACCTGATCTACAACTTCAGGCAGAGCCTCTGCCATGGTAGGGCCTGCCGGCAGCCCGACAGCATTAAAAACCTGCTTGTTGTCGTTCATGGTGATGCTGGTCTGCATTCTGTAGATATTCTCACCATTGTCGTGAAAACGATCAAAAGTGAGCTCATCCTTCACATAAAGGATAATCAGCAGACAGCAGGCAATACCCAATGCCAGGCCTGTAACATTGATAAATGAGTAACCTTTGTGCTTGACCAGGTTACGAAAGGCCGTTTTGAAGTAATTCTTGATCATGACGTTGCGTTTGACACAAGTTTAGCCAGAACTCAAGGTAACCATTGACAACGGATAGTTAAACAGTGTTAAGGTAGTGTTAAAGAGTGAGTTAAGGGATAATGCCTTTCACAGCAAAGCTCTTATGCCCTTATACAAAGCCTTCTATTCATATTTGAGCGTATCTACGGGGTTCGCGCGGGCCATACGCAGTGAATGATAGCCCAATGCTGCCACACAGACCACCAGAGTAATGACAGCAGCCAGAACAAAGGTGCCGACACCGGGACTAACCGCATAGGCGAAAGTTTTCAACCATTCTCCGGCAAGAAAATAACTGAGGGGCAAAGCGATAAGATTGGTCAGCAACAGCACTTTAATCATCTGGCTGTTGAGGGTAAGCAGCAGGGCCGGTACAGAGGCTCCGAGTACCTTCCTGATACCGATTTCTTTGATGCGTTGCTCTGCCATCAAGATCACCATAGCGAGGGTACCAATAGCACTGATAATCAAAGCAATGCCTGTCAATACATTCAGAATCAAGTCAAGCCGCTCTTCGTGGGCATACTGCCTGTTGAAGTTGTCTTCCAGGAAAAAGGCATCCATGGGTTTTACCGGATCCATAGTTTCCCATTGCTCTTCCACAAACTGCATGGCAGCCTGTACGCCATCCAACCTCATACGCAAGGCGATCATATAGTTATTTTCACCGTAGGAAATGGCAAGTGGACCAATGCTGTTCTGCAAAGACAAAAAATGAAAGTCTGCAACCACGCCTATAACCCTGTGGTCATTTCCTGAGATTTTCATTCGCTTGCCAATAGGGTCTTCCCAGCCAAACTGGCGCACGGCAGTCTCATTGACGAGCACAGACCTGGGGGTATTATCATCTCCCAAACTGGCTCCCTCAGCGAAACCTTTACCTGCTACGAGCCGCAGCCCCAGGGTTTCCACAAAATGCTCATCACCGGAATACAGTGGCAAAAACACATTCTCATCCGCAGCCATACCCTCAGCCCAGGCATTTTGATTCCCCATCATGGCCGGGTCACCCGGTGCTCCCATACTGGTGGCTGTGTATAGAATGGAAGGATGCTGTTCAAAGCGCTTTCTATACTCAGACCCTTTATCCTTGATATCAGAGTCAAGCACATTGATAAATAGAACCCTGTCCTGACCGTAGCCCAGGTCTCTGTTTTTCAGAAAGCTGAGTTGATCCTTTACCAGAAATGTGCCCACAATCAACACCGTAGAAATCACGAACTGAAAGAGAATAAGCGGAGATACCGCCCTCTTGCTCTTCTTACTTTTCAGACTCTTCGTCAAACCCTGCCTTGTGAGGTAAAGAGCCGGGAAAATACTGGCAAGCATACCGGCTATGATGAAAACAGCAGTGGTCACGAGAACCATGGCCCCCGAAGCATCAAAACCCAGCTCAAGCCCCAGCGTCCGGTTGATCAGAGGCAGGAGGTTATAGGCCAGTACAAAGGCCAGCAGATAGGCAGTGGTCATGATCATTCCTGTCTCCAGCAGGAACCTGGAAATCATTTGTCTTTTGAAGGCCCCCAGCACTTTGCGCACAGCTACTTCCTGAGACCTTCTGAGCAGAGTGGCCGAAGTAAGGTTTACCGAGTTAATCATGGTGACCATCAGGATCATAAAACCTATGGTAGTAAAGACATAAACCGAGGTGAGATCTCCCTGTGATGACAACTGATACTTGGATTTGGAATGAAAATACACCTCATCCATAGGGATCAACGTATATTCCGTATCTGTGAAGAAAGTAGCCTGCAGCTCGGTAGCCATTTCATTGATTTGTACTTCTACCGCTTTGGGGTCAGTCCCCTTGCTAAGGCGCACATAATTGTAGAGCCAGCCCATTCCCTCCTGCTTAATCTCCCTGGATACAATCATACCCGGCTTGATATGTGAAGGAGTGGTCATCACAAATACGCCACTGACCACAAAGCCATCTTCTCCCCCCACGGACAAAAACTGCCCCACAGGATCATCGTCACCAAAATACTTTTGAGCATAGGCTCCGGAGAGAATTACCTTCTTAGGACCTGTCAATGAGAGTTCAGAGGAGGGCCCTGTCATTTTCAGATCAAGCAGGTCAATGATCGTCTCATTAGATCTGAAAATATCATCTTCGAAAAATTCCCGGTCTCCTACCTTCACCAGGGTGTTTCCGGGATAGGTATCCACATGGGCAAAATCTTCGATGTTACTGATACGACCGGCATACTTGAAGGTCCAGTCTGACGGACTGATGGCCCACTTAGGCGATTGATCACTGATCTGTCTCATTTCGAGACGATAGGTTCGGTCAGCCGTAGAGAATTTATCATAAGAAAGTTCATTGCCCACGTACAGAAAGATGATCAGGGCAGCGGCCAGGCCTATGGCAAGACTGGAAAAGTTAATAACAGATAAGAGGCCATCGTTTCTGAGGCTCCTGAAAGCAATACGGATATGATTCTTAAGCATGGATTGAGACAAATGAGGTTTCTCCAGACAAGATATTGTCTGACGTTACAAATGCACTTTCACCTGGGACGAGTGTCAAAAAGGGGGTTGAACATACTGATCAGAAAACTGACCCATCATGCATCCCCCTGATTTTACCAACAGGCTTCTTTTTAATCTTACTTCAAAGTTGTACTTTCAGCATGTCTTACCTGTCAATCTCCTTTACAGGTATTCGGTATCAAATAAGAGTGTTGAAACGATACCCCGCAGTGTTTTGAAAAAGTATCGGTCGATGAAGAATTATCTGCTGTTTATGTTCAGCCTGACCTTCTCAGTATTGTCAATAAGTGCTGAGGCTCAGGAGGTAATTATCCTTGAAAAGAAAAGAGATATCAGTATTTCCCTGGTTCAGAAACGCCTGGTGATCAGTGAAGAAAACCAGCTGACGAAAAAATTTCTGAAAAACATCAATCGACACACATCGGAGTCAGTCTATTATTCCAGCCTGAACCCTCTGCTAAAAATCGAGGCGCAAACCCGGGTATTAGACAAAAAGGGCAGGTACAAGAAGCACTTTGTCAAAGTATTTGAAACACAGGACATGGTGATGCCGGGCATTTTCTACGGTGGCTACAAAAAGCAGGAGTTTATTTTTCCCGCAGTTGCTCCTGAGGCCATAGGCGAGCTCAGCTATACCAAATCTATCACCGATCCGCACATCATCGGTTCTTTTTTCTTTGATGACCGGCATCCCGTTGAAAAATCCTCTTTCTCCGTTTCCTTTCCTTCGGATGTAGAAATAGAGTACAGTCTTTTCGGTACTGAAACACTGGACCTGAACTTTACCCGGGACACGCTTAAGAATAGTATCAGGTATACCTGGCAGCTCAGCGACCTGGAAGCCCGTGAATACGACAGCGATGCCCCGTCATTTCAGTACTTCGCCCCTCACATTATACTGCGAATAGCCTCTTACAAAACGGGCAATACCAGAACGCGGGTCACGAAAAACACCGATGACCTATTTCAATGGTACAACAGCCTTATTAATCGCATGCCAACTGATGACAATCTGGAAGCGCTGAAGCTGCAGGTGGCCGAGCTTAAAAAAGATACGCAAAGCCGGGAGGAGCTTATCAAAAAAATCTACCGCTGGACCCAGGCCAACATTAAGTACATCGCTTTTGAAAACGGTATGGCAGGTTTTATTCCCCGCTCGGCAGGCGATGTTTTCAACAGAAAATACGGAGACTGCAAAGACATGGCCAACCTTTTACGCACCATGCTGCAAATGGCCGATATACCCGCCTACCTCGTCTGGGCAGGTACCAACAGCAAGCCCTACTCTTATTACGATGTGCCCACTACGGTGGCAGATAACCATATGATTTGCGCCATCAGAGATGGTGACAATGGTTTTACCTTTCTCGACCCCACCAACAGCAATTTGTCACTGGGTACCTCCCCCCGGTTACTGCAGGGCAAAGAGGCGCTGATTCGACTGAGTGACTCTGAATACGAAATAGTAAAGGTGCCTGAAACTGCCAGTGACCTGAATATACGCGAGGATAAGGTCAGCCTCAAAGTTTCAAACGGCATGCTACAGGGGACGAATGAAACCCGACTCCGTGGCTACCTGAGAGAAGAGTATTTTCGCGACAGAATGGTGCATGAGTTTCGCAACAAGACCAACTTTGTTCAAAATCATCTGGCGCTTGGTAAAAAGAGCTCGGCCTACTTTAATGAGCAAAAAGAAGAAGGAGAAACAGAAGTAAGGTTGCGCTTCGATGCCCATTTCAAAAACGATCTGATCATGGCCGGTAACAAGCTGTACATCAACCTCAACCTTGACCCGTCCATCAGTGAGTATCAGATTGATGATATTGAAAAGCGGACCCAGCCGGTACAGCAGGATTATAAGCACACCTATAGATTTACCTGCACACTGGAAATTCCTGAAGGCTATGAAGTGGATTTTATGCCGGAGAGCACAGAGGTAGACTATGATAATACCCGCTATAAGATGAGCTATGAGGTAGAAGGTCAAAGCATACGGCTCGAAAAAGAAATCGTATCAGATTTTCTCTATCTGGAAAAAGAAAGCTTTGAAGCCTATCAGCAATTCTATCAATCGCTGGTGAGAATGAATAACGAACAAATCGTTTTAAAGAAGTCCTGAAATGAAGAAATCATTTATCGCTATACTGCTCCTTTTTTCCTTACAGACACTCAATGGGCAGAGCCTTATTCATGAAAAGCTGAAGTGGCTGGAAAAACCTGAGATACATGAGATTGACCCTGTTCACAATCAGGAACCAGCTGTAATCATTGCAGACTTCCGTTTTATCGATTACCAGGTCACTCCCTACGTGCAGACCCAGTATTATACGGTTCATAAGATCGTTAAGGTGAACAATGATGCCGGTATCGAGAAGTTTAATAAGGTCTATATACCGGCCGGTCGCGGGCCGCTGGTGGACCTGAAGGTAAGAACCATTTCTCCCGACAATCAGGTGCAGTCTTTTGACCAGGAAAACCTCAAAGAGTTGTCGAATGCCAACGGCAGTGGTGACTTTATGATTTTCGCGGTAGAAGGTGTACAGACCGGAGGTGAAATAGAGTACATCTACACCCTGCGCCAGGCAGTGAGAAGCTTTGGCCGGGAGGTTTATCAGCAGGAGTTTCCGGTGCTCAATGCCAGCTTTGAGCTGAAAGCCCCCAACCAGCTGAGTTTTGCGACCAAATCGTACAATGGTTTTCCAGACTCTTTTGGTTCTTTTGCCTCACATCATAAAAAGATCAAGGTTCAGAACATTCCGGGGCTTTCTGAAGAACAGTATTCCTCCTTCAAGTCAAAGCTTCAGCGGGTTGATTACAAGCTTGTCTCCACGCCAAACGGGGTTGATCTGATTAACTGGGAGAGTATTTCCAAAAACCTGTTTAAAACGGTGCAGGGGAACAAGGGCAGTGCCGCAGCGAGAAAGTTTATTAAAAACCTGAAACTGGATGGCAAGACAGAAGCCCAGAAGCTGATGCTGATAGAAAAGAGCATCAAAGAAAGCTTTACCATAGAAGCATCGGGAAAAGATGAATACAGCGATGCCCTGTTTGTCTTTAAAAACAGGGTGGGAAATGCCGTGGGAATGGCCAGAGTCTATACACGGCTTTTCGAAAAACTGGGGGTCAGGTTTGATGTTGTCTTTACTTCGAGCCGCTTTTTGGGTAGTGTGGATGAGGACTTCCCGCATAGCATGGACCTGCGCGACATCCTCTTCTACTTCCCTGACTACGACAAGTACATTTCTCCTAAACTGGCCCATATGCGCTTCGGCCCCGCTCCCAATGTAAATGAGGGCAATACGGCACTCTTTATCAGAACAGGCTATGACTACTCTACCAAAGGGCTGAGGCGTGTCGGACAGGAAGTCAGAACCATCCATGTTTCTTCTGCAGATGACAATCACCTGGGCACCAATGCGGTGGTAAAACTGTCTTCGGCAAAAGATGCGCTGGATATACAACTGGAGAGATTCTACCAGGGGCATCAGGCCTATCTGTTCAGGCACCTGTTTGGAACCAGCAGCCCGGAAAGGCTGGAAGATCTCCAGAAAGACATTGTTGTGTCAGACATAGATGATGCGGCTATAACGGATTTCCGGATGGAAAACGATGACCTTGCCTTATCTGCTGATAAAAACAGCTATTTCCGCATGCACATGAAGGTGACGGCAAAGTCTCTGGTGCAAAAGGCAGGAAATGACTATCTGGTTTCCATAGGGAAAGTCATAGGTAAACAGGCAGAAATGTACGAGGAAAAAGACCGGGTAACCGATATTATCCTCTTCGATACTAAGCAATACAAACATCAAATCACCCTGGAAGTACCGGAAGGTTATGTGGTTCAGGGTCTGGAGCAGTTGCAAATAGAGAATAGCGTAGAACTGGATCAAAAAGTGGTGATGCACTTTCAATCAGACTATACCTATGAAGGCAATACACTCACCATTACGGCAAAAGAAGAATACGAAATACTGTCTTTGGACAAGAGCCACTACCCGCAATATCAAAAAGTGGTCAACTCAGCTGCCGACTTCAATAAGATAGTACTGGTGCTTGCTCCAAAGCAATAGCGGGCCATGTTATTAAGAGGGAATGAGGAATGTTGAATGTTGAATGTTGAATGTTGAATTAGAAATTAAGATTCATTCATCATTCATAATTTAGCATTCATAATTCAACATTCAACACTCAATACTCAGAGCCACCTTATTCATCCTTCAGAATTTCCACAGGGTTGATAAAAAAAGCCTTCACACTATGGAACATGGCCGTAATAAGAATGACCACTGAGGCCACACCAATGGCAGCTACAATGAGACCGGCCGGTAAAGCAATGCGATAAGCAAAAGAATTGAGCCAGTCTTCCATCCACAAAACAATAAGCGGTGCGGCAATTATCGCTGCGAGTACCAGTTTCCAGATGTTTGATCTGTTCAATGCCAGTTGTACTGATACAAAGCCG
Organism: Roseivirga sp. UBA6061; assembly: GCA_002427745.1. Lineage (GTDB taxonomy): Bacteria > Bacteroidota > Bacteroidia > Cytophagales > Cyclobacteriaceae > Roseivirga. Next base: position 152,197 of record DIYF01000018.1, on the reverse strand, counting down.
GCCCCCAATACCTTACGGATTCCCATTTCTTTGAGTCTTCTGCGTGCCGAGTAGCCGGCAATACCGAATAAGCCTATAAAGGCCACTACAGCGGCAATGACCGTGAAAGTGTTGATCATTTTGATCATGATCTTCTCCTGCCTGTACTGTGAATTGATCTGATTATCCAGGAAAAAGGAACTCATCACCTCTCCTCCGGTCAGCTCACTGTACTTTGCTTCAATCTCATCCATTGTATCCATCAGGTTGTCGGTGTCCAGTTTGACCACCAAAATCCCTCTGTTTCTGGTTTGCTTTCTAAAGAGAGTCGGCCCAATCTCCTCACGTTTTGAAATCCAGTGGAAATCATTCACCACTCCGATCACCCGCATTTCGACCCGGCCGTTATGGATGGTTTTACCAATGGCGGTTTCACCGAAATTGAGTTTGGCTGCTGCCGTCTCATTGATCAGTACCAGGTTGGCAGTATCACTGTCTTCTGGCTGGAAGTTCCTCCCCTCCTTTAACTGCATTCCCATCGTATTGAGATAGTCAGCGTCTACATCAAAGTTGACAAAGGAGAAATCGTAGCCACGAAACCTTGTGGACCCCATCACCCTGGAAGGAACCGAAGAGGTAAAGCTGGACGACTTAACTTCGGGAATCTGAGCCAGGTCGTTTTTGAAAACCTCAGCTTTTCCTGCGGCACCCTGTGAGAACATGGTGATGACGAGTTGGTTCTCTTTATCAAAGCCCAGATTTTCATTCTGCATAAAGTGCATCTGACGATTGGCAGTAAAAGCCACACTGACCAGCACCATAAATACGCCTATCTGGAAAACCGAGATTGCGTTAATGAGACTATGTGATTTAAAGCGGCCACCACCTCTGAAGATGCTCACCACCTTTTGCGCGGCACTGACGTAAGCCGGATATAAGGCCGCCAGACCAGCCACCACTATAGAGAAAATAAAGCCCGGAATGAGCAGTTCAGGCGTATTAGACAAATCAGAGGAAAGGGTACGTCCCAGGATTGACTCCAGCTGCGGTACCATTACCTCTACCAATACCAGGGCAATGACGAAGCCCATAAGCACGTATAGTGCCGATTCGCTGATAAACTGCTTGTAGAGCTGCCCTTTTACGGCCCCGATTACCTTGCGCACGCCAATTTCTTTGGTTCGCTCAATGGACTGTGATAGTGCCAGGCTTACATAATTGAAGACTGAACAGGCCAGTATAAAAATCGCTACTATCGTGAAAATGTAGATATACTGCTCGTCTGTCTTTTCTCCGAGGGAATCATTCAGCCCCAGTGAAAAGTGTATATCGTAAATGGACTGAAGCTTATAGCTTCTGTTAGCTGCCGCCTTGTTCTCCTCTGCCAGCTGGTTAAGTTTGTCCTCTATCTGCGTGATGTCTGCATCCGGAGAAAACAGGAAAAATGTCTGGTCAAAATAGCTGGTATTCCAGTTTAAATCCTGCAAGCGACCTGCATGCAAGGTCTCAAACGGAACAATCATATCGGCTTTAAGTGATGAGTTGGGAGGGATATCTGTAAAAACTCCCTCGATCAGGTACTCTTTTCCATTTACCTGAACTCTCTTGTTTAGTGCATCACCATCGAAAAAAGCATCTTCCTTGGTCTTGGAAACCAATAATGAATTAGGCTTGAGGAAGGAAGTTTCCCCAGACCCTCTGACAAAATCGAGTTGGAAGAAGTTAATGAATCCTTTATCCACAGCCAGACTTCTGAATACCTGCAGAGAGTCTTTAATTCCTCGGATTAAAACCTGCTTGGGGTAGACTTCTATGCGGCTGTAGGCTTCAATCTCCGGAATACGCTCAGCCGCAGCGGGAGCCATAGCGGCATTTAAACCGGCTGCTACCTGTAGCTGTCCGCCATCGGTTTGTTCTACCAGTACTCTGTAAATACGATCGGCTTTTGGATGGAATGTATCATAAGACCGTTCGTTCTGCAGAAAGAGGTAGATAACGAAGAAAGAGGCCAACCCCACTCCTAAACCAATGATGTTCAGAAAAGCGTAAAGCTTGTTTTTACGGATGTTTCTGAAGGCTACTTTGAGGTAGTTTTTGAACATAGCTTGCTGTTTGCTGAGTTAAGATAACGGTTATCGTGTACTAAAATCTTATGAGTTTATTCGTCTTTCAAAATCTCTACCGGATTGATAAGGTAAGCCCGGATACTGTGGATAGAAACTGTGATAAAAACCACCATCACGGCCAGGAAAAAAGCGAAAACGACCAGGGCTACAGGAAAGTCTATGCGATAGGCAAATGACTGCAGCCAGGAGTTCATCCAGTATACAATCAGAGGCAGGGCAATGGCGATAGCCACTCCCATTTTTACAAGGTTAGCGCTGTTAAGGGATTTCTGAATGGACACGAAGTTGGCCCCCAGTATTTTTCTGATTCCCATCTCTTTGAGTCTTCTTTTTACGGCATAACCAGAGATACCGAAAAGTCCGATAAAAGCAACTATCGCAGCCATAGCCGTGAAACTGTTGATCACCTTGATCATGATATTCTCTTGCTTGTACTGCGCATTAATCGCATCCTCAAGAAATGAGAGGCTCAGCTTCTCTCCTCCTGTTACCTCATCATAGGTAGCTTTTACATCAGCTACTGTTCTTTTAAAATCACTGCCCTCAAACTTTACTGCCAGCAAACCCCAGTCGTTGTCGATAGGATTGAAAAGTGTAGCTTCAATAGGTTCCTTTTTAGTACCAAAATGGAAGTCTTTGACCACACCGATAATCCTTAACTCTTTGTTACCTGTCTTTACAGTCTTGCCAACTGCTCCACCTTCAAAGTTCAGCTTTCTGGCAGCCGTCTCATTTACAATCACCAGGTCGGTAGTATTGGCATCTTCAGGTAAAAAGCCACGCCCTTCTACAATGGTCATTCCCATGGTCTTAAAATAGTCTTCGTCTACATGGAAGTTATAAAACCGGAAACCATAGTCAGCGAAAACATTGAAGCCCATAACCCGGCTGGGTATAGAACGTGTATGCGACACACTGGACACTGTATTAATCCGGAGTAACTCGTTTTTCAGGGCTTCTTGCTTATTGATGGCCTCCGGTGTGTACAGACCTATGACCATCACCTCTTCCTTATCAAACCCCAGGTTCTCATTTTGTAAAAACAGTAACTGGCGATTTGCTGTAAAAGCTGCCGAAATCAATACGATGAACACTACCAACTGAAAAACACTGATGGCATTTAACATACGATGGGTAGACAACCCACTGACGCTTCTTCTCAATATGGAGATAACCTTAAGTTTGGTAACAAACAGAGCCGGATAAACAGCAGATAATAAGGCAACCGCTATGGAAAAGCCCAGACCCTGTAAAATGAGTGCCGGGTGCAACCAAAGATCAAAGCTGAGTTTTCTTTCTATAAGTACTTCTAATTCAGGGGTAAGCAATTCAACAATGATCAGTGCCATGATATAACCTGCCAGCACATGAACCACCGACTCTGTTACAAACTGCCATAACAGTTGCTTACGGGCCGCACCTACCACCTTTCTGATACCGATTTCTTTTACGCGTTCCACAGATTGCGAAAGAGCCAGGCTGATGTAATTGAACACCGAGCAGATCAGGATGAAGCCTGCTACCAGTGTAAAGACGAGGATATAGTCACTATCTGACTTTTCTTTAATGGCGTCTTTTATTTCAACCGAAAAGTGTACGTCAACAAGAGGTTGCAACTGCAAATTTCTGTCCTCTAAGCCCAGGTTTGAGGAATATAGCTTATTCAGCTTGTCTTCAATGATTTCAACATTAGCTCCTTCCGTCAGCAGAAAGTAGGTCTGATCACCGTAATTGGCATTCCAGGCAGTCAACTGGTCTTTGCGCCATGGATTTATGGTGGGCAGATGAACAATCAGCTCAGCTTTCAGCGAATTGGCGGAGGGTAAATCCTTAAATACTCCGGATACAATCAGAGGTATTCCTTCTACCATTAAAGTCTGCCCCAAAGCATCCACTGAACCAAAGAGCTGACGCGCCCTTGTTTCATTGAGCAGCAAAGCATCTGGTGAATCCAGAGCCGTTTCCGGATCACCTGACAGGAAATTCAGGCCAAAGAAATCAAGCAGTCCCGCATCTACGGCCAGGGTCTCTAAAAACAGTACAGAGTCTACTGCATCCTCAATCTTAATCCCCTTTGGCCACAGGCTTATCCGGCTAAAGGCCTCTATCTCAGGAATTTCTTCCGTTGCCACCGGAGCCAGGGCTGAGGTGGTTTCTCCGTGGACTTCAACTCCTGTATCAGTGGTTATCTCTTCTAAAACGCGATAGATGCGATCTGCTTTGGGATGAAACCGGTCATAAGCATTCTCATTCTGCAGGAACAGGTAGATGATAAAAAACGAGGCAAGCCCTATGCTGAGTCCCATCATATTGAGAAAAGCATAGAGTTTGTTTTTTCTGATATTCCGGAGTGCAACCTTGATATAATTCCTGAGCATAGCCGTATGTTTTCACAGAGACCTTACCAAGCCTTATGCCAGAACACAAGCACCTGAAAAACAACACCTTACAACTCAACCAAAATACACCGGCTGATCGTGCATGGGCTTTATCGTCCGTGAGCGGACGGCAACATCACCTGGCTACGACTTACTCATTTCGTAGTATGTCCACCGGATTGGTTCGGATAGCGGCCAGTGCTCTGCTGAGAATCACCAGGGTTGCCAAAGCCAGAATTACCAGAAAAGCTGCGGTACCGTAAGCCGGGCCCAGATCGATTTGATGAGGGTACTTACTCAGTGCCTCCTTCATAAAATAATAGGCCAGCGGCAAGGCCACAGTAGCTGACAGTAAGAGGATGGCCATGTACGGTCTGCCCAATATCACCAGGATATGGGTAGCGGATGCTCCCAGTACTTTTCTGATGCCTATGTCCTTGAGCTTTCTGGAAATGTGGAAGGCTACGAGCGAAAAGAGACCGAAAAGAGAAATGGTTACAATGGCAATGGTAATGCCGTTAACAATCAGTGTGATTCGCTGAATTTTGTCAAGTCTGTTGGCATAGGCCTCATCCAGAAAGTCATATCTGAAGGAATTTCTGCCGAGATAGGGCTGCCATATTTCCTGTAAGGCCGCCAGGGTCTCGGTAGGGTTTCCCGGCTTCAGTTTGATCAACACCCTGGAAAACCGGTGTTTGGTGGGGTACAGGAAAAGAGGCCTTTCCGTGGACAAGGCTCCGTTGATATAGAAGTTTTTGAAGACTCCGATAATACGAACAGGCGTATCGGCCATGCTTACCATCTCTCCTACCGGATTTTCCAATGCCAGGGCTTTGGCCAGTGCTTCGTTGATCATGATGGTCTTGCCAAAATCTTCCAGCCTGTCGTCATCAAAATTCCGGCCTGCGATCACATCAATATCGAAGAGTGGTAAAAATGCGGCATCCACATGCGCCTTGGACACACTTCTCAGTTTTTTATCCTCATAGACTATCGGGGCTGAGCCATCTCCACCAAATGGCATAGGTCCTTTGGTGGCAATTGACACCCCGCTCAGGCCCTTAATCTGATTCATGATAAGCGGACCATCCTCCCTCAGCGATTGCGGTGCATGAATGGAAATTACCTGCTCCTGATCGAAGCCCAGGTCGAAATCCAGGTAGTGTCTGATCTGAGCATTGGCCATCAGTAAGATCGCCACCAGTGTGCCCGAAATGGTAAACTGCAGAAACAACAACACTCCTTTTGCCGAAAAGCGCCTGTTCGTAGCATTGACTTCTCCTTTGATAGCTTTTACCGGATTAAAACGGGAAAGGAACATGGCAGGATAAATGCCTGCCAGCAGACCACAGAGAGCTGCATAACCCAAAAGCACCAGGAGCCAGTTGAGATTGGTGTAATCAACCTTTAGCGGAATACCCAGCACCTGCGAAACAGAGGGCAACATGAGCTCTACCACAATCAGGGAAATCACCAGACTTAACATGGCGAACAATATCGTTTCTCCCAGAAACTGAGCTCTTAGCTGTGTCTGAGTGGCGCCATTTACCTTCCTGATCCCCACTTCTTTGGCGCGTTCTACCGCCTTGGCTGTTGCCATATTTACGTAGTTGGCCAGGGCAATGAAGAGCAGCAGTATAGCCAGCCCGGAGCAGACATAGATCACACTTTTATCAGCACCCAGGCCTCGGTCGCGGTTATTGAGCGTAGAGCCGAAAGAACCCGACCAATAGGTGTCGGTAAATGTTTCCAGGTCAGCAGCCGCATAAACCCCTCCCTCAGGCACCTTGGGCGCATAGACATCCCAGATATCTGCTTTTAGTCTCTCAAGATCAGCTCCCTGCACCGTTTTGAGATAGATGAAATAAGAGTTTAAGGTCCAGGAATTTCTTCTCTGCGGATCGTTCAGCCCGATAAAGGACAATAGAAAGTGAGGCTGGAACTGAGAGTTTTTAGGAAAAGGTTTCAGCACTCCGCTGACTTTAAAAGCGCCCATCCCGTCAATATTGATCACCTGGCCAATCGCATTCTCTGTTTCGAAGTATTTCAAAGCTGTTTCAGAAGAAATCACTACCGATGCAGGCTCACTAAGTGCAGCTGACGGATCGCCATAAAGGAGCGGAAAGGTAAAAACCTCAAAGAAATCATTGGTCACCGCATAGTACTTCTCCGGAAGAAACTCACCGTTTGCCGCCTCTACCAGCATGTTACCGGCTCCGGTACCCGTGACGGCAGCGTGCTCCACGGCAGGAATCTGGCTTTCAATAGCCTCAGCCAGTACAGCCGGTACAAAACTGTTGTTAAAGCCTCCTATCTCCTTGTTATAGGTCATTTGTACCATGTGGATGTCCTCTACTCTATCATGAAATCTGTCATATGAGAGCTCATAGTTGACATACAGTCCCACCAGAATAAAACAGGCCATTGCCACTGACAAGCCGGCCAGGTTAATGACCGTGAACATTTTATTTCGCTGGATTCCGCGCAGCACAGTGATCATGTAGTTTCTGAACATCTCAGTCTTCTTTTAGGGTTTCGACCAGGTTGAGTCGGGTAAGGGGTACGGTAGAAAAAAGCAGGGTGATCACTCCGATACCTGTCATCAGGAGGACCACCGTCAATGGCAGCATGGCGGTGACGGTGATACGTTCAGTAAATTCGGCCAGCCAGATGTTACCGGTATAGATGGCCAGTGGAATGCCTATCAATACGGCCAGTGTGAGATAGAACACAAATTCTTTGGAAACCGCACCGATCACCTGTCTGATACTGGCTCCCAATATCTTGCGAATACCCAGCTCTTTGAGTCTGTTTTGTACTCTCAGGCGAATCATCCCAAACAAACCAATGAAAGAAATGAGGATACTCAGGCCTGTAAAGAACAGAAGCACTGAGCTTGTTTGACGATCCTTGGCCAGCAGGCGCTCATACTGATCATCCAGAAAGCGGTATTCAAAAGGCACCCCGGGGTTGTCACTCTTCCACTGAGTCTCCACACTTTCCAGGGCAGCCGGTATGTTTTGAGCATTCAGGCGGATATAGGCCTGATAAAAGCGCCCGGAGTTACGGTAGAGCAAAACCGGTTTATCATTCTCGCGAAAATCTCCGGCCTTAAAATTGGCCACAATGCCAATAACGTTCAACGTTTCGTCCTTACCCTTCTTAATCGTGGGGAAATCATCAAGTGAGCTTATCCCCATAAGCCTGGCAGCATTTTCATTCAAAATGACCGAGTTATCATCGCTGCTCAGGTTGGCATCAAAGCCCCTTCCCTGCAAGAGCTTTATGCCCATTGACTCCAGGAAGTTGTTGTCGACACTAAGTCGATAGACACGGACCTGCTGATCTTCAGGCTTACCCTCCCAGGCATAGTCAGTGCTTGAATTAAAGATTTTCTGAAGATGGTCGTCCAGGTAAGTGACTGAACTTATCATGGGGCTGGACGCGAGCTTTTCTCCAAATGCCCTGAGCTTTTCAGAACCAAACAACTGAACTGAGATAACACTCTGCCGATTGTAACCCGGGTCTGTATTCTCCATATACATCACCTGCGTATAAATGATAGAGGCTACCACACCAATGGTAAGTGTGATCACAAACTGAATCACCAGTAAAGATTTACCCAGGCTGAATTTCGCAGAGTTCAGCTTTATCTTTCCCTTGAGCGATTCCACAGGCCTGAAACCAGAGATAATGAATGCCGGATAAAAGCCCGCTCCTACAATCAAAACAACTACCAGCGCCAGGGTGAATGCCAGAAAGTTGGCAAGCCCCAGGGTTGTCACCATTTCTCCCATGCTGAGCTGAGTCCCCAGTAATCCGCCAAAGTAATCTCCGGACACCTCGAAGAGAATAAGTGCCAGTAACAGACTGATAATTACCTGTATACCGGTTTCTGTCAGGTAAAGGCCAATAAGATTTCTTCTGCTGGCACCCACAGATTTTCTCACACCAACTTCCTTAGCCCTCTCCAGAGACCGGGCAGTAGAAAGATTGAAAAAGTTAATACAAACCAATGCCAGAATGAGCATACCGATACCCGACAGGATATAGATGGATGACTTTTTGACCTGGCCGGGCATATCACCAAAAGCCACAAAATCCTGCAGGTGGACTTCTGATACCGGCTGCAGTTCCAGGACATTGCCTGTCATATCATATTGGGTGCTGCTCTCAACAACTGCATCTTTGATCAATTCATTGACAACTTCCACCCTGGCCTCCTTATGGAGCTTCACAAAAGTGAAAGCGTTAAAATTGGTCCATTCGGCATCTACCGGCCTCTTTTGTATGAGTCTCAGTTTTTCGAAAGACAGGAGGTAATCTGGTGATAAATGTGAGTTACCGGGAAAGTCAGCATATACCCCCTGCACCTGAAAAGTCATTGGGGTTCCGTTATAGGCTCTTACAATCGTCAGAGATTCGCCCAGTGCAGGAGCGTCTCCAAAGTATTTTTCTTTCAGGCTTTGTGATAGTGTAATGGCTTCGGGTCTGCTCAAAGCATTGCCGGCATTCCCTTCCAGTAGCTCTATGCCAAACAGACTGAAGAAATCCACATCGGCATAAAAGCCTCCGGTCTCCTTGAAAACCTCCTCTCCCTTTTCAAAAATGCCGGAAGCAGCGCGCTGAAGCCTTACAGCGGTTTCTATTTGGCCGACATTTTCATCGAGATAAGTTTTCAGTCCGGTTGGTCCGATAACGCCTTTCTCCTGCAAGCCTCCCTTGTCCCGGTTGACATTGACACGATAAATGCGCTCATAATCGGGGTAGAACTTATCATAGCTCAGCTCGTGCATTACATAAGTACCGATAAACAGGGCACAGAGCATACCAAAGGTGAGCCCTCCGATATTCACAAAGGAGAAGAGCTGCTTTTTCCTCAGATTTCTGAGCGCAGTTTTGAGGTTGAGCCTATTCATTTCTCAGAGAGTTTACAGGATTGGTTCTAGCAGCACGCCAGGCGATAAAACTCACTGTGAGCCAGGCTATAGCGAGGGATAAAGCCACTACGATTACGAGCATCCAGCTCTGGATATCGATATGATACTCAAAGTTGTTGAGCCAGGTATTCATAAAGTAAAATGCCAGTGGTACCATAAGCAGTGAGGCTACAACCGGCAAGGCCAGTGACTGTCGGGAAAAGCGGATGAGTATGTTGGTCACCGAAGCGCCCAGTACCTTTCTGATCCCTATTTCTTTTATGCTTCTTTCGGCATTGATTGAAGTGAGCCCGAAGAGTCCCAGACAGGAAATAAATACAGCAATCAGTCCGAAAACACGCGCCAGATCCTTGATCATTAATTCGTTCTGATACATGTTGCGATGCGATTGTTCCATAAACTCGTATTCAAAGACATAACCAGGCATAAAACTCTGATAAGCCTCTTCCAGTGCATCAATGGCTCTGGCGGTCTGTCCCGGGGCTGTCTTCACCATCACATTGCTTGTATTTTCTGCCCAGTTGAGAATCACCAGCGGATCAATCTCCTGATAGACTGAGTTGAGATGAAAATCTTTGACAACTCCGATGATTTTGGCATTGATACCCCACATACTGAATCGCTTGCCAAGCGGGTCTTCCAGGTGCATTCCTCTGATAGCGGCTTCATTTAAAATCACACTGGCCGTATCACTTTTCAACTCCCTGGAGAAGTTTCTGCCCTGTGCCAGTTCCAGGTTCATTGTGGGTATAAAATCCTGTTCTGTAAACAGCAGTTTGAAGCTGCTCACATCCCGTGTTGGGTCTTTACCATCCCAGTCAGGATCTCCGCTGCTGGAAGAGACATTGATGGGCAATTCTCCTATACTGGAAACTCCGGCAATGCTCGGGTCCTTTAAGAGTTCGGCCCGGAATTCTTCGTAGCGATCAATGAGGCTTTCATCATTCTGCAATACGATCACCCCTTCTCTGTCAATACTTCGCTCATTATCAAAAATATAGTTGACCTGCTGGTCGATTACCACCATGGCAAAAATGAGAAACCCGGCTATGACAAACTGGAAGATGACCAATCCCTTTCGAATAAAGACGCCCATTCCTCCGGAGCCTTTCTTCTCGAGCTTGCCTTTCAGTGCCTGGATGGTTTTGAAGCGCGAAAGTACAATGGCAGGATAGAGACCGGATATCACTACAGTAGTTAACACCAGCCCCAGAAAACCCAGGATCATATCCGTTTGAAACAGGTCAAAATCAATGGCCTTGTTGGTGACATTATTGAAAGCCGGTAAGAGGGATTCTATGGCAATAACAGCCAGCACAAAAGCACCCGCAACTATCAAGGCTGATTCCACCAAAAACTGGTAGAGCAAGGCCCATTTACTGGCACCTACCACTTTTCGCACCCCTACCTCCTTGGCTCGTTTGAAAGACTCAGCAATAGAGAGATTAATGAAATTGATGCAGGCAATCACGATGATGAAAATGGCGATTATGGAGAAGAGACGTACGTACTCTATGCGTCCGCCCACAAGCTTCTTCTCCTCATACTTGTCATAGAGATACATATCTCCGACAGGTTTGAGGAAAAGCGTTCGGTTATCGAAGTTTGATTTCTTGCTCACCAGGTCTGCTATACTGGTACTGAGACGAGCCGCATCGGCATTCTCATCAATGCGCGTATAGGTTTCCATGGCTCCATTGCCCCAGCCTTTGGTCCATCCACGGGTACTGATCCAGTGCTCGATTGATAAAAGGTAATCAAACTGAAATTTGGTATTGGCCGGAGGCGTCTGTACCACAGCTCTGACCACCACGTCCTTTTCATTATCCAGTTTTACCAGTTCGCCCACCACATCGGCCGTACCAAAAAGCCGGGTGGCCATATCTTCTGTGAGAATAATGTCTTTCTCTGTTTCCAGGCTGTTTTCTTCCAGCTGGCCATAGATAACCGGGAAATTGAAAATCTGTAAAAACTCCTCATCTGCGTAGATGCCATTCCCCTTAAAGGTTCTGTCATTATAAGAGAGCTGGTTTTCCGGATTATAATTGACCCTTGTTACCTTATCGAAACCCGGGTACTCATCATCCAGCACTTCTTTGACCAGGGCATTGAGATAGGTGCCTGTACCGGTACCGCCATTGGAGTAGTCTAAATGCGCCCATACCCCGAACACATCATCCGTTCTGTTATGGAAGCGGTCATAAGACAATTCATCGTTGACCCATAGAAAAATGAAGAGACTTGTGGTCAGCCCCACCATCAGTCCGAAGACATTGATCAGTGTAAACTCCTTCCGTCTGAGGAGCTTGCGAAGCGAGATTTTGAGATTTCGTTTGAGCATGGTACAGTTGTTTTTAAATCTTTATTCGTATCTGAGAGAATCTACCGGATTGGATCTGGCTCCTTTGACCACCTTGAGTCCCACAGTGACAAAGGCTATCAACATCACCAGCAGGCCGGCTCCCAGGAAGAAGCCCGGACTTAATGGGATATGATAATTAAAATTACTTAACCAGTCTTTAAGGTACAGAAAGGCAGCCGGCCAGGCGATCAGGTTTGCGATCAGCAGCAGCTTCATAAAATCGCTCGAAATGAGCACCACTACCTGCCTTACCGAAGCCCCGAGCACCTTGCGGATTCCCACCTCTTTGGTGCGTCTCTCCACTACAAAGGATGCCAGCCCGAACAGGCCCAGGCAAGCGATAAAAACGGCAAAACCGGTGAGGAATGGCAGGATTTTCAGCAGATTGCTTTGCGACTGATATTGTCTTTCAATTGCCTGATCTAAAAAGGAAATATTAAAAGGACGGTCCGGGTAGGTCTCAGACCAGATTACATTCAGCTGGTCGATTAAGGCGCTATATTCTGTGGTGTTGGCTCTGACAAAGAGATGCCATCTGCCGGAAGCCAGGTGATTGGGTTTGATACCAATAAGCATGGGCTTGATAGGGTTGTACAGTGATTCAAAGTTGAAATCGGGTACCTCTCCTGCCACAAAGCCCTGTCTTCGCGGACCTCTGGTAGAGCTTATTGCGATGGGCTTGCCCAGGGCATCATCCCACTGAAACATGTCTTTGGCACTTTGATTCAGATAATAGCGAATGGCAGCTCCTTCTTCATAGGAGGTGACAGCGCCCGCAGTCAGTTCGATATCAAAGGTCTCGAAGAAGTGCTCATCCACCCACATGGTAGGCACTACCACCTTATCACCTTCACCGGCACCATTTGCCAGTACAAACTCATCACTGACAAAGACTCCGGGCCTGGCTTCTGTGGAGGTAACCTCATGCACATTACCAAGCTGCCTGATTCGCTCCTGCATCCGCTCATAGCGACTGGTATCGGCTGTGGTGATGCCTGAGGGCAATTCCATAAACAGTAATTCATCGTGCTGAAAGCCCAGGTCCTTGTCAGAAACAAAAACCAGCTGCTTATAGATAACCATCGAGCCCATTACCAGTACCAGGGACACGGTGAATTGAAAGACCACCAGTATTCTCCGTACAGAAAAGCGTCCTTCTGCCTGCAGGCGTTCGCCTTTGAGTGCTGTAAGTGCTCTGAAACCAGAGAGAGAAACAGCCGGATAAAAGCCCGCAAGTGCTCCTATGAACAGGCCAATGCCTATGAGTCTTAACAAAACGGGCAGCGACCATAAATCTACCTCTACCGACTTACCCATGGCTCCTTCAAAAAGGGGCAGACTGATTTCTACGGTCACCAGGGCCAGCACAATGGCAAACATTGTAAGCATGGTAGACTCGGTGAGCAGCTGAAAAAAGAGATGAATGCGCTTCGCTCCCAGTACCTTTTTCACCCCGATCTCTTTGGCATACAAGGAAGATCGCGCGGTAGTGAGATTGATAAAGTTGATACAGGCAATGATCAGAATAAACAAAGCCACCCCGGAAAGTACACGAACACTTCTGGGATTGCCTGATATACTGAAGCCATTTCTGACCCCGGCATTCATGTATACCTCTTCGAGTGGTGTGAGGGAAAGACTGTAAATCTCCTTATCGCGATCTCTGTAGTATTTTTGGATCAACCCGTCTAAAGCCGGCTGAAAAGTGCCTGGGTCAACATCGGGATTCAGCTCCACATAGGCCATAAAGGCATTCCAGCCCCACAACCAGACGGGATCACTTTGAGCAGGACTGTACTCTGTAATGGCATCAAAAGCATCAAACGAGGCCAGGAAATCGAACTGAATGTGTGAGTTGGCCGGAGGGTTCTTCACGATGCCCGCTACCTTAAAGTCATTGGTAACATTCCAGTATTGCTCTGTAACACTGATCACCTCTCCCAGCGCATCCAGTCTGCCAAAGTAACGGAGGGCTGTTTCTTCAGTGATCAGAACGTTGTCTGACTCCTTAAAAGCCTGCTCTGCCGAACCCAGGATGACCTCAAAATCAAAGACCTCAAAAATGTTCTTGTCCACAAAAAAGAAGTCATCTTCCTGGTAAATGTCATCGCCATATCTGCTGAGAGAATTGTCAGATTTGTAGAAGCGTACCACCTGGTTGACCTGAGGGTTGTCCTCTGCCAGAAGTTTCCCTTCCAGATAGTTGACCAGCCCGTAAACGTCCTGATTTGTGGCTGTATTGACCTCTTTGGTCAACAGATAGGTATGATCACTTTTCTTGTGAAACTCATCGTAGCTGGTTTCAAAACTGATATACAAACCAATGATGATAAACAGGGTAAGGCTGATGGACAATCCGGTAAGATTGATCAGAGATACAAATCTTCTCTTGGTCAGATTACGAATGGCGGTTTGTATATGGTTCTTCAACATAGCAGATTGGGTTTATTCGTATCTGAGTGAGTTAACAGGGTTGGCCGTAGCATGCTTGAGAGACTGAAGGCTCACAGTAGTAAGTGCTATGGCCAGGGTGATAAGCCCCGGAATGAGGAACAGCGTCCAGGTAATGTTAATGGTGTAAGCAAAGTTCTGCAGCCATTGCTCTATGCCATAATAAGCCAGGGGAATGGAAATGACAACAGAGATCAGTACCAACCTGGAAAAGCTGGTGTTGAGCAGCATTACGATCTGGGAAAGTGAAGCACCCAAAACCTTTCTGATACCAATTTCTTTCGTACGCTGTTGAGTAGCCAGATGCGCCAGACCAAACAGCCCCATCACTGAAATAAGTATGGCCAGCGCTGAGGCATACGTAATGATTTGCTTCCAGCGGCTGGTATCGGCATAGCGCCTGGCATTCGCATCTTTTACTATCTCACTTTTAAATGGCTGATAAGGTGCATGCGTCTGCCAGAGAGCAGCGAGTTCAGCCTGCAGTTGAGGCAAATAAGCATCGGCACATTTCACATAGATGCTCTGAAATCTGGCCGACCCGGTCTCATCATTGATGATCATCATCAAAGGCATGATTTCCGTTTCCACAGAAGAGAAATGAAAATCTTTCACTACGCCTACTACCCTGTAACTGTCGACCACCTTATGAATAAGATCTTCCTCTCCTGAACTCCTGACATAGGCTTCGTTAACCAGTATGTTGGTCAGGGTGTCTGTCCCGCTGATATAATGGTCCCCCTTCCCTTTCAGGAAACGTCCGGCTACCAGCTCGGCACCAATGGTACTGAGATAGTCATTGTCAATTTCGTTAAAGACGGTAGGCACCACACCTTCACCAAAAGTGGCTCCTACAAAGGTATTGTAATCATCTGCAGCAGCTACTGAGACGATGTTCGGGTTTTGCGCCAAGTCATTCTTAAAAATCCGGGATATGTTTTTCACTCCGGAATGATAGGAATCGATGCGCACGAGGCTTTGGTCATCATAGCCCAGGTCCTTGTTGATCATAAAGCTGATCTGCCGGTTCATGGTGAGTGTTCCTACAATCAGTACTGCGGCTATCGCAAACTGTACCACGAGCAATACCTTAGCCACCACAGCATTCCTGCCAATATTGGCTTTCCCCTTCAATGAGCTGATGGTATTGAGCCTTGACACCACAAAGGACGGGTAAAAACCGGAAAGAAAGGCAGTAAGCAGCACCAGGAGCAGACACAGGAACAAGAGCAATGGATCGCTGGCTACTCCCTGATAAAAGGTTTTCCCCGTCAGGTCTCCGAATACCGGCAGTACCATTTCCGCCAGCACCAACCCGATGACAAAAGCTGCCAGGCACAGGATGGTGGCTTCACTGAGAAACTGAAAGGCCAGCTGCTTCTTTTGAGCACCTAATACTTTTCTTACCCCGATTTCTTTTACCCTCGGCAGAGAACGCGCCAGCGACAGATTAGTGAAGTTAATACAAGCCACTACCAGTATTACCAGGGCAATGGCTGAAAGGATATAGGAATACAGTGGTGCTACCGACTCCATGATGGCCATGCCTCCAGAGACACGGGTATTCAGATGTACATCCGCCAATGGCTGCAGTCGATTAACAATATCCAGATTGAATTGTCCCTCGACCTTTGGGTTACGGGTATCTCTTACCTGTTTCATCAGGTCTGTTACCAAAGCCTGATCGCCCGCATGCTTCAATAATACATAAGAGTTGATCCCCACATTATTCCAGGAATTGAGCGTATAGCTGCTCAGTCTCTTCTCTTTGCGAAAGAGAGGCATAAGCATCTGAAAATTGAAAGAGCTGTTGCTGGGGTGGTTCTCAATGACTCCGGTGACATAAAAAGTCTCGGGTCCGTCAGAAAGGTTGATGCGCAGCGCCTCTCCTGCCACATCAATGCGGTCAAAATACTTGCGTGCGGTTGCCTCGGTCAGCACTACCGAATTCAGATCGGTCAAGGCTCCATCAGCCCCTCCGTTGAGGAATCTGAAATCGAAAACATCGAAGACAGCCTGGTCTGTATAGATCAGCCCTTCCTGCTGGATGAAATCATCTCCTTTCTGAACGGCAGCGGCACCTTCATCAAACCTCACTACCTGTTCTATCTGCGGGATATCTTCCAGGTAGGCCATGGCTTCGGGCCTTGTCGTGCCTCCGATCACCGAACTTCGGCCTGAAAAGCTTATTTCAGAATAAATGCGGAAGATGCGGTCTTCCTTACTGTGATACTGATCGTAGGTGAACTCATCTTTGACATAGAGAAAGATGAGCAGGCAGCAGGCAATACCCATTGCCAGACCCGTGACATTGATGAAGGTATACCCCTTGTGTTTAACGAAATTTCTAAGTGCGACTTTGATGTAGTTTTTGACCATGACTAAAAATTTATTCGTATCTCAATGCATCTACAGGGTTAGATTTGGCTGTTTTGAGAGACTGCAAGCTGACCGTCAATACGGCAATGCCCAGAGTAATAAGCCCGGGAACAAGGAATAAAGGAACGGAAAGTTCCATTCGGTTGGCAAAACTCTGCAGCCATTCCTTCAGGGCGTACCAGGCTACGGGGGTAGCCAGGAGAATTGATATCAGTACAAGTCTGGCAAAGTTGGAATTAAGCAAGACCACGATACCGGAAACACGGGCTCCGAGTACCTTGCGTATACCGATTTCTTTAATGCGCTGCTGGGTCGTCAGGTGTGCCAGTCCGAAAAGTCCCAGGCAGGAAATGATGATTGCGAGTACGGAAGCGGATGTAATGATTTTTCTCCAGCGGGCCTCCTCATCGTAACTCGCGATGTTCTGCTCTTCAATAAAAGTGAGTTCAAAGGGTCTGTCCGGTACATAGGTGCTCCAGGTATCTGCCAGTAATGTTTTGATTTGCGGCAGGTAGGCAGGTGCAAACTTCACATAAATGGAATTGAGGTTGCCCACCTCACGCTCATTGGCAGAAATCCACATCACAGGCTCTATTTCATTTTTAGCGGCCCCGTAATGGAAGTCTTTTATCACACCTACCACTCTGTACTGATTGTCAGATATCTTATTGAGCGGCTCTTCCCAGGCCATGCGTTTCACATAGGTTTCATTCACCAGAATATTCCAAAGTGTATCGGTACCACCATTTTCGTTGGGCCTCAGGTAGCGGTCGTCTCCTTTTTTCAGGTTGCGTCCCTGGAGTAGCTGCGCATCGATCATATCGAGATACTGATCGTCAATGGTGCTGTAGATTGAAATGAATTCGACCTCTCCATGCGCTGCCCCGGTTCCGCTGTCATAACCATCCGAACCGGCCACTCCCAAAACATTCGGGTTGTCGGCCAGGGCCGATTTAAACAGGGTCACCAGGTTGGCTCGTCCGGCATTCCGAGTGGAGATCCGTACCAGGTTTTCATCGTCATAGCCCAGGTCCATATTGATCATGTAGTCGATCTGGCGATTCATGGCAATGGTACCAATCATCAGGACGGCTGCAATAGAAAACTGAACAATCACCAGTACTTTAGAAACCGTACTCCTGGTGTTGAGCCGGATACGTCCCTTCAGTGATTTCACCACATTGAATCTGGCCAGAATAAATGAAGGGTAAAAGCCGCTGAAAAGGGCCACAAATAATACCAGTATAAAAGATGCTGCTACGAGTGACGGATCTTCTATGACCGTATTGGTAAATTTCTTTTGAGTAAGCTCCTCAAATATCGGCAGGGCCAGCTCAGACAATAATAAGCCCAAGACAAAGGCAATCATACACATCACAAAAGCCTCATTGAGAAACTGCAGGGCAATTTGCTTCTTTCTGGCACCCAGCACTTTGCGCACCCCTATCTCCCGTGCCCTGGGAAATGACCTGGCCACAGAAAGATTGGTGAAATTGATGCAGGCCACCACCAGTATGATCAGCGCAATACCCGACAGAATGTAAGAATACCGGGCTTCACTTACCGCAGACAAGCCATCATTGCTTCCACTGATAGAGCTGTCGAGGTGCATGTCTGTGAGGGGCTGCAGTGTATTCACGATTTGCCTGGCAAAACTGCTTTCATCCGGATTTCTTCTCAGGCGCACCTCCTTCATTTTTTCCTCTACCCGGGCTATGTCAGCGCCCTCTGAGAGCAGGATCATGGAGTTAATCGAAATATTGGACCAGGAACTGTACCTGCGATCGCTCACCTGGGTTTTGCGCAATGCCCAGGGCAACATGATCTTAAAGCTGAAAGAGGAATTACTGGGATGATTTGCGACTACAGCCTTGATGAGAAAGTCTTCAAAGTTATCCTGGACATTCATGGTAAGGCTTTCACCCACCACATCTGTTTTGCCAAAATACTTCAGGGCTATTTCCTGTGTAATCACCATCTCATTCAGATCGGTGAGCACCCCGTCAAAATTTCCGGCCAGCAGATCCAGATCAAAGATTTCGAAAAGGCTGGGGTCTGTATAAATGATGTTTTGCTGTTGTAAATACTCATCTCCGAGCCGTACAATTCCTGCATCATTTTCCATCCTTACAAAAGACTCTATCTCCGGAATTTCCTCCGTGTAAGCTTTGGCTTCTGTAAAGTTGCTGGAACCTGCACTCATACTGGTGCCTGAAAAATCAAAGGAAGAAATCAGGTGGAAAATCCTGTCTTTATTACCATGGTAGCTGTCATAGGTCACCTCATCCTTTACATAGAGGAAAATGAGCAAACAGCAGGCAATGCCAACAGCCAGACCTGATATGTTGATAAAGGAATAGCCCTTTTGCTTTAACAAATTGCGAAGACCGATTTTTAGATAGTTTTTGAGCATGATAAGGTTGTTTTATTCGTATCTGAGTGCGTTGACCGGGTTGGCATTGGCGTGTTTGAGTGATTGTGCTGTGACCGTGAGAAATGAAATCACCAGGGTGATGAGACCGGGTAGCAAAAAGAGCCACAAGGACATATCAATCTGGGATGCGAAGTTATCCAGCCATCGATTAACGGCCAGGTAAGCTACCGGTACAGCCAGTATGATAGAGATCAAAATCAGCTTTACAAAGCTTGAGTTCAGCAGAAGTAAAATCTGACCCAGGCTGGCTCCCAGTACCTTCCTTACTCCTATCTCTTTGATTCGCTGCTGAGTGGCCAGATGTGCCAGCCCCAATAGTCCCATGCAGGAAATAAGTATAGCCAGTGTAGAAGCAGCGGAAATGATCTTATTCCAGCGTACCTCATCTTCATAGAGGCTTGCGTTCACATCGGATAAGAGGGCTCCGTCAAAAGGATGATAAGGAACAAATTTTCTCCAGGTAGCTTCCAGCGTCTGCTTGATCTGAGGAAGGTACTCGGGATTGAATTTTACGAAAATATGGTTGGCATGAGAGGCATCCGTCCTGAAGTTATGCATCATGAGGGGAGCAATATGTGATCTGGCGCTATTGAAGTTATAATCCTTCAAAACGCCTACCACCCTGTATCCTTCCACCTTCTGTGACAGGGCATCATCCCAGCCCTGCTCTGCTACAAAAGCTTCATTGACCAACACATTCCTGAGCGTGTCCTCCCCTTCGATGGTAAGGTCTCTTTCACTGGACAGGAACCGTCCCTGTAACAGCTCAATTCCCTTTATATCCAAATAGTCCTGATCGGCATAGCTGACATTGGCAAAAAACTCTTCTCCGTTTTCTTTTCTCAGGGAGCTGGCACTGCTATAACCAGTAGAACCTCCTACCGCGACAATATTGGGGTTGGCCGCTAATTCGGCCTTAAACAACTCTAAGATGCCTTTGTCTTCATTAAAGTCCTCTGCCAAAACCTGATAGAGGTATTCATCATCATAGCCCAGGTCTTTGTTTACCATATGGCTGATCTGACCTCTCATGGCTATCGCACCGATGATGAGCACAGTGGCAATGGCAAACTGCACCACCACCAGCCCCCGGGTGATATACTTCTTGCCCCTCAGCGTTGCACTGCCCTTCAGGCACTTCACCACATTGAAACGCGAAACCACAAAAGCCGGATAGAAGCCTGAGAAAAAGGCAGTCAGCAGCACGATGGAAAAGGAGGAAAGAATAAGAAAGGGATCATCAAACAGACTGAGCTGGAATTGTTTCTCGGTGAGCGTACCAAACAGAGGCATAGAGAATTCGGCCAGCACCATTCCTATCACAAAGGCCATGGTACACATCAGGAAGGTCTCCAGCAGAAACTGAGTGGTCAGCTGGCTCTTGACAGCTCCCACCACCTTTCTCACTCCCATTTCTCTGGCCCGCGGTAAAGACTGTGCCACCGAAAGGTTGGTAAAGTTGATACAGGCAATGATCAGAATAAGAAAAGCGATACCGGATAATACATAAGAATAGACCGGGTCGCTCGTGGCACGAGCTCCGGGGCCGGAGTTGATTTCTGTATTTAAATGTATATCCGCCAACGGCTGCAGGTCGCTGTGAATACGTCTCACAAAGGAGGTGGAATCGGGGTGAAGGGTAAACCTTACTTTTTCCATTTTTCCGGCAACTACACCGGGATCGGCCCCTTCTGTGAGCATGACGTAAGAGCCTATGCTCAGTGACCCCCAGCTATTGAGCATAATATCTGAAACTGAAGTTTCATACTTGCTCCAGGGAAAGACCATCTTAAAGTTGAAAGAAGAGTTGGTAGGGTGATTATCGATAACCGCTGTGACTTTAAATGATTCGAAGTCGCTGCCGAGCCTTAGCTTTAACAACTCTCCCACCACCCCGGTACGCCCAAAGTATTTCTCCGCTATCTGTCTGGTAATGACCACATCATTGATGCCTGACAATGCTTCATTGAGGCTTCCCTCTACTACTTTGAAATCAAACAGCTTAAAAATGTCGGGATCTGCATAGAGCAGCCTGCTTTCATCAATGTAGTCGTCATTGTGTTTGACGATGGCAGAGACTCCATTGACCCTGGTAAACGCCTCGATTTCCGGAATCTCTCCGGCAAAGGTTTTGGGGCCAATAATCGAGGTGCTGCTGGTGGTCATTTCGCCACCTCCGAAGTTGAGCTGGGAATATATCCTGTGAATTCTGTCACCATTACTGTGATAGCGGTCGTAGGTCAGCTCCTCTTTTACATAAATGAAAATGAGCAGACAGCAGGCAATACCTATGGCCAGGCCTGACATGTTGATAAAGGCATACCCCTTATGCTTTACTATATTTCTAAGACCGATTTTCAGATAATTCTTAAGCATAATCGAGTTGTTTTATTCGTAGCGAATGGCCTCAACAGGGTTTGTATTAGCTGTTTTAAAAGTGAGCCAGCCGGAAACCAAAAAGGTACAGCAGAGCATAATGACCAGCGGTGCAGACAATGTCAGAAGGCTAAAATCCACCTTATACACAAAACCTGTTTGCCACCAGTCGGTGGCCAGATAAGCCAGCGGGGCTGCTATAACAAAGGCCAGCAGTATGAGCAGGACAAAGCGTCTGTTCTGTAAATACAATAATTGCATAAGGCTGGCTCCGAGTATTTTGCGAATGGATATTTCCTTTAATCTCTGCCCTACTATCACCAGCGTTATCCCCAGAATACCGGCCAGTGACAAGATGATGCTCAACAGCGTCAACATGCTGATCATGGTGCCCGTTCTCAGCTCCTCAGCATAAGCCTCAGTAATTCCATCTCTGGAAAAAGACAGGTTAAAAGGCACCTCAGGCATGATTTCAGAAAACTTCGCCTTGATAGCCCCCAATAGCTCCTGCTTGTCGGTACCCGGCAGATAGCGAACAGAAAGGTGCCGGCTGCTGTAGGAAGAAGAAACCGGTATCAGAGCAAAGGGCTCCATTTCATTGTGAAGTGAGGCCACATGGAAGTTGCTGATCACTCCCTGAATCATGAACTCGCCTTGCCCTACGAACAAACCCTTGAAGCTGGTTCCGGTAAGCCCTTCTTCATACATAGCATCAGCTACTTCGTTCACCAGTGCCTGCTTACTTCCCTTAGCAAAGAGAGTAGCTGACTCCGGCCCGGGACCATCGGACATGCTCAGCCTGTAGACATCGGCAAAGTGCTCATCCACGCCCAGCAGTGATACCTCCAGCTTCTCCTCACCTTTGCCAAAGGCGATCTTGGTTTTAGAAGATCTGAAAGTCTTTAAGCCCGGAACAAAGTCTGACAGGGAGGCTTGTTCTATATTGGGGTTGAGCAACAGCTCATTCTTGAGCACAGCAATCTTGTCAGGACTGGTACTCAGGTTTTTGATTACCAGTGTATGATCTGTATCATAGCCCAGGTCTTTGTTCAAAACATAATCCAGCTGTCTGTTCATATACAGGGTCACCGAAATCAGTACCATGCTGGCGGCAAACTGAAAGATGATCAGGGCGCCTCCCAGGCTCTTTTTACTTCCGACACTTGTGCTGCCTTTCTTAAGGTGCAGTCCGTTGATACCGGAAAGCACTATGGCGGGATAAATACCTGATACAATGCCTATGGCAATGGCGAGCAGACTGCTGAAAACATAAAAATTAATACCGGATACAGGCTCTATGGATAGCTCTCTCTGGACAAAATCGCTCAGATAGGGCATTGTCATCTCCACCAGTAAGAAGCCGGTCACCATGGCGATAAGGCTGGTGATAAGGGACTCAAAAATCATTTGTACCAACACATCAACTCTCCTGGCCCCGACAACTTTCCTCACCCCCACTTCTTTGACCCGCCTGATCGCATTGGCTGCCAATACATTGCCATAATTGATAATGGCGAAGAGCAGTACCATGACGGCTATGATCGAAAGCCACAGCAGGAGTCGGGCATTGCCCCGGCTCGCATAAAAAGGCTCTTTGGTTTGGGAATGAAAATGGAGATCACGGATGGATTCGAGGTAAAAGCTCTGGTTCTCCCTGATCCGGTAAAGCTCCAGGCCTTCCATCAGGTTAATCTTTTTCTCAGCTAACTGAGGGTCCGTAGCCTTGACAAAAGTCTGATGCGCCCAACCGCTCTTGCTGAAGAAGGTATTCTCAGCATTTGGCAAAGTGCGCAGTGCTTCTATGGAGGCAATCAGGTCGAAACGAATACTCGAATTGGCAGGATAGTCGGGCATAATACCGGCTACCTCCAACAGTAGCTTCATATCTTTGATTTCCAGCACTTTGCCCAATGGATTCTGCTTACCAAAATATTTCAGGGCAGCTGATTCTGACAGTACCACCGATCGCGTACTTCCGGCAAAGGCTTCGCGACTTCCGGCCAGCAGATCAATTTTGAAGAAGTCGAAATAGTTTCCATCAGCAAATGCCAGTCCGGCCTCATTAAAGAGTTTCTCAGGTTGCTCTGCCAGTGTGACTACCGAAGTCAGATAGCTGGCCTTTACTCTTGACAGCTCCTCTACTTCAGGAATCTTTTCCAGCATTTCGGTGCCCAGGTCGTAAGGCAGTGTGGCCATATGAAGCGTGGGCCGGTCCTGATAGCTGTGGGCCGTTACGATACGGCTGATGTCATCTTCATAGAAGCTATCATAGCTATACTCAAAATTCAGATAGATAACAGCAAGCAATACGGTGGAGATACCAATGGCCAGTCCCAGCGTATTGATGGCCGAAACCAGCTTGTTTCTCCGGAGATTCCTGATATAGGCTATGAAGTAGTTTTTGAGCATCAGCTGATTTTTTATTCGTAGCGAATGGAATTAACAGGGTTGGCTCCGGCAGTTTTGATAGAATGATAAGCGACCGATCCAAAAGCAATGACCAGTGCCCCAAGGCCTGTGATCACAAAAACCCAGACTGAAATACCACTGCTATAGGCGAAGTTCTGAAGCCAGCGATCCATCATATAGTATGCTAGCGGCCAGCCCAGAATATTGGCGATCAACACCAGTTTCAAAAAGTCTTTGGACAGCACAGCTACCAGTCCTGTTACTTCGGCCCCCAGTACTTTGCGAATGCCGATTTCCTTGGTTCTGCGCTTCATCATAAAGGCTGTCAGGCCAAAGAGGCCGAGACTTCCGATGATAATAGACAGCAATGAAAAACTGGTAAACAGTTTCAGAAAACGGTCTTCTGAAGCATAATGCTCTGCGATATTCTCATCCAGAAAGCTGTATTCAAAAGGCCTGTCAGGAGAGAAAGTAGTCCAGGTATCTTCCAGATAGGCCAGGGTCTGTCTGGTATTTTCCGGAGTGATGCGCACCTCTATCCAGTTGAGTCTTGTAGTAATATCAGAACTCAGAGAGAACACCACCGGACGAATCTCATCGTGCAATGAAGCAAAATGAAAATCCTTTACCACTCCGATAATCGTGGCCCTTTTGCGCGTCCAGGTAGACAGGTCATAGGCGAAACCCGTGAGAGGTTTGCCTACCGGATCTTCAAAGCCAAAAAACTTCACCGCTGCCTCGTTGAGAATGTAAGCTTCTGTGATATCTGTAGGATGCTCCCGATCAAAAGTTCTTCCGTCTACCATGGTAGTTCCCATAGTTTCGAAGAAGTCATAAGACACAACAATGGTGGGTGTGTTAATGCCCTGCTCTACGCCTTCAGGCAGATAGGACCGCCAGCCTCCAATTCGGTTGGCCGGATGGCTGCTGGTAGCGGTTACATTGACCACACCGGCATTACGCAACAGCTCATCTCTGAACACATCGTATTGCTCTGCCATATCACCGGTTTGCATCGGTATCAAAACCACCTGTTCCTGATCTATACCCAGGTCCATATTTCTCAAAAAATTGACCTGGTTGAGAATGATAAAGGTGGATGCAATGAGGATAGCCACAATAAAGAACTGGAAAACAACCAGTCCGTTTCGGAAGTTAAAGTTTCCTTTGCCTTTGCTCAGAGCGCCACCACGAAGGGCTTCTGAAGTCTGCATTTTCAAAAGAAAGAGGGCAGGAAAGCTACCCGAAACGAAGCCGATAAATAAACCGACCCCAAAAAGTGCAGCTGCCAGCATTACATCCTGAAACAGCTGAAAATCATAGGCTTTATCGGTCAGTTGATTGAAATATGGCATGGCCATTTCGATCAAAATGACCGCCAGCACACAGGACACCAGCGATACGACCAAAGACTCAGCCTGAAACTGAAGTATCTGCGAAGTACGACCGGCTCCGAAAACCTTTTTCAGGCCTACCTCTCTGCTACGTTGAAAAGAACCTGCTACGGACAGATTGATATAGTTGATACAGGCGAGCAGCAGAATAACCAGGGCCGTTGCCGTAAAGATGGTCACGGCCGAACGACTTCCGTTGGCCTGAATTTCAGCAGCCAGATCTGAATTCAGATGAATATCTTCCATCGCCTGCACGCTATAGTTGTGCACGTCTATATCATTCTCATAGTGCTCATTGAGAAAAGTGTTGATTCTGGTCTGCAGATCAAGGGGTTGAACGCCCTCTGCCAGTTCGAAATAGAGGTAGTGGCTGGTGCCATTGAACAGGATATGTACCCAGTCACCGTACCAGTCCATGGCTGTAGCCAGAGGCAGAAAAAGTTCGGCTTCAAAGTGCGTATTGGCCGGTAAGTCCTTAACAACAGCCCCTACTTTAAAATCGACATCATTGATCCGTAATACTTGTCCCAGACCATCTTCTTCACCAAAGTGTTTTTTCATTGTACTTTCTGTCAGCACAATAGAGTTGGGCTCTTTGATGACAGCAGACGGGTCGCCAGCGATGGCTTCAAAACTGAAGAGCTCAAAGAAAGAAGAATCTGCCAGCACAATGTTCTCCTGCTGAATATGCTGGGTACCACGACTTATCAGCAGGTTCCAGAAAGTCATACGGGTGGCAGACTCCATTTCTGGAAAGTTGGCTGCCAGCACCGGCATCAATGGATAAGAGGTAATGGCTGAAAGTGTCTTGGAGTCCCCGCCCTGATTGTAAGATCCCGTCAGGCGATAAATTCGCTCCGAATCTTCGAAATGTTTGTCGTAACTAAGCTCATCCCGTACAAAGAGTACAATCAGTACACAGGCCGCCAGGCCGATAGAAAGCCCTGCGATATTAATGGAAGTGTACAATCTGTTCTTCCACAGGTTTCGGAGAGCAACTTTGAGATAGGTTTTCAACATGGAAATAAAGGTTAACCGGTATTCGTGAATTCCCCTGTCTCTATTCAAGACTTATACCAAAGTTAAAACACTCATTTACAGAAACTTAACATCACTCAATATATGAATCTTGGTCGCCTCCGAACTGTACTGTTCGCTGGCGGACTGTAGGTTAGCGCTTACGATACCTGAAGGGTGTACAACCTGCCTCCCGTTCAGGGGCGGCCGGCTTTCAACTGCTTCACTGCCTGAGTATTGGAAAGCGGAAGCAACAGAGTCTTGTCTATAGAACAGGCGCCTGGCCTGACCGCGCAAAGTGGTCAAGCCGATAAGGCTTATTCATATCTCAATGTATCAACCGGGTTTTGTCTGGCAGACCGGAAGGTAATAGAAGATACGGTAAGCCAGACCACCAAAAAGGTGATAAAGGTGGGAATAATGAACAGCCATGCCGTGATTTCCATTCTGTTGATGTAGTCCTGCAGAAACAGGTCTATCAGGTAATAGGCGATCGGTACTGAGAGCAGTATAGCCAGTAGCAACAGGCCGGTAAAGCCCTGGTTAAGCAGCATTACCAGTCGGGTGACCGAAGCCCCCAGCACCTTACGGATGCTCACTTCTTTCTTTTTCTGCGTGGCTGTAAGTCCTACAAGCCCGAGCAGGCCCATAATAGAAACGGCTATCGCCAGGCTGGAAGCATAATTGAGCGTTTGGCTCCACAGCGCTTCCTTTTTGTATTGATTTTCATTGAATACATCCATAAAGGTGTATTGGAAAG
Organism: Roseivirga sp. UBA6061; assembly: GCA_002427745.1. Classification (GTDB taxonomy): domain Bacteria; phylum Bacteroidota; class Bacteroidia; order Cytophagales; family Cyclobacteriaceae; genus Roseivirga. The sequence continues at coordinate 125,192 of DIYF01000018.1, read as the reverse complement.
GTTCTTCAGGAAGAATGTCTTTCCAGGTAGCCTCTATCTCAGCCAGTAAGGTTGCCAGATTTCCCGGCTGATACCTGATCAGCACATTGTTGAGGAAGAAATTGTTACCGGCCCTTGGGTTGGCCCTGAGCATCATAGCACGATCAGGAACTTTGGCCGAAAACAGTTGATAATCAGAGATGATACCTGCAATTCTGAACTTGCCTTCCATAAAGGTACTGCCTGTTTCATAGTCCGGTCCCAGAAGTTCAAGCGCCATTTCGTTGATCAGCACATTGGTAGTAGCCGGGTCTTCAATCAGTCGGTCTTCAGCGGTCAGTTCCCTGCCTTCTATCAGCTTCACCCCTATGGTCTTTATGTAATCTGGTGTAGCAAAGCCCGTGACCATCCAGTCCTGCTCTCCATCGGCATTCTCCAGCCTCATCATTTCATTGAGGTCACTCACTGCTCCTGTTGACAGAATATGCGTATTGGCCGAAAACGCCTGCTTAAACCTCAAAGCCACAGCTTCTGAACCCGTAGAGGGCAACTTCAGACGAATGAGGTTTTCATCGTTGTATCCCTTGTCTTTTGTGATCAGAAATGCGTGCTGACGATTGAGACTTACGGTGACCGTAATGAAAACCATCGCCAGTAAGAACTGAAACGTGACCATGGATTTGGTCAGATAGCGCTTGCCTCCCAGCCTCACATGACCTTTGAAGACATTGACCACACGCAGTCTTGAAAGAATAAAGGACGGATAAACCACGGACAACAAAGAGGCCAGTAGCACTCCGAGGAAAGAAAGGAGCAGCAAGCCCTGATCGTCCAGGATATTACGGGTAAAATTCTTTTGCGTCACCTGCTCAAAGAAGGGCATGGCTAATTCTGCCAGGACAATGCCCAGTAAAAAAGAGATGACGCTGATGATGATGGCCTCAGCCATAAACTGAGAGATCAGCTGACTTTTACCGGCACCAATGGTTTTGCGTACCCCCACCTCTTTTGCTCTTTTGGCAGAGTTGACAATGGTGAGATTGGCAAAATTAAAACAAGCGATGATCAGAATGAGAATCGCTATCCCCGAGAGGATGTAGGACTGACGAATATCACCGGAGTTACCCCTTGTGTTCCAGTGTACCTCACTGAGCGGCAGTAACTCATTATGACTTTGTTTGGCATAGGCAGCCATACCCTCTTCCCCGGGGTTGCTGGCCCAGCGTACCTCTTTCATCTTATCGATAACCACCTGAGGGTCTACGCCTTCCTGTACTTCAACAAAGGAATCGGCTGGCGTAATAAACCACTGTGCCAGTGACCAGGCATCCAATATGGTCGTGAATTTGGTCCAGGGCAGCACCACATCAAAATCAAAAGAAGAATTGGACGGATGATTTTCGATCACAGCCCCAACGATAAAGTCTTCAAAACCCTTTCCCACATTCATGGTCAGAGGCCTGCCTATCCAGTTAGTTTTGCCAAAATATTTGAGGGCAGCCCGTTCTGTAATAACCACAGTGGAAGGATCGCTCAACTTCTCGTCAAAAGCCCCTTCAATCAGCTGAAAATCAAAGATTCTGAACAAACCATTATCAGCATATACCAGTCTCTTTTCATCAAAAAGCTCCTCGCCCGCCTTTATAGTAGCCCCTTCTCTTCTTAATCGCGTAAAATCTTTGATCTCAGGAATTTGCTCTCTGTAGACTGCTGCAGCGGGATATGACGAAGCCTGCATTTCAGTTCTGTTGCCCTGTCTTTCAGACACGGTGGTAACCCGGTAAATCTGATCAAACTTCTCATGTTGCCGGTCATAGGTCAGCTCATCCTTAACAAACATGCTGATCAGCAAACAAGAGGCTATTCCTATGGCCAGGCCGCCAATATTAATCAGGGCATAGCCCTTGTGTCTGAACAGGTTGCGAATACCGGTCTTGAGATAGTTCCTGATCATGATCTATTGATTTCTGAGTACAGTTGCCGGGTTCTTACGCGAATTCAAATAGCCATGAATACTCAGCAGCAGTGAGGCCAGTATCACAATTGACACGAGGGCCCCGGTAAAATAGGGAACGGTCGATTCTATACGGTACGGAAAGTCGTCCAGCCATTGTTTGATCAGGCCATAGCTCAGCGGAACGGAAGCACCAATCGCAATGAGAATAAGGGCCATAAACCTTCGGTTAAGTGTGGAGATCAGGTTAGCATAGGTAGCACCTAACACTTTTCTGATGCCAATCTCTTTTTCCCTTAACTGACTTTCGAAAGTAGACAGAGCGAAGAGTCCCAGAAAGGCCACTATTACCAAAAATACCGTGAGCAGATCGAAGATTCGCACCAGATTTTCCTCACGGTGATAAGAGCCTGCGAAGAAGCTGCTGATCTCATCGTATTCAAAAGGTTCGTTCGGGGCAAACTGGTCCCAGACTGCTTCTACCTGTGTCAACACGGCTTCCCGATCTCCCTCTCTGAACCTGAACTGCATATTGTGATGCTCAGTGCCATGATAAACAATCATAGCGGGATCCACCTTACTTTTAGCAGACCGGAATCTGAAGTCTTTCATAACCCCCACTACAACCAGGCCTTCCAGTTTTTTACCAATCGGGTCTTCCCAGCCCAACTGCTTCACGGCAGTCTCATTAAGCAAGGTAGCCCGGCTAAGCTCAGACGCGGGTACTCCGCTAAAATCTGTGCCCATGACGATTTCCAGTTCAAACAGTTCGTTGAAATCCTTATCTGCCGTTCCATAAAAAGGTGACAGACTGATTTCATTGCCCTCTCCGTCTTTCTCAAAGAACATGACAGAAGTCAGGTCGGGCATGGGTGACCCGGTGACCTTAGAAATTTGCGGAATCTTCTCCAGCTCTGCTCTTATCTCTTTGTATTTGCCGTAAACACCGTCTTTGGTCATATCAAAGCTCAGGATGTTTTGGGCATTATAGCCCAAGTCCATGTTGACCATATATTTGGCCTGCCCTCTTATGACCAGGGCTCCTGACAGCAATCCCGCACAAATCACGAATTGTAATACCACCAGTGTTTTTCTGAGAAAACTCACATTGGACTTAGGATTATTTCCCTTCAGCACCGCTGACAGATTGAATGTGCTGGCTGTCACAGCAGGGTAGATTCCCGAGATGAGTACAACGATCATCAAAAGCCCCAGCGGCAGAAAGACCACCTGCGGATCGTTAATGATATTAATATCAAGCTCCTTGCCTATTACCTGGTTGATTTTGTTAAGGCTTAGCTCCAGAGAGATCAGGGCCAGCGTCAGGGCCAGCACTGACAGGAAAAAGGTCTCTCCCATCTGTCTCAGCACCAGGCGGGACCGGCTGGCTCCTATTATTTTTCTCACACCTATCTCTCTGGCTCTGGCAAAGGAACGGGCGGTAGTAAGATTGATATAGTTAAAGCAGGCTACCACTAAGATCAATACACCTATCACCGAGAAGATATAGACATACTTCATCTGTCCTCCGAACATATTGGTAGCAGCATTACGCATGAGGCTCCCCCCCATATACATCTCAGAGAAACGGGCGAAGGCATACATTTCACCATACTCTCTGGCTTCATGCTTTTCAAGAAGCCGCACCACATCTTCCTTTAGCTTTTCAGGGCTGTAACCATCTCTCAGCAGAAAGTAATTGAGTCCCGAGCCGGTTACCCAATTGTCTTTTGCCCCTTTGTACATGCCCTCTGTAAAGTCAATCGGCACAATCATTTCAAACTGAAGATGCGACTGACTGGGAATAGGTGCCAGCACCCCGGTGACCTTATATTTTCCTTTTTCTTCAATTTCAATGAACTGCCCCAGCGGGTTCTCACCCCCAAAATGTTTTCTGGCCAGTTCATCAGAGATTACCACGTTTTTACCGGGCTCCAGAGCTGTCTTTTCATCTCCCAGTCGCAGACCAAAATCAAACATATTGAAGAGAGCCGGTTGCGAATAATGGAACCTTTTGGTTTCAAACCGGTCTTGTCCCACAAGGTAGTGCTCGGTTTCTGCCAGGCTGATATTAACGGCATCCAGCACCCCCGGGCTTTCCTCTTTCAGGCCATCTACGATGTTAATAGATGGAAAGAGGTTAAAAACGGCTCCATTTCCCCGATTGAATTCTATGCGTGCCCGGTAGATATTGTCACCGTTCTCATGCCATTTGTCATGCAGCAGCTCGTCACGCACGTAAAGTGCAGTGACCAGAAAGCAAAACATGCCTAGGCTAAGTCCGGCCAGGTTGACACTGGCAAAAAAGCGTTCACGCTTTAAACTTCTGAAACCTAATCTGATAAATCGTAGCATAAGTTTGTGGTTTAATGAATGTTACTCTGTTCTCAGGGCCTTTGCCGGGTTAGTCACAGCGGCTTTGACTGACTGGAACGAAACGGTGAGTAAAGCTACCAGAGCGGTGGCCAGTCCGGCTACTAAAAAGAGCTGCCAGCTGATTTCTACCCGGAAAGCAAAGCCCTCCAGCCATCGGCTCATAGCGTAGTAGGCAAGCGGCCAAGCAATGAGGTTTGAAATGATGATAATCCTGACGTATTCTCTTGAAAGCATAAGGATGATGCGGGATACATCGGCTCCCAGTACCTTTCTGATACCAATTTCTTTGGTTTTCTTTTCTGCCATGTACGAAGCCAGGCCGAAGAGCCCCAGACAGCCGATGGAAATGGCCAGGGTGGTGAAAATCAGGATGATATTGCCAAGCCGCTGCTCTGATTCATACATCTGTTGAATGCTACCATCCAGAAACTCTGGTTCAAAAGGACGATGCGGATTAAGTTCTTCCCACTTTTGCTCCATTTGGGCCAGCACAGCCTCCATGCGCTGCGTGTTTACACGGGCAAAGAGCAGGTTCATATAATTATCGGGACCGGTATAAACGGCAATCGGATCGATTTTCTGATGAAGACTGGCCAGGTGAAAGTCTTTTACTACCCCCACGATGGTACCCATCATTTCACTGTAAAGACCAAACCTCTTGCCAATGGCCTCTTCCGGGGTCAGCCCCAGGGCCTCTACTCCTGTTTCGTTTAACAGGTAAAATATTTCCGTTTTCCAGTTCGACTTGTTCTGATAGCTCTCTCCCGCCACCAGCTCAAGGCCAAATGTCTCCAGGAAGTCCTGATCTCCATTCATGCCTCTGAAAGAGATAGTCACATCACTGGGTAATCCTTCCATAATGGCAGACCAGCCAGACTTCACATCGCTGATCATATTATTGGAATAGGTCACATTTTCAACACCGGTGATCGATTCAAAACCAGCCTTCAGGGCATCATAGTTATTGCGGGTGGTCCGGTCTGGTAGTTTCGTATAGACAATCTGTTCAGCATCATACCCCATCTCTTTGGATTGCATAAAACTCAGCTGATTGTAAATGATCAGCGTGCCGACAATGAGGAAGACGCTGACCGAAAACTGTATGGTAACCAATACCCTGCGAAACAGATTACCTCCTTTTATCTGATGAGTACCTTTCAGCACTTTTACCGGCTGAAATGAAGAAAGGAAAGTAGCAGGATAGCTTCCGGAAACCAGGCTGACAAACAGGATAAAGCCAACGGAGGCCGGGATAAAATACGGATTGCCGAAATACTGAATATCCAGCGTTGTACTGGCGATCTGATTAAAAACAGGCAGAGAAACCTCCGCCAGCACCACGCCCAGCACAACCGCCAGTGTAGTGAGCATCATGGTTTCTGCGTAAAACTGGAAGATCAGCTGTCGCCTCACAGCCCCCATAACCTTGCGCAGGCCTACCTCTTTGGCCCTGCGCTCAGATTTGGCAGTGCTCAGATTAATGTAATTGATACAGGCTATCAGCAGAATAAACACTGCGATAGCCAGTAGTGAATAGATAAGGCTCTTGCTTACCTTCTGTGGATAATCAGCTCCCAGCTCAGTACTGAAGTGCATTTCCGTTAAGGGCTGTGTCTCATAGAACATGGTAGTGCCGGAAGCTCTCAACCCCTCTCCTATATCATCATCCAGTATCTTGTTGAGCTTTTCAACATAGGTCTCGGGCGAAGCATTGTCGTTCAGCACCACATAGGTAAAATAGTTCATAGGAAACCAGCCTGTGGAGTTAAGCTGTCTTCCCAATGTGGCTGCAGAGAATACAAAGTTGAATCTCAAGGAAGTATTGCCGGGAATATCTTCTATCAGTCCGGTGACCTTATAGTCGGTACCATTGGCATTGAGCACCTGACCTACGATGTTCTCTGTACGATCAAAGTACTTGAGCGCTGTGGATTCGGTAACCACCAATACATTTGGTTCTACCAGGGCCGTTTCAGGGTCCCCCTCCAGAAAACGATGCTGGAAGACCTTAAAGAAGCTGGAATCCGCAAAAAACACTTCGGTTTCCGTAAAGGCCTTATCACCATAGCGGGTCAGTATTTCTCTGCCCACACGCCAGTCGAAAACCAGGGTGGCCTTGGCCGTTTCAGGAATTTGGTTCACGGAGGCTTCTACTACCTCCTTGGGCGTAATGGCGATTTTATTGGCATTGCCGGAAGTTTCATAATGCGTGGTAACCCGCAATATCTTATCCGCCTCAGGATAGAACTTCTCATAGGAAGACTCATTCTGAACGTAGAGGAGGATAATAATACAGGCCATAATCCCCACGGACAGGCCTATAATATTGATGAAAGAATAGACCCTTTGTCTGCCGAGATTTCGGGTTGCTATGTTAAGGTAGTTTTTGAACATGATACTTTGAGTTTATTCTGTTCTGAGTGCTTTGACCGGGTTTTGTCTGGCTGATTTGAAAGACTGATTCAGCAAGATGAGCCAGATCATCAATACCAGTCCGGTAAGGGGCAGCAGATAAACAGACAGGTTTAACTGAATTCTGTTGGCAAAGCCTTCTACCCAGGATGACATAATGAGGTGTACAGAGGGTAAGGCCACTATGGCCACTATGGCGATTAGCACGGTTGTACCTTTGTTCAGCAGCCAGATGATATTCACAGTTTTGGCACCTAAGACTCGTCTGATGCCTATCTCCTTAGTACGCTGCTCAGCGATGTAGATAGAAAGCCCGAGGATACCCAACCCGGCAACAAAAATAGCCAGCACGCTGAATACTGTGAATACTTCAGAGAGTGTTTGCTCTTTCTTGTATTTGGCAGCAAAATCATCGTCCAAAAAGCTGTAGTCAAAGGGATAAGATTCTGAAAACTTATTGAATGTTTTCTCTATGTCTTTTAGCACACTGCGCATGTCATTACTAGCCACCTTAATGAAAGCGTGTTCGAAACCATCGGGCTTTGCAATGATCATCAGAGGTTCAATGGCATCCTTGGCACTGCCAAACAGGAAGTCGCTGGTAACTCCTGTGACCTTGTAACTCAGAATCTTCTTACCGATCGGTTCATCCCATTTGAACTCTTCAGCGGCAATCTCATTGACCAGCATCGCCCGACTATTCAGTTCATCATTTCCCTGGTTGAAGTCTTCTCCTTCCACCAGGTCAATTCCCAGGTTAGTCAGGAAGTTGCGCTCTACGGTCATGAGCTTCACGGGCCGGTCTCCCTTCAAACCTTCCGGCTCCACATAAAAGCTGCTGCTCTGAGAAAAGACATGGAAAGAGGTACCCGTCACATCCCTGATAGCCGCATTCTGAGAAAGCTCAGCCTTAAAGGCCTTGTAGTTCTTCTGAAGGTTCTTGTCTTTGAGACTAACCGTGATGATCTGCTCATCGTCAAACCCCTTGTCCAGCTGCTGCATATGCTTGAATTGTTGGAAAATGATGAGCGTGGCCGTCATCAAACCAAGGCAGGTGAAGAACTGAAAACCTACCAGTACTTGTCTGAAAGAGAACTTTCGGTTTCCTATGGTCTTTCCGGAAAGAATCTGAACCGGATTAAACCGCGAAAGGTAAAGTGCCGGATAGAGCCCTGAAACCAGCCCTACTACACCGCCACATAGCAGCATGAAAGAAAGGACTGTGGGGTCCAGGTAGTTGATGTCGAGTGGTTTTCCGATTAGCTGGGCTATAAAAGGAAGAGATAGTTCTGCCAGACATACCGACAGCACCAGGGCGGCAAAGGAAATGAGCATGGCCTCTACCAAAAACTGTCTCAAAATCTGTGAGCGGTTGCCTCCTACGGTTTTTCGGATCCCCACTTCCTTCGATCGTTTGTTGAGCCTGGCTGTGGCCAGGTTCATATAGTTGACAGAAGCTACGATGAGAATGAGCACAGCAATACCCAGGTAGAGTTGCATGTATTGTCTATTTCCCTTCTTGCCGTAGATATTCATATCGGAGAAGTAGATATCTGTAAGCGGAAGCAGCTTTCCGTACTGACTCTGATGAGGTAAGAGGGTCTCCCGGATCTTAGGCTCTACCAAAGCCGGATCCACAGTCTCGTCCGTCAGTTCTACATAGAGTCTGAAAATGCTTAGAAAGCCCCAGTTAAAAACACTCTTATTTCCCCAGCCTTCAAATGGTTTGTTGGCCATCTTAAAGGAGATCACATAATCAAAAGCGAGGTGCGTGTTTTCCGGGAGATCTTCAAACACATCCTTAATCAGGAGCTCTCCTATTTCTACAATTTCCAGCGTCTGCCCAATGGCTGCATCCACCGAGCCAAAGAGTTTTTCGGCCTCAGATTCGGAGATAACCATCTCATTAACCTCCAGCTCCAGCTCGCTTCCTTTGGTGGACAACAATGGAAAGTCAAAAAGATCGAAAATGGCATCATCAGCATATACGATCTTGTCGATCATAAATCGCTGATTGTCCACTTTAGCTACTTTCTGTGCTTCCTTAAAAATCCGTGCATATTTGTTGATTTCGGGAATCTGCTCAGCCAGCAGCGGGCCGGCCGGAGCCTGTGTGGCCCCACGGTAGCCCTCATTAAAATGCATGGAGTCGGCCAGATATACCTGGTGGATCAGGTTCTTCTTGCTATGAAATTCGTCATAACTGAACTCCTGTTTTACAAAAATGGTCAGGAGCATAAAGCAGGCCATTCCTACGGCCAGCCCCATCACATTGATCAGCGTGTAGACCTTGTTATTGGCCAGGTAGCGAAAAGAGGTTCTGAGATAGTTTTTAAGCATAACGAGTTGAGTTTTGACCCTTTGTTGTTTTGAATCTGACTATTGAATTCTTAATGCGTTTACCGGGTTGGCATTGGCCGATTTGTAAGACTGGTAGAACAGAATAGACCAGATAATACCGAGCAATGCCATCAGCGGAAGAATAAAGTGAAATACATTCAGGTCTATTCTGTAGGCAAAGCTGTCGAGCCAGCGTTCGCTGTAGTAATAGACAGCAGGAATGGTAGCAAGAGCAACCACCAACACCAGCATGGTAATACCACTATTAAGCAGCCAGACCACCTGAGCCAGCTTAGCTCCCAATACCTTTCTGATACCAATTTCTTTGATTCTGGACTCTGCAATAAAGATGGACAGTCCCAGCACACCCAGTCCGGCAATAAAAATGGTGAAGATGCTGAACAGACCGAAAACCTCACTTAAACGTCTTTCTTTTTCGTATTTGGCGGCAAATACGTCATCCAGAAAAGTGTAGTCAAATACATGGTCGGCATCGAAATTTCTAAGTGTCTTTTCGATATGTTTAACTCCGGCTCCTACATCTCCTGCCAGTCTCACATATAAATAGCTGTCTGCTTTTTCGGTCTGTATGATCACCGTAGGCTTAATCTCATTCTTCGCGGATTCGTAGATAAAATCTTTCACCACACCCACAATCTTATTATTGCCCAATACCTTTTTGCCAATAGGATCGTCCCATTCTGCCTGTCTTAAGAAAGCCTCATTTACCAATGCCGCACCGGTAACCTCACTATCGGGAAGATCAGCGAATAAATCTCCCTGAGAGGTCTCAACATCCAGCATCTTCATCAGGCCAGACTCTACAACCATGAGTGATGTGGAAATCTCCTCTTCTTTGTCCACATCGATTCCCATCATCACAGATCCTCCGGACAGGGGGCTGATATTTGCCCTCATCACATCCTCAATGTTTGGTGATTGTTTCAGCTCATTCTGGATACTGACTGCCGATTTCTTCAATACCTTATCAAGCTCAATGATCAGCATCTGGTCTGCATTAAAGCCCATATCCAGATTGCGCATATGCTGATGCTGTGAGAAGAGTATAAAGGTAGAAGAGATCAGCCCCAGGCAGATGGCAAACTGTACCCCCACCAGAATTCTTCTGAAGACACTCTTATCACGGCCTCCTGAGCCAATCAGGTTGTGAGTAGCAGAAAATTTAGACAGGTAGAAAGCAGGATACAGACCGGAAACCAGCCCGACTAAAAGAATGGTACCGATAAGGTAGGCATAGGTAAGAAAGGATGTATAATCGATATCCACCACTTTACCCGTATAGTTATTGAAAGCAGGCATGGCCATCTCCGCCAATACCAAACCAATGATCAGTGCAAAAGAGGTGATGGTCAATGACTCCACCAGAAACTGAAACACCAGTTGGTTTCTGTGCCCGCCAATAGTCTTTCTGATTCCCACCTCCTTGGCTCTCTTCGAAAAACGGGCTGTAGACAGATTCATATAATTCACTACTGCAATCAGCAGCAGAATAAGCCCTACCGCCACAAAGAGCTTCAGTTCTTTCATATCCCCCTTATCTCTGAAATACCCGGGATTGAATTCGCTCAGGTAAATATCTTCCAGTGCAATGAGATTCACCTCTTTCTGGCCAATGTGAGGAATCATGGTTGACTGGATTTTGGTCTCCAGCTCCTGCTTATTGATTTCTCCATTGACCTGGTAATAGGTAGTGTAAGCACTCACCTGCCCCCATTTCATTACGTCCATATCGGGCATTTCAAAACCCGAACCGTAAAAGAGCAGGTCATTGGCATGATCAAAGGAGATGAGCATTTCAAAGCCCATATGCGAGTTTTCCGGCATATTCTCAAATACACCAACCACCTCACATTTTTCCAGATCCGGAATCTCAATCATCTTCCCTATAGCATCCTCGACAGATTCGTAGAAGCGCAGCGCCTCTTTTTTGGAAATCAGCATCTGCTGTTTGGTGAACTGCCCCTGCGGAGCGGCACCGGCAATGATGTTGATATCGAACATATCGAAAGTATTGGCATCAGTGTAGCACACTCCCTTCACATCGAAAGTTCGCTGCTCGGTAATGACCTTGAAGCTGGTGCGTCCGAAGCGGGTGTAATTCACCAGTTCGGGTAATTGCTCTGATACCTCAGGGCCCATAGCTGCCATGGTAGAATAACTATAGCCCTCTTCCGCCTTGGCACTGTCTGCCAGATACATCTGATAGAGGGTATCCTTATTCGACTGAAAAACATCAAAGCTCAGTTCTCTCTTGACAAAGAGTGAGAGCAGGATAAAGCAGCATAGCCCCATGGAAAGGCCCAGTACATTAATCAGAGAATATACCTTGTGTTTGGTAAACTGACGAAGCGCAATGCGTAGAAAATTGAGAATCATAATGCAATCTTTGGCCTTTTCTTTTCAAGAGCCGTACCAAACTTAAACCACTGACTATCAATGAATTAAAATAGATTGATTTTCCCCTCATATCCGCTCACGCACTTTACCGTCCGCCAGCGGACGGCAGTAATTTACAGACCGCTGGCGGACAGTTGATGAAAGAAGGCAGATGTTTTTGACTTGATTACTCAGAGCGCAGGGCCTCTACAGGATTGAGGTTGGCACACTTGAGGGACTGGTAAAACAGAATACCCCAGACGACTACAATAAGAGAGAGTAACGGTAAGATAAAATAGGCAAAGCTCAGCTCAATTCTGTAGGCAAAATCCTGCAGCCAGCTATCCATCAGGTAGTACACTGCCGGCATAACTATCAGAGCAACTCCCAGGATCAGTCTCGTAATTCCTCCATTGAGCAGCCAGATGATGCGCTCCACTCCGGCCCCCAGTACTTTTCTGATACCGATTTCCTTGGTTCGCGTTTCTGCAATAAAGATAGAAAGCCCTAATACCCCCAGCCCCGCGATGAAAACAGTAAGGAGACTAAAAGCTCCGAAAGCCTCTCCCAGGCGTCTTTCTGACTCATATTTAGCGGCAAACTCATCGTCCAGAAAACTGTATTCAAAAGGATGATCCACAGAAAACCCGTCAAAGATAGCCTCCATGGTTTCCAGAGTCTCAGCAATATTGCCATCAATCCGCACATAGGCGAATTCAAAGTCTCCCGGCTCTCCTTCTGTTACCATCAGAGGGGCGATAATTTCTCTGGCAGAACCATACATGAAATCCTTCACAACGCCATCAACCGGTGCTTCCAGTAGTTGCTGTTCCAAAGGCTGTTCCCAACCTGTGGCAGAGATTACAGACTGATTAATGATGACAGATCTCTTACTTTCACTGGCGGTCTGCTCCGAAAACAGCAAGCCCTGATCTTTCTCAATTTCCATCAGATCAAAAAAGTTGCGCTCGACACGTGCCCAGGTAACCAGCATATCTTCCTGCCCTTCTACATCTGTCTTAATAATATATTCACTGCTAAAAAGATCAATAGAGGCTCCTGAAACGCCTTTGACCCGTGGATTGGTTAACAACTCATTCTTAAAACCGGCATACGACTTTTGGAGATTCTTGTCCTTCATTGGCAGTATCACCAGTTGTTCACTATTCAAGCCAGGGGACAGCACACTCATATAGCCATATTGATGGTATACGATGGCAGCCACAACCATAAGTGCCAGGCAGGTAGCAAACTGAAACCCAACCAGCATCTTTCGAAAGAGCCCCCCTCCTTTACCATCGAGGTTTTTACTGAGGCCCTGTCTGGGACTAAAAGCAGACAGGAAAAAAGCAGGGTAAATACCCGCTAATACCCCCACTGTTAATGTAAAGGCACCAAAAATGAGGTAGGTCCACGGAGAGGCATAATCGATGAATATTTCTTTGTGCATGTAGGCATTAAAGCCGGGAATGGCGAGTTCAAAAAAGCAAATGGCCAGTACGGAAGACACCACAGTCAGTGTCAGCGATTCTGCCAGAAATTGCCACACCAACTGGCTTCTGTACCCACCTATGGCTTTGCGAACCCCTACTTCCTTCGCTCTTTTCGAAAAGCGGGCAGTGGATAAATTGGTATAGTTTACCACTGCCACGATCAGCAATACTAGACCAATAAACAGGTAGAGATTCAAATAGCTGTCATCTCCTTCAGGCTTAAAAAAGCCATCATTCCACTCCGAAAAGTATATCTGATCTAATGGTACCAGATTCACAACCCTTTTACCAACATGAGGTGTGAGTGCTTCCTGTATCTTTTGTGCCAAAAGCTGAGGGTCTTTGAGTGGCTCAGTCAGCTTCACATAAGTGGGGTAGCCATTGAGACTCCACCCAACGAAATTAAACTTATAGCCGGTTTCAAAAAGGGAGAGCTCAGCTGTATGCTCAAAGGAGATAAGATAGTCGAAGGCCAGATGTGTCTGAGATGGCAGATCTTCAAAAACACCTTTTACAATAAACTGTTCGAAGTCCGGTATTTCGAAAATCTCACCCACTGCATCTTCCGCCTCACCGTAAAGCTTTTCCGCTGCCGAGCGCGAAAGAAGTATTTCATTTTTCTCCAGCCCGACAGAGGCAGTCTTCTGGCCGATGAACTCAAGTCCGAAATAGTCCATAGTAGCTTTGTCCGTACCATAGAGACGGGGTACAATCACGCGATTGCCATTGACCCTGGCCAGTAAGTTACCGCTGGCCTTAAAACGGGTATATGACGCTATTTCAGGAATAGCCTCAGCTAAATAAGGACCTGCCGGAGCCATAAGTCTTCCGTCCGGTTCATTATCCGGATTTTCCTCAAAATGTGTGTAGACCTGATAAATGAGCTCCTTATCCTTATGATAGGCATCATGGCTCTTTTCGTCAATGACCAACAAAGTCAACAAGGCAAAACAGGCCATGCCTACTGCCAGACCAAAAATATTGATAATGGTATACATCTTATTCTTGCTGTGATGACGAATGGATTGTCTGATCAGACTGAAAATCATGACGCTGGTTTTATAGGTTATCAGTTATTACGAATTATCTCTGAAGGATTGACTCTGGCTACTTTTGAGGAGTACCAGCCCGCAGAGAGTATAGTACATACCAGAAGGGTAAGCCCGGTGAGCAGATAGACCCAATACGATATTTCCACCTGCGAGGCAAACTGTTCCATCCACCCCTTCATCACCTGCTGAACAACCGGCACAGCCACCAGGCAAGATGCCGCCAGTATCATCAAAAAGGTCTTGCTTTGTAAATAGAACAAGTGGTTGAAACTGGCCCCCAGCACTTTTCTGATCCCCACTTCTTTCAGCTTTTGTCTTCCGTAAAAAACAGATAGGGCAAACACACCCGCAAATGCAATAACGCAGACTGCCATGGCCAGTACGCTTGCCATTGATTTCAATTTCATTTCAGAAGAATACAGTCTTTTGTGTTCGTCTTCCAATACCTTCAGGTCAAATGGCTTTGAGGGTTCAAGCTCCCACCACATCTGATTGATTTTTGAGATAAAGGCCGCCTGATCTGCCCCTTTGTTCAGCTTTATTGAAAAGCTGTTTCTTCCATTAGACGCGCCAATCGGGATAAAAGCGATGGGGACCGGACTGTCCTTTACTGAAGTATAATAGAAATCAGGCACCACACCGGATTGCACTATGTAATCGGTAACCCTGCCCTTATAGAAATGTATAAAGGTCTTACCTTCAGCATCTGTTTCAAAACCATCAATAGCCCTCTGATTTAATACAGAGATGAGGCTTTTCTCACAGAACTGATCCAGCACGTCCTGACTCATATCTTTCCTGATGTTATAGAAGTCAAAAAAGTGACAATCTACTCCCCCGATCAGTATTGACTGTGAAGTACCTGCGCCCCTGAGATCCCTCTTACTCAGTTCGTGCCCTCTGAACACTGCCAGAGGGTGAATGTCTGAGATGGTCAGGTCTGCTACCTCCGGCATGGCAACCAGTTCATTTCTGAAACTGCTAATCGCGCTGGCATCGCGATCACTAAACCATATGGGGGTAAAAACCACGACATCTTCATAGTCAAAACCCGGATCTTTAGACAGCATGAAATCGATCTGACGGTTCATAAAGAAGGTGACAGCCAGGAGAATAAAAGTGATGATAAACTGAAAAGACAGCAAGGCACTTTTAAAGTTGACCCGTGAGATTTTACCGGTATTGCCTGCTTTAAAAAGGTGCATCACCTTGATATTGGACATTAACAGGGCAGGGTAAACCCCGGCCACAAGCCCCACTGACATGGCCATTACAAATAACACCAGGTAAGTAGAAAGGCCTGCTGTTTCTGCGCTCAGATCACGGTCTACAAAGTCGGAAAAGACCGGAAGCAAAACCTCGAGTAAAATCAGTGCCCCGAGAAAGGAGATAAAGGTCAGTAGCAGGGACTCAAACAGTCCACGCTTTACAATCTGTATCTTATTCGCACCTATTATTTTTCGCACCGCTACTTCTTTGGTCTTACTGAGCACTATGGCCATGGAGATATTTCCAAAGTTGGCAATCGCCACCAATAACAGACCAATAGATATAGCAACCAGCCAGATTATCAGTTTCTCATCGGCCTTGGCGGCCAGTGTCGGTACATAGTCTGTTGTATTGAAGTGGTAGGCTTCTAAAGGATCAAGTACAAAATGTTGTCCTCCCTGCATCAGCCCCTTGCTTTTGGTAAAGGCCGTTAACTCCCCGGCCATAACAGACGGGTCAGCAGACTTGTCAAGTTTCACAAAGGTCTGAAAAATGTAATATCCCTCTTTCTGAAACCTGTCGGCTGCAGACGGGTCGACCTTCAATGTTTCCATTGACAACAGAAACTGAGGATTAACGGATGAATTGGTTTCAAAGTCATCGTATATCGCGATCACTTCAAACTCTCTTTTCCCTACAAACATCACCTTCCCTACTGCTTTGGCATCTCCAAAGTATCTTTTGGCAGTTCTTTGGGCCAGAAGCATTTTGCCGGGCCTGCCAAAGAGGTTGACATCTCCCGCAATAATCTCCGGACCAAATATTGAGAGGAAGGACGGCTCTGCATAAATGAGCTCTTGCTCTTCAAAGGCAAGTTCATAGCGCGCCTTAGCCCTTACCAACGCACTGTTATATTCAAAAAGACAACTCGCTACAGCTTCTACCTGCGGAAAATTCTCTTCAAGCCCCCTGGAATGGATATAGGGCAACGAAGAAGTTCTTTTTTTACTTCCCCAGTTCATCCCATCTATCACCAGCCTGTTGATCTGCCCGCTATCCGGGTAGGCTTTATCAAAATTCCTTTCGTGTTGGGTATAAAGAAAGGTAAGGAACACGCAGCACAAAGCGATCGCCAGGCCAAGCACATTGACCCAGGTATACACCAGATGCTTCTTTAAACTTCGAATAGCAATAATCAGGTCGGTCTTGCGCATAGTCAGTTTTTTCAGGAATAAGCCAACTATCGAACCAAAACATAAACAACTGATAAACAAACACTTAACCAATATCACTACTGGTTTTTTGCACGTTACCGCACTTTAGCGTCCGCTGCCGGACGGCTGTATTTGCACTGATATATCGGAAGTTTTTGATTTGTGACAAGAGAGTTCCTTGTGAGCTAAGAGAGGGGTGCCAATCCCCCTGTCCCCCTTCGCCAAGGGGGAAAACATCGTTTTGACTAAACGACTGAAGGCTTTGTCGCAACGCTGGCCTCTTTACAGTTTAATGAAAGCAGACCATGCAGTCAGACATGACTGAAAGATTGAGCATTAGAACAAAAGGACACACCACTGAGGCCTGATAAAATACAACACCAAAGACAGATAAGGCCCGGAGTTCGTGAACCAACCTCCCCCTTGGAGAAGGGGGCTGGGGGGATTGATAAGAAATAATGAAGGAAAAAAACTCAAACTATAATAAGAAACTCAAGCCTCTGGCAAGAGCACTCCGTAAGCATGGTACTCCCGGAGAGGCCATTCTATGGTCTCAGGTACTCAGAGCAAAAAGCTTTCATGGTTTACAATTCAACCGTCAATACCCGGTAGATGATTACATAGCAGATTTTATTTGTCGCAGACTCAAACTGATTATTGAACTGGATGGAAGCTCTCATAACTATAAACAGGAACAAGACAGGACAAGGGATGAAAGACTGAAAAAGTTAGGATACAAAGTCGTTCGTATTCCGGAATCGGATGTGATTGAAGATTTAAGTGATGTAGTTAAGGTAATCGAGGATCATATTCCAATAGAATTTTTACAGACTGATTTGGGATTAGATCAACCATCTGTATCCCCTCTGCCAAAAGGAGATACTGACCTCAGCTCTGATAAATGAGTTTTTTGAGGAAATGAGATTGAAACTAACAAAACAGAAATCACAAACCTTGTTACAGCCTGTGACTACACTCCGGGATACAGCGCTTTGAAGGAAGATTTAATAAGCAAAGTGACCAAAATAGACTGAGACAACTTATATTCAGCATTGGTCAAATACGGTTAACATAAGACTCACGACAACAATGAAAACGGGACGCATACTGATAGTAGATGATAACGAGGACCTGCTGAAGGCAGCCAGGCTTTTTCTAAAAAGACATTTTGGCCAGATAGACCTTGAAAAAGACCCTACCCTCCTGCCTGACCTCCTGAAAAACGAGCACTATGATGTGATTCTTCTGGATATGAATTTTACCCAGGATGTGAACAGCGGACAGGAAGGATTCCACTGGCTGGACAAAATTCTGGAAATAGACCCCTCTTCTGTAGTGGTACTGATTACCGCATTTGGCTCTGTGGATATGGCTGTGAAAGCCATCAAAGCAGGTGCTACAGACTTTGTAATGAAGCCCTGGGAAAATGAAAAACTCCTGGCCACCATGCTCTCGGCCATGAAGCTAAGGTCGACCAAAGCTGAGATTGAACTCCTCAAAGATACGCAGCAACAACTCAATCGTGAGCTGGATGAAAAATTCAAGGATATCATCGGGCAGAGCCCGGCCATGATCAAGGTATTCGATACCATTGACAGGGTGGCCCAGACAGATGCGAATGTGCTCGTTTTGGGCGAGAACGGAACCGGTAAAGAGTTGATTGCCCGATCGCTACACCGTAACTCCAAACGATCAGACAAGCCCTTTATCAGTGTGGATTTGGGAGCCATCTCAGAAAACCTCTTTGAAAGTGAGCTCTTCGGTCATACCCGCGGCTCATTTACCGATGCCAAAACCGACAGGGCCGGTCGTTTTGAAATAGCCAACGGAGGCACCTTGTTCCTGGATGAAATCGGTAACCTGTCACTTCCTTTGCAAGCCAAGCTGCTGACAGCCATACAAAACAAGCGCATCAACCGTGTGGGCTCCAACAAGACGATTGAAGTAGATATTCGACTGATCTGTGCGACTAACATGCCCCTGTATGAAATGGTGCAGAACAGTGAATTCCGGCAAGACCTGCTCTACCGTATCAATACCATTGAACTGCACCTGCCCGCACTGCGCGAGCGCATCGATGATCTGCCTTTGCTGGCTGAGCATTATCTGGGTGAGTTTGCCAAAAAGTACAACAAAGACATTTACAAGTTCAGTGAAGCTACTTTAAAACGCCTGGAGAAGTACCACTGGCCCGGTAACGTACGAGAGCTGCAACATGCCATTGAGCGGGCGGTGATCATGAGCCGAGACAACATCCTGCAACCGGAAGACTTCTTCTTCAATGCGCAGCCCGTAAAAGAAAAAGAAGATATCAACCTGGAGCAGTTCAACCTGGAAGATGTAGAGCGTATCCTCATCAGAAAAGTGCTGGCCAAGCACAATGGTAACATTACCCATGCCGCCCAGGAGCTCGGACTCACCCGTTCTTCCCTGTATCGCAGACTAGAGAAATATGGGCTTTAACCGATTCCGCATATTTGTTCTCATTCGGGTCATCGTGCTTTTTCTCACGGTGGCGGCCTTTGTATACCTTATTTTCTTTGACAGAAAGTACGTAACGACTGTAGTTACCGGCTTTCTTATATTTTTTGAGGTCTTTGAGCTCTTCAACTACATCGAAAGCACCAACAAGAAGCTCAAGCGCTTTTTCGATGCCATCAAGTACAACGACTTCAATATGGGCTTTACCCACGATAACAAACTGGGTAAGACTTTCAAGGAGTTAAATATGGCCTTCAAAGATGTGGTGGATGCCATCTTGGCTGAGCGAAAAAAACGAGAGCAGTTCTTTCAACAGCTCAATGTGGTGGTAGAGAATATCGGAACGGGTATTATTTCTATTGACGAATCAGGCAAAGTAACCTTAATCAACCGGGCTGCCCTGGGGCTTTTAGGACTGGAAAACCTGCGTAAGGTAGAAGACCTCAACACCAAATCTCCGGCCCTGGCCAAGGTGCTGAGTAAGCTGGAAGGCAGTCAGCACAGAGAGACTTACAAAAACGAAAAAGGACAGGAGCTGGCCATTAAAGAGACTCGGTACAAGCTGGGAAATGACTCTTTCAGACTCCTGGCCTTCCAGGACATTAAGGAAGAATTACAAGCCAAAGAGCTGGAAGCCTGGCAAAACCTGACCAAGGTACTGAGGCATGAGATCATGAACTCTATCGCTCCCATCTCCTCCCTCACCTCTACCCTCAGCGATATCCTGAGAGAAGATCTGGTGCAGGAAAATGGTGTGAACCAGGTAGATGATGAGAGCCTGGAAGACCTTATCGAGGGACTGAGCACCATCTCAGGCCGTAGTCAGGGGCTGATCGACTTTGTAAATGCCTACAGGGATTATACCAGCCTGCCTACCCCCGATAAGCAGCCGATGGAGGTAAATGCTATTACCCAGGAAGCTATTTTCCTATTGAAAAGAGACTTTGAGGAAAATGATGTGGCACTTACCTATAGCCCCGCTAAAATCAGTCTCAATATCACCCTCGATCAACAGCTGATTCAGCAGGTGCTTATTAACCTGATCAAAAATGCCAGGGAAGCGGTACAGAGCAAACCGGATGGTAAAGTGGAAGTGATCACCACCAAGAAAAACGCCAATATCATCGTGAGAATCAGTGACAATGGTCCCGGTATTACGGATGAAGCTCGCGAAAAGATCTTTATGCCCTTTTTCTCTACCAAGAACCGCGGCTCGGGTATTGGTCTGAGTCTTTCCAAGCAAATCATGCAAATGCACGGTGGTGAAATTCTGCTGGAAACTGAATTGGGAAAAGGCTCTACCTTCTCACTGGTATTTCCTGAGTAAATTCACGGTCTGTATCGAAGTTCAGACCGCTTTATCATCAAAACGCTCTGATTTAACCTCAACTCGGTAAAAACTTATGAAGAAGTTACTGACAGCCCTGTTTTTCATTATCCTGGCAATTTTTGGCTGGTTCTATTGGATGACTGCTGCCATGACTACCTACTGGGGGCATCACTTCAGCTTTGAGAATGAATTAGGCATCGATATAGACAGCCTGGAGATAACAGTAGGTGATATAAAGACTATGATCGTTGATGATTCCGATAGCTCAGAAGTTCTGGAAGGCAATATCGGTGTGCCCGAAACGGGCTACCCACATGCAGTTGTTATTGAGGTTTACCATAAAGGAGAATCGATAATTCTACAGGCAGATTCTTTTAACTGCTATAACTGTGATGGCTCCCACCAGTACACACTTCTGAGTTCAGGCGCCCGATATGAGTTTCTCAATTAGCAAGTTCGGTCAGTAAAGGGTGCTCCCCCAGCTGACTACTCCTCCTTCAGTTTTCTTCTCAGAATCTTACCTACATTGGTTTTAGGCAGATCATCTCTGAATTCATAGTGTTTGGGACGTTTGTAGCCGGTAAGGTTTTCATGGCAGAAATCACGAAGCTCCTGCTCCGTCAGTGAAGGATCCGATTTTACGATAAACGCCTTCACACACTCTGTAGATTTATCATCGGCCACACCAATCACCGCTACTTCGAGCACTTTCGGATGGTCTGCGATTACATTTTCTACTTCATTGGGGAATACATTAAAGCCAGAGACATTGATCATGTCCTTTTTGCGATCCACAATGGTGAAGAAACCATCTTCATCCATAATGCCTATATCGCCACTTCTGAAATAGCCGCCATCAAAGAAAACGCCTTCATTGTCTTTTCCCCAATAACCGCTCATTACCTGCGGACCCTTGATGCATATCTCTCCTACCTCACCCTGAGCTAATCTGTTGCCATCATCATCAAAGATCGCCAGTTCAGTAGACGGTGTGGGGATACCAATCGTGCCCATTTTATGGGTGCCATCCAGTGGATTACAGCAGACCACCGGAGAAGTCTCGCTAAGGCCGTAGCCCTGCACCAGAGGAGTGCCCGTTACCTGCTCCCATTTTTTGGCCACAGCGTCCTGCACTGCCATACCACCTCCGATAGAGCCTTTGAAGTTAGAGAAATCCACATCCTTGAAATCAGGGTTATTGAGTAAGCCATTGAAGAGTGTATTTACCCCTGTAAACAGCGTAAAAGGGTGTTTCTTCAATTCTTTGACAAAACCAGGCATATCCCTGGGGTTGGTCACCAGTACGTTTTTTGCACCTACATGGGCCATAAAAGTACAGTTCACATTCAACGCGAAAATATGGTACATGGGAATGGCCGTGATCATAATTTCCTGCTTCCCTTCTTCTAAAAGGGGCTTAAAGACGTGTGTCACAATATGGGTATGTGACACCACGTTGGCATGAGTCAACACAGCTCCCTTGGAAAGCCCGGTAGTGCCTCCCGTATATTGCAGAAAGGCCGTATCACCATTTTTGATTTCGGGCTTGGTGTATTTCATACGCGCGCCTTCAGCCAGTGCCTTTGTAAGCTTAACAGAACCTGGAAGGCTATAGGAAGGCACCATCTTCTTTACCCGCTTCACCACAAAGTTTACCAGTTTACCCTTCAGTCCTCCGAGTAAATCTCCCAGCTCTGTGACAATCACATGTTTGATAGAAGTTTTGCTCAAAACCTGCTGCAGACTGTGCGCAAAGTTGGCAATGATCACCACTGCTTTAACCTCGGCATCATTGAACTGATGCTCCATTTCACGGGGCGTATACAAGGGGTTGGTATTCACCACTATACAACCCGCTCTCAGAGCCCCGATCAATACGATCGGATACTGCAGACAGTTGGGCATTTGAATGGCGATTCTGTCTCCCTTTTGAAAGCCCAGCTTGTTCTGAAGATAGGCGGCAAAATTAGCCGAGGCCTGATCGATTTCCTGAAAGGTCAACACCTTACCCATGTTTTCAAAAGCCTCCCGGCTTCCATAGCGGTTAAAAGCGTTTTGAAAAATCTCCAGAATATTTTCTGGCATCTGCTCCTCAATCTCAGCAGGGATACCCTTTGGGTAATGGGCGATCCAGGGAAAGGTACTCATAGGTTAAAATTTGGCTAACATCAAATATAAGAGAATTGGCCTGCCAATTGTTTGTCTTACAGAAAAATATAACCACCACATCTATCCGGCTTCCTCCTCTGACTTTTCAGCGCTTTCACTTCCCGTTTTCCTGCCTGAACCAGTCAGATAAACACCAGAGGATATGGGTCAAAAAGGGAGTTGCGAATTGTTCAGCTTTTAACCAACTTCCCTTCTGTTAGAGTGTCCCGCCTGTTACATGTTAGACAAGAGAATTGCAGACCGTATTGCGATGTGCCTGGAAAAAGGCAGGAAAGTGTCTTTTCTGGTAGGAGCTGGTCTTTCGGCAGAAAGTGGTATACCTACTTTCCGGGGTAAGGACGGCTATTGGGTGTCTGGTTCCAAAAACTACAAAGCCCAGGAAATCGGAACCAAACACTTTTTTAATATAGCTTCTCATGAGGTGCTTAAGTTTTACCTCTACCGAAAATCGATCACTGCCTTTGCGGAGCCCAACTCAGGCCATTTTATGCTTAAAGAAATAGAAGACCTGCTGGGAGATAACTTTGCTTTGATTTCTCAAAACATTGATGGCCTGCATAAAAAAGCCGGTAACTCCGCTGAGCGCACCTACCTGATCCATGGAGATCATGACTTTATGAGATGTGGAGACGACTGCTCTACAGAACTGTACCCTTTTCCTAAAGCAATTCAATTGAAAAACCGCGGGAAAGATCAACTGACTGCAGAGGAAATAGAAATCCTGAAATGTCCGAAGTGCGGAGAAGACCTACGCCCACACGTACTATGGTTTGATGAGTATTATGACGAAAAATTCTTTAAAAAAGACTCAGTACTGAGAATTTCAAAAGAGACAGGCATACTATTCATTCTCGGTACTTCCGGAGAGACCACTCTGCCTCAGGTCATGACCAAAAATGTATTGTCCAAAAACGGCATGGTGGTAGAAGTCAATATCGCTGATAGCTATTTCTCCAGGCTGTTGAAGGATAAAAAGCATGGTGTTATTATCCGTTCTGAAACCACTCCCTTTCTGCTGAAACTGAAAAACGTTATAGAAAACCTGGCTAAACGTAATCAAGAAAACACCCGTTCTAAACCCTGATTCCATGATGAAACGCATCTTCTTTCTCACAATACTCGCACTGCCTTATTTGGGCAAAGCACAAGATCTTACCTATGCCAAAGAGGTGGTCAAAACCCTGACATCCGAGGCCTTTCACGGGCGAGGTTATGTTTCTCAGGGAGATAAAGCCGCTGCAGAGTATATCAGCAAGGCTTTCAAAGAAATAGGTTTAAAGTCTTTCAAAAGAGACTACTTCCAGAAATTCTCTACTTCTGTAAACACCTTTCCCTCCACGATGAAACTCGTGCTGGATGGAGTCACTATGAGTCCCGGAGAAGACTTTCTGATAGAACCCGGCTCAGCCGGAATCAATGGCCAATACACTACGGTAATCATCAAAGCTGGCGATATGTTCGACAGGGAGAGTTTGACCAATAAGCTTCTCAGTGCACAGGGAAAGTTCATTGTGATTCCTGCTTATGACAAAGGAGATTTCTCAGCGGAAGAACAAAAGCAGATTCAGGGAGTAATCAACTTTCTGAGGTACCATCCGGACAACCCGGCTGCAGGCTCCGTTATTTTTACAAATGACAAGCTTACCTGGAGTGTTTCTACCACAGCAGGAGCCAGACCTTCCTTTACAGTAAGCAGCAAGGGCGAAAACAGCGACATCGTAAAGGAGGTGGAGCTGAATGTGAAGAACAAGTTTATTAACCAATACAAAACCCAGAATGTAATTGGTTATGTAGAAGGGCAAAATACAGATTCGCTGATAGTACTCACCGCTCACTACGACCACCTGGGCATGATGGGAAAAGAGGCCATGTTTCCCGGAGCCAATGACAATGCCAGCGGTATCGCCATGCTGCTGGGGCTGGCCAGGCACTTTAAAGCCAACAAGCCCAAATACAACACTGTTTTTATAGCCTTTGGAGCAGAAGAGCTCGGATTAGTGGGATCCAGGCACTTTGTAGAAAACCCATTGTTTCCACTGCAGAGCATAAAGTTTCTCGTCAACTTTGATATCTCTGGTACGGGAGATGACGGCATCCAGGTGGTCAACGGAAAGCAGTACCGCGACAAGTTTGACAGGCTGGTCCGCATCAATGAGGAGCATGATCTGTTGAAACAGGTAAAGATCAGGGGTGAAGCCTGTAACAGTGACCATTGCATGTTCCACCAAAAAGGAGTGCCTGGCTTCTACATTTATACACTTGGGGGAATCCAGGCTTATCATGACATCTACGACCGTTCTGAAACCTTGCCACTTACCGAATTTGAAGATTACTTCCAGCTGATCAGGCAGTTTCTGGAACAGTTCTGACCGGTTATGTGGAATATGTTAAAAGCAGAATAAATCAAGTCATTACCTGCATCGGGCAGACTATCTCTTCTTGATGGTTCGGCTTTTATCAAGGCCCGCTTCTGCCACAGTGATCAGCAATGTGAGCTTAATCGCTTCTGCCCCGTTAACATTCATCCACCATTCATCCAGTGAGTGAGCGTTGCCACCGGCACCTCCTCTGCCAAGGGTGATAGCCGGTATACCCAATGAAATCGGAATATTGGAATTGGTAGAACCACGGGTAAGTCTCGGCTCCACATCGAAGAACTCCGTAGCGGCCATAGCACGTTGTACCAGGGCCTCGGTAGCCGCTATTTCCCCACTCGGCCTGAAACCAATGGGTACCAGCTCCAGGGTTAAAGGAGCTCCCTTTTTCACTCCCTTGTTATAATCTTCCAGAGCACGGTTCATAGTGCTCTTAAATATCTTATCAATCTCGTCCAGTCTTTCAGGACTGACCGATCTCATGTCCACTTCCATCCAGGATTCAAAGGGAATGGAGTTCACAGAGGTGCCACCTCCCATGCGGCCTACGTTGAAGCTGGTACGCGCCCCGGAGCTGGTGAATTCAGTGGCCTCTTCAGTAAAGTAAGAGATAGCTTTGCCTATGGCATGATGGGGATTGGCCAGACCAAAAGCTCCCCAGGAGTGTCCTCCCGGGCCTTTGAAAATGGCTTTGTAACGTTTTGACCCTAATCCCTTATTATTCACACGACCAATGGCCCCGCCATCAATGCCGATCCAGGAATCAATTTTTACTTCACCGGCTTCAAAGATATGGCGCACTCCGCGAAGGTCACCCAGTCCCTCTTCTCCTACCGTACCCACAAACAGAAGATCAGCTTCTGTCTCTATTTCCGCAGCTTCAATGGCTCTCAATGTAGTCAGGACTACAATCAACCCACGTGTATCATCACCTATACCCGGGGCATAGAGGGTATCTCCTTTGAATTTTACTTTCACATCAGTACCCTCCGGAAATACGGTATCCAGGTGGGCATCAAGGGCAATCGTTCTTTCGCCCTTTGTTCCTCTTCTCAGTGCCAGCACATTGCCCTCGGCATCAATCCAGACCCTGTCAGCTCCTGCCTCTGTCAGCATTTCTTTAAACTTCTCTGCCCGTTTTGTTTCCTTGAAAGGTGGTGCCTCAATCTCCGTCAGCATGATCAGATCACTCATAGATTGCTCTTCAAGCTCCTCAATGGTCCTGAAGGCTTTTTCAATCTGCTGCTCAGATGAGAGCTTTTTGATCTCTTTTGTATAAGCTTTCTGAATATCTACCGATTGAGCCAGGGCCTGAGTCCCTAAAAAAACAAGCGATACAATGGAAAGGAGGTGTAGTTTTCTCATGGCAAAGTCTTTATCCGACCAGGGAATATAAAATATATTTTTGAGCCCGATAAGGCCTTTTCGTCCGACTGGTAACTTGAATACCCGCCCTGATAAAGATAAATATGGTGAGCGCTGACAGCTTGTCAATAAAAGTTTATAATTTTACAGACCGACCAGTCGGTTTTACGTTTCACTTATGGAAACAAAAAAACAAGTGGTCATGGATACGGCCACCCGGCTCTTTGCTGAGCTGGGTTTTGAGAATACATCTATGGCCAAAATCTGTGCAGAGGCAGGGGTATCCAAAGGTCTGATATATCATCATTTCTCAACGAAAAACGATATACTGAGAGAAATCTTCTCCACTACCACGCAGCGCATGGCAGAGATCAGCGCATCGTCACAGGAGAGTCATGACCCGCATGAACAGCTACTAAGCCTTATCGAACGGCTCTTTGACCAGTTACAAACCGACAAATCTTTTTTCCAGCTTAATCTGAACATCATGCTGCAACCGGGTACGCGTTCTGTTCTTCAGGATCTCATCCGGGAGAGGTCTGCCTACCTTCTGGCTTCCGTCAGGAAAATCTTCGATAAGATTGATCCGGTTAACAGTGAAGTCAGCAGCTATATGTTCATAGCCGAGCTGGATGGTATCGCGCTGGACTACCTCAGCATTTTCAACTCCTACCCCATCACGGCTCTTAAAAAACTCATGATCAAACGTTACAGCCCGAAAGCATGAAATTTATCAAAACCCCGGTCACCCCTGCTGTTCAGACCTTCAGGAACCAGCTCTATCAGGAGTTCAACGCCCCGCTGGATGCCATGTGGGAACTTCTCTACATCGCATCGGCCGAAATATATCTTATCAGAAAAGATACTCAGGACATTGGATACTGCTGTATTGATGCTGATAACTGCCTCAATCAGGTCTACCTGGTAAATGCTCACAAATGGCTGATGAAAGAGGTAATCAACGAGTTGGTTGGTTCGGGCTTAATTATTTCGGCTAAACTCAGTTCCATTGAACCCCTCTCCTTCAATACATGCCTCGCAATGGCCGGCCATATTCAGGTACATACTCTTAACTACCGTCATACAACTGAGCAACAACAGCAGGTAACCGATACGCCACTCCGGCTTCGTCTCATTACGTCCTCTGA
This sequence comes from Roseivirga sp. UBA6061, assembly GCA_002427745.1. GTDB lineage: Bacteria > Bacteroidota > Bacteroidia > Cytophagales > Cyclobacteriaceae > Roseivirga. Next base: position 97,898 of record DIYF01000018.1, on the reverse strand, counting down.
TCTGAATAAGGTAAAGCATTATCTCAGAGAAGAAATCGGCTTCGATGATTCATTCGGCTATACCGAGAACCTGTTGAAGAGACAGGAAATGTACCTGATAGAAGAAGTAGGAGAACTGATTGCCACCGGTGAGTGTCGGTTGAGCGATACGCAGCCTGCATATGCTGATGTGGGCATGATTGTGAAGCAAACACAACGCAGAAAGGGCCTGGGTGCCAAAGTACTCTCCGAACTGGCAGCTCTCGCCAGAAGCAAAGGTCGCACGCCCATATGCTCTACTACCATAGAGAATACAGCCTCACAAAAGGCTATTACCAGGGCCGGTTTCTATCATACCAGTACCATTTTCGATATGCGTTTTTAATGCAACCCGGGCGTTACCTGCTTCCACAATCGGGAGTCTTGAAATTACCCGTAATTCCATAGGCCTTCTGCTCACCTTTTCAGAAATTGAGTACTAAGCACTATACGCCTATGAGTTTTTTAAAGAAGATTTTTTCCTCCTCCAAAGAGGAGTTTCGGGAACCAGAAGTTCTGCTAGAAGAACAATCTCCCCTTTGCCCGATAACCGCAATAGTAGAACAGGACAACCGGGTGGTGTACCTCTACCTGTGGGGGCCTGAGTCCTCACATTTCGGAACAAAATCCTGTTGGGTCAGGAACTTAAAGAAGGCTCCTGAAAAAACGAATACCAGGGAGGTAAAGAAAGGTATTCCTCCGATGTTGGAAAGAGAATTTTGCAGATACCCTGAAGGGCAACCGGCATTTAACAAAGAGGACCTTCACCTGGTATGGCTGGAAGAAGGAGATGGCGTTGTTCTGATGGAGAAGACCGAGGTTCTGGCCATTATTCCCTCCTGGAGTGGCCACAGTGGTTTTTTCGGCTATGCCAGGGATTGTATCGGGCAAAGTGTCGTTTGCTGGGAGCTCAATGCGGATAATGAGATGCTTCAAAGGTTTGAAGAGTCAAAACAGTTCATCGAGACCTGGGACAGCGAACCAGATCCTTTTCAGATACAGCAGCCATTCCTTCTGGACTTATATGAAGAGGCACTGGGAAAGCACGATAAGTACTACGCTATTGACAATGGAGAATGGCCTCCCAGAGGTCTCTATACCAGAAACGGCCCTGAAAAAACCATCTGCCTTACAGTCGGGCAGTCTTTGATACCTCAGCCCCAGGTTGAAATGTATGTAGAGGACCGAACAGCTCATAATCGTATAGAAATCGGCCTGATCGTGAATGGTAAGTTCGAAGAGGGAGACCTGGATGAACTAGCTTCCTGGGTCAGCGGGCAGGCCAATATTCCCTGGGAAAATATCACCTTCCTGGGAGAAGGACATACGATCAATCTCAGTTTTAAGCCGTCCCTCAATATGACTGCGGTCATTCTTACAAGCCAGCTCACGATACTGCCTGAAATTGACCTTGGCAGTTTCCGCGGTTCTAAAATCCGCTTGCTCTGGATGGTACCCATTACAACCAAAGAACGCCAGCATGTAATGGATCATGGCAGTGAAGAGTTGCTGGAAAAGTTAGAGGGTATCGGGGACGATATTTACGATCTCGACCGAGCCGAATTGTTTTAGCAACCCTTCACTAAATCAATATTTGATTTAACTAATTCGATATTTTATTTCAGTAATGCCTATTTTATATCGGCTATCCGCTACACCACACACTTAAGCTGACCTGAAATGAGTAAGAAAGACATCAAGAAAGTATGGATTGACACCGACCCCACCTTTGGTGACCCGAATGGCGATTGTGATGATGGTTATTGCATCATTGCCCTTGAACATGCCCGAAACATCGAAATAATAGGTGCCAGCCCGGTTTTTGGCAATACCACTACTGCCAATGCCTATGCCAAACTGCGGGACCTGAAGGATATGTTTTACCCTGACCTATCCATTGCCATTGGAGCGGAAGATATGCTGGCTCTGAATAATCACAAGAAGGAAGCGAGTTTCATTGCAACAGAAACCAGCCCGGCCGTAGAAGCTATGGCAGCAGCCCTGGGTGAGCTCAAAAAAGGCCGGAAACTAACGATTGCCGCCATCGGCAGTCTGGTCAATGTAGCCACTTTGCTGATCATGTATCCTGAGCTTACCGATAAAATCGAATCTGTTGTGGTAGTAGCAGGCCGCTATGACCATACGCAACAGTTTAAGTTCGGAACCAATCCCGGAGGCATCTTTCGCGACCTCAATTTCGATGTAGACCCGGCTGCCTTTTACGTACTGCTCAACGCCCCGGTAAAAACCGTACTGGCCGGAGTAGAGGTAGCTCAAACCATGTGGCTTTATGCCAGTGATCTTGCTCTGTTTAAGAAAAAAGGTACCCCTGATATCAAATATATGTCAGAGCAATCTGCCGACTGGCTTGCCCTGTGGGAAAGCTTTGGCAATGAAATTGATCATCCTGAGGTACCCATTCATGGCTTTCATCCCTTTGACCTGTTTGCCGGAGGTTTTATCATTGACCCGGATTGGTTTAAAGGCGAATACCGTATTGCCAGTACCCCTGTATTTCCGGATGATACGCTACCAGATGAAAAGAATGTCTTTAAGCCTTACCTGGTAGCCTCTCCCGGCACCTGCATCAAAACACCCCGTTCCCGTAAAAAAGAAGAAGAACTGGCCAAAACACCGGGAGTGGTTTATTACCTGAAAACCGTTACCGATGATTATAAAAAGGACATGATCAAACTACTTTTGAAGCCTCAGAAATAGTGCTAAGATGCAGACAACTGCCCTTCTTTCAGGTGACTTGTGTAGGCGTTTATCTGTTAATCAGGACCAAATCAGTCAGGGAATTATAATTCAATAAGCATCTGTTGGTCTTTCTTTCAACCAAAGCAAGCGCTGTCCGTTCTCTTGCCCATGAGATTGATTCGCTCCTTTCTTACCATCATCTGTACGCTACTGATTTTTTCCTGGCAGGCTCATGGCTTAATACAGTCTGATCAATCCTTCCGTGACCAACCCACAATTGACCGGATAGAAATGGAAATAAGAAAGGAGCTCAGACGCAGTCAGGGGCCGGGCATCAGTATCTCCATCATACATAAAGGACATGAGGTGCTTAACTCGGGATATGGTTTCGCCAATACAGAAGATAATCTCCCGGTCACTCCTCAGACACTTTTCAAAAGCGCTTCTACCAGCAAAGTCCTGGTAGCTCTGGCGATCCTCGTATTGGAGCAACAGGGCAGAGTAAAACTGACCTCTCCTTTGTCCGATTACCTGCCTGATATCCATCAGTCTTTATCAGAATTGACACTCAGGCAGTTGCTCACACACACGGCCGGACTGAAAGACCTGGTCAATGACTTCGGTCCTCCAGGTGTTTCCAGGCAAATTGACTATGCGAACGAACTGAATAAAGACATCTTTCTAACCAGTCCCGGAGAAGTCCTGAGCTATTCAAATTCCGGCTACAATATCGTGGGAGCCGTCATAGAATCCATCATGCAAACAGATTTCGACTCTGCAATGAAATCGCTCATATTCGACAAATTCGGGATGCATTCAACCACCTATCGAAATGATAAGGTCAACAGAAAAAAACTGGCTTACGGACATAGCATTACCGGCTCCGGAGCCTCTATGAGTGCCCAGCTTCCTGATAATGCCAGGGAAAGAGCATCTGGTATGATGCTGACCACTGCCAGTGAAATGAATAAAGTACTCGGGTGGCTGGTTTCCGATCATCCTGAATCCGACAAGGCCCTGAAAGATAAGCTGCTGACCATAATCGCTGACAAAAGAATGACCGGCTCATATTTTCAATATGGCTTTGGGCTTTTTCATTCGGAGTACTGTGGTTTTGGTAGTATTTGGCACACAGGTGGTATGCCGGGTTACTCGGCAGCTTTTCTTGCGGTGCCTTCTGAAAGTTTATCCATTGTCATTCTGGGTAATGGGGAAGATATTAATCGATGGAACATCCTTTCAGTCATTATGCAGCACCTTCTCTCTGCTGACTGCACTCCTTCTCCTGGTAGCGGAGAGCTGACAACCTTTACTCATAATGAGATACTAGAGCTCACCGGAACCTATGATCAGGGCTTTGGCAGAAGGATAGAACTAAGTACTGCCGAAAACGGCCTTGTTATGATCCAGGGCTCACAAAAATTTCCGGTCAGAAAAAACACCAGAGGACAATTAGTAACCTTGGTTGACGGAAAGCCCAGAACTGCCTATGGAATTTACCGGGACAGCAAACAAAAAGTCAAATACCTTCAATATTGGGTGCGTGCTTTCCCAAAGCTGGACTAGCACATGACTGTCCTGCCGGATTGGGTACGTCACCTGTGTCAGTATATACACCAGTAAAGAAATCATGCCGGTTGAGATGTGCCTGATCATTAGGTTCATCTCAAAACACCGGCCGCTTAACAGCTACTTCAATCGGTTTTTCACTAAATTCGCCAGCTCAAAACTCAAAAGTCTGCCCACAATGCCACACTTCATCATTGACTGCTCAGCCAGCGTACTTACAGATATCAGCCAGGAGCAGGTAAATCAGGAAATACACCAGGTAGCTGTAGCCTCCGGCCTGTTTACTGAGAGCGATATCAAGGTGAGGATGAGACCCTTTGAGGATTATCTGGTAGGTGGTAAGACCACCGATTTCATTCATGTATTTGGCAGCATCATGCAGGGCCGTACCGAGGCTCAAAGAGCTGCGCTTTCAAAAGCCATGGTCACTAAACTCAAGGAGCTCTTTGCTGAAGTGCCCTTTATAGCCATGAATGTGAATGAGTTTGAGAAAAGCACCTATTGCAATCTCAATAGCCTCTGATTCTCCGAATTTGTTATCTTAGACCTGTCGTAGATAACTGCAGGCTCTGTGCTGTGTGGTTTAGCATTAAACTGACCTTCCATGAAATTCGAAGCAATGGTACCGGTACTTCCTACAGCCGACATGGCACGGGATGTAAAATGGTACGAAGAAAAAACCGGCTTTGTCCCGACTTTTGGTGATGCCATGTATGCCGGCCTGCGCAGAGAGCACATGTCGATTCACCTGCAATGGCATGCCGATACCGAAGACGACCCTTTACTGGGTGGCTCCGTAATCAAAATCTTTGTGGATGATGTACAGACGCTGTTTAAAGAATTTGTAGACCGCGGCACAGTTACTGAAGACAAACTGCAATTGAACACGCCCTGGGGCACCAGTGAGTTCGGCTTCTATGACCTGAATAAAAACGCTATCTTCTTTGTAGAAGACCTGTAGTTCACACTTTCCCCGACTGTTTTAATCATTTATTACTCCCCCTACTCTATGAGATTCATCGCTCCTTTTATTCTCCTTCTGTCCATGAGTCTGTCCATTCAGGCTCAGAGCGCCAAGAAGAAAAAACAACTGACAGATCTGGCCGAGGGGATTGTTCTGGCCATAGAAGAAAACAATGAAGACTTTTTGGATAAGGCCTTTGATCTGGAAGCCTTTGCCGATCGCATCATCATCAAGGGCTCTTCACAGCAGATTCAGGATTTCAATGCCGGATTCATTAAAAGTCTGGAGAAGCACAGCCTTCTGAACCGGCTGCTATTACAGGTGGTGGTTAACTCAGGGGCTCATTATGACCTAGTAAGGGCCTACTTTGATGAGAAAGAGCCACATCTCATCTTCCGCCTGTTTGGTGAGGAGGGCATTAACTATCACGACTATCTGATCAGGAAAATCAAAGGCGAATACAAGGTCATTGACATATACGTCTACCTCACGGGAGAGTACCTGTCTGACACTTACAAGAGGATATACCTGATGGGAGGCAAAGAGTATTTTGACAGCGCCCAGACGGCCGGCATGCCTGAACTGACCATGGAAGACCTGACCAAACTGGGTACCATCCGGGAACTGTATAAACAAGGCGAATATAAGGCTGCCGATGAAGTGATGCAGAGTGTCAAAGAGGAAGTTAGAAATGAGAAAATATTCCGGCTTATGGACGTGCAGGTTAAGTCTAACCTGGATGACGATGTTTATATCAAAGTAATGCAGGACTACCGGGATGCGTTCCCCGATGACCCCAGCATCGATTTAATATCTATTGACCTCTTTGTCTACAGTGAAAACTATCAGGCCGCACATCAGGCGGTCGACAATGTTAACGATCGGGTGGGCGGAGATACTTTCCTGGACTTCTATCGTGGCTATGTCTATTATGCTGCAGGAGATCACGCCAAAGCGGAAACTGCCTTACTAAAGTTCACAGATAACTACCCTGCCTTCGATGATGGTCCCTTTTACCTCCTGGCCATCTATATTGAATCTGAAAGATTTGAGAAGGCGATCAGCGTATTTCAGGACCTGATAAACGACTATGGTTTTACCAGAGAAGACCTGATCAGCTTTGCAGAGGAAGAACCAGACTATGTACCCCTGGTAAACTCAGAGGCCTATAAAACATGGAAGAAAAACTGAATAGAAAACGAATAGCTTCTGATCTTTCAGCCAAAGCGTCATAAAATTCTATTTTCTTTAGTAACTTAAATATCACCATGAAAAAGCTCCTGCTACTGTCTCTTATTGCCACAGTTCTGTTTAGCTGCGGAGGTGATGACCCGGTAATAGGTGGTGACTTTGCAGGAGATATAGAACTCACCACACAAGCGGAAATAGACGCCTTCGGAGCAAGACAATACGAAAGCATTACAGGGAATGTAACCATTGTGCCGGATACAGAAGACCCTGGTGCTGTCAGAAACCTGGGAGCCCTCTCTTCCATTACGTCCATTAGCGGAGACCTCTATATAGGGGGCACCACCAACCTGACTACCCTGGTAGGCTTACATCATTTGAGCCGGGTAGATGGACAGTTGACAATCACCAGAAATGAAGGTCTGTTAAACATCAACTCCTTTTCAAGGCTTACCAGTATAGGTGAAGGCCTCTCCATATTTGACAATGACCAGTTGCGTAACATTGACTCTCTGGCCAATGTGACCAGTAGAATCAATACGATATATATATACCACAATGAGAACCTGCAAGATCTTGATGGCATGACAGGTATCACGGAAATTGGTGAAGAGATCAATATTGCCAGTAACGCTTCGCTTGTTAATCTTGATGGCCTCAATAACCTCAGAACCATTTCCGGCTTTCTGTCCATCTCCAGAAACAATTCACTTTCAAGCATCCACTCTTTTACCAGCCTGCAGAATATCAGTCTGGGATCTATCCTTGTCAGCGAAAACACTCGCCTGACCGAAATCAGTGCTTTTAATGGCCTGACAGGCGTATTTGGTATCACCATAGCAGATAACCCTCAACTCATTCGTATCACTGGTTTTGAGAATGTAACTACAATTCGTACCTGCGGTTTACTTCGCAACCCCAACCTGAATGATATTTCAGGACTTGCGAGTCTGGAAACTGTCAGTACCAGCCTGGGCATCAATAATACAGCTGTAACGAACCTCAACAGCCTCAGTAATCTGACATCTACAGGAGAAGGACTTTATATTTTCCAGAACCCTGAACTCACCGACCTTTGTGGTATCCAGGGGATTTTAAATGCAGACGGGGTGGCTGGTGAACTGGTGATTCAGGAAAACGACTTTAACCCCAGCTCAGAAGACATTAAAGCCGGTAACTGCCGGAATTAGTTCAGTTACGGATTCGGGGGTTGGGGTGAAAACAGGCGCTCTAAGTCCTCTGATTTTTCAAAACTGCCTTCTATCTTTTTAATGTTGAAAGTATATGTCCCCTCCTTCCTTACCTTTTCCCAGTCTATTTTTTCAAAGTCATTAAAATCAAAAAGGGCCAGTTGATTATTGGGCAATATGACTACAAACCGGTGTCTCAGGTTGGGATCAATCGGATATTTTTCCCAGTCGATATCAGTGATTTCTCCAACGACATACCCCTCGCTTTCCATCAGGTCAAAAATGCGTGCCTCTTCGGGCAGGGCTTCTCCATCTATCCGGAAGTTAGCAGCAAAGATCAGAGCTTCCGGCACCCTTAAAACAATATCACAATTGTACAGGCCCATAGAACTGATATTGTACCTTCTTACAAACCTGTCTAACCTTTCCTGTCTTTCAGTCTCCTTCTCTACCCATTCCAGGAAACGTTTTTCATAGGGCTCTAGTCTTTGCGTCACTTCATCTGTCAGGTAGATGTAAGTATAAAATTCCTTGTCTCCCTTGGTCAGGTTTAATTGCCAGGCATTCGGAGGTAAGTTCATGGTTTTTGTTAGTTCCCATCGACCCTCAGAAAGCTGTAAAGCCATAGAATCGTTTAGAAAAATTGTACGCTGAAACCCTGCAAAGTCATATTCTAAAATGCCATTTTCTCTATACCTTTTACGGACGTTTGGAATACTAGCTGAGGTATTTAAACCCTGTGAGCTCACAAAGTAACTGGTCGGATACTTCTCTCTGACATTGCTTTGCTCCAGGAGTTCTCCATCAAGATTCCAGACTGAATAAGTATTATCCCTGGCATAAGCAGCAACGAGGGTGTCTCTAATAAAACCTGGTGAATAAATAGAAGTATCATATTCTTCGAAATCTAAAACTATATTTCCCAGACTGTCTAACAGCTTTTTCTCTAATCCCGTATCAATTAAAACCCGCCTTCTGCTTCCCTTGTTCATATTGGCATAATACCCTGCTGCATCTGAAAAAAGTCCGACAAGGTACAATGATTTCCCACGATATACCTCCTCAAACCTATTCAGGTCAAACACTCTCAAAGTGCTATCCGTAAAATTGTTTCCTATAATCAAATCCTGACCATTTGAGAAAAAATAAGAAGCATAGACGAAGTCCAATTCAGACACCTTATTTGTCTCGTAGTTCCATAGTATGGTATTTTTCTCAGGATCGTTGCTTACAACGGCCTCATTCAAAAACACTATGTTGCGACTGGTATCGCTGGAAATGCGAGAAGAATACCAGGAAAAACTGTTACCATCCAACACCAGCGAATCTCTCATATTCAGCCCTTTAAAATCTCCAGACGTAAACTTACTTTGTACCAGGTCCAGCATAGAAACATTTCCTCTTAGGTCTACACATAGAACAAGATCATTTTCGAGCCATCGCACTTCTGAAAACACCTGATTAAAGCCCCTGATAAGTTCTCCGTTCATATCAAACTGCTTAAGGCCATTCAGATCACTTTGTATTACATAGCTTTCCGTAAAGAATACCCGGGAATTGATACCTGTTTTCCTCTCCTTTATCCAGTCATCATCCTCCACCTTAAAGCTTTCTAATACTTCTCCCTCCAAACTATTCAGAAATACTTCATCCAAGCCTCCCGGAAGTGAGGTCAAGACTCTTGTAGAAGATTCATTGATGCTGCGGATAAACTCGCCCTCGAACTTAAAACTCTTGTTGCGTTGCCAGTCAAACAGGACTGTGCCCTGCAGTGTAGAAATTTCTATAAGCTCCGGGGTCAAATATTCAAAAGACATGATGGTATCATTTGATTTGAGAGCATCGTAATGCGCTATCCTATCACCATTCTGTTTATAGACATTCAGGGCTGTTTCTTTCGCAAAAGAAAAGTAAGCACCTCCCTCCATCACAAGACTTTGTGTGAAAACACTTTGATCGATGACGTCACTTCTGAACGGAGACTCAAAGCCCAGACGAGGCTGACTGAGTCGAAAAACATCCCATTTGGTATCAAGCACCCATTGGTGTTGTTCCGTTCCCGGGTTTCTCTGCTTTGTGGCAAGATGCCAGTCAATGTTCTCAAAATACCGTAGTTCAGGAAAGTCAGTCAGGTTCCATTGTAATCTGAAAGAATCAGTGGCTTGAGGCAATTCTACAGACTCCTTTTCTTTACTTACCTCCCTAACCCAGCGTCCTTCGGACGGATTGCCCGATTCTTCGAATTTAAAAAAGTCATAGTCCCCTTTGACCTTGGTAGGAAAACCAACTTTTAACTCCTTACCCTCAGCCAACTCCAGAAATTCCCCATTGGCAAAAGCACGTATGTCGAACATACCGGCACTCTGAAACATCCCCTCTCCGTCTTCTCCCTGATAGTGCATGGGAATGCCCGAGGCCAGGATACTCGCGACAGAGGTATACTTCTTTAAGGAGAGTTCAACAGCCCCTTGTACAGGCTTACCCTCACCATCGACAAAGGCATTTTCAGGAACACTTACTGAAAAACCATCCGAAAATATCACCCGCTGCTGCCTATCTGTACTGATCACCTTTTTTTCAGGTGACAGACCCAAACCTGTTAGCGGGGCATCGATGACATAGACATTTTCCTCACCGGGCTCGTCACACCCAGCGATAAAAAGGCATAACCAAAACAAACAGAAGTACTTTAGCGCAGACTTCATAGACAATAATTTAACGGACACTCTCTCTTGTATATATAGTCAATTTACAGCTGATAATTAAATACTTAGTTATAAATAAATCTGAGGTCTGCAACGCAAATAAGAGGTCTGTACAGCGGATGGCCTGTAACCTGCTTTGCGCTTACGGAGGTTTACATTTCAGAAAAACCTGAATAAAAACAGTCTGACCATGCAACCTTCTTTTCAATACTACATCATTGCATTAACCTTTTAAATTTACTAAAATCGCAATACCACTTTTTAGTATTGAAAAATGAAAGAGCTACAACTGGGAGAATTTGAAGAGATAGTCTTGCTCACGGTAGGCATACTGCATGGTGATGCTTACGGGGTGACCATCCGCAACGAAATAGAGAGCCGGCTCAACCGGGAAGTCAGTGTTGGTGCATTGCAAACGACACTGCGCAGGCTGGAAAAGAAGGGCTTTGTCAAGTCGGCACATGGTGAAGGTACACGGGCACGGGGAGGCCGGCCCAAGCTGTATTTTACCATTACCGCACAGGGACAGAAAGCCATAGCCAGCTCTCGCGAAACACGCAATGCTTTATGGGATGCACTGCCACAACTTATTGCCAATCCGAAGTAAATGAAAACGGAAGATCAGCAGCCACCCCGCTTCTTTTTGAAGCTGTTTAAATGGTTTTGTAAACCATCACTCCACGACTATCTGGAAGGTGATCTGCTGGAGCATTTCGAAGAGAATGTAAAAACTTATGGTCGGAGAAATGCCGGCTGGCGACTCTCCAAAGATGTTATCAAGCTATTCAGACCCGGTATTGTCAGGTCATTTCTGCCAGGTCAAAAACTCAACCCAATTGATATGTTCAAACACAATCTGCTCATCACGCTAAGAAACTTCAGGCGCAACTTCGGTGGCTTTCTGATCAACCTCTCGGGGCTTGCCATTGCCCTGACCACAGCACTTTTCATCTTTCTCTGGGTACATGATGAGGCTTCAGTCGATCAATTTCACACGAAGCGCGACAGACTTTACCAGGTATTTCTGAATGAGCCTACACCTTACGGCATAGAAACGGATGCCAGTACGCAGGTGCAGTTAGCTCCTACCCTCGTCACAGATTTTCCGGAAGTAGACCAGGCGGCTACCGTTATTCCTTACAAATGGTTTGACGGGGAAAAATTCGTACTCTCTGATGGTGGAGAGCGCTTCGTGTCATCCAGAAATCAATTTGCTACAGAAGACTACTTTCAACTCTTTTCATTCAATATTCTCTACGGAAATCCTTCTGATCTGCTGATGGATCAACGTTCGGTCGTCATTTCTTCTGACCTGGCTGAGAAGCTCTTCAATGACCCCAATGCTGTGGGCAAGACGCTTGAATGGCTTCACGAAGATTATGGTGGGCTCTATCGGGTATCCGGTGTTTTTGAGACTCTGAATGCCGGATCGACCCAACAGTTTGACGCTGTTTTTCACTTTGACATTATCAAAGAAGACGAGGGAGATGAATGGCTTGAATGGACAGAAAGTGATCCATCCACCTTTGTTACCCTGAAACCCGGAGCAGATCCAAAGGCTTTTAACGACAAACTAAGTAAGCTGGCACAGCAAAAAAACCAATACCTGGAGAGCTCCCTCTTTGCACAGCTCTTTGCTGAGACTTACCTGCACGACCGTTATGAGCATGGTGCGCCTGCCGGAGGAAGAATCAGCTATCTCAAACTATTCAGCATGATAGCTGCTTTTATACTGCTTATCGCCAGCATCAATTTTATGATCATGTCTACGGCCCGAGCAGGTCAGCGCATGAAAGAGATCGGGGTAAAAAAGACTATGGGTGCCCAGCGAACCCATATTGCAGTACAATACCTGATCGAATCCATTAGTATTACGCTGATCGCCCTGCTGATTTCAATCTTCCTGACCGGGCTGCTGCTTCCCCAGTTCAATCAGCTGACAGGCAAAACCCTTTCGCTGGTCCTGAACCCCCGCCTGATCACTTACCTGCTCCTGGCGGCACTCGGCACCGGTTTGCTCGCTGGAAGTTATCCGGCTCTATACCTTTCCGGTTTCAGCCCGGTAAAGGCACTGAAAGGTCAGCTTACCAAAAGCTTCAACGGGCAGCTGATGCGGAAATCGCTGGTTGTTTTTCAATTCACGGTTTCCACTATTCTGACGGTAGCCGTGATCGTGGTTTCACAGCAAGTCAGGCTCATCCAGTCCAAAGACCTCGGTTTTGACAAAGAAAACCTGATATGGTTTACTATGGGAAAAACCACTGCCGGTGAAGCCGAAGCCGTAGAAGGACTCTCACCCGAGCGCATTGAAGGCTTTCTTCAGTTGCTCAACAATACCCCGGGAGTGCAAAGCAGTACCAATTTTGCCCACAATGTACTGGGCGCCTATGGCACTACCACCGGTCTTCACTGGGAAGGAAAAGATCCTGCTGTAAATGCCCTGTTTGCTCAGATAGCAGGAGGCTACGGATTTATTGAAACCATGGGGATGCAACTGGCTGCCGGTCGCAGCTATTCCAGGAGTTTTTCGAATGATCATGAAAAGATCATTCTCAACGAAACCGCTGTGGCAGCCATAGGCTATGATGACCCGATCGGTAAAACGGTAAATCTATGGGGTCAGGACCGGGAGATCATAGGCGTGGTAAAGGACTTCCATATCGATATGCTTTACCAGGACATCAAACCTGCATTTATTTCTCTGTCTGCCAATGATTTTGCCTCACAGGTGATGGTAAAGATGCAGGCAGGAGACCAGCTCGCCACCATTCAAAGGATTCAAAAGGTATATGAAGCATATTTCATTGCAGGTATTCCTTTTGAATTTGAGTTTCTCAATGAAGATTACCAGCGCTTTTACGCACATGAGTTTAGGGTTGGTACTTTCACCCGATATGCCAGCCTTATCGCCTTGTTCATTACCTGCCTGGGCCTGATCGGCTTCGCCTCCTTTACCCTGGAAAGAAGGCTGAAAGAAGTAGCCATTCGCAAGGTGCTGGGATCAGCCCCACGACAGGTTCTCGCTTTGCTCTTCAGGTCATTTATCAAAGTAGTGGCTATAGCCCTGGTCATCGGCTTACCGGTCAGCTTTGTACTCTCCAGAAACTGGCTGGATACTTTTGCCTATCGCGTAGACTTAGAGCTATGGTTCTTTGCTCTGGCCGCAGCCTCCGTTATACTGGTCACCATCATTACAGTGGGTTATCAGACCCTGAGAGTCAGCCGGATTCAGGCAGTGGATCACCTCAACCTTGATCAGTAATCCATAGCCGGATATGAAACAGGAAGCTCCCTCTTTCTTCAGAAAACTCCTCAAATGGTTCTGCAAACCCTCTCTCTACCCTTACCTGGAGGGAGATCTGCTGGAACACTTTGACGAAAAAGTAACAACTCACGGGTTGAGAAATGCTCGCTGGCGCTTCGCTAAAGATGTCATAAAGCTTTTCAGGCCCGGTATCATAAGGTCAATTATTCCAAGTCAAAAACTCTTTTCAATCATGATGCTACGTCATACACTTACTATTACAGCCCGCAATTTCAGGCGGCATACCAGTTCTTTTCTTATCAACCTGCTGGGGCTTTCGAGTGGGCTTTTAGCCATACTCTTTATCTACCTGTGGGTCAATGATGAGCTTACATTTGATAAGTTCCATCAAAATGATGCACAACTTTACCAGGTAAGGCTGAATTTCGCCTCTCCCAATTCCGTCAATACGGTAGTCTGGACACCTGCCCCCCTTGCTCCTGCCGTACAGGCCGCCATTCCGGAAATTGAGCTGGCAAGCCGTCTCTTTGCCGGTAGTCAAAACGGGGTTGTGTCCTTTCAGGAAGGTCCTGAAATCAGGGCCAAAGAGGTATTTGCGGATGGCAATCTCTTCCAGGTATTTTCATTCAGTGTACTGGAGGGGAATCGGGAAAATCTGGTTCCGGAACCTACCTCCGTGGCCATCTCAGACCAGCTGGCGCTTAAACTGTTTAACTCCACGGATAACCTTATTGGCAAAACGCTCCACCTGGACAAGGACAACCTAACCGGTGACTATATAATATCCGGAGTTTTCAAGGCCCCGCCTGCCAACAGCAGTCTGCAATTTGATGCGGTCTTCTCTATGGAACAGCTGCTGATCAAAAGCCCTCAGATGAATCAATGGAACTACAATAATCCTGATACCTACCTGGTACTGACCCCTGGTGCTGATCCGCAAGCTGTGAATACCAAAGTTGAGGAGTTGCTCAAAAGTAAACCACAGGTAGAAATTGCTTCCACCGTCACAGAGAAGTTTTCAGATGGTTATTTGTTTGGTACTTTCAAAAACGGCAGAGTTAACGGAGGCCGCATCACCTATGTCAGGTTATTTTCAGGAATTGCACTCATCATTCTGCTGATCGCCTGCATCAATTTTATGAACCTGGCTACAGCTCAGGCAGCCCGCAGGCTGAAGGAAGTCGGGGTGAAAAAAGCCATGGGCATTCACCGACAATCGTTGATCTTCCAGTTCCTGACAGAGTCCATTGTACTCGCCTTTATTTCGCTGGTAATTGCTCTGATATTGGTGTACCTCTTTCTTCCGGGTTTTAATACCATTGTGGGCAAAGAGCTGCGATTGTCTCCCGATCCGGGTCTCATCACTTCCCTGCTGGGCATCACACTGATCACAGGATTGCTGGCCGGCAGTTACCCGGCACTCTACCTGTCCGGCTTTCAGACGGTAGCCCTGCTCAAGGGAAAGCTGAAAGCCAAAACCAACGATCTTTGGTTCAGAAAGGGACTGGTCGTTTTTCAGTTCACAACTTCCATCGTACTGATTTTATCAATCCTGGTCGTCTATCAGCAGATCGAGCTGATTCAAAGCAAAAACCTCGGTTACGATCGCGATAATGTGATTTCATTCCCTGTGGAGGGAAAGATCTCGAATAATGTCAATGCCTTCCTGAGCGAAGTATCCAACCTCCCCGGAGTTATATCAGCCACCGGAGCAGCTCACAGCATGCTCAACAACAGCTCAAGCACACGGGGAGTCAACTGGGAAGGCAAAGCACCTGAAGAATTCATCCCCTTTAAGTACCTCAGTGCCAATTATGATTTGAATAAGGTGCTCAATTTCGAAATGGCAGCCGGCCGCTACTATTCGAGCGACTTCGGCAATGACGCGAACAATGTGGTGATCAATGAAACAGCAGTAAAAACCATAGGACTGGAAAACCCCATTGGAGAAATCATCAATATCTGGGGGCAGAACCGACAGATTATCGGTGTTGTGAAAGATTTTCATGTCGAGTCCTTTTATGAAGAGGTGAAGCCCCTCTTTATCAACCTTTCGGACAGAAATTATGAGATCATGCTACGCCTGCAGGCCGGAACAACGAGAGAAACGACAGACAGAGTTGAGGCCTTTTACAAAGAATACAACAAGGGCCTGGCCTTCGATTTCAAGTTTATGGATACCAAATACCAGGAACTTTACGAAGCTGAAAACCGTGTCAGTGCCCTATCACAGTACTTCGCGGCCATCGCCATGATTATTTCCTGTCTGGGGCTCTTTGGCCTGGCTACTTTTTCTGCCGAGCGAAGAATCAAGGAGATTGGTATTCGCAAAGCGCTTGGTGCCAGTGTAGCCTCCCTGGTAGGAGTACTCACCGGAGACTTTGCCCGTATGGTACTGATCGCCATTGTTATAGCCCTCCCGCTGAGCTATTGGCTGGCCAGTGACTGGCTCAACGCCTTCGCCTATCACATTGAACTGGAATGGTGGTTCTTTGCCCTCACGGGAGGAGCCACTCTCCTGATTGCCATGCTGACCATAGGCCTGCGCACCATCAAAGCAGCTACTGCCAAACCCACTGATTGCCTGCGGTATGAGTAGCAGGTATTTATTCGGTGAACAGCCCGGTACTGTTCGCTGAATTTCCTCCGGGATTGTATAAATTGCCGGTATGCGCAGATGTATCTCTTCTCTTTTTCTGATACTGGCCGTGGTGATCTTGGCCAGTTGTGCAGGAAACTCTGATAAAAAGGAAACTCAGCAAATGTCCTTGATGGACCTTATGACCGGCTCTTTTGACAGTAAAAAACAGTCGGATGCAGATTCATCTTACTATCACATATCGTTGCATATGTATCCCATCTGGAAAAACCGCGAGGGCGACTGGCTTTATGTAGAGCAGGCCCTGGCAAGTACCCAGGATAAGCCTTACCGTCAGCGGATATATAAACTCGAAGCACAGGCAGACGGCACTTATAAGAGCAGTGTTTTTCTGCTAAAAGATCAGGAACAGTTTATCGGCAAATGGAAAGAGCCCGGTTTCTTCAGCCAGTTTACAGCTAACTCTCTGCTAACCGAGCGGGAAGGCTGTGCTGTCATCATGAAGCGATTAGGTGACAATACTTTCACGGGAGCCACAGTAGATAAGCATTGTACAAGTACACTGAGTGGTGCCTCCTATGCCACTTCAAAAGTCACCGTTTCCACTAATCAGGTAGAGAGCTGGGATCAGGGCTTTGACAGTAGTGACGAGCAGGTATGGGGTGCAGAAAAAGGCGGCTATATCTTCGACAGGCTTGATCAATAACCAATAGCGGAGCATGACACTTGAAGAAATCCGGAGCTTTTGTCTGTCTCTTCCCTCCACATCGGAAGAAGTGAAATGGGAAAATGATCTCTGTTTCTTATTAGGTAAAAAAATGTTCCTGGTTACCAGTCTTGATAAGTCCCCGACAGCTGCCAGCTTCAAAACCAACCCGGAAGACTTTGCTACCTTTTCTGAAAGACCAGGTTTTCAACCGGCACCCTACCTGGCCCGGTATGGATGGATTATGGTGGAAGATATTGAACTGGTAAGTGAAACGGAGTGGAAGTCACTTATTCAGCAGTCTTATGATCTTGTGCTTTCACGATTGCCTGCCAGGACCCGAAAATCATTGGGCGTATAGTCCTCACTTCCGGCAAACAGATGAATCTGTAAAAACTATCTCCGGATCACTCCAGGGCCCGTTTGCCGGCTACCGCGAAATTCCCTAACTTCAGGTTGTGCGACTTATATAGTTCATGAGTACCCGCCTTTCAGACAGCAGAACTTCTCTCCTGTCCAGTAGCTCTTGTTTCAACTTCTTTTAAAATCAACTCATGAATTTATCCACCGAACGTCTTATTCTGTCCCCGCTGACTTCTGAGGCCATTCCTGAAATCCATCGTTTTCACTGTAATCCTTTGGTGGCTCGTTACAATACCATTGGTATTCCTCAGCATATCAGCATGACGGAGGCACTGCTTGCCCCTGTCATAGCCCAACAGTCAAAAGAAAAACCTGATTTCTATGGCTGGACCCTTCGGCTCAAATCTGATCACCGCTTTATCGGAGAGGCCGGTATGTCTGTATCGAACAACCGCTTTGAAAGTGCGGAAATTCACTATCACATTGAACCGGAGCTCTGGGGAAAAGGCTACGCAACGGAAGTTGCCAGGGAGCTGATTCGTTTTGCTTTTGAAGACCTCAAGCTTCACAGAGTACAGGCAGGTGCCGCCACAGAAAACATAGGTTCTCACAGGGTAATGGAAAAAGCAGGTATGACGCGGGAAGGCCTTCGCAGGAAAATACTTCCTATCCGTGGCGAGTGGTATGACAACTATACCTATGCTATATTGGAAGACGACCCCCGGCCCTGATTCAATGAATTTTGGAATTTTTCAAACAATGCCCCCCAACATCAGGTTTACTCAGACAGCCCTTATTTCAAAAGAAATAATTTTGTGTTTTTGTTGAACTAATACAACATTTCAGCGTATCACTGGTTAGGTTTTTGCTACGTCATTATTGCACTCTCGAAGCATTCAGGTCAACCAAACCCTACACAACAATGCAAGCGAAAATTCAACCCAGATTGAGCTTCAAAGCTGCTGTTATTTTAATGCTCATTTTGGCGCAGACCGCATTTGCGCAAAAGCTCAGTAAAGAACTGGACAAACAGCTTACTCAGTTTAAAGAGTTGCACGAACTGGTCCCCTCAGAGAAAGTCTTTTTACACCTGGATAAAACCCAATATGGTCAGGGAGAAACCATATGGTTAAAATCTTACCTGACCCAGGGCGGGGAGCATTTACTGTCTGACCTCAGCAACACCGTCTACGTTGAACTGCTTAGCCCGGAAGGCCAGTTGGTAGAAAGTATCATTCTTCGCTCTGAAGAAGGACTCTCCTCGGGAAGTCTGAAGCTGGCCAAAGACCTGGCTCAGGGAGAATATTACCTTCGGGCCTACACCGAGTGGATGAAAAACCACGGCAGTGACTTATTCTTTACGAAAAAGATCAAGGTCCACTCTCTGGACAGAAGTGAACTGCCCTTGCTCAAAAAAGCCGAAGCGCCCCTGGAGCTCCTTTTCTACCCGGAAGGAGGACACCTGGTAAGGCATATTGCATCAAGGATGGCATTCGAAGTAAGAGGCGGTGACGACTCGAAGCAATACTCAGGTACCATTTACAATGCCAAAAACAGAAAGATCACCTCTTTTAAGACCACTCATGAGGGGCGTGGGATAGTAAATATTGTACCTAAAAACGGAGCCGGGTACTATGCAAGACTGAATGGTTCTGATGAAAAATTCCCCCTTCCCGATATTCACTATGCGGGAGTTGTCATGTCAGTGAATAATGCGGATGAAGACTATATAAAGATCACTGTTAAGAACAATAAGACGAGTAAAGACACTTATCACATTGTGGCGCATACACGCGGCTTTATCACCTTTGCCTCGCAAATCAAACTGAAGGGTAACAGAACCTTTACCAGAATAGATAAGTCGAAGCTGCCTGAAGGCATTACACACATTACGCTGTTTGATCCTAAAATGAGGCCCATGGCCGATCGTCTTGTCTTCGTCAATCAAGACAAAGGCCTGAACATTGATGTACGGTCTAACAAAAGCAGCTATGGATCGCGCGACCTGGTGACTGTGGGCTTTACCGTAACGGATGAAAAAGGAAAACCCGTTCAGGGGTCCTTCTCTCTTTCAGCTTTTGACGCCACGTCTGAGAACGATCAGCTTTCGCACAATATCAGAACCCATTTACTATTGAGCTCCGACCTGAAAGGCCATATCAAAGACCCATCACAATATTTTAGCTCTACCGATGAGGCCGTGAAGCATCTGGATTTGCTGATGATGGTAAAAGGCTGGAGTCGTTTTGACTGGCGCAAAATACCCGACTATATGAAGCAGGAGCTATATGCCGCTCAGACAGGGCTGACCATTAAAGGAACCTTGAGCCGCGAGAACAAGAGAGATTTAAAGGATGGTAAAGTCTTTCTGATGAACAATGCCACCAAAGCTATCTCAACACCCCTGGCCCTTACTGACGAGAACGGTAATTTCAGGTTTGACAACCAGATCTTCTACGACACTACCCAACTGGTATTCCAGGGATTCCACAAAAAGGGCTTTAAAAATGTGAAAATGCTCATAGAGACTGAGCCATCTCCCATACCACTGAATACCTATACTACTCCGGCCACAGATTATAACCCCGTCAATGTGGATATTCTGAAGGTACGCTCCCGAACCTACGTGACTACCGACAGTGTTTTTGCCCGAAGGAACGGCTACACCGACCTGGGAACTGTCACGGTAGAATCGAGGAAAGAAGGTGCCAGAGATGCAAGGATTAATTCCAATATGACCACTACGGACTTTACCAAAATCCCTTTTGAAGAGAAGAAAAAAAGAGACCCATACAGGATTATGATAGGCAGAGTTCCGGGATTGATGTTCGGACCTACCGTCAGTCTTTCAGGTAATTCTGAGGTGGCCTTTATGGAACCCCGTTTTGGCTTTGGGCAACGGTGGAATCGACCTCCGGGTATTTTGATTGATGGAGTTGAGGCTTCCTTTGAAGATGTATATGCGCTGCCTTCAACGGAAATTGATTATGTGCTCACGGCCAGAGGGAATCCGGGGGTCATTGCGATCTACACCCTGGATGACGAGCGCTACCATGAGCTTACTCCAAAACCGGGACTCTTTGTGAGAAACCTGCAGGGATATCATACACCTGATGAGTTTTACGCACCTCGCTACGAGCCGGAAAACGAAAATCAGGACTTACCCGACCAAAGAACCACCTTATTCTGGTCTCCTATGATTACCACTGACAAGAATGGTGAGGCCATGCTGAGCTTCTATACCCCCGATCAAATGACCCGGGTAATTGTAGATGTTCAGGGCATCTCGGACAAGGGTAATTCCGGTGCAGGCAGCTTAAGTTTTAATATCGAAGAAAATCAATAAAAGTAGTGTGCACTCTCAAACATAGCAGAAGATCATCTCAGCCATGGGATGGTCTTTCTTTATGGTCTTAGTCCACCCAGTACTTCAGCAGCTCCTGCTACTAAAAAACCGGTATCTGTACCACAGGTAATCAGTCTGTAGCCCTTATCAATGTATGGCCTGACCGAGTCAGCCGTCATACCAAAATACCCCATATGGATTCCCTTTTGCTTACAGACCTCCTCTACCCTGGCAATTGCCTCGAGTACCTTCGGATGATCTACCTGTCCCATGAGTCCCATGCTGGCAGAAAGATCGTAAGGACCAATGAATATGACATCCAGACCAGGAGTTGAAGCAATAGATTCTATGTGCTCTACTCCTTCAATATGTTCTATCTGCAAAACCACCATGAGATCGCGGTTGGCTCGTTCCACATAATCACTGAAGTGAATTCCATAACCATGCGCCCTGGTAGCTCCTACGCCCCGTTGCCCTTCAGGCGGGTACTTGCTATAGGCCACAGCCAGTTCAGCCTCTTCAGCTGTATTTACCTTGGGCACAATGATACCGCCTGCTCCCGTATCCAATACCTTTTTTACGGCAGACTCCGTAAGTTCCGGCACTCTCACCAGGCAATCTGCCCTACCTCCTGTGGCCTGGATCATACGCTGGCATTCGAGAACGCTCATGGCCCCATGTTCCAGATCGATAAATAACCAGTCGAAGCCGGCCAGGGCCATGGCCTCCGCTATTTCAGGCGAGGGCAATGATACGATGGTGCCATAAACTGCCTCCCGGGTAAGCCGTTCTTTCAGGCTGGTGCTCTTACTGCGTGTATCCATGTGCCGATAATAAGGCATTTAGCACTCATGTCAAATGTCCTTTCTTCGAAAGCCTTTTTTGGACAATCAAAAAATCTCCTAAGCCCGTTTTCTGTTTCCCTGAACAATCTCTATTTTCAGACCTGTTTATCAACTCTGTGTTTTTCGATAATGGATGTATTCACCATAATCACAATTCTGGTTACCCTTTCTGCAGTTTTTGCATTTATCAATACTAAATTCCTCAAGCTTCCTTTTACCATAGGCCTGATGATCATTGCCATGTGCTTTACGCTGGTAATTATCGTTCTGGGCTATTTTGAACACTGGATACTGGATGAGGCCAAACTGCTGATCGGCTCAATAGACTTCAAAACAGTTTTGCTGGAGGTAATGCTGAGCTTCCTGCTGTTTGCCGGGGCCCTGCACACCAAGATGGACGAGTTGAACAAACAGCGGGTGCCTATCATGCTTTTTGCCACCGTTGGCGTGCTCATTTCCACCTTTATCGTAGGGGGGCTCATGTTTTATATCACACGGGCGGTAGGTCATGAAATCAATTTCATCTACTGCCTCCTCTTCGGTGCGCTGATCTCTCCTACCGACCCCATTGCCGTTTTAGGGATATTGAAAGATGCCAAAGCGCCCAAAAAACTCGAAGTGAAGATTGTGGGAGAATCCCTCTTCAATGACGGAGTTGGTGTGGTCATCTTTCTGGTGATATTCGAGGTAGCCTCCAAGGGCATTGCCAGTGTAGGTGCTGAAGAGGTAGGATTCCTCTTCTTTGAAGAAGTATTCGGAGGTATCGGTCTGGGCCTCCTGGCAGGCTGGCTCGGCTTTAAACTTATGAAGAGCATTGACCATTACGAAACTGAGGTAATGATCACCCTGGCCCTGGTTATGGGTATTTACAGTACCGCACACTACATCCATTTTTCAGGTCCTTTGGCCGTGGTGGTAGCCGGTATCTACATTGGTAACAAATCTCCGCAGATTGCCTGGTCTAAAACCACCCACAACTACGTGGATAAATTCTGGGAACTGATCGATGTATTTCTCAATGCCATCCTTTTTGTACTCATCGGTTTTGAATTACTCATCATTACCATCAACGGTGAGTTTATTCTGCTCGGGTTACTGGCAATTCCGGTGACCCTGCTGGCCCGCTACCTTGCTCTGGCAGGCCCTATTTTCGCTTTCAACAACAAACTCGACTTCCTGCCCAAAACAGATTTGATCATGACCTGGGGAGGTATTCGCGGAGGTATTTCTATTGCCCTTGCCTTATCACTGGAACCCGAAATGGAAAGAGACCTTTTCCTGACCGTGACTTATGTGATTGTAGTCTTTTCCATCATAGGCCAGGGACTGACCATAGGCCCCTTTATCAGAGGAATACTGAAAGCCCAGAGTAAAGAGGATAATTAGGCCTCAGCTGACAAAGACAATTGACTGACCATTTTCCGGTAAAGGTCTTCCGGGTCAAAAGGTTTCATTACATAGTCGTCCATTCCGGAAGCTAAAATCTTGTCTCTGGCATCCATTAGTGCTGAGGCCGTAAAAGCCAGTATGGGCGTTTGTACATTTCTGTTTCTGAGTATGCGGGATACCTCATACCCGTCCAAATCAGGTAATTGCAGGTCCATAAGAATCAGATCGTAATCGTCCGGCATGTCCAATGCATCAGTACCACTAACCACTACATCTAAAATGACCTGCCATCGCTCCATAAACTTTTTAGCCACCACTACATTCACAGGGTTGTCTTCAACCAGTAGTACCCTTTTACCTGTCAGTAGCTTCCATTCTGAGTAGTCGACAGATCTGGCAGTCTGCTGCCGGGTATTCCGGGCAATCTCGAAGGTCTGCTCAAACCAGAAAGCAGACCCTTCTCCCTCATTGCTCTTCAGCCAGAGCCGGCAGCCCTGAAGGTCCAGCAATCGTCTGATAATGGCCAGGCCCAGCCCGGTACCTCCATAATTCCGCGATATGGAAGTACTGGCCTGAGTAAAAGTATCGAAGACCAGGTTCTGCTTCTCAGGAGCAATCCCGATTCCACTGTCTTCAACTGTAAAACGTATGGTAGCCTCCGTCTCACCCAGGTTCACCAAAGCCAACTCCACCTTCACAAAGCCTCTGTGTGTGAATTTGATGGCATTACTCAGCAGGTTGGAAAGTATCTGGGTAAGCCTGGTGGGATCACAAATCAGGCGTTTCGGTATCTCCGGGTCAATCTCAATAAGCAGGCTCAGCCCGTCCTCCAGTACCTGGCCCCTGTGTACCAGCCTCAGTTTCTCTACTACCTCATTTAAGTCTGTGTCTATCCTTTCAAACTCTATCCTCCCGGCTTCTATCTTGGAGTAGTCAAGAATGTTGTTTACCAGAAGCAGGAGATTCTGTGCAGAGTTTTTAAGTGTTTTAATGTTTTCCTGCTGTCCCTCAGCACAGGACTCTTCCAGCAGATTAGACATACCCACTACCGCATTGAGAGGTGTTCTGATCTCATGAGACATCACCGATAAGAATTCGGACTTGGCTTCCAGAGCCTGCTGGGCATCTTTAATAGCCATTTTATATGCCATGGCAAAACGGTAGGAAGAGATAAGCGACTGCAAAAAGAAGAAGGACATGAGCCCGATGAAGAAAAGCAGGTTTTGCCTGCCGGTAACCTGAAAGTAGTCCAGCGCATAAAGGCCATAGGACACAAACATGATCGCGATACTCAACAGCGCAAAGACAGCCCCCGGCCTTTTGTTTCTGATCCCCTTGATGTAGATAAAAAGGCAGTAGGGAAGAAAGAGCGCTACCCCACTGGTAAAAACAGGTGGTAATGAGGTGAAGCTGCTTACAGGTAAAAAAATCACAGTCCCCATAAGCAAAAGCATGATCAGGGAAAAGACATTCATCACTTTCCCTGAGGTTTCTTCAGGATAGAGAAACAAGGTATACCTGACAAAAAAGAAGGCTATCAGGTACAGACCAAAATACTCCATATGAATAGACCAATGCCAGGATAGTCCGGGCATCATGTGATGTAAACCATAGTCTACGCTACCAATAGCGCGGTAGGCAAAAGCCAGGCAGAAAAGCGCGAAATAAAGAATAGATTTCTTGTCTCTGCCCAACATATACAAGCCCAGGAAGAACAATCCGCCCATAAAAAGACTGCCTGCCAGAATGTAATCATAAGCCAGGTCGTTGCTAAACTTCTTCTTAATTACTGCCGCATCGCCAAACACCAGGGCATCCTTAATCCCCCCATTGCTATGATCAAAATTGGCGATCTGTAATACCACGCTGAGCGTATCCGAAGAAGCGATAAATGTAGTGGCCTGAGGGAGCCAATAGGGTGTATAATCTTCTTTCCTTTCGGCCACAATGCCATTTGTGGCCACCTCTCTCTCATTGACAAAGAGTTTATAGGCAGAATACATGTCCTGCACATAGAAGCCCAGCTCGGCACCCACTGCATCCGGGGGCAACACTATCCTAAAGCGATAGCTGGCGTAACCATTGGCTGAAAGTGAATCGCCATCGACTACTTTTTTATTCCAGGTATCCGGAAACTCCCTGAAATAAGATACGGGTTCAGAGAGGTTTTGAAAATCGTCAGGCTGCAGAAGTGAAAGCCAGTAAAACTCTACCTCGCCTTCAATCAGAAAAGAGTTTCCTGATAAATTCTTTCCCGTCAGGTCCAGAATTCCTTTGTCCATAACAAGCTCACCCTGGGCAAAAACTTTTGTCCACGAACAAGTGAAAACAAGGCACAAAAGCACCAGTTTAACCGGATTCAATCCGGCTTTATCTATGAGGTGAGGCATTCCGACTTCAATATAAGCAGTACACCCGAAGCATCCCTTCTTATCTACGGATTGTCTACGCTTTATCGCTGTTTTACATCCTGCCTGAGAGAAACTGATGCCATTTTTATCCCGTTTCTCCTCAACATCCGCCAATGAAATGTGTTAAATTCAGACTACTACGTTCTAACAGTACTATGAAGAACCTGAAGTTTACCCTGCTTCTTGCCACTACATTATTGTTTTCATGCAGCAGTGATGACGGTCCTGATCTCATTGAATTTGAGACCCTGGCCATAGGAGAACAAAGCCCTGTGAACCCGGGACGTTCTGAGCATGTGATCAACGATGAATCAGCATATGAGGCCCTGTTTGGTACCACAGTCGATGCAGATTTTGACAGAGAAACGGTGATTGCTGTGTTTCTGGGACCAGTCGGGAATAATAACAATACCTTCCAGATCGAGGAGATTGTAGACAATGTATCCAATATTACGGTAAGGATCACCTGGCGCAGTCCCCGGGTTCTGTCCGGCAGCAATACCAACCATTACCATGTGGTGAAAACCCGAAAACTCAGTCGTACGATTAATTTCAGTACCACAGAGATCAGGGAATAACCAGGCGCCCCGTGGTCTAATTGAGCTGTCTGACAATCTTTCTGTACAGATCTGCCGGATCGAAGGGCTTCATGATATAGTCGTTCATACCCGACTCAGAGATTTTCTCTCGCACATTGAGTAGTGCTGAAGCAGTAAAAGCCAGTATAGGAATAGTCACTCCCATCTCCCTGAGTTTCTTACTGATCATATAACCATCCATATCCGGTAGCTGCAAGTCCATCAGAATCAGGTCATGGTCTATTTCGATCTCAAGAGCCTCTTCCCCACTCATCACCACCTGAACATCCGTTTTCCAGCGCTCAAGAAATTTCTTGGCTACCACAATGTTCACAGGGTTATCCTCCACCAGCAATAAGCGTTTACCAGTCAGTTGGTCCCATTCATCCCAGGAAGGTATTTCGGATACAGGCTTTACCTCACCCTTTACGAGCTTAAAGTGCTGCTGAAAATAGAACTTCGAACCATGCCCCAGGCTACTTTCTACCTTGAGTTCCGATCCCTGTAGCTCCAGAAGTCGCTTGGTAATAGAAAGCCCCAGCCCCGTACCTCCGTAGTTCCTTGTGGTAGAAGAAGCGGCCTGAGAAAAGGTATCAAAAATCAGTTCCAGCTTATCTTCTGCAATACCAATACCTGTATCTATAATTTCAAAAAGTACCGTTGCCTCCTCTTCCCGCAATTCAACCAGCGACAGCCTTGTGGTAACTGAGCCGGTATGCGTAAACTTAAGTCCGTTGCCTATCAGGTTAGAAAGTACCTGTGTTATCCGCGTAGGGTCACAAACAACATATTTAGGCACATCCTCAGCAATCTCCAGTCGCAGATCAAGGTTATCCTCCATGGCCTTGGAATTGTGGATCAGCCTTAGTCTTTCCATCAAATCAGGCAGGTTGGTATCTACTTCCTCAAACTCTACTTTGCCCGCTTCAATTTTGGTATAATCCAGAATATCATTGACCAGGAAAAGCAGGTTCTGCGCAGCATGCTTCAAAGTATCAACATTATCACGCTGCTCTCCCCTTACATCCAGCAGGTTAGACATCCCCACCACAGCATTCAAAGGAGTTCTGATTTCATGCGACATCACTGACAAAAACTCCGACTTGGCTTCCGAAGCCTGCTCCGCATCACCAATGGCCTTGCGGTACGACATAGCGAAACGATATGAAAGAATGAGCGACTGGAAGAAGAAAAAAGAGGTGTACCCGATAAAGAGAATCAGGTTATTTCGCCTGAGTACCTCAAAGTAGTCAAGTATGTCAAAAATGAAAGACAGGAACAATGCCCCCAGGCTGAATAGTGCAAAACTGGCGCCATAGCGTTCGTTTTTGATTGCCTTGATATACACCCACACACAGATGGGGATAAACAGAAAGATCATGGCAAAGTAGGGACCCGGAAACAGCGTAAAGAAATCAATCGGTGAAACCAGCGTCACCGCGATCATCCCCAGTGAAACGTAAGCAAAGATATTGATCAGCCATCTCGGTGCCTCATCGGGGTATAAATGATGGGTATACCGGGTAAATAAATAACCCGACAAATAGAGCGTAACGTACTCCAGGTGCAGGGTAACTGACCAGGGTATGCCCGGGAAAATATGATGAAAGCCGTAATTGGCAGCCCCTATAATTCTGTAACTGTAGGCAATGCAAAACAGAGAAAAGAAGAGCATGGAGTGCTCATTCCTGCCAAAGAAATAGAGGCCGAAGAAGAACAGCCCTCCCATGAGCAAACAGCCCGTGAGAATGTAATCGTAGGCCAGGTCATTTTCAAAGCGTTCCCTCACCAGGATGGCATCTCCAAACAATACTTCCTCTTTGGTGCCTCCTTTGCTATGGTCAAAGTTGGCCACCTGTAATACCAGTTCGAGGGTACTGGAGGTCACCATAAAACTGACCGTTTGAGGTAGCCAGTAAGGTTTGTAGTCTTCTGCCCTCTCGGCCACATGACCATTGTGAGCTATCTCCCTACCATTCATATAGAGCCTGTAGGAAGTGTACATGTCCTGAATACCAAAAGCCAACTCAGTACCAACGGCTTTTTCTGAGAGAAGTATCCTGACAGAATACGTGCCATAGCCTTTGGGACTCAGCGGCTCATTGTTAAACACCGTTCCGTTCCAGAGCTTTGGAAACGCAATAAACCCGGAGTTCCCGGATTTTTCTTCCAGTTCCTCAGGCGTGACCAGTTGTCTCCAGAAAAACCTGAAATCTCCGATCAGCGGAAAAGCCTGATCTGTCAGGTCTGTATTCCGTAAATCCAATACGCCTTCTTTGGCCACAGGGAAATCCTGGGCATTCGCAGAGAGGCTGATAAAACAGATGGAGAATATGGCCAGAAAAGTATTACGCCACATGGATTGCAGAGCTTGGGTATGTTTAAGGCAAAAGTGTGTCAATATACCAAAGTTCTAGTAATCACTATTTTACCTCAAATTGTCCTGAGAGAAACGGGCTAACACCATTCATGCGGCAATAATACACTTAAGCCGCCTTATTCCCCACAATCATGCTGTGAATACAGATCAAAAAAAGCACAAAACTCAAAGCATACCATGATCTTCCCTTTGGCATATCAAAAAAGCATGAAACTTTGTGCAGAACTCCCGTTTCAAAAAGCAATAGCTATGCTGGCAGTTCCATTAATCGTACTGAACGGCACGTTTATTGAATTGACCGACTTCTGAAAGGAAAGGAAGTAGTTTGCTTCACCTGATTTTATTAGTTTGGAATCCTATTGTAACCCAATAAAAATGAAACGCAGAGAATTTGTTCAAAAATCAGCACTGGCTTCGGCTGGTGTACTGGCAGCCTCCCCGCTGATGAGCGCGGTAAAAGCTGAAAAAATAAAGGAATTTGGTGTACAGATTTACACCGTAAGAGACCTCATCAGCAAAGACTATGAAGGCACCCTGAGATCTCTCAAAAAAGTAGGTTTTGATTATTGCGAGGCCTTTGGTTTTGGCGATGGTAAAGTACTCGGCAAGTCGATCAAAGATGCCAAGGCTGCCTTTGCAAAAGCCAAACTTCCCATCAGAAGTATTCACGCGTCTACAGGTGCCACAACACCCAATGTAGGCGGCACCATGAACAACGACTGGCAACGCGCTGTAGACGATGCTGCTGAACTGGGTGCGAAGTATATCGTTTGCCCTTACCTTCAGGCTGAGGAGCGAAAGAACATTGACCAATACAAAAGACTGGCAGAGCTGATGAGCAAATGCGGTGAAGTCAGTCGCAAGTCAAATATTCAGTTCCTCTACCATAACCATGAGTTTGAGTTTCAGGAGCTGGATGGCCAGATACCCTATGACATCATTCTTAAAGAAACCGACCCCTATTGGGTAAAAATGGAGCTGGATATTTACTGGGTAAGATATGCCGATGTTGATCCTATCAAACTTTTCAGAGACAACCCCCAGCGCTTTCCGTTATGGCATGTAAAAGACATGGACCTGAGCGAAGAGCGCAATATGACCGAGGTGGGTAAGGGTCGCATTGACTGGAAGCAGATGTTCACACATAAAAATGATGCGGGACTTACTTCTTTCTTCATCGAGCAGGACCGCAACTGGACCGTTGACCCCGTCAGCAGTACAGCCACAGGTCTGAAACACCTCAGAGGATTAAGGTTTTAAACATACTGAATCAGCATATTCAAAAGCCTTTCCTCACCGAAAGGCTTTTTTAATTTACGCTGCGTTTTTCTGAGCAGCACATCACCACTAAGCATTAACTAAACTCCCTTATGAACTATCAGATTTTGAAGGCCTCACCTGAAGACCATCAGACACTCAGCCATATTTCTTATGAAGCCAAAGGCTACTGGGGCTATCCTGCAGAATGGCTGGAAATCTGGAAAGAGGACCTCACCATAACACCAGAGCTTATTTCAGAAAATGATACCTGGAAGATCGTCATAGACGAAAAGATCATCGGATTCACCATTATCATTACCCATCCGGATGACTCCTGCGAAATAGAGCATTGCTGGATTAAACCAGACTGCATCGGCAAGGGCTTCGGAGGAAAATTGCTGGCTCATGCATTAAAACAGCAACGATATGCCCAAAAACGATTTAATGTACTGGCAGACCCGAACGCTGTTCCCTTCTACCGGAAATTCGGGTTTAATACCATAAAGGGAATACCGGGCAAACCAGAAAGACGTGTACTTCCATGGATGGAGATGATCAACAAGTCCGATCAATAAACAACCGGAAGCAAGCAGATTAAGCTGTTGTGAGGATATTTAATATATTGCTACAACGCGCAAATCAATCTCCTCCTTTTGAATGAAAAATAGCAAGCTTGTCTTCTGGTCGGTTACTGTGGCACTGGCCGGATTCCTTTTTGGCTTCGACACGGTGGTTATCTCCGGTGCCAATCAGCCCATTAAAGCACTTTGGAACACCTCTCCGGCCTTTCATGGCACTTTTATAATGTCAATGGCTCTATGGGGCACTGTACTCGGAGCCCTGGTAGGCGGTATCCCTTGTGATAAATATGGCCGCAAGAAAACACTCCTGTGGATCGGTGTGTTGTATTTCCTCTCGGCTATTGGCTCAGCCCTGGCTCCCGACCCCTACACCTTTTCCTTTTTCCGTTTTATCGGTGGGCTTGGTGTCGGGGCTTCTTCTGTAGCAGCTCCCACTTATATCTCAGAGATCTCCTCTTCTAAAAACAGAGGAAAGCTTGTAGCGCTCTATCAGTTCATGATTGTATTCGGTATTCTCATTGCCTACATTTCCAATTACCTGCTGATTGGTGTTGGCGGAGACAACGACTGGCGCTACATGCTGGGGATAGAAGCTTTGCCTGCACTGGCTTACTCTCTGATGATCCTGGGAGTTTCTGAAAGTCCGCGCTGGCTGGCACTGAAAAAGAAAGACCATGCCAAAGCGCTGGAGGTATTAACCACTATCGATGCTGGCCAGGCTCAACAAAAGCTTAAGGAAATAGAAGCTGACATTGAACCACAGGGACAGCATACAGGACTATTTTCAAAGAAATACAGCCGCCCCATTATGCTGGCCTTTCTGCTCGCTTTCTTCAACCAGCTATCGGGTATTAACTTCATTTTATATTACGCCCCTGAATTACTGGATAAGGCCGGATTTGCAACACAGGAGTCACTCTTCAGTTCTATCTCTATTGGGGGTATCAATCTGATCTTCACCATACTGGGCATGGTACTCATTGACCGGTTGGGAAGAAAACAACTCATGTATATCGGCTCTCTTGGCTACATTGTAGGATTATCAGGAGCTGCCTGGGCCTTTTATGGCAGTGCCAGCCCTTCGGTACTGCTCACTTTCATATTGATCTTTATCGCCTCTCATGCCATAGGACAGGGAGCTGTGATCTGGGTTTTTATCTCAGAGATATTCCCCAACCAAGTTCGCGCCTTCGGGCAATCATTCGGAGCAGGAGTTCACTGGGTCTTTGCAGCCATCATTACTCTGATCACGCCTATTTTTATCGATAAGAACGATGGTATTTTTGGAGATAATCCCTGGCCCGTTTTTCTTTTCTTTGCCTTTATGATGGTGCTGCAGCTGATTTTCACCTGGAGGGTAATGCCGGAAACCAAAGGGAAAACGCTGGAGGAATTAGAAGAACTTTTGATTAGTAAATAAGCATGAAGACATTACTTTTGCGCGCTTCATTGCTCATTGGTCTGATAACCATGGGCTGTGAATCTGGTGAAACTGACAACTCAGAAGCGAACAACGAAGATTATTACATGGAAACGCACCGACCTCAAATTCATTTCAGCCCGGAAGAGCACTGGATGAATGACCCCAACGGTATGGTCTACTATGATGGCGAATACCATCTTTTCTATCAGTTTTATCCTGACGGTACAACCTGGGGACCTATGCACTGGGGGCATGCCGTTAGTAAGGATCTGGTGAAATGGGAACATCTGTCCATAGCGCTTTACCCCGATGAGCTGGGTTATATCTTTTCCGGGAGTGCTGTCATTGACTGGAACAATACCTCCGGTCTGCAAAAGGGTGAACACCCTCCTATGGTGGCCATCTTCACTCAGCATCTTGACACTGGTGAGAAGGCAGGCCGGAATGACTTCCAGACCCAAAGCATAGCCTGGAGTAATGATAAGGGAAGAACCTGGGAGATCTATGAGGGTAACCCCGTTATTCCCAACAGTGGTATCAAGGATTTTCGTGACCCCAAAGTTTTCTGGCATGAAGCCTCTGCTCAATGGATTATGATCCTTGCAGCCGGTGACAAAGTAATGCTTTATGGCTCACCTGACCTGAAAACCTGGGAGTTTTTGAGTGAGTTCGGGGCTGACTTCGGAGCCCATGGAGGTGTATGGGAATGCCCCGACCTCTTCCGCTTAAAGGCCGAAAATGCTGAGGAAGAAAAGTGGGTCATGCTCGTCAGCATTAACCCAGGAGGACCGAATGGAGGTTCTGCCACCCAATACTTTATCGGTGACTTTGATGGTAAAACTTTCACCACTGACCAGGCGAAAGAAGACATTAAATGGCTGGACCACGGTCGCGACAACTATGCCGGAGTTACCTGGTCAGATGTGCCGGAAACGGATGGGCGCAGACTTTTCATTGGCTGGATGAGCAACTGGGATTATGCCCAGGTAGTACCCACCGAAAAGTGGAGAAGCGCTATGACCATTCCAAGATCTTTGCATCTCGTTCAGGGGGCTGACGGTTACCTTGTCGCTTCCAGACCGGTTTCAGAACTACAAAACCTGGCGGTTGATCATATGAGCTTCGCCAGTGCCGGCCTGGATGAAGACGCTGTCTTTTCTTTGAATACCTCAGACCAGAAAGTCATCAAAGCCCCCTTTCGTACCGAGATCATCTTTGATGCCGAAAAAACCACCAGTACCGAGTATGGTTTGATCTTGCGCAACCCCTCGGGTGATCAGTATCGTATCAGCATCAGTCAGGGCAGCATTTGGAGCGACCGAACCAATGCGGGTAAAAAGGACTTTGAAGAACGCTTCGCCAAAATGCCACATCAGGGTGGACAGGTGGTACCTGATGCCCAAAATGAAATCAGGCTCGATGTAATTTTTGACAAATCGTCTGCCGAAATTTTCGTAAACAATGGCGAAGTGGTAATGACAGACCTTCTTTTCCCGCACAGTGATTTTCATGAAGTATACCTTTATACACTGGACGGACAGCTGGAAATAAAACGATTTAAAACCACTGAGCTAAAGAGCATCTGGCAGGACTGACCGTTCACTTAATTTGCGATTGTATACTACTGGGCGATTAGCTACATTATTGGTCCGTTTATAGGTAAACTAACTGACAATGAAGCTACTAAAACAAAGCCTTTGGGCGATTGCCTTTATGATCCCCATCGGGCTCTTTGCACAAAAAGAAATTGTAATAGAACCCGCTAATATCACCATGGATGTAGGCGAGAAAAAACAACTGACCGCCTATGTCACAGAAGATGGAAAGCGTCTGGATGACAAAGTACGTCTGTTTTCACGGGCACGAAAAAGCCTTTTTATAGATTCTACCCTTACCGCTACGGCTTATCTGCCGGGCACTTTTCAGGTAATTGCTATTGCAGCCGGTAAAAGAAAAAACTTCGAGGTGGTAGTCAACTACCCTCCTATTACAGAGGTTAAAATTGACGCCATCCCCAATAAGATTTATGCCGGCACGCCTGTCGCGCTGAATTTCAAAGTAATGGATAAAGCAGGACTCACGCGCGATGATGTTACCGTTGAGTTCTCGAGCAAAAACGAGAAGATTGCCCGGGTAGATAATTTCGGCAACATAATGACGCTGAGCACGGGTAAAACCACCGTCACGGCTAAAGCCGGTGATGTTGAAAATACGATCAGACTGAATGTGGTGAAAAACCCAATTGCCCGGATAGAGCTTTCTGCTGATGGTGATGCCGCACGAACAGGCGATGTCTTCCACTTCACGGCTAAAGCTGTAGATGCCAAAGGAAATGAAGTGGCTGATGCGCCTATCATTTATTCATTTAACGGAAGAGCAGATGACGTATCTTCCAGTGCTTCGGGACTGATCAAACAAGATGGACGTTTTGTCGCAGACAAAGCCGGTATCTACACAGTGACCGCCTCCTGTGGCGTGGCCTCAGCGCAGAAAACACTGCGCATCGTACCAAGAAATGTAAGCCGTAAAATTGAGCAGGTGGGACACGGAAGTGTCAATGACAAACATACTTCTGACTTCTGGATATGGGAAGGTCAGGATGGTCGTGACTATGCTGTTACCGGTACCTGGGGTGCTGATGGTACAGCCTATTTCTGGGACGTAACTGATCCGGCAAGCATCGTTAAAATTGACAGTGTTCAGGTTGATGCCAGAACCGTAAACGATGTAAAAGTTTCGGAGGACGGCAACATCACCATCATCAGCCGTGAGGGAGCTTCCAACCGTAAGAACGGCCTGGTAATACTGGACTCTTCTAACCCGCGGGATGTTAAGATTCTCTCACGCTTTGACGATAGGCTTACTGGTGGTGTACACAATGTATTCATCGACAAAGGCTATGTCTATGCACTGAGTGGAGGTCAAAAGTACTACATCATCAATATCAAAGACCCTAAAAACCCGTTCATTGTGAGCAAGTTTGAGCTCGACACACCCGGCCACGCTATTCACGATGTATGGATTGAGGATGGTATTGCTTACTCTTCAAACTGGTCAGACGGTGTGCAGTTAGTCGATATTGGCAACGGTATTGCCGGAGGTTCTCCTGAGAATCCCAAGCAGTTTGCGAGCTACGCTTATCCAAGCGGAGCGAATCACGCTGCCTTTCCATTCCGAAATGGTTCTACCGGTAAGTTCTATGTGATTGCCGGTGATGAAATCTTTCCCTATGGTCTTGATATGAATGGCCCTAATATGGCCGGTGGATTCCTTCACTTTATCGATTTCACCAAAATGGATGAACCGGAAGAAATTGCTCGCTTCGAGATACCTTTTGCCGGTTCTCACAACTATTGGGTAGATGGCGAAACGCTCTATGTTGCTTTCTACAATGGTGGTGTTCGCGTGGTAGACATTAGTGGCGAGCTAATGGGTGACCTTTTGGCGCAGGGACGTGAAATCGCTTTCATTCGCCCAAGTGATCCTAACGGATACATCCCTAACTCACCCTTTACCTGGGGAGCACAAGTGCATAAAGGGCACGTCTTCTACTCTGACTGGAACAGTGGTCTGTGGTCGGCTAAGGTAGAACCAGAGAAGCCTAAGGGAACCAAGATTGAGAGCAAATAATGTAAAAAGGATTGGCAGGTCCGCCTGCCACTTCCTTACATCGCATGAAATACAAGAAAGCCTGTCTCTGATTACTCCCCTGGGAGAGGTTGAGAAGGCAAACTAAATTTTCTGTCTGCCATTGGCAGGCAACAGGCGAAATTTGATATGAAAAGATTCAAAAACGGAATATATGCCGTCATACTGATGGCAATGTCAGCAACAGCTACTGCTCAAGATTATTATATCTATGTGACTGCTGAGTCTGATGACGAGGTAGCCGTGGTAAAGTTTGACGGAAAAACAGCTGAGACGATCAAGCGAATCCCTGTGGGAGTCTGGCCTGCTGAAAATGAAGGCCCCCATGGCATCACCGTAGGGCCTGAGGGCAAATACTGGTACCTGTCTATGGCACACGGTAACCCTTATGGAACACTTTATAAGTATGAGACCGGGACTGATAAATTGGTAGGAAGCACACAGCTGGGACTTTTTCCCGCTTCTATGCAGATCTCTTCTGCTACCGGGCTTCTTTATTGTGTCAACTTTAACCTTCATGGCGATATGGTACCCAGCACAGTATCTGTAGTGGACCCGGAAACCATGACAGAGCTTGAGCAGATTACTACCGGAGCTATGCCTCATGGCTCAAGGCTTTCGGCAGATGGTATGAAACACTACTCTGTGGCTATGATGTCAGGAGAACTGTTTGAGATTGATGCCCTCGACCTGAAAGTAAGCAGAGCACTTAATCTGGATGAAGCGGCAAAGGCTCCTATGGAAATGGATCACAGCAAAATGGACCATTCAAAAATGGATCATGGAGCTCCCAAGCAAGACCACTCTCAGATGGACCACAGCAAGATGGATCACTCCAAAATGGGCCATGAGGGCATGAAGCACTCTGCTTTCAAACCTACCTGGGTAAGTCCGCACCCCAGCAAAGATGTGGTTTATGTAGCGGGTAACGGACAGGCGCAGGTGCTGGAAGTAGATACCAAAAGCTGGAAAGTGACACGCAAGTTTGATACAGATAAAGGCCCTTATAACATAGACATCTCCCCTGACGGCAAGTACATGGTAGTATCTTATAAAACAGCTGCCAAAACGGGTATCTGGGACCTGGACACAGGTAAAGAGCTGGCCAGACTGGATAACAGCCAAAAAGTAACACATGGTGTGGCTATCTCCTCCGACAGTCGATATGCCTTCGTTTCGGTTGAAGGAATTCAGGATGACCCGGGCATGATGGATGTTTTCGATCTGAAGACTTTGAAAAAGGTAGCTACAGCTGAACTGGGTAAGCAGGCCGGAGGCATTGCCTTCTGGAAAGCCGAAGATTGAATGACTGGTATAGCCAGTAGAAGATAAAAAAGACTGTTTCAAAAGCAACAAGTCATTGCGAACGCAGAGAAGCAATCTCCTCATACAACCCGGAAATAAAGGTTGGGATTACTTCATTTCATTCGTAATGACGGTTTCTTTCACTTTTGAAACAGTCTTTTTGTTTTCTATGCTGTAGGAGAAGGAGTCGAACCTTCACGGAGAGATTAGTACTGACAGAATTGTCAGCATTTATTTCCTGATCTCCACCCCCGGGAAAGGAGGGCATGGCTGCCTGTTTCATCACCCTACAGTGTGTTATACAATATGTCAAACTGAGATTGAGCGGGAGCCTTCATATAAGACTCCCTGTATTTATCTGATTCTAATCTCAAAACGTATAAGTTTCGGAGAAAACCTACCTGCTTCGCGCAGATTTGCAACCTTACCAGATTCAGGTTTCTCCGCAAATCAAAGAACAACCCGAACTTTGATTTGTATGCTGTAGGAGAAGGAGTCGAACCTTCACGGAGAGATTAGTACTGACAGAATTGTCGGCATTTGTTTCCTGGTCTCCACCCCCGGGAAAGGAGGGCACGGCTGCCTGTTTCGTCACCCTACAGTGTGTTGTCATTAAAACTTCATTGTTTCTCGTTTGAAACTGTTTCAAAGGTAATAGCATACACGCATTTTTTAAAATATCGTTAATGAATTGACTTAATATTTAGAGATAAAATAATCAAAGAGTATTTTTGTTTCGAATTCCATAAAAACACATACCAAAAATGCCCGATAATTACGAAATCGATAACGTGGATCTGAAAATCCTGTCTATACTTCAGAAAAACGCCAAAAAACCTTACACGGAAGTGGCTAAAATGGCCCATGTCTCCAGTGGTACCGTGCATGTGCGAATGAATAAGCTTGAGAAGCTTGGAATAGTCAACGGGGCCTCTCTCGATCTCAACCTTGCCAGGTTAGGTTATGACATCTCTGCCTTTCTGGGGGTATACCTTGCCAAGAGTTCACTTTACGATAAAGTAGCTGAGCAACTGATTGCCATTCCTGAAATCACAAGTATCCACTACACTACAGGAAACTACAGTATGTTCATACGCATCTATGCCAAAAGCACCGAGCACCTTAAAAACATCCTTCACGATAAAATACAGAAGGTAAATGGTATAGAAAGAACAGAAACATTTATCACCCTGGAAGAGACCCTCAGCCGCAGCGTAATGCTAAATGGCTAGGGTTATAATTTGTCCCTTTCCTGTCGTAACTTTGCAGCCCCAAACGGGATTTTCGATGAGTTATCTAACCCATCTAAAAAAGTACAGTTCGAAAGGGATAAAAAGCGGAAAACGGGAAACCATTCCTTACCCAAATTAGTTGTACATTTGTATTTAAAATGATTCTAAATAAGGAAGCATGAGCAATGACGATCAGATTTTAGAAGAATTCACCTCGAAGGAATATGAGTTCGGATGGACAGTAGACCTTGAGGCGGATGAAGCTCCCAAGGGTCTGAATGAAGATATAGTACGATTTATCTCGGCTAAGAAAGACGAGCCCGAATGGCTTCTGGAGTGGCGCCTTGATGCCTTCAGAAAGTGGAAGGAGATGAAAGAGCCTACCTGGCCGAACGTACACTACCCAAAAATAGACTATCAGGACATCAAGTATTATTCTGCTCCCAAAAAAGGGGCAGCTCCCAAGTCTCTGGATGAAGTAGACCCTGAACTGATCGCTACTTTCGAGAAACTGGGCATTTCTCTTACTGAGCAGAAAAGACTCACTGGAGTAGCAGTTGATGCGGTAATTGACTCAGTTTCAGTTGCCACTACCTTTAAAGATACACTCGCTGAGCTGGGCATTATTTTCTGCTCATTCTCTGAAGCAGTTAAAGACCATCCGGAGCTTATCAGAAAACACATGGGTTCTGTCGTTCCTATAAGTGATAATTACTTCGCTGCGCTCAACTCTGCCGTCTTCTCCGATGGCTCTTTTGCCTACATTCCCAAAGGCGTCAGGTGCCCCATGGAACTTTCTACCTATTTCCGGATCAACGCGGCCAATACCGGTCAGTTCGAAAGAACGCTGATCGTTGCGGAAGAAGGATCTTATGTCAGCTACCTGGAAGGATGTACCGCTCCCCAGAGAGATGAGAATCAATTGCACGCAGCCGTGGTGGAAATCAAAGCTGCTGCCAACGCAGAAGTAAAATACTCAACCGTTCAGAACTGGTTTCCAGGTGATAAGGACGGAAAGGGTGGTATCTACAACTTTGTAACGAAGCGCGGTATTTGCGAAGGAGACCACTCTAAAATCTCCTGGACTCAGGTAGAAACAGGCTCGGCCGTAACATGGAAATATCCTTCTTGTATATTGAAAGGCGATTACTCAGTAGGCGAATTTTATTCAGTAGCGGTTACCAATAACTACCAGCAGGCAGATACCGGTACGAAAATGATCCATATCGGTAAAAACACGAAATCGAGGATCGTATCTAAGGGAATATCGGCCGGTAAATCACAAAACAGCTATCGCGGACAGGTACAGGTGATGAAACGTGCTGAGAATGCCCGTAACCACTCTCAATGTGACTCCTTGTTAATGGGAGATCAGTGTGGTGCACATACCTTCCCTTACATTGATATTGAAAACAAATCTGCTCAGGTAGAACATGAGGCTACTACTTCCAAGATCGGAGAAGACCAGATCTTCTACTGCCAGCAGCGCGGTATCGATGAAGAGTCTGCCGTGGCCCTGATCGTGAATGGCTACGCCAAGGAAGTACTGAAGCAGTTACCAATGGAATTTGCTGTGGAGGCACAAAAGCTTCTGGCATTGACCCTGGAAGGATCTGTCGGTTAATTCCCCATTAATAACCCTAAAAGAGAACTATACAGAAATGTTATCTATAAAGAATTTACAAGCAAGCGTTGAAGAAAAGGAGATTCTTCGCGGAATTAATCTGGAAGTAAAGGCAGGCGAAGTACATGCCATCATGGGACCAAACGGTTCTGGTAAGAGTACCCTGGCCTCTGTGTTAGCGGGTAAAGAAGATTATGAAGTAACAGGTGGAGAGATTGATTTCCTGGGTAAAGACCTGTTGGAATTTGATGCAGACGAAAGAGCACGTGAAGGTGTCTTCCTGGCCTTTCAATATCCGGTGGAAATTCCCGGTGTCAGTACAACCAACTTCATGAAGACCGCTTTGAACCAGATTCGCGAGCATCGCGGTGAAAAACCACTGGACGCTGTTTCGTTCCTCAAAAGGATGAAAGAAAAAATGAAGCTGGTAGAGATTGATCAGTCATTGCTGAGCAGATCACTGAACGAGGGCTTCTCCGGTGGAGAAAAGAAAAGAAACGAGATTTTCCAGATGGCCATGCTTGAGCCAAAACTGGCCATTCTGGATGAAACAGACTCAGGCCTTGATATTGACGCACTTCGCATTGTAGCCAATGGTGTGAACGCACTGAAGTCTAAGGAGAATGCTACCATTGTGGTAACACACTACCAGAGACTGCTGGATTATATTGTACCTGATTATGTACATGTACTGTACAAAGGCCGTATTGTGAAGTCGGGTACCAAAGAGCTGGCCTTGGAGCTGGAAGAAAAAGGATACGACTGGATCAAAGAAGAAGCTGAAGCACAAGCTTAAGAGTATGAAAGAAATTGCAGGTAATACTATTATCTCGTCTCTGTCTGCTCAGTTTGAAGCTTTTGAAAAGCAGCTCAACGGACAGAGTAAATCAGCAGTTCATCAGGTAAGAAAAGCGGCTATGGCCCAGCTTCAGACTGCCGGACTCCCTGCTGCCAGAGATGAAGAATATAAATTCACTAATCTGACAAAAGCCCTGGCGAAAAACATAGATTTCGATCAGGCAACTCCCGCTTTTAATCTGACGCCTGAAGCCATTAAAGAGGTACAGGTGACCGGGCTGGACGCTTACAAACTGGTTTTCCTGAATGGAAAATACAGCGAGGAGTTATCTGATACCATTTCGGTTGAAGGACTGACGGTCCTCCCCTTTCAGGCAGCCCTGAAGGACAAGCAGGATGTGGTAGAGCAGTACTTCGGCAAAAAAGCGGACCTGGAATCAGATCCTTTTATTGCCATGAACACCGCATTCAGCATGAATGGTGTCTTCATTGAAGTGGCAGATAAGGTAGTAGTGGATAAACCCATCGTATTATACTTTGTTGGTGACAGCTCTGCTGCAAAGCTCTCCTATCAGATCAGAAACCTGGTAGTGGCCGGCAAATTCGCTGAGGCTACCGTTATAGAGAAATTTGATACCATTGGAGACAACGAAAGCTTTACCAATGTGGTAAATGAGTTCTCTGTAGACCATAATGCCAACGTTCGGTATTTCAAGATTGAAAACGATTCGGATCAGGCATATCATGTATCAAACACTCATGCTTCTCAGGAAGGTAGCAGCACATTCACTGCTAATACCATCGCGCTGAACGGAGCCATGGTACGCAATAACCTGAACATCCGCCTGGATGGTGAGGGCTGTGAGTCTCACATGAACGGACTGTATGTGCTGAAAGGCAAGACCCATGTAGACAACCACACAGTAGTTGACCATGTCAAGCCTAACTCCTATAGCAATGAGCTGTACAAGGGGATCATGGACGATAAATCCCGCGGTGTTTTTAATGGCAAAATTTTCGTTCGTCAGGATGCGCAAAAAACCAATGCCTTCCAGTCAAACAAAAATGTGTTGCTTTCAGACAACGCTACAATCAATACCAAACCTCAGTTGGAGATCTGGGCAGATGATGTAAAGTGTTCTCACGGCTGTACTACAGGTCAGCTGGATCAGGATGCATTGTTCTACCTGCAGGCAAGAGGCATCCTAAAGGACAAAGCCAGAGCTATTTTGCTCAAAGCTTTTGCGAGTGATGTGTTGGAAAATATTGACAACAAGGCAATCAAAGATTACCTGGAGGCAATTATTACGGAGAGATTAGAAGCTTAATATGGCTGCGACACTGGAGCATACCGGTTTGGATATTCAAAAAATACGAGAGGAGTTCCCGATACTTCATCAGGAGGTAAATGGTAAGCCTCTCATCTATTTTGACAATGCTGCTACCAATCAGAAGCCCCAACGGGTAATCGATGCGCTGGTACATCATTACCAAAAGGACAATGCCAATATTCACAGGGGCATTCATACCCTGGCAGAGCGGTCTACCTCAGCTTTTGAAGCCACAAGAAAAGCCGTTCAGGAATTTATCAATGCCAACGAAGCTGAGGAAATCATCTTCACCAAAGGTACCAGTGAAAGCATCAACCTGGTAGCTTCCAGTTTCGGCAGAAAGTTTCTGAATGAAGGTGATGAGGTATTGATCTCAGCCATGGAGCATCATTCCAATATTGTGCCCTGGCAAATGATATGCGAAGAACGGGGGGCTACACTGAAAGTAATGCCTATAAACCGGGAAGGTGACATCATCCTGGAAGAAGTAGATGCCCTGTTGTCGGAAAAAACAAAACTCGTGGCTTTCAATCATGCTTCCAACTCACTCGGTACGGTAAACCCGGTGAAAGAGCTGATCGGAAAGGCTAAAGCAGTTGGTGCCAAAGTATTGGTAGACGGAGCGCAGGCTACCTCTCACCTTACGGTCGATGTTCAGGCCCTGGGTGTTGATTTTTATGCCTTCTCTGCCCACAAAATGTACGGCCCTACCGGTTTAGGTGTACTTTACGGAAAAAGAGATATTCTTGAAAAAATGCCTCCCTATCAGGGGGGCGGTGAGATGATCAAAGATGTAAGTTTTGGTAAAACCACTTACAATGACATCCCCTACAAGTTTGAAGCAGGTACACCGGACATTGGCAATGTTATCGCCTTCAAAGCGGCTATAGAATTTGTCAATGAGCTGGGC
This sequence comes from Roseivirga sp. UBA6061, assembly GCA_002427745.1. Lineage (GTDB taxonomy): Bacteria > Bacteroidota > Bacteroidia > Cytophagales > Cyclobacteriaceae > Roseivirga. The sequence goes on along the minus strand of DIYF01000018.1, from coordinate 55,570 downwards.
AAGGAAAACATTGCAGCCTACGAACATCAGCTGCTGACGCATGCTACGGCAGAGCTGGAAAAGATTGAAGGGGTACGCATTATTGGTACTGCCAAAGAGAAAGTAAGTGTTGTTTCTTTCGAAGTAGAAGGAATCCACCACTTTGATCTGGGTATGTGGCTGGATGCCAAAGGAGTAGCCGTACGTACAGGACATCACTGTACGCAACCTCTGATGGACTTCTACTGTATCGAGGGAACTGCCAGGGCTTCTTTTTCTGTTTACAATACCATTGAAGAAATCGATGCTTTTGTGATAGCCCTGAAAGATACCATCAGCAAGTTTAAATAAGCATGAGCCAAACGATCAACGAAATTCAAGACGAAATCATCGAGGAGTTTTCCATGCTGGATGGCGATATGGAAATGACCATAGGCTACATCATGGAGCTTGGTGATCAACTTGCGGCATTATCTGATGATCAAAGGACTGAAGATAACATTGTCAAAGGTTGTCAATCAAAGGTTTGGCTGGACGCCCGCCTGGAGAATGACAGAATTGTATTCGCTGCAGACAGCAACACGGCTATTACAAAAGGACTGGTAAGTATATTGGTAAGAATAGCATCAGACCGCACTCCTCAGGAAGTGGTAAATGCAGATTTTTACTTTATTGATAAAATAGGATTGAATCGTTTCATTGGTACCCAACGCTCTAACGGTCTGGGTGCCATGATGAAGCAAATGAAGATATATGGATTGGCTTTTTCCACTCAGGTAGAAAAGGAAAATTCCAACAACTGAATGTAAATAATATGTCTGAACCACTTAAAGAAGGACTTCGGGATGAGGTAGTAGCTGCCATCAAGACGGTATATGACCCCGAAATTCCTGTAGATGTATATGAACTGGGATTGATCTATGAGATCAATGTCTTCCCTGTGAATAACGTTTATATTCTGATGACCCTTACCTCTCCTTCCTGCCCGGCAGCAGAGGTAATTCCTGAAGAGGTAAAACAAAAGGTACAGGCCATTGAAGGTGTAAATGAAGTAGAGGTTGAATTGACATTCGACCCTCCCTATGCACAGGAAATGATGTCTGAAGAAGCCCAACTGGAGCTTGGGTTTATGTAATTACAGACCATGGCGTACAGCCTGTGGTCGAAAGTAGTATTGAAGAAAACTTATAAACAAAAGAAATATGTATCCTGAACATTTACTTGTCCCTTTCAGACAAGAATTAACAGAAGCAGGCTTCTCTGAACTGAAGACTGCTGAGGCTGTAGACGAGCATCTGGGCGAGCACAAAGGCACTTCCCTGATTGTAATCAACTCAGTATGCGGATGTGCTGCCGGTACGGCAAGACCTGGTGTAAAAATGGGTCTTAAGCTGGCAGATAAGCAGCCCGATAACCTGATGACTGTTTTTGCCGGTGGCGACATTGAAGCTACAGCCAAGGTAAGAGAGTATCATATGCCCTACCCTCCTTCATCTCCATCTGTTGTACTGTTCAAAGATGGTGAATTGGTGCATATGGTAGAAAGACACCATATTGAAGGCAGAAGTGCCGAGATAATTGGTAACCATCTGGCTGACGTATTCGAGGAATACTGCTAAAAAAAATTCAAAATTTGTGCACTTGCTTTAGTGTCGTTCACATACACAATGTTGTGGAAAATATTCAAAAACTACATGTAGCGACATCTAAGCAATTTTGGGGATTTGCTCAGTTAAAAGAAGCTTCTTATCATTGAAGACCCTAAACATCTGAGATTACTCAAAAATGCTCAGCATAACATCAAAAAAGGGGTTTCCTTCGGGTTACCCTTTTTTTGTGTGTTCCCCTCTAAGTCTGGCTATATTGGCTCACACTCCCTATTATTATCATCACATAGCATACATGCTTAAATACTCAGATTATAGTATTTAACAATTTGACAAATGCTGTATTAGAAAAATACAATTCAACTATAACAGCTCTCTGAGCCGTTTCCCGTTTCGGCCATACAGTGACTGTCAGGCAGTTTTCACTGTCAAATGTGGCAAACCGATCAACGGCCTGAGAAACTCTACTTATTTACCGTAATGGTATAATTTCCAGCTATGCCCTCGCCATGATTGGCTGTACCGGCATTACCATCTGATGTAAATGAAAATACAAACAAGGTTTCGGTCAGGGTGATAATCGTGATGGTCTTTCCATCATCAATGGACAGTTCTTGTGCTTCTTCGTTCACCCACTCCCAGGTACCTGATGCCCTGAACATATCACCTGCATTGGTAGTGGTATATCCACCATCTGTAAAGGAGAAAGCAAAGCCCGTGAAGTTTGCTGTGGCATCCTGTCCGTCAATGACAATGCCGCCTCCCTGCGATATGTCCCAGCTCCCGGCCAGTTTTTCAAATGCCAGTTGCTGAGCGCTGGGATCTTCCTCATTGCCACACGACATGGCAGAGAGGATTCCCAAAGTGAACAGAAAGGTTATCGTTTTCATGAGTTTAATATTTTTCATGCCTGTTTTATTTTCTGATAATAATCTTTTTCTGTACTGTATTGCCTCCATTGGTGAACTGCACCAGATAGAGTCCATTCCTATAAGTCGACACATCAAGTCGCAGCTCAGTTTTCCGGTAATCGCTTACAGCAAAGGTTTCGTTACCCGATACATCATAGAGCTGTATATCAAGGCCCTGTCCGTTATATCCTGACAGGTCTATAGTAATGACATCAGTGGCCGGGTTCGGATAGATGCGTATCACCTCAGCATCCAGTGGTTCTCCCTCCAGGGAAGTAATAATAGCCCCGTCTGCGCTCACCAAAAGAACACCCGTTCCGCCATTGGAGTTAATGGTAATATCCCCGGTATAGGTCTGGGCCGCTGGCGGGGTGAAGCTCATGGTGATCACCTCACTCCCCCCAGGAGCAATACTATTACCCGAAACCGGACCATTGAATGCAGTGGGGTAAAAGATGCTGGTGACATCGAGCGTGGCATCACCATCGTTGTGGATGGTAATATCGAAGGTGGTGGAAATTCCCAGCGGAGTAGCAGGTATATCCAGATCGCCTGTGATACGCATATCCGCTTCTGGTACATTGTCAATAGCAATGGCAAAGACCTTCTCATAAGTGCCTCCTCTGCCATCATCTGCCTGAATACGAATACTGTAACCGGCTTTAGTCTCCAGGTCGAATACCTCTGCTGCCTTGAGTTCGTTGCCGTCAATGGTAAATGAAGCATTGTCTGTATCCCCAACACCTGTGGCGAAACTGAAAGTATGGGTATCTCCGGCATCGGGATCGCTGGCTGTAAGCATAGCCACGACATCTCCAATAGCATTGTTCTCCAATACACTACCTGCCGAAAGGCTGATGTCTGTTGGTGAGATATTCGTGTTGTACACCTCTCCTGTGAAAGTACCCGACAGATCATTACCTGCTGCATCCGTTATACCACTGGTATTGTTAAGGTTCAGACCAAAACTCCCCTCTCCCGTAATATTGTCTACTGTAACCGTAATACTCGTACCTGAGTTGGCAGAAAGACCAGCAACAGTGGCATTCTGAGTACCGGTAAACGCCAGACCGAAGTTACTTGTGCTTATTCCATGCACTGCTTCATTAAAGGTAACCGTATACTCCACACTACTGGTGGTTACAGGGTTCGGGTCTTTTCTGACGATACTCTGAACCTCCGGAGCATTTGTATCAATGCCGATCAGGAAAGTATTGGTATTTGGGCTGGCATTCCCGGCTGCGTCCGTAGCGGTTATAAATATGGCAATGGAGCTGGTAAAAGGTCTGAATGTCACATCTGCTATCCAGTCGCCATTGGCATCGGCAGTAGTAGTCTGCAGGGTAAAAGGTCCTGCTCCAACTATAATCGTAGCAAAAGGCTCTGCTGTGCCGGAATAAATCAGTGTCGGATCATTCGTAATAAAGTCGGTATTGCTGATACCTGTGTCTTCAGTTATTCCGGCCAATAGCGGATTAGTCGGAGTATTGGTATCCACCACCACAGACTGTATCCCTCCCTGGTTGCCCACATTGCCAATAACATCCGTGGCCCTGGTGGTGATACTATAGCTGGCATCAGGCATTGTCACGGCACTATAATCATAAGCCCATTCGCCAAAGGCATCTGCCTGGGCGGTTCCTATGCTGCTTCCGTCAATAAAGATCTCCACAAGGCTATTGACTTCGGCTGTACCGGAAAAAATCAAAGTCTGATCACTCGTCACGAAATCGGTATCATCTGCACCGGTATCGTCAGAAACTGCTTTTACCAAAGGAGCATCAGGAGCTGTGATATCCGCCTGTATGCTGAACTGTGTAGCTACCGTGTTAGCATTGCCAGCCGCATCCTGTGCTGCACCTGCAACAACATCAACCAGTACTGCACCATCTGCCGAAGGGCTGATTGAGGCCGTATAAACTGCTCCCGAACCGGAAAAGCCGGACGCGATTCCATTGCTTACCGTAATATCGCTCAGATCAAAATTGACCACATCTTCGGTAAAGGTGATGGTGATCGGAATATCTGTATTGACTGTGCCGCTGAGTGTGCTGGAAATCGTCACGTCAGGAGCAATAAAATCGACAATTAATTTCACTCCCACTGCATCGGTTGCTAATAGATTGCCTCCAAAATCGGCTAGCTCATCGTGATTGTTTTCATAGGTAATAGATAGCTCACTTAAGGCTGAGCTCAAGTCAGCTGTGGTCAGTACAATCTGATTGTCAGAAGCTGTTCCATCTGCCTGGGCAATGACGCTAAAGCCGGTGCCTGCCAGATCAGTTACCTGAAAGTCAGTCGGGTTCCCTCCGTTGGTCTGAACGGGTTCACTAAAGGTCAGCGTTAGTTGGGTATCACTGTCTTTTGTGGCACTTACCAGGGTGGGTGCTGTTACATCTGTACCGATCAAAACACCCACTGCATCGGTAGCCAGCGCATTACAATTAAAGTCGGCTACTTCATTATGGTTGTTGACATAGGTGACACGCACATCTCCCACCGCACTACCCAGGGTAGCAACCGATAAGGTAATCTCGTTATCCCCGGCTGTGATATCTGATACCGCATCAACTATGAGCACATTGCCGATACCATCGGTTACAATAAAATCCTCCGGATAGCTCTCATAGACTGTTACCTCTTCGCTGAAGCTTAATATGAGTTCATTGACATTTTCCGTTCGTCCCGATTCCAGAACCGGGACTACCCCATCTACAATGATAGGTAAATCAAATATGAAAAAACCTCCGCTTTCTCCTGTTAAAAACAGCTTATCACCATGATTACTGAAGTTAATGGACAACGGATGACCTACTTCAGCAGGTATCTGCATGTCCTGACTATTTCCTGCATAACTGGCAGCAGAGAGGTCATATGCATCGTCTAAAGAGAACCGGTAAACTCTGTCATGCTCTGCACCGGCTACAAATACCTGGGATCCGGTGGCATCAAAAGCAAAAGATCTCAGATCCGTATCAAGAGCGTTCAGAATAGTGTTAAATGTGTTCTGCTTACCCAGGTAAACCGCATTCTCTATGTTATAGGGCTCGGCAAGTTCATAAACCGAGAAACCATCTTCTAATACGAATAATAGCGTACCATCCTTATTAAAGCTCATGTCGTTTGGAGATATACCTTGAGATCTCAGGTCCAGTTGTCCCGATTTTTCCATATCAGTTATTTCAAGATCATAAGGCTTCTCTAAATCATACGTCTGTAATATTCCTGTTGCCTCAAAATAAGCGTACCATGAACTTCCTTCTTCATCAAAGAGACTTAAATCCACCTCGTACGGCACAAGCTCATAATAATAAAATTCTAATGCATTCTTAGGAACAATCGGATAATCAAAATCGAAAGGTTGGTACAACTCATAATTGTAAACAACTATACCATAATTGAAAAAAGCCTGCATACCATCATGGCTAAAGTCAACGTCAACCAGCCTATGAGAACCTAAGTTAGCAGCTGTGAGTTCACTGCTTTCTTTCAATAAAACTGCCTGATGCACATCGTGACTATTGAATGCAAGAGGTACTTCTATCCCTACCTGGTCACTCTCCATCACATTACAGTTTAAATCCAGAACTCCTCCCGAATTATTGATATAGGTAACCGTCACCCCTCCGGATGCTGAACTAAGCTCCGGTATGGTAAGCATAAGATTCCTATCGGCAACCAGTGGGTCATTTATTGATGAAACAGTCAGACTATTCCCTCTGCAATCTCTTACAATAAAGTCCGATGGTTGAACTCCATTCATAAGAACATTCTCATGAAAACTAATTTCCAGTTGATCTTCTCCTCTGATACTTCCACCGGCCATCACCGGACCGTTCTGTTCAATGATTTCATATTCATAGATGCGATCGCTCAACACAAAAAAAGCGGAGCCATCATCATTGAAACCAATATCCTGAATTTCATCTCCCGCGATATGAAGTCTGTTAAAACCTTCAAAACTATCCGTAAAAGGTCCATTTCTAAAACCTCTTTGGGTAACAGTCGTGAAGAATTCGGGGTCACTGGCCCAAGTCCATACAATAGACTTTTCTTCGTTATCATATTTAATGACCTTGGTAGCGGGACCACTAGAGCGTGTCTGCTTTTGTGCTGATGCAATACTCTTAATCAGCGATACATTATAAGCTTCTGTTGGTTCGAAATAAAAATAAACAAGACGACTCAAGGGTTCAGAGGTATTTGAATTCAGAAAATTCTTAACCACCGTAAGCCTGGTTCCATCATCGCTAAAATCGAAACCACGGGCAGTTACTCCTTCTTCATAGAAAATACCTCTGGCATCAGGTCCTCTGTTGACTGCCCCTGTTAAACTGTAAGCATTAGATAAGTCGAAGACCTCAATAAAACCTCCCGGACCATTGAGCACAAACAGTTGATCTCCGGAATTATCAAATAAGAAAGAGGTTATATGATCCGTATTACTATCTACCAGCAATTTTACTCCTTCATAAGTGGCCGTAGACAGATCAAAGGGCACAGAAAGATTCAGCTGATATATGTATTGGTCCTCCGAGTTGCTGGCGGTACCAAGAATAAACAACCTATGCCCGGTATGACTAAATTCCATGGAAGTTGCTGCATCAATAGATAAGACCGTTTCAAAAGAATAGCCATCATTATCTCTGACTCTTTTGGCTTTGGCTATATCATAAGCTTCATGAACCGGAAGGCTGATCCCAGTCAAATCCTCGGCCATTAAATTCCCTGAAAAGTCGCGGATTGTACCCTGGCTTTCATAGGTAATATTTAACTGGCAGGCGGCCAGACTTATATCTGGTACGTATAGGTGAAGCTGACTACTGTTCCAGTGAACTACAAATGGATTTCCAGGCAAAAACTCCCTTCCCTGACTATCAGTAACTCTGAATTTTCCAGTAGTATTGTATACTGCCCTAACCGGTTCGCTCATATTAATGGTAATTCGATCCTCACTGGTCTTTGTGGCACTAAGCATCACGGGAGGAGTATCATCCTCTATCATCACCCCATTAGCATCTGTAGCCAGGTCATTTCCACCAAAGTCACTGATGGTGCCACTGGTCTTCGTATAACTTATCTGTAGTGTTCCCACCGCCAGATTCAGGTCTTTTATAAGTAATGCAATCTGCGTATCTGCCGGGTCCATGTCATCAATTTCGGTAGTGGTAAAAGTGGTCCCCTTGGAATCCACTACAACAAAATCTTCAGGATTAGCATCCAGCACCTGCACAATCTCACTCAGTGTTAGTATCAGTTTTTGGTTGTTATCATTTATACCGCTCACCAGAGTTGGAGCGGTGACATCCAGGTCAGCTACTACGCCTGTTGCATTAGTAGCCAGAAGGTTGGCTCCAAAATCAATGATCTCGTTTTGGGAATTCTCATAAGTGATCACCAGGTCTCCGATCAAGGTGCTCAGATTACCGACCTCGAGAGTTAGTTTATTATCAAAGGGAGTTACATCTACCTGAACAAGCCCAGTTCCCTCATTACCCAGCCCATCAGTCACTTTAAAGCCGGTGGTAGTACTTCCTATGCTTCTGACAGGTTCACTAAAGGTCAAGGTGAGATTCTGGTCATCTTTCTGTTGCACTCCAATCAATGTGGGCGCGGTCTGGTCATGGTCGATGATAATACCGATAAGGTCCGTGGCCATAACATTTCCCCCAAAATCACGCACCGCTCCATGGGCATTGGTGTAGGTTACTGTAATATCACCAACAGCATTAGAGACAGAGCTTAATACCTCCAGGGTAAGTTCTGAACCTGGTGTGTGCCCCACATTCTGAGGATTAATATCAAGGGAGTTCCCCACCCCATCTTTTATCGAAAAATCATCCTCGTGAATGCGGTTAACCTCTACTACCTCACTAAAAACCAGCTTTATATGGTTATTATCTACTACCGCAGCACTTATTAAAGTCGGTATGGTTGTATCCAGGTCAGCCGTGACTCCCATATTATCGGCATCCATGGTATTGTCTCCGAAATCTTCAATAACTCCATTCAAGGCTGTGTAGGTCAGTACAGCATCGCCTACAAAATCCGACAGGCTTGCCACCTCTATAATCAGCTGGTTATCGGTTATAAGCGAAGGTTGTATGCTCATGATGGGTACTGTATTGCCAGGCCCATTTTTCAGGATAAAATCGGAAGCCACGAGGCCTCCCGTCTGAACAGCTTCAGAAAAGGTAAGCTGTAGCTCTGTATCGCTCAGTTTCACCAGAGAAGACATGACAGGAGCTTCCTGATCAATATCAATGCGCCAGGGTTCGGCAAAACCTGCCAGAGGGATGCAGGCGACATCTGCCACCTGGTTGTTGGTATTGGTATAAAGTAGAAATAAATCTCCCACAACGGCAGACATATCTGCTACACTTAGTTCAAGGGTATTATCAGAGGATTTGTTGACAGCGCTCACCTGAAAATCGGTTCCTCTACCATCGGTTAGTATAAAATCGGTTCCGGCATTGGTATTCAGGTTCACTTCCTCACTCAGTTGAAGGGTGATACTGGTACTGCTGCTTTGTACAACCTCAGTCACTACCGGAGCACTTTCATCTACAAAATCATACCGGTCTACCTGCCCGTCAGGAGTGATGAGAAAAGCGCTCTTACCGGCATGATGCAGACTTAAGCCTACTGCTTTGGGATCATTGAATGAGAGGCTAAAACCGGCCTCTTCATCTGCCACGAAAATGGCGGTAGCAATATCAAAAGGAGTGGTCAGTCTGTAAGACAGAACCTCTTCCGAAGTAGACAAAATAAAAAGGCGGGTTCCGTCATCGCTGAATTCAAATGACTCCGGCACTTCGCTTCCCAAGGCAATCGATTTGCGGGAGCTTGGCTCAATTGTTTCAAAGGTATAAGGTGTACTGAGGCTATACTGTACGAGCTCATTCGCCCCGTTGTAGTTAAATGAAATTGAGCTGGTCTCACTGTAAAGTCCCGTAAAGAGCAGTCCATCGTTGCTCAAGCGCATATCTTTCAGTCCGAAACGATTAGGTCCACCTAACAATGAGAAATCATTCTTATGTGACTGAGTACTTAAATTAAAGGGTTCTCCTAATGTATATACAACAACGTCAGCACTTTCCGGCTTATAGACCACCAATTCCTTACCGTCCTGACTAAAGTCAAACTTAGGTCCTGTGAAACCCATTTCACTGAACTCAAGCAGACCTGAGAAGGTAGCATTTGCCAGATCATAGGGATGATCCAGCCTGTACTCCGAAACAACATTGCGATCAGCTTCGATCTGACCGGATAAATACAGTTTTGAACCATCATGATTAAAGCCTATATCACCCGCTATAAAGGGCAGGTTTTGAGCATCCAGGCTAAAGTTCTGACTTCCCTGAAAGGCGGCATTCATGATGTTAAAAAAGCCTCCGAACACCGTGACTCCTGTACCATCAGAAACCATGGTATTGTCAAAATCGTCCTTTATAGTGCCCGTACCCTTTGCATAAGTGAGCACCAGGCTTCCGTCAATGCCTGACACACCCGTGATATTAAGCGTTAGCAAATTGTCGTTAGGAACATCATCAGTGATTGATTCAACAGTGAAAGTATTACCACTGCAATCGGTAAGAGTGAAATCTGAGGCTGCCAGTTGATTGACAGCAATATTTTCGGAAAACGCGACCTGGATCTTGTCTTCTTCCGGCCTCTCAGTAAATACCATTACGGGAGGCGTGGTGTCTTTGATGACACCGATGCTCACAGGTGCTCCTTCGTTACCCAGGGCGTCACTGAGCACCATCTCCACAGTCAATGTACCATCAGGCAGGCTGCTTACATCTATGGGCCCGAAAGACTGATTAACCCCGGTAATATTTCCCTGGGCAGCCAAAGAGGTTCCCCCTCCTGAACTACTGATGGTATAGCTATAAGCTCCATTGAGTTCAGCGTCAGACAGATCAAAGCTAAAACTGGTTTCGTTAAGTAGTCCCACTCCGGTGATCAAAGAAGACAAGCTATATCCCTGTGGTCCCAATTGGTCGTACAAATCGGCCCTCAGGGTCGGAAAAGGTAAGGCAAAATTTCCGGCAGCATCCTTAAGACCTTGTGTTTGAAAAACCACACGAAGTTGCTCTGAGCCATTTGGCACCCCTCCCATTGTAAAGTATACCCTTACCTCAGAAGCAGGTACAGTCAGAGGAGCACCGTTGAAGTCTGTGTAGTGTTTTGTTATATAAGGAGCCAGGTATCCGACTCCTCCAAGGATCATTGAATAACGGTCTAATGCACCATCCTGTCTTCTGTGATTGAAAATGGGTTCGCTCATGGTCACATCCAGGTAACTGTTATCAGTAGCTAAGACCATAGACTGAATGAAAGGTAGTGTTCTGTCAAACAAGATAAACTGACGTGAGCCGGCATAGGCACTGAGGGTTGTGCCTTCCGCATCGTAAAAGTCTGACTCTGTAAAGGTCAGGTCCAGTAGTTCTGTGCCTTCGGCCAGACCATCAAAGGTGAAGTTGAGTCGTATGGTGGCTTCACCTCCGGTAATTGATTGACCATTTTCGTCTGTAAGCCCTGTAACCACCAGATTCTGAGCGGTGCCTCCACTTAGCTGAAGAGTAAACATATCAGGGGTCACCGCACTAGTCGCATCGGCTGCTGAAAACAGAGGTTCACTAAAACGTAGCTCCAGAAAGCCATTTTCCTTATCCAACTCAATCGCTGTAATTTCAGGAATGCTGTTCTCAACAGTAATATTGAACTGCTGGTCAGTGCTGTTGCCATCAGAATCAGTAGCCGTAAGTACAATAGGGTAAATACCTGCTGGTTTTCCCTTGGTGCTTTCCAGGATGGAAGCGCCTTCTGATATCTTTCGGATTACATCACTATGGACCTCGGCAATATAAAGGTTACCCGCAGCATCTATCGCGATGCCTGCCGGACCATCAAAGCGTGCCATGGAGGCCTCTCCCTGGGTATTCCCCTTTTGATTGATAGCACCTGCCAGTACACTTACTACTCCTGATACACTGATCTTGCGGATAACATCGTTGCCTAGCTCAGCTATATATACATTTCCTTCATCATCCACATCAATGCCGGTCGGGCTCTTGATCAAGGGATAGGTAGTAGTTCCATCCGGCTGTGTACCCGAACCAGCCAGAGTTGTCACTTGTCGATCAGGAGTGATTTTTCTGACACGGCCAAAGCCACGGTCCGCTACATAAATATTATCATCTTTATCGATGGCAATCTCAAAGGGATCGGCCAGCCTGGCAGTGGTATAATCACCATCATTGGTACCATAGCCATTGCCACCGGCAAAAGTGGTGACATCACCATTGGCATCAATCTTCCGGATGGCACTGTTACCCGAGTCTGAAACATACACATTATCATCACTATCCACGGCCAGCCCCATGGGGAATTTGAAACGTGCCGTGGCTCCCTTTCCATTCTGAAACCCCTGAACCCCTCCTGCCAACACGCTTACCACTCCCCCGGTTGAGATCTTTAAAATCCGGTGCTTCGTTCGTTCAGGTACATAAAAGTTACCCTGACTGTCTCTGACCACATCATGAATAGCGCTGAGAGTAAAGTCATCATCTTTTTCATCGGTCAGTTTCATAGTGGAAACCACCCCTTCAGGGCTTATCACCCTGATCGAACTTCCGCCTGCGTCTGCGATATAGAGAGTACCATCCGGGTCTGCCGTGAGGCCATAGGGAGACAAGAAGGCTGCCTGGGCACCCGTTCCATCCTTATGTTCCTCTATTCCGTTTCCCGCCCATAAAGACACTACCCAGGCATCACTGAACCTGAGCCTAAGCCAGTCAGGCAGTCCGGGTCCGGTTAATGTCACCTGTTGGTAATCGGGTTCGAATGTCGTTACCACATACTGGTAATCTTCATTCTGGTTCACGCCCTCTACCGGAGTAGAAGTAAAAACAGGAGGATTGTCAGATACATCTGTGACTTCTATGGCGATAGTCACTCCGATAAGGTTTCCATTACTGTCTGAGATGGTTATAAAAACGCTGTAAACATTACTACCAACTTTACTTAAGGGTGTTTCAAAATCAGGTGGTGTGATGAAACGCAGTTCTCCGGTAGTCTCATTCAATTGAAAAAGATGCTCATCGTTGTCAGAGCCCAGCACAAAAGAAAGCGGACTGGCATCATCAGCTGTCACCGTATAGGCCACATCACTACTATTCTCTTTAAACTCAACCCTTCTGGCAGAAGTCAGTTCAGGCCCGGTTTTGTCAAGTACCTGGATTACAAAATCCTGGGTACTCATAGCGCCCCCGGGATCTTCTGCTTTAAGCGATACGTTATAAGCTCCCGGGAGCACATTTGCGGTGCCCTCCAACCAGTAAGCACCTCCTGATATCTTCCGTATTACATCACTGTGAACCTCAGCAACATACAGGTTACCTGCAGCATCTACCGTAACGCCTGCCGGGCCATCAAAGCGTGCTACCGTGGCCTCTCCCTGAGCACTCCCCTTTTGATTGATAGCACCGGCCAGTATACTCACTACTCCTGAGGGGGATATTTTGCGAATGGTATGATTCTCTATTTCAGCAACATACACGTTGCCCGAGGCATCTACATCGATGCCGGTAGGTCTACCCAGTCGTGGATAGGTGCCTGTGCCGTCCGGTTGGGTACCGGAACCGGCAATTACCGTAGCTTCTCCCTGGAGGCTGAGCCTTATTACGCGGTTTCCCCCACGGTCTGCTACATAGAGATTGCCATCCGGACCGGAAGCAACTTCAAAGGGATCAGAGAAATCAGTTCGTTGCCCTATGGTCGTTACCTGCCCTGACGGGGAGATCTTGCGGATACGATTGTTATTTGAGTCGGCTACATAAATATTATCATCGCTATCCACTGCCAGTCCCATGGGGAAATTGAATTTGGCAGTCTGCCCTGCCCCGTCCCTGAATCCACGGGTGGAACCAGCCAGCACACTCACTACACCTTGAGGAGAAATCTTTAAAATCCGGTGATTTGCTCGTTCCGGTACATAAAAATTACCCTGACTATCTCTGACCACATCATGAATGGTCTTGAGGGTAAATTCATCTCCCAGATCATTCATCAGTTTCATGGTGGAAACTACCCCTTCAGGGCTTACAACCCTGATCGAATTCCCTCCTGCATCGGCTACATACAGCGTACCATCCGGGTCTGCGATGAGGCCATAGGGAGACTTGAAAGCTGCCTCACCTCCTGTTCCGTCCTTGTGTTCCTCAGTTCCATTTCCTGCCCATAAAGACACCATATTGGCATCACTGCCTCTGAGCGTAAGCCAGTCAGGTTTGGTAACTGCGGTAACCATCACAGGGTCTCCATTGTCGTCTTTGGTAAGTATCGGGTAGTGATAGCTGCTTTTCTCATCGACAGTCAAAACAGCTGTCGAGATAATATCAGGTGCATGTACTCCTTCTACCTGCAGTTTATAGCTTTGCTCAGTACTCTCACCGGTCTCATCTGTAGCCGTCAATACGATGTCATAGTCACCATCCTCTGAGCCTGCTTTTCCTGAGAGATAATAGGTTCCTCCGATCTGCTTTATCTTATGATTCCGGTGATCCGCTACATATAGTTTCCCTGATGGTCCCACGGCAACACCGGCCGGGCCATCAAAACGTGCGGTCGCAGCATCGCCTGTCACATCACCATCCTGGTCCAGTACTCCGGCTATTACAGATACCTCACCTGATACACTGATCCTGCGGATGACATCATTGCCCAGCTCAGCCACATATACATTCCCGGCATCATCTACATCAATACCGGTAGGACTTTTAATTGAGGAGTATGTAGTAGTACCATCGGGTTGTGTACCAGAACCAGCCAAAGTAGTCACCTGGCGATCTGGAGTGATTTTCCGGATACGGCCAAAGCCACGGTCTGCTACATAAATATTATCGTCTTTATCAATCGCAATCTCAAAGGGGTCAGCCAGTCTGGCCGTAGTGTAATCTCCATCATTGGTGCCATAGCCTTTGCCACCGGCAAAAGTGGTTACGTTACCATTGGCATCAATTTTTCGGATGGCACTGTTACCGGAATCTGAAACATAGATATTGTCATCACTGTCAACAGCCAGCCCCATCGGGAATTTGAAACGTGCTGCGGCTCCATTGCCATTATGAAAACCCTGGTTCCCTCCTGCCAGCACTGTCACCTTTAAGCCTGTATCAATCTTGAGAATCCTGTGTTTGGATCGCTCAGGTACATACAGATTCCCCTGACTATCTATGGCCACATCGTGTATGGAGGCCAGGGGAAAAGGGTCACCTGACGGATTTGTGAGTGCCAGTGAGGAAACTTGTCCATCGGGTGTTATCAGTCTCAGAGCAGTACCGCCAGCATCAGCCACATAGACATTTCCATTGTCTGCCACAGTGAGTCCATAGGGTGTGCTGAAAGAAGCGGCACTTCCTTGTCCATCGACCTGAGCCTTAGTACCGGAGCCCGCAAATGAGGAGGTATGACCATAGTTTACCAAAAGACTCAGCCAGTCGGGCAGGCTGGTGGCAGAAACCAAAATCATATCTCCATCCTCATCTGATACCTCTATATGGTATGTATAGTCTTCCCCTCCTTTGATAAAAAGAATGGGCTCAGAGATAAACTTGGGTGATACCTCATTCAACGGGGCAGTATTCACACCCGTATGCCCCGTGACAATGGGGTTATCTGTACCGGTTTCCGGATCATGATACACCCCAGGTATGCTGTGCTGGGCACGCAATAAAGAAGTGGGTATCAAGAGTGAGAGAAAAAGGCCTATAGCGTAAATAGCCCTGATAAGGTTGCCGTCTTTTCCTGGTTCCATATCCAAAGATTTTAGGTAGACTAATCTGATACTGGCTGCAGAAATCAGCCATTCAGCTACCTGAAATAGACCATTATCAGAGCTTGTTCATATGAACCAGGGTGCTAAAAACACGACATTGAGATATGAAAAAACCGACTACCAAGAGCAAATAACTGATAATCAACAACTTACAAAAACACCTTTTGATTCAATTATCAATTGATATTCCTCTTTTTATTCCAACTCTTAGTGTGAAGCTTATATTTGTGTGATAATCTGCCCCTCCTGACGACCTTTCTCCTTTTTCAGCACCGGCATTCAGTCCTTTTGCGGGTCAGATCTACAGGTGATCACCGGAGCTATCGTTAAAACAGCTCCGGTTTGTACTCAACAACCAAATGAGGCATTATTTGATGATCACCTTTTTTCTTGCAGACTCCGTACCACTGGATAATAGAAGGAGATAAATACCTTTTGGCATTTGGGAAACATCTACCCTGATCTCACTTTGAGTCGATTGCTTTTCTTTGTGCTGCAGATGGTAGCCGGAAAAACCGATCATCTCAAGATCAACGGGCTGTCCATTAAATACAGAAACATCAATTGTCAATAAGCTGGTAGCCGGGTTTGGAAAAACCTGCACCTGATCGCTGAAATCCGGCAGATCTTCGAAACCCGTAACTAATTCGCCAGAACCAGTGAGCGCTACTGTTTTTTCTCCGACATTGGTCTGAAAGGTCAAAGTACCGGAGAAGTCACCTCTTTCCAGGGGTGAAAAGGTAATATCGAATGCCGCTGACATACCGGGTGTTATTTCAGCTGTGTTCATATCAACAGAAAAGGGGCCACTGACAGAAACTCCCGTTATCAGAAGGTTGCCATCCGGGCCTGAGTTGCTGACGGCCAGATTTTGAGTGGCTGACTCTCCTATACCTGTGGGATCAAAAGCAACAGATGATTCAGCGCTGAATGAAGGTTCGGGCAAATTGCCCACCTCAATAACAAAGGTAGATTCCAACCTGGCCCCGGCATTGTCAATACTTACCAGACGAAGCTCCAGCTGTTCATTGGTTTCAAAATCTACTGATTGCGTAAGCACCAGTTCATTGGTATTGCGTATGGCAAAAAAGCCATTATGGGTATCCCCAGTACCACTGGTAAGACTATAAATATGCTGGTCTTCTGCATCCTGATCAGTCGTACTTAATTGCCCTATCAGGTGGTCATCCTCATTGTTTTCATTAACGGACGGTCCGGACAAGGCAATCTCTGTTGGTGCGTCATTGGCATCCTGTACAATCACGCTGAAAACAACTTCGATAGCACCTGTACTAATGGCTGTGCTGCGAACTCTGATGGAATAAGTTTCCTGCTCCTCATAATCCAGGGCGCGGGAAGCCTTGAGCTTATCTCCTTCGATTTCAAAGGAAGTATTATCTGTATCACCTTCTCCGTCAACCAGTTCATAGGTAAAAGTCTCGGCATTATCCGGGTCAGTGGTACTGAATGTACCTACTACGGCTCCATTGGCACTGTTTTCCGCCAGCTGGTTTTCTGACAGTGAAATGGTAGTAGCTCCCTCATTTACATTGTTGATGGCAATATTGAAAACTGAAACAAAAGCAGCGCCCTCTGAATCTATGCTGGTCACCCGGATAGAATAGCCAGACTGCTGCTCGAAATCAAAGCTTGTTCCGGCCAGCAACTCGCCACTTTCATTGATGCTAAAGCTAGCATTATCCTCATCTCCGGTACCGGCAGTCAGGCTGTAGGTATGCGTATCTCCGCCATCCTGGTCAGCACTGCTGAAAGCTCCGATCACATCACCTATGTCATTGTTCTCGTCCAGATCAGCCTGTGACAGAAGAATCTCTGTAGGAGCATCATTGACATCAGCAATGGTAAGCATGAAGGAAGATGCTACGCTCTCTCCTGCCTGATCAGTAGACTTGATCCTCACTGAAAAGCTGGATTTGGTCTCAAAGTCAAAGCTGGTGGTTGAAAGCAACTCACTTCCATTCTGGATGGTAAACAGTTCATTGTC
>DIYF01000018.1:0-38160 GCA_002427745.1 Roseivirga sp. UBA6061 | reverse complement strand
TGGATGGTAAACAGTTCATTGTCATCATCGCCATCTCCTTCTACAAAGCTGTAGACAAAGCTATCTCCATCATCTACATCAGTAGTGGACAAATCACCAATAGAGGTACTCTCTGCCTGATTCTCTTCCACTGTACTGTTGGAGAGAGCTAAGGCTGTTGGAGCTTCATTGACATCCTGAACCGTGATAGAGAAAACTGTTTCCAGTTCATTGGATTGACTGTCTGTA
Source organism: Roseivirga sp. UBA6061 (assembly GCA_002427745.1). Classification (GTDB taxonomy): domain Bacteria; phylum Bacteroidota; class Bacteroidia; order Cytophagales; family Cyclobacteriaceae; genus Roseivirga. Next base: position 37,932 of record DIYF01000018.1, on the reverse strand, counting down.
GAGCGGACCCGAATGCTATAGCTGCTTTGGCTTTCATGATCAAAAGCTGCTGCTGCTTTGAGTGAACTGCCATCAATATCGAATGAGGCATTATCGGTATCACCTTCTCCGGTCACCAGGGCATAAGTAAAGGTTTCTGCATTATCCGGGTCAGTAGTACTGAAATCTCCGATCGCATCACCAACCGTATTGTTCTCTGCCAATGAATTGGCCGAAAGGGCAATCACTGTTGAGCTTTCGTTCATATCATTGATGGCTATGGCAAAAGATACGGCAAAGGTTGCGCCCTCTGAGTCAGTGCTTGTCACCCGGACAGAATAGCCGGACTGCTGCTCAAAGTCAAAGCTTGTTCCGGCCAACAACTCGCCACTTTCATTGATGCTAAAGCTGGCATTATCCTCATCTCCGGTACCGGCTGTCAGGCTGTAGGTATGCGTATCTCCCGCATCCTGATCAGTGCTACTGAAAGTTCCGATCACATCACCCGGGGCATTGTTCTCGTCCAATTCAGCCTGTGACAGAAGGATCTCTGTCGGAGCGTCATTGACATCAGTAATGGTAAGCGTGAAGGAAGATGCTATGCTCTCTCCTGCCTGATCAGTAGACTTAATTCTTACTGAAAAGCTCGATTTGGTTTCAAAGTCAAAGCTGGTGGTTGAAAACAACTCACTTCCATTCTGGATGGTAAACAGTTCATTGTCGGTATCACCGTCTCCTTCTACAAAGCTGTAAACGAAGCTATCTCCATCATCTACATCGGTAGTGGACAAATCACCAATTGAGGTGCTTTCTGCCTGATTCTCTTCGACCGTACTATTGGAGAGTGCCAAAGCTGTTGGAGCTTCATTGACATCCTGAATCGTGATAGAGAAAACTGCTTCCAGTTCATTGGATTGGCTGTCTGTAGAGCGGACCCGAATACTGTAGCTGCTCTGGCTTTCATGATCAAAAGCAGCTGCTGCTTTCAGTGAACTGCCATCAATATCGAATGATTCATTATCGCTATCTCCATCACCTGCCACCAGGGCATAAGTAAAGGTTTCCGCATTATCCGGGTCAGTGGTACTGAAATCTCCGATCGCATCACCAACCGTATTGTTCTCCGCCAATGAATTGGCCGAAAGGGCAATCACTGTTGAGCTTTCGTTCAGATCATTGATCGCTATGGCAAAAGATGCGGCAAAAGCAGCGCCTTCTGAATCAGTGCTGGTCACCCGGATAGAATAGCTGGATTGCTGCTCAAAGTCAAAGCTTTCACCAGCCAACAACTCGCCACTTTCATTGATGCTAAAGCTGGCATTGTCCTCATCTCCGGTACCGGCTGTCAGGCTGTAGGTATGCGTATCTCCCGCATCCTGGTCAGTACTGCTGAAAGTTCCGATCACTTTACCCGGGGCATTGTTCTCATCCAGATCAGCCTGTGACAGAAGAACCTCTGTCGGAGCATCATTGACATCAGTAATGGTAAGTGTGAAGGAAGATGCTACGCTCTCCCCTGTCTGATCAGTAGACTTAATTCTCACTGAAAAGCTCGATTTGGTCTCAAAGTCAAAGCTGGTGGTTGAAAACAACTCATTTCCATTCTGGATGGTAAACAGTTCATTGTCGGTATCGCCATCTCCTTCTACAAAGCTGTACACAAAGCTATCTCCATCATCTACATCGGTAGTGGACAAATCACCAATTGAGGTGCTTTCTGCCTGATTCTCTTCGACCGTACTATTGGAGAGTGCCAAAGCTGTTGGAGCTTCATTGACATCCTGAACCGTGATAGAGAAAACTGCTTCCAGTTGATTGGATTGACTGTCAGTAGAGCGGACCCGAATGCTATAGCTGCTCTGACTTTCATGATCAAAAGCAGCTGCTGCTTTGAGCGAACTGCCATCAATGTCGAAAGAGGCATTATCGGTATCTCCATCACCCGTCACCAGGGCATAAGTAAAGGTTTCGGCATTATCAGGGTCGGTGGTACTGAAATCTCCGATCGCATCACCAACCGTATTGTTCTCTGCCAATGAATTGGCCGAAAGAGCAATCACTGTTGAGCCTTCGTTTAGGTTGTTAACGTTGATTGTGAAAATCTGAGCCAGTGTCAGACCGCCCGCATCCATACTTTCTATGCGAACGCTGTAGGTGGCCTGCTGCTCAAAATCAAATACCTCTGATGCCACCAACTGATCATTGTCATTGATAGAAAAGGCGGCATTCCCCTCGTCACCGGCACCTGCTATTAGTGTGTATTGGTGATTATCGCCAGTGTCCGGATCGGAGGAGGATAAATTGCCGATGACAGTGCCGTCCGCACTATTCTCATCTATACTACTGTTACTCAGCAGTATCGCTACGGGAGCCTCATTGATATCATTTACGGTAATTTCAAAGGTTTTAGAAAAAGTCAGCCCGTCATTATCAGTTGTGGCCAGTCGGATGCTGTAGGTCGATCTGGTCTCAAAATCAAAATCTTCTATCGCGAAGAGTTCTCCGCCATTTCTCAAGGTAAAAACGGCATTGCCATCATCTCCTTCACCTTCTGCAAATGCATAGGTGTGGGTATCCTCAGCATCTTCATCCTGAGAGCTTAATGTTCCAATCATGGCATTGCTTCCTGCATTTTCATTAATGTCTGTTGAAGACAATGACATACCTGAGGGAGCATCATTGATATCGTTGACCTGTATACTGAAAGCCTGCTCAAAAAAGTCACCTGTTTCATCTGTTGACCTGACCCGAATACTCAGCTCAGACAGCGCTTCGAAATCGAAGATCTCCTGAGATACAATTGAACCGCCATTTATTTGAAAGAATGCATTATGGGTATCTCCTTCTCCGTCTACCAGGGTATAGGTGTGGGTATCTTCGGCATCCTGATCTTCCGACTCTAATGCTCCCACCTGGCTGCTCAGGGCCGCATTCTCATCAATATGGTCGTTATCAAGATTAATAGCCGTGGGTGCATCATTCACATCATTTACCGACATGGTGAGAACCTGAGAATACTCCGCTCCCTTGCTGTCTGTCACTTTCACTCTGAGGCTCAGCGATGCAAGTTCTTCGTAATCAAATGCCACATCCGTCTTCAGAGCTGCGCCATCAATTGAGAATCGACTATTGTGATCATCCCCCTCACCACTTACCAATACATAGCTATGAGTCTCTTCTTCATCAGGATCGTTATTGGAAAAAGCAGCTACCTGCGTACCTACACTCAGGTTCTCATCAAAGTTATCTGTACTTAACTGGATGGCGGAAGGGATGGTATTATTCGTCACTTCGTAGGGTTCCTGGTTTCCTCCAAGCTTTTTCCCATCCTCAAACACTTCGGCATTCACAGCATCCACTACCTGATCTGCACTGGCATCATAGATTTTGAAGCTCAATACTTCTCCACTTACCTCATTGCTGTAAACCTGAATAAAAGCCACCAAAGCTCCGGATGACGGCACCTCTACCGACAGTTTGCCGGTGCCTCTTAATTCATCATTTACAAAAACTCCCACCTGATCACCGGCATCTGCCGAAAGAACATTATCCACTCTGACGGATGCCACCATGGTCATGGAAAACTGAAACTCTCCCGGGTTAACCGTCCAGTCAGGAGCATTCTGCCCTTTCAAGGTGGTCACCGACCACAGGAGCAACAGCAGGAGCCAACCGAAACGTTCTACTTTGTATTTCAACAGTCTCATAAGGCCGGCTATTTAGATTTAATCACCTTGAGCACCAATGTCTTCTGTTCGAAATGCAAGCGAATGAGGTACATACCCTGACCCATACCCTCGAATGAAATGTCCTGATGTCCACCTTTCAGCTCACTCAGGTTTTGCATTACCAAACCATCTGTATTCACAATCTGAATATGTTCAGGCGGGTCAGCAGCAAGCCAGGACACCCTCACATTGTTCTCAAATGGGTTGGGAATGGCTTTGGCGGTAATTGACTCAGCAGAAATCTCCTCTGCGAGCAGTATTACCGGTGCCTCTAAAGAGCCTGACTGGGTATCGGCCCGGTAAGTGAAGGTGACTTGCCTCTGAGGTGTAAGTGCAAAGGTTCTGCTTCCTCTCAGTAATTCAAATTCAATAGATGATGCAGAATTTCCATAAATCGTCACGAAGAAAGCCGGCTCATCTAAAACAGGATTGTCGCTGGCATAGGCGAGCCCGACCGCCTCATCTTCTGCATTTCTTACCAGGAGCAAATCATCCGGCTGCAACTCAATTCCGCTTACCTCCACTACCATGTTCATATTAGTCTCAAACTGTGTCGGGTTGAGACCATATTGCTCAAGATCAATAGACCTGGCAGATGATATCAGAGACTGGCCGCTGGATGTACTTGAAATACCGACAGACAGTTCAGGATAAGTAAGAACTCCTGCTATACCGGCATAATAGAGATAGCCTTCACCGGGTTTCAGACTGGAAAGGCTTCCAACCCAACCAATACCGGCACCGCCATAGATGGCAAATTCACGTTGCCCCTTAATACGATCACCTACGGATAGATTGGTGATGTTTGAGAGTGCTTCATCAATAGACTGGTTATTTCTTCCCAGGAATCCTACCCAGTTCCATCCTTCTGAAAGATTCACGGGTGCAGAGGCTACATCGATGAGACTCCCTGTGAAGGTGATTTCTCCCCCGTTGACGCTGTTGAGCTTGTACATACGCTCTTTTTGCACGCCTCCATTGGCAGAAAGACTTCCTATCCATCCATTGACTGGATCGTACTGATCAAAGAACTCGGTGCCTTTTAGCTGATCGTTTTCCGTAGCCGGAAAGTCACTCATCAGGGTATTGATATCCGCCAGATCGTTTGAATTAAGATTGAATGATATCCAGCTCCAGCCGGCACCCACTTCCACGGTGTTTTCAAGAAAGGTGTCGGCCATAAGAACTACCGGAGCCGCGGGAGTACCAAAGAATGCATCCTGGCTCACTTTTCCGGCAGACTGATTGGAAAGTCGGATTCCTGTATACACCAGCCCCTCACTGGCATCCCAGACCTTGTAGGTAATGTCCTTTCCTACATCGTCATTGGTGTAGATGGACAGGAAAGCCTGGTACTGATCAAATTCGCTGACATAGCTCAATGGCGCCACACCTCTCACCTCACCGTCAATAAAGGCAGCGATCAGGTCATTCTTATCTCTCGACAGGATATCTGAGATTTTCACAGCTCCCACAAGACTCATGGAGAACTGATAGTCTGAGGGTTCCACTGTCCAATCGACCGGTGGCGCCTTAAATACATTCAGGTTCAGGCTCAGTCTTTCATCAAAGCCGAAATCGGTAGTCAGGTGAACAAACTCATCATACTCACCTATGTTCAGGCCCTCATCTACTTCAAAGCGGATGGTTCTTGAGCGGGTAGGTTCGAGCGTTCCACTGGAGGGCGATGCCGTAAGCCAGGCGGGCAGGTTGCTAATCACAAAATCTCTGAGTTGTCCTCCCTGATTGGTAATTTCCACCTCAAAGGCATAAGCAGCGTTGAGTTCTTTTTCCAGATCCAGTTCATCATCCAGCCAGACCACGTCATTCCGGTCTACAAAAGCCGTCCAGGTAATGGGGGCATCCAGACCATTGCCGTTCAGGTCCTTAATGTTTTTAACACCAATGGACAGCTCCACATTCTCTATCCTGTCGTTGTCTTCATTGGGAGTAAGTATAATTTTATCTCCGTTGACAGAATAGTTGAAATTGACCGACTGCAATGGTCGTGGCAACCTGATGGGTGGTGTATCATCAGCAAAGGCACCGTTTTGGTTGTCCAGGGTCGCTGCCACGGCATCTTCTCCGTTTGCATTATTGGTCAGGTCTTCCTCTGACAGATAGATCTGAGCCGGAGAAAGCTGGAAACTCTCAAAGGGATAATATAACCTGAGCCCGAGCTCATCTCCCTTAAGTTTATTATAACGGCTGAAACTGATCTCCCTCAGTCTGCGGGCAGTGCTCCAAAGCCTTATTTCATCAAGCTGGCCTTCGAAATACTGATCAGATTTTTGGACACCGTTCTCTTTCCAGCCTCGTCTTCCAAACCAGAAAGTATCACCAGAAAACTCACCTAACACGTCACTGTTAAGGAATCCACGCGACTCACCATCTACAAGCAAGGTAGTATTGGTAAGCCTGTCAACGACCATAGCAATATGATGCCACTGACCATCAGCCAGATTCAAACCACTCTTTCTGATCGTTTTACCATTGGTCTGCAGGAATACGTTACCCGCTTCTATACCCAGTGACCAACCCGCAGCGTTATCATCTGTTCCATCTCCTCTACCGGAAGAAAAGAAGTTCATCGCCTCTTCTGAGTCAGTTTTGAACCAGAGCTCCAGCGTGAAGTCCTGATCGGCATCAAAATGGGCCACGCCATCTGCCTCGAGGTAAGCGGTACTACCGTTAAGTGACATGGACATACCGGCCGGATCAATTCTCCACGAAGTATTTACCGCGGCCTGTCTCGACTTTACCTTGTCCGACACAAATTCACCTCGCCCTTCCTCAAATGTCCAGTTGGCCAAAAGCCCTACCGTGCCAGGGCTTAAAACAACACTCCGGTTTGTGGTGATTTCAGATTCTGTAAAGGTTCGGTTCCAGATTCTGAGCTCATGCAGGAATCCATTGAATGGCATTGGGTTTTCAAGCGTACTCTTACCCAATACCATGGTTTCCTGTACCTGATAGTCCGCGGCAAAATCAGGTTTGGCTTCCTGGAAAGTATCTGTACCACTGGCTACCCATACGCGGGCCTCTTTTGCCTCATGGTCATAGACAAAGCTGTAATGATTCCACTGTTCGTTGGTCACGGCTATTGCGGTCTGAAATACCCGACCGTTGATATTGAAGTACACCTGATCGGATGCATTGAAGCCCAGCTGTAGCATCTCCGTTTCTGAAGCTCCCTGGTGCAGCATGACCGCAGCACCGGTACCGGCACGTTTGGCCCAGAAGTCTATCGTAAAGGTCTTTCTTCTCAGGTTGGGTGGATTGGTCATGATGACCTCTCCATTGCCAGTACCATCAAAGTGTACACTGATGTTATGATCGAGGTCTGCTCCGTTGAGCACCCCGGTCATAATAAAGTTCTGCGGCACAATGGCTGTATTGATAGGCTCATTAAACTGGATGGATATCTCATCTCCCGGAGACAGTATGCCGTCACCGGGTTGGGGGCTTCCAAAAGCATGTGGGTTAATCCGGTCGATGGTTCCCGATTTTATTCTGGAATCTGCGGTAACACGTCCGTTGGTTGCCAGCACCTCGCAATCAGAAATGACCCTTATGTCATAATCTCCGTCCTGAATAGCTGATACATCCCACTGATATGAAAAGGACGAACCGGTCCTGGGTATCTCCATGCCATTGACAGGATTACCCGATGCCTCCAGGTCTCTGAAAAAACGTTGAATAGGAATCCAGGTAGAAGACTCCGCAGATTTATACTGTAACTCGAGGAATTCAAAGCCTGAGAAGTTGATATCAAATTCTCCGATTTCGATACTCATCTGGTTCATAAACCTGTTGTTCACCGTCCAGTTATCATCCGGAGACACGATCTCAGGAGTAGTACAAACCGGCAGGAAGAAGGCGGAGATAGAAACGGTATCAGCTATAACCCTTTCAAAATCTGTAGGATCGGACTGACATACTGAACCCATTACCACTTTGATATCTTCATAATCATAGTCAAAGGGGCCTCTTTCAACCGTGATGACTTTGTTAATAGCTCCGGTACCGGGAACCAGGAATTGTCTGCGGGAATCAAAGAACTCTCCGTCTATTTTCAGAACGGCTCCGTTCGGGTTGCTCTGGTCTATTACCTGCAGGGTGTAAAAGAAATCATCCTGGCTTTCACTGTCATTGAACAAGGTCACATTGAATGATGCCTGTGCATCGGCCGGTACATTAAACAGCTCAGCCACATCAACCTCCAGTCTGGGCTTATCTCTTTGGAAAGTAGAACTGCCTATTTGTGTTCCGGGCTGGGCAAACATAGTAACAGGGGCCTCTTCGTGAGGACAGGATGTTTCTCCACCGGTAAGTATAAAGACAGGGCCATTGTTATTAAGCCCGTCATATACATTCATGGATACAAAGTCGCCTACATCCGGTTCGTAAATCTCATATCCGTAAGTTGTGCTGTTGGTTTCGCTTCCTACGGTGCCCAGAGAGGTGCTTTCGGTAATGTCCAGATTGGCCTGTGTATTAATTCCGAAAAATGCATTGCCAACGTTCACTTCCAGGCCAGCACTAAAGCTACTTGACAACCCATAGGTAACTGACGTTTCCGTGGTCTCCGAAGAGGTAATCTCTTTAGCAAACCGCGCCCCGGCAGATACGGATATATTATCATCGGGGTCTCCCCCCAGCGCAACCAGTTTTTCAACTTCATTGCGTTCAATAGCCTCCCGCCAAAGCCTGATTTGTTGGTTGAGCCAGGCAACACTATCTACATCACTGTCTTCCTCCCTTGTAAAGGTATAACTGTTACCATCGCTGTCTTCTTCATGGTCATACAGGTCGGGACTGTTAATCTCCGGGTCCAGGTTCCATACAGGGTCATCATTGCTCAACCCGTAATTGGCATCGGTAGGCAATAGCTTACTCACATACTTATCGCTGAATGCCAAAATAGAATTCCTGGCATTTTGCAAATCAGGTATCAGGGTTTTGATGATATGGTTCTGGGTGAAAATAAAGTAAGTCGGTATGCTATCAGGCTCCAGGAAGGTGGCAAAACTCCTTCCCAGTTTATATGATTTACCATCTTTCTCGATAACTGGTGAATCATCAAAACAGGTAATAAGACCGTCTTCAGAGCAATTGCCTATGTCTACCAGCCTTAATCTGCGTGAGAGACCAGCCTGATAATTATTGGAGCGGCTGACGTAGAGGTCTCCCCCGGTACCTACTTCTTCAGCATCCGATCTCGTTTCTATCCGCTGTGTAGTGGTCAGCTCTGTGGTAAAAGTCCCTGTCGAATCCTTAGACGATTCAGACTCAAAACCAGCGTTTAGCTTCACGCTTGTCTTGTCACCGTCATCACTTCCCAAGCGAACAGTGAGGTCGACTCCGGCAGCGGAACTCTCCACCAGGTTGTATTCCTGGCTCATTGTAATAGTCTCTCCTTTTTCAAGAAAGGCGAAACTCTCCCCGCCATAAGGGTCTCTGATGATGAATTCAACCACACTGGGACCACTGGTTACAAAGCTTGAATTCTCAGTTTTCTGATCACCCAAAACGTAAACGTGCTGTACTGCATTCGGGTCGTTGGGGTTAGGCCAGTTCACAATGTTACCTCCCGCGTTTACCGTCAGTTTAAACTCACGTGTGTAGCTCAATGCAGGGTTGCTGCTGTTCTCATTGAATTCAGGATCAAGGGCCTTAAAGTGAACCAGTGTATCACCATCCTGGCTGTTCAGTACTATTTTAGTCATTTCCGGCTCATCTGAATAGTTGGTAGGTACCCCATTGTTATCCAGGTAAAACGGCCGCATCATGTCATTGTCTATGGTAATGAGGGCATCTGTAACCGGCACTACATCTTCTACTGGCGAACCACTGTCGTTATTGATATAGAGCTCATTTACATTTACAATGAGCTTATAGTCATGCTCCGATTTAACCAGCGGAAAGCCCAGTGTAAAGAGTTGCTCATCAGTAGCGGCTTCATCTCCGATGAAAGCCTCATTGATCAGATTCAGCATTACGGGATCTTCATCACCATTGGGTACCTCTGCGGTCTTATCGCCCAGAAATTTGGTTTTGGCGGCAGTAAAGCGCCCGTCTCCCACTATTACGCGGGGGGTGGTACGATGAACCTGATTGACTTTTTTGTCATAACTGAATTCTCTTACCTCTCTGGTGTTGTTATCTACCGTATCAATCCTGACGACTCCCGGCAATAAAGGCACTTCATCGGCAATGACCACAGTATCTCTGTCTGAGGACGGTTCAAACTCTGTAAAAAGGTCTATTTCCAGGGTTGGGGCCGTAATTGTGGTATTCGTTGAAACCAGCCTGATCTTTCCTATGTCTTCCGTTACGGGGTCAACTACCTGATAAATCCTCGGAGGAAGGTCTACCATGTACTCTCCTGTGACTTCATCGGTTTCAATTTCCAGATCAATCTTCTTATCTGTGGATACCAGCTTGAATTTAGCTTTACCGATGTTATTGAGGGTCTTTTCAAAACCTACAGGTTTATTTCCCTCCCGGGTCCCCCCTACTACTTTGCCCACAAGCTTTCTACGGGTCTCATCGACAAATTCAAGACCGGATATCGGTTCATTGAAATTGTGAAAATCCTCCGGATCACTTGGAAACCGGCCTTCAAAAGCAAAAGTATGATCATCTTTTTCTACGCTGATGGAGTGCTCACCGATAGGTACCTGTATGGAAAAAAGCCCGTTTTCATCAGTCAGGATCACCTTTCCATTGGCATCAAATACAGGGCGGCCATCTACCAGCAGTTTGACATCTTCTGAACCGACTTTGGTTTCGTTGAAATCAAAAACAACAGAACCGGTTACTGTGAATGAGCTGATGTCTTCAAAATCCACCGCGTTCTGTACAAGGTTTCCCTGTCCCAGATAAATAAATCGCTGCTGGGGTGAGAACTCATGAACACCGAATACGGGAGTAACCGTAAAATTCTGCCCCTCACCGTTGAAAGCAATACCATCGACTGTATAATTCCCCTGGCTATTCGTGTAGGCCACTGTACCCAACTGATCCCGGTCGGGAATAACCTCAGACCACTCTACCCCTACCAGCAATCCATCGTTTCCATTGAACTTATTGCCTGTCATGCTGGCATCAAAAGCCTCCTCACCAAGCCCTACACCTATGGGCCAGTAACCAATGAGCCCTTCTTCATCCCTGTTTAACAATCGTACATAATCAGTGACAATGCTATTGGCTGATTTAGCAATGTCCCATAGATTTATTTCGTCCAGCAGGCCATGGTAGGCACTTCCAATCACCAAGGCCTGGGCATTATCAAGGTCCATTGAACCGCTTTGTGCCTTTGTATTATCAAGTTCACCATCTATGTAGATTTTCATAGATGTACCGTCATAGGTCAGATATAGCTGCTGAAATGCGGTGCCGGATAGTGCATCGGTGCTCTCAACGGACTGATAGGCTCCGTCTATAAACAGAGCAAAGGTCAACTTGCCGTCTTTAGCCAGGGTAACCCGGTAGGCGTTTGATTTTTCAAAAAGTGTGGCACCCTCATCCGCCAGATCATTGAGTTCAGGCCTCAGATAGAAGCCCAGGCTCATAGATTCAGGGGTCAGGCTCTTATCAGAATCGCTGATAGTTACGGCATCATTTCCGTCAAAAAGCAGAGACCTTCCGTTGTTGCCCTGATCCGTTTCTACAATTACTTTGACGCCACCTACACCATTGCCTCCTTCATAGGCAATATTACCGTTTATGACACCGGTAGGACTGCGAAAACCTGTGGCTTTGCTAACTCCCGTGGTGGCGAGAGCAATCTGCTCGGTGTCATTGGTTGTGAGAAGCGCTTCCCCACAATCCGTTTCGCCTATCAGAAAATACTCCAGTACCAGACCGGGTTCTGCTTTGGTATCCTCATATGACCTTTCTGTTCCGCTTACTACTCCTATGGCCACCGGTTCGCCTGTGGAACCAAGAGGTCTGCTGAAAATTCTGTACCTGGAAATATTGTCGGAAATACCGCCTACGGTCCAGTCCAGGGTTACGCGATCAGAGAAATAACCACGAGAGGCAATGAGTGATGACTCTGTGATGATATTGCTCAACTCAGCATCCAGTGATATTTCCTGAGTTTCATCGGGTTCACTAAAACCATCCGGAGCACAACTGTCGTTAACAACTTTTACCGTGTACACGTACAATTCACAGACAGACACATCAAAGTCATCATAGCTGGTGGCATTGGCAGATAACTCTATGTTCACCAGCCCTCCGCCATTCTTTAGCTGCCTGGATATGATGTAATTGTCCTCAACGTCTGAATTGTCGTTCCACGTAATCCGTACTCCTTTGCTGTTTCCGTTGACCAGTTCTTCAACCTTTACATCGGTGGGGGCGACCAAAGCTTCAATGGCCTTTCCTGTAACGGTAGTCAGAGATGCGGCAGGCGTTGCATCACAACCATTGTAGGTGGCTACCCGGTACTGGATGTCCTTGTTTCGGTCATCTTCTGCTATAGGGTCTGAAAAATTGCGCACTCCACCGCTGACCTCCGAGAGTAGAGAGAATTCGGAATCTTCCAGCATTTTTCTGTAAACATAGAAGGCGTCAGGGTTGGCAAAGTTATAGTCCCAGGTGAGGCTGATCGTACCATCACATAAATCTGTGGTGGCGCTGATGTTGCTAGGTTCATCCAACAACTCCACGTATTTAAGCGCTGTAGAAAAATCGGACTCCGATTCACCGGCATATTGTTTTACTCCTCCTACCCTGGAGTACACCCTCACGCGATATTTGTATTCGGTACAGTCATCAATGAAGTTGGCACCCGAGCTGACATCATTATGCTGCTTGCTGCCAATGGAATAGGCTATATCTTCAATGATGGTAGTCAGGCCACTGCCATCGGCCTCAGCTCTCTGAACTTCATAAAATGGTCCGTCATCATCCGTATAGGTACCCGTACAGTTGGTGGGAAGAAGAAAATCAATTTTAAAACCCTTCGCATCTGCCAGTCGGGATACATTGGGTGCAGAAGACGGAGGTTGCAGCGCGTTGGCCGTAAAGCTACTCTTATTGTTATTGAAGATAGATGATGAGGTAACTTCATTGAATCCATCTGACCCCAGGATGGTCACATTCATGTTGATAAAGTTCTTTTGGAACTGAAACCGGGTTCCCACCAGGTAATCTATCTGAATGAACACATCCTCACCCCGGGTTCTGACTTTGGCACTGGTCAGGTTTGCATCAGCTTCATAGGAAGCGGTAGTTGAGCTTAAGAAGGTCGGCAGCTCTATTTCATGCGTATGAGCGCTTGTAAGCAGATAGAAATCAAACATCTGTACTTCCTCTGTCCCATCCTCAGTCCTGAGTCTGAGGGTCATTCTCTGTACCTCATCGGTCTCTCCTGTTTCATACACGAAGAAGACATACTTCAGAATTCCCGTACAGGGGTCGTACGAGTAGTTGAAGAATTCACCTTTATTCGGATCAGTATACTCATTGGCCTCGTCCCACACTTTGTCAGAAGCAAAGGGCAGCACCGGGTCTTCTGTTTGTCCTGACAGGTTTTGCGTCTGAAAAAAAGCCAAAAGCAATATCAGGCCACAGATCATACGTTTCATAAGCAGATTCATAGAATAGATTTTACAGGTGTTTGGATGCGTTGGCACAGAAGCGCCCGGGCCTGAAGCGGCAGATTTCAGCACAGATGCACCATGCCGGAAGGGTATGTGGTTCCTTAAAAAAGTCATCATTTAAGATTAGTATTTCAGCGAATGTTAAAGAGCCTGATTTCACTCATCAAACTCATCAACTCAATGTAGCATGCGGGGCCAATGACGGACACAGTGTATGCTTAAAACCCGTTATTCACCCCGGGATTTCCCGACATTCACGGCAAAGCCACGATTGATCTGAGCACTGAGTTGAATTGAGAAAACGGACAGCTGCATTAAGGCTACCAAAGGGAATGAAGGTTTCATGTCGCAAATATTGTTTTGGTGTTTGTTTTATTTCTTAGGTGTCCGACAATCTTGCCGGGTCTATTGTCATCACGCTCTGCAGTGAGCATTTTATTCCTAATCTAAAATGGAGAGGGAAGACCGCGCCATGTGATGCGTCTGCTTCTATTTCAAATATAAATTGTACCCCCTTTTTTCTTGCGTTTCACATGAGGCAAAATCCCGACACACAGGGTACAATTTTCCGACACCAAATTCACAAACACTTGAAAAACAGACACTTAAATACCCATCCCAAATTCTACCGGATTTCCGTTTACTGAATTTCATTGCTTGCCGTACATCATTTTATTACTATTGAATTTATGTTGCTGCAAAGGCTCACACCGACTTATGGCATATTCATGTTGCTATTCATTTCCCTTCAGGGAATGGCCCAGCAGTATAGTGTTAAGCTCAAATCTATTGGCTTTGAAGATGGGTTGGTCAGTAGAAACAATGGCCCCTTTTTCCAGGACTCCGAGGGTTTGATGTGGATAGGAAGTCGCGAAGGTATGAGCCGCTATGACGGCTATCGTATAAAGGCCTATACTGAGGAAAACGGAGCACTCGTCAGTAATGCCGTGCATAGTATTTCTCAGGACAAGCAAGGCTATCTCTGGCTCCTGGGAGTAGACCCCAACCATAACAATGATATAGTCTTTCAGATATTCGATATCCGGCAGGGCAAGGCCATCGTAGCCACTGACTTTTTTGAGACTCCTCTTCCCATGGATGTTCAAAACCTTCTAAGGATTCAGTCTGATTACGTCAGCGGAAATGTATGGCTGGTTACGAAAGATTATAAGGTATATCTGTACGATCAACCTCAGGACGGTTCACCGGCATTCAGATTAGTCTATGAATCAAACAAGCCTGTCCATAGATTTCGCTCATGCCCACAGGGGCTCTGGCTTAGCAGCGAAGGTATGTTTCAGCTTTTGGGGCCATCGGGCAGAATAATAAAACAGGTGAATACCGGTGTGGCCGCAGCGCTGCCCATTCTGGGTGCTGATGATATGGGGAATGTTTACTATCTCCGGGAATTACCAACCGCCAGAAAAACTGACCAGAAGCCCCCTGTCCCATTTGTTAATGAACTCCCTCTTGGCGGGGCCACACCTGCCTCATGGGAAGGCAGAAGAATCATGGGCTTCGACCCGTATCGCAAACAGAGCTGGTATATCAAGCGCGGAGGTCGTGCTGTCTATGATGGTTTCCTGAATGAGCTGGTAGACTTCGAGCTGGAACAAGAGATTCAGGGTTTTCCTGTACAACTCTATTTTGATCGCTCAGGCAATGGCTGGGCCAATTATAACAGCAGGATAAATATTGTCAAGTTAGAAAGGTCGCCTTTCACCAATTACCTCACAGATATCAGTGTATTCGGCATTCACGGGTATGGAGCCCGGGGGCTTTTTGTAAACGACAAGAATGAGCTGTTTACCAATGGGCTGGGGCCTTCATTTAAGATTGACCTTAACTCCGGAAAACAAGAGCACTTCAGCCCTGAGTCTGATTTTTATCTTAAAAAATTTGCTAAGGCGGATACTACCAAAGCCTTTGCCAACCTTTACGGAAAGCATGGTGATCAGGAGGAACTAAAACGCCTGGCCCTGGTTCAGGACAATGAGGGAAACCTCTGGTATACTGATGAAGGGATACGTCTTTACAAATACGATATTAGTACCAGCAAATTCACTGATTACACCTATGCCAGCGATTACCGTGAGCGACTGCCCGGTGAGAGCGCCATCTATTGGTCTGCTTTTTCAGACAGTCGGTCTCGCTTATGGCTGGGAGGAAACGTAGGACTGGCACAGCTGGACGAAAAGGACAGCGTTATTCGAAAAATACGTGATTATGGCGCATTCGAGACACTCGGTATGTCTTCTATCTACAGCTTTCATGAAAACGAATCAGGTATCTGGATCGGGGCTACCACAGGCCTTTATCTTATGAATTCTGATGGGAGGATTATTAAAAGGTTCCATACTGAAGGTGCCGCCCAGGAGCAGATTCCTTTCAATACCATAGCACATATCAGAGAAGATAAAGCGGGCTGGCTGTGGCTGGCTACCCGGGGCGGTGGCATTGTAAAACTCAATACAACCACCGGGGAGTTTGACCATTGGACTACTAAAAACGGCCTCTCTGATAATACGGTCTATGCCACCTATGAAGATGATTATGGCTGTATCTGGGTTCCGAGCAACCGGGGTATTATGCGGATCAGACTTGAGGATTTTAGTATCAGCACATATACCGCAGCTGACGGTCTGATACATGAAGAGTTCAATACTACTTCTCATTTTCAGGCCAAAGACGGCCGCCTGTTCTTCGGCAGTATTGACGGGGTAACATCCTTTGATCCGGCAGATTTTCTGAATGAAGGCCAGTCAGATATTGAACTGAAGGTAGTAGGCCTGAAAAAACAGGAACGCAAAACCGGTTTGTATCAGGAATCCACTGCCGGCTATTTTGAGTCAGGTGCTGTGAGACTGGGCCCCGGAGAGCTCGGGTTCTCGCTCGAGTTCACACTGTTGGACTTTATCAATTCTGACGAGAATACGTTCTCCTATAAAATCGATGGTATTGATCAGCTTTGGAACTATGTAGATCAGCCCGAGGTAAGAATCAACTCACTGCCCTATGGCCGATACACGCTACTGGTAAGAGGCCAGGGCAGACAGGGGCAATGGTCACGGGAGCTATCTGTCCCGGTAGTTGTTATCAGACCTTTCTACCTCCGCTGGTGGTTTTTTACAGGGATTGCCCTGGTGCTCATCAGCCTGATTTGGTGGAGGGTGGCCTATCGTGAAAAAAGGCTGCTACAACGGCAGGCAGTGCTGGAAGAAGAAATAGCGAGCCGAACCGTAAAAATAAGACAGCAGGCAGAGGAGCTTCAGGAGCTGGATGAGCTTAAATCCAAGTTCTTTGCAAATGTATCACACGAGCTACGCACTCCTCTGAGCCTGATACTCGGCCCGGTAAACAAGCTTATTTCCAGAAGGGACCTGGATCAGGGTACGAGGAAGGACCTCATCAGAATTCAAAAAAACAGTGAGCAAATCAGTAAGCTGGTTGAAGAGATACTGGATCTGACCAAGCTGGAAAACAAAAAAGTGACCGCCCGCCCGAAGCGTGTAAAGCTGAAATCCTATTTCGGCAGACTGTACAACAGTTTCGAATCAAAAGCTTCATTTCAGGATATTGACTTTAGCTACAGCTACAAGGGTGCTGAAGATCAGTCCTTTCTGCTGGACCCTGATATGACAGAGCGCATCATCAACAATCTGCTCTCAAATGCTTTTAAGTTTACTCCGGCCCATGGACAGATCGTACTCCGGGTGCTATCTGCGCCTGATTATGTGCAGGTATCGGTGAGTGACAACGGCTCAGGCATCTCAAAACAAGACCTGCCTCATATTTTTGAGCGCTTTTTTCAAACCAAAGATTCAAAGCGTGCGGCCAGTGGGGGTACCGGCATTGGTCTCGCTCTGAGTAAGGAGCTGGCTGAAGCCATGAATGGTCAATTGATTGTTCAGAGCGAAGCGAATAAGGGAAGTACTTTTACCCTCACCCTCCCACTGATCAGTGAGACCATTTCAGTAGATGAATCCGTGACCATTGAGCAGGAAACACCCAAACAGAATAACACAGTCTCGAAAGTGCCTCAAAAGGCAGACTATATTTTGGTGGTGGAAGATCATCCGGATATGAGGGATTTTATTGTGAGCAGCTTATCCGGAGATTTTGATACCATGGAAGCCGGAGATGGCCAGGAAGCACTGGCTATATTAAAAGCTACTACGCACAAGCCAATGCTTGTTATCACCGATATGATGATGCCTGAAATGGACGGCATACAGCTGCTGACGGCACTGAAATCCATTGATACATTTCAATCGATACCGGTTATCATGCTCACGGCCAGAACTGCCGATGAAGATAAGCTCGAAGCTTTCAGGATTGGCGTAGACGATTACCTGATCAAACCCTTTTCAGTAGAGGAGCTTAAAGCCAGGATCAGAAACCAGTTGAAGGTTTCCGAATCACGGAGGGTGGCCAACCTGGTCAGCGAGGTTAATTATGACCATAACAATGCCCTGGATGAAAAGCTGGAAAACTGGCTCCTGGAGGTTAAGAAAATCACGATGGAAAGTGTGCACAAGGTGGATTTCAACATCGCCACCGTAGCCGGGGCTGTGGGCTTGAGTGAGCGACAATTTCAACGTAAGCTCAAGAATGCTACCGGATACACTCCGAATGTGTATCTCAAAGAAATCAGGCTGCAAATGGCAAGAAGCTATCTTGAGCAACATAAATACAACCAGGTGACAGAGGTATCACTGGCCGTAGGCTTTACATCTACCCCCTACTTCTCAAAGCTCTATAAAGAACGTTTTGGTAAAACACCCGGAGCCTACTTTCTGGAGGGAGCTGTTTACAAGGACTAATGTGTAATCCTCAGGAGGCTTATTCGCCCGACCACTTTGAGTGGTAAGACGAATCCCCCTCCGTCCTTCGGACACCTCCCCCTAAAGGGGAGGATTTTGGGCTTTTTGGGTGATAAAGCTACTGATTCACAGTGATGGTATAATTACCCGCTATGCCTTCGCCATGGTTGGCTGTGCCCGCGTTGCCATCAGAGGTAAAGGTGAAGACAAAAAGGGTCTCCGTCAAGGTGACAATCGTGATCGTTTTACCATCGTCAATAGAGAGCTGCTGAGCCTCTTCATCGGTCCATTCCCAGGTGCCGGAGGCTCTGAACATATCTCCTGAATTGGTGGTCGTATAAGCCCCATCGGTAAAAGAAAAAGTAAAACCTGTGAAGTTGGCAGTGGCATTTTGTCCATCGATGATGATGCTGCCTCCCTGGCTCAGGTCCCAGCTACCAGACAGCTTTTCAAAGGCCAGTTGCTGAGCCGTAGGGTCATCATCTCCACCACATGAGGCGAAGACGATGACCAGGATTGACATTAAGAGTAAGTATAGATGTGTGTATCTGTGTTGCTTTTTCATGCTTGTGTTATTTTTTGATCATGATTTTCTTTTGAACCGTGCTCTTCCCATCCATGAACTGTACCAGGTATAGGCCATTGTGGTAACCGGATACATCCAGCTTCAGGCTGGTCTCTTTGTAATCGCTGATGCCAAAGGTTTTGATACCTGACATATCATAGAGTTGTATATCCAGAGCTCTGCCATTATACTTCGACAGGTCTAAGGTGACGATATCAGTAGCAGGGTTTGGATAGACATTGATCGACTCAGCCTTGAGCAGTCCATCATCGATAGCCGTGATAATTGCTCCGTCAGCACTTACTGAGAGGATACCTGTGCCACCATTTGAATTGATAGTAATATCTCCCGTATACAACTGCGCTACCGTGGGGGTAAAAGTCATGGTTACTACCTGGCTTGACGCAGGAGCTACCGTAATACCAGCAACCGGACCACCAAAGGCTGTCGGATAGAGTATGCTGGTCACATTCAGGGCAGCATCACCATCATTGTGGATGGTTACATCAAAAGTGGTAGTAATTCCCAATGGTGTGGCAGGAATGTTTCCGTCTCCGGTAATACGCAGGTCAGCCTCTGGTACATTGTCAATTGCAATGGTAAAGGCTTCCTCATAAACCCCTCCTCTCCCATCATCTGTTTGAATGCGGATATCATAGCTCGCCTTGGTTTCCAGGTCAAAGCTTTCAGCGGCTCTCAGTTCGTTCCCTACAATGGTAAAAGAAGCATTGTCTATCCCTCCGGCTCCAGCCACAAAGCTGTAGCTGTGTGTGTCGGTCACATCAGCGTCAGTAGTGCTTAAAACCGCTACTAAATCACCTATGGCATTATTCTCCAGTATACTACTGGCTGACAGCGTAATATCTGTCGGGAAGAAATTGGTATTGTATACCTCTCCTGTAAAAGTGGCGTCCAGGCCATTACCTGCAATATCTGTAATGCCGGTGAGGTCGCTCAGGTTAAGACCAAAACTGCCTTCTCCGGTGATATTGTCGACCGTGACCGTTACACTGGTTCCTGAAGTAGTCGAAACACTCGCAATGTCAGCGTTTTGAGTACCTGTGAGTGCCAGAGAGAAATTGCCGGTGCTTAAACCATGTACCTCTTCGCTGAAAGTAACGGTATAGTCTACTGTACTGGCTGCTGTCGGGTTAGGGTCTGCTCTTACAATGCTTTGTACTGTCGGCAGGATGGTATCAATGGTGATCAGAAAGGTATTGGTATCCGGACTGGCATTCCCGGCTGCGTCCGTAGCGGTTATAAATACGGTAATGGAGCTGGTAAAAGGTCTGAATGTTACATCTGCTATCCAGTCGCCATTGGCATCGGCCGTAGTAGTCTGCAGAGTAAAAGGTCCTGCTCCCACGGTAATCGTAGCAAAGGGTTCTGCCGTACCGGAATAAATCAGTGTCGGATCATTCGTAATAATATCAGTATTGCTGATACCGGTATCATCTGAAATAGCGCTCAGTACCGGATTAGCCGGAGTCACAGTATCAATCGTCACCGTCAGTGCTGCACTTGGAGCACTGGTATTGGTTGCTGCATCCGTGGCGGTAGCGGTAACATCATAATCCGCATCGGCCAAAGTGGTAGCACTGTGGTCAAAAGTCCAGTTACCAGAACCATCAGCTGTAGTGGTACCAATGCTAGTACCATCGATAAATACTTCTACTGTGCTATTGGCCTCAGCGGTCCCTGAGAAAGTCAGCGTATTGTCGTTAGTTACCCGATCAGTTACATCTGCACCGGTATCATCCGAAATACCTGAAACAACAGGCGCGGAAGGTGCAGTAAGATCAACCTGAATGGCAAACTGTGTGGCCGCTGTATTATCATTACCGGCAGCATCCTGTACCATACCGGCCGCAATATCTACACTCAATGCTCCATCCGATGTCGGTGTAATGGTGGCAGTATACGATGCCCCTGCACCAGACAGGTTTGAAGCGGTACCATTCGCGATGGTAAGGTCTGTCAGGGCAAGACCAGTTACATCTTCACTGAAAGTAAGGGTAATATCGAAAGCTTCATTAATAGGATCACTGGCTGTGCTGGTAATGGTCACTGCAGGAGGAGTTTCATCATTTTCAATGGTAAACTGTGTGGCTGCTGTATTGTCATTACCGGCAGCGTCCTGTGCTACTGCTCCAGGCACATCAATGGTAACCGTACCGTCCGATGCCGGAGTAATAGTTGCCGTATAAAGCCCTCCTGACCCTGACAATCCACTGACACTCCCATTGCCTATAGAAATATCTCCAATGCCGAAACCGGTTACGTCTTCATCAAAGGTAAAGGTGGCAGTAAAGGCCCCACTCACGGGATCACCGGCTGAAGTGCTGATGATCAGGCTCGGAGATGTTTCATCATTTTCAATACTGAACTGAGCAGCAGCCACGTTACCGTTTGTGGCATCATCCTGACCTGCACCAGTGGCGATATCCACCGTAACAGTACCGTCTGCGACAGGTGTGATGGTAGCCGTGTACGTATCTCCCGAGCCGGCAAAATTACCGGCTACTCCATTCCCTACAGTAAGGTCGGTAATGTCAAAACCAGTGACGGCTTCTGAAAAGGTGATGGTAATGTCAAAAGCTCCGACTGTGGGATCACTGGCAGCACTGGCAATGGTGACTGTGGGAGCCGTCTCATCGTTTTCCAGGCTGATGGTATTGGAAGCCGTGTTGTCATTATTGGCCAGGTCCTGCACGGTGTTCGCAGGCAGATTGACTGTTACTGTACCATCGGCTGCAGGGGTAATTGTCACCGTATAAACGGTTCCACTTCCTGAAATCGCTGTGGCAGTACCATTGGTGACATTGAAATCAGTGGTTGCCACATTCATCACATCTTCGGTGAAAGTAGCGGTGATATCAAAGGCTCCGCTGTTGGGGTCACTCGCAGCGGTACTCAATGTGACATCAGGTGATGTCGTGTCAAATATTAAATTCAACTGAGTGGCTGCCAGGTTATCATTATCAGCGGCATCTTTGGCTACACCGGCAGCTATATCTACATCTGCTGCACCAACAGTTGAGGTTACATCAAAAGTATAGGTGTTCGCATTTACCATGACAAAATTGCTGGCCGTACCACCTGTAATCGTAATGTCAGTCACAACAAAACCGGTAACATCCTCGCTAAATTGAGCCGTAACGGCATGCACCCCGCCTACCGGGTTAGCGCCCGCAGCGGTTAGTGTAACGGCAGGCGGTGTTTCATCTACCTTGTCGGTCACAATAATGGTTACCATCAAAGTACTTTGATTGGTGCCGTCACTGGCAATGATTTCGATGACATAAGCATTGTCTGAATTACCATCTGAAGGATTTTCAAAATCTGGAGGGGTATTGAAGCCTACTTCCCCGGTGCTGCTATCGATGTTGAATCGGCTGTTGTCATTACCGGTAGCCAGGCTGTAGGTAATGGCCGTGAGGTCGGTGGCCGTGGCCGTATATACCGTACCTGTCGTATTTTCTCCTACAGAAGCTGTAGTGGCTGAAGTAAATACCGGAGGTATGGCATCGGTAACTTCTATGACAAAGCTCTGGCTGGCAGTACCACCATTACCATCGTCCAGATCAAGGGTCACATTGTGCATGCCTACCTGACCAGTTGAATTGCCTTCCAGCACATATACATTTCCGAGTTTTCTTATCGAATGGTGGTTGTTATTAAAATCCCAATGAGCAATGAACAGGTTGCCGTGCTTATCAATAGCCATGTCGTTAATTCTTACGAAAGTAGCTTCATCGGCCGGCCCATTGTCATTCCCTCTTTCACCTGTACCAGCGATGGTGGTGACTACACCAGTAGGAGTAATTTTCCGAATCAGGTGACTCCCGATATCAGACACATAGAGATTGTCCATATCATCAATGGTCATTCCGAAGGGTGACGAAAATTCGGCATTGGTCCCAACACCATCACTGGTGCCTCTGACCCCTGAGCCGGCAAAGGTGGACACCATACCTGCGGGAGATAACTTCCTGATCCGCTGATTTCCCGTATCCACAATGTAGATGTTCCCCTGGCTATCAACTGCCATACCGCCCATACTTTCGAACTGGGCACTAAAGGCAGGACCATCCTGGTAGCCACGTATACTACCGGCAATGGTAGTCACCACTCCTGCTGGTGTGATCTTTCTGATTAACGTAGCTAATCCATTGGCTCCTGAATTGGTATAGAGGTTATCATCTTTGTCGATCGCCATACCCCCCATCGGACCAAAACTCGCTTCTGTACCTGTACCATCGATATCACCACCTCCTGAGAATGTACCGGCCACATGCGTCATAATTCCATCGGGTGTCAGTTTCTTTATATAACGGCCATTGGTTATCAGGTAAATCGTTCCGTCACTACCCAATTGCATGTTTCTTGGAGAAGCAAATGTAGTTGCTCTACGGTCTGTACCATGACTACTTGTTGTACTACCTGAGCTATTTCCAGACACACTACCGGCCAGAAAAGAGGTTACGCCTTCCGGAGAAATTCTTCTGATACGGTGATTACTTTCGGCCAGGTACATATTTCCACAGTCATCGATCGCAATAGAACTTGGGTTAAATATCTGGGCCTCAGTACCTGTACCATCTTTGAGACCCCGTTCACCCGACCCCACAAAGGTGGTAACTACCATCTCAGTATTGAGTGTAAGCCAGGAAGGCAAAGTGGAGGTGATGAGGTTAAGATTATCTCCGTTGCTATCAAAAAGCTCTATTTCATAGCGATAATCGTCACCATCTTTTACCGAGGTCACCGGATCTGTAGTGAATTTTGGCGCTGAAGCAATCACGGTAAATCCTGGATTCACGGTAGCCAGTGGCTGCCCGAAAATGTCGGTCACCTCATCATTGTTGTTTTGATAGGTCACCGTTACATCTCCCTGTGCCATGGTCAGGTCAGGTACCTTGAGCACTATGATGGAGTCCTCAGCAAACAGGTCGCTTTGAGCGGTTACCGGAAAGTCCGTTCCATTGGCATCCGTCACTTTAAAGTCAGTGGGATTGCCTCCGTTGGTTTTGACCTTTTCATCGTAGTAGGTATAAATGGTGGTAGAGGTCCACTTTTCTACCCCCACCATGGTGGGTGGTTGCACATCAATGAATACGCCTGTCAGATTGGTGGCGAGTGAAGCACCTGCAGCATTGGTCACGGCCTGATTGTTGTCGGTATAGGTTACCTGCAAAAACTCTACGGCTGCGCTGGCATCGGCAATAGTTAATATCAGTTCTCTATCTCCGGCAGTGCCATCGCTCTGCGCACTTACGGCAAATGTGGTACCTGCTCCATCCATAACTGTAAAGTCTTCCGGGTTGGCCCCTGTAGTGAGTACCGTAACATTAAAGCTCAGGGTAATTTGGGTACTATTATTCAGACTGGCGGATTCTATTTTCAGCTCTGGCTCTAACGTTACCCCTACCGGATCTGAGGCCAGCACATTCTGCCCAAAGTCGGCTATTTCCTGATTATTATTTACGTAGGAAATGGTGACGGCACCATCTGCATTGAAAAGGCCTACTGACAAGGTGATGCGATTATCTCCTTCTACATCATCTATGATTCTGGATACAGGAAATGTGGTGTTGGCTTCATCACGCACTATAAAGTCATTCCTGTTTTCCAGTAGTGCCTGAATGCGTTCGCTAAAGACCAGTACAATTTCCGTATTACTTTCTTTAAAGGCTCGCTCCAACTTAGGGGCGGTATTATCAAAATCGATCAGAATGGGCACTGAATTAGAGTTAGCCGTACTGGCCAGGTTGTTGAAATCCAGAATTTCACCGTTATTATTCGTGTAGTTCACCAAAAGGTCGCCCACGGCACCACTCAGGTCGGCCACAGTAAGGTCTATCTCGTTATCTCCCACGGTCCCTGTCACCTGGGCACTTACTGCATACGAGCGGCCCCGTCCATCTACTACGGTAAAGTCAGTAGGGTTACCTCCATTGGACTGAACAGGCTCGCTAAATATGGCGGCTATTTGAGTATTGCTATTGACACGGGCATCGGTCATGATAAAGCCACATGACTGGCCGGCATCTAAGATGATCCAGCCACTGTTTTCAATCAGCGATTGTCTGGCATTGACACTTTCACAATAACCTAAGCCTTCTGCCCCCAGGGTAATGTCTACTGCACGCTGAAGATTGTCCAGTTGTGACCAGGCAAAAAGAGTTGCGTCATAGTTTTCCTGGCTCATACCACTGTTATCCAACATATGATCCAGCTTTCTTACACTACTGATGTCCCAATCGGCCAGGCTTTGATTAAAAGAGCTATTGCCTTCAAACATGCCCTCCATATTGGTGACATCACTTACATCCCAGGCATTCAGATCTTGATGGAATGCGGCATTTTTAAACATGCGAGCCATGTCGATATCGTGATTACCGAAGGTCCAGCTGCTGATGTCCTGGTTAAAGGCCTGGCTACCCTCAAACATACCGCGCAAATCTTTAACCTTGCCTATGTTCCAGCCTGAGATGTCTTGATTAAATACCTGGGTATTTCGGAACATGTAGTATGTACTGATCACATTGCTCATATTCCAATTGTTGATATCCTGGTTAAAAGCCTCGGCCCCATCGAACATCTGATATGAAATGAGTAGAGCCCCGGTATTCCAGTTACCAATGGGTTGATTAAAGGACTTACTACCAGCAAACATCCTGACCATGGTATGGACTTTAGAAGTATTCCATCTACTGATGTCCTGGTTGAAAGCGCTGGTGTTTTTGAATGTGCTCGCCATACTGGTTACATTTTGGGTATCCCAGCTACCTATGGGCTGGTTGAAGGCCAGAGCTCCCTCAAACATTGAATTCATGTCCTGAACTTGAGATATATCCCATACCCCAATTGCCTGGTTAAAGGCCTGAGTGCCCTTAAACATGTAACTCATATCGGTGACTTTAGACACGTTCCAAACGCTAATGTCCTGATTGAACACTTGGGCATCTCTAAACATATTCCTCATGTCCGTCACATTAGACACATCCCATCCTGTGATATCGCCATTGAACTCCGTAGTTCCCAAAAACATACTGACCATATTAGTAACCTTACTCACATCCCAGCCGCTCAAATCGTCATCAATCTTAGTCCTGCTGAACATACCGCCCATTTGCTCTACATTGCTCACATCCCAGCTTTCAACTCCTCCGGTAAAGTTTCTGGCACTGCTAAAAACAACAGCCATGTTAGTGATATTACTTACGTCCCAGTGGTTCAGGTCACTGTCTATGCCTGATCCACCAAACATTCCGCTGATGTCAGTTACTCGTGAAAGGTTCGGAGCATCGGTTGCTTTGATCACCAGATTACCACATTTGGCAAAGGCAGAGTTCATTGAGCGCCAGGCAATACTACCCCATTGATCAATGGACAACAGCGCATCTCTCAGCTGATCACTCGATCCAAATCCTTTACCAAAATCGATATGTGGAAAGGTACCTGTAATGGCCACGGTATACACCCCTGGTGTAGTGTAACTATGCGAGGCCCGACCAGTCTGATTTCGATCCTTAGTACCATCTCCCCAGTCTACAGTGTAATTATAACTGGGAGCATTTCGACTAGGAATTGGGATAAAAACCTGTTGATTGGCTTCACTCGTCTGCCAGGTAAAAACAAAGGCACCTGAAGGCAGTGTATTGACTCCTATGACATCCGTACCCATGGAATGTCCTTCAAGATCGCTGACTGTATTGCTTAATGCCTGATAGGTGATTCTAAGTTGAGATGCCACAGCAGCCGTATTTGCGGTGGTGAGCACAAGTTGATTATCTCCGGCAGTGCCATCAGTTACGGCTGTTACTGCAAAGTTGGTTCCGGCACCATCGGCCACGGTAAAACTTTGAGGATCAGCACCGCTGGTTTGTACCGGTTCACTGAAAGTAAGGGTAATTTGAGTATCGTTATCTTTTTTGGCACTGAGCATCTGAGGTGCACCCAGGTCTATTTCGATACCCGTTGTCTCTGTAGGTACAATCAGGTTTCCGGTTTCAGCATCACGAATGCCATCATTATTGTTTTGGTAGGTTAGCACCAACTTGCCTACTGCAGCTGAGAAGTCGGCCACCGTTAAAGTAATGGCTTCATCATTAGCGGTTCCGTCATTGACGGCCGATACAGCATAGTTGATGGCATTATCATCTGTTAATGAAAAGTCTGTGGCCATCAGCCCATTTAATTGCACCGCACCATTAAATGATAACGTGATTTCTGTATTACTTGCCTTGGTGGCATCACGGATAAGTGGGCTAAAATCCACTGTAGGAAATACATGATCGCGGTCCAATGTATTTCCACCAAAGTCCACGACTCCCGCATTAGAAAGGGATACAAAAAGAGGGAAGTCGAAACCCGAAAGATCTTCTGTACGCACCGTGAGCTCGTTATCTCCGGCCGTACCATCTTCCACTGCGGTTACATCAATCAAAAAGCTTTTAAGATCTCTTAACTGCGATACGGAAACCTGGTCGGTCACTAAAGCCACGGGCTCATCGAATACCAGGCTAATCTCATTTCCGGACTTAATGACGCCATATAGTGCCTTTGGTGCAGTGTCGTCCAGATTAGTCTGGAAAGTTCTGCTCCTGGCCGCTATGGTGCCTTGAAAAGCAATGACCTCATTATTGTTGTTGGTATAGCTGATGGTCAGGTCACCGGCTGCTGTGTCGATATTGGGTACAATGAGGGTAATATGCGCATCGCCAAGGACACCCTGATTCTGGGCAGTAACCGGGAAATTCATGCCCCGGCCATCAGTGATCATAAAATCGCCAGGGTTACTATTATTCGTTTCAACCGGCTCGCTGAAAGTCAGTATTACCTGGTTGTTACCTCGTACCCTGGCAAACTCGGGAACCAGGTCAAATGTGTATTTTTCAATATTCGGAACTTTAGAACTTATGTAAATATCTCCTTTGCTATCAAAAGCCAGGTCAGTGGTTATCCCAAAGGTTGCAGTGAACTCATCTGACCGGTGGATTCTTGAAAGGTATCTTCCGGACGCATCCAGTTTTTGAATGGCATCCCGGGTACTGCCATTGGTTACATAGATGTTACCGTCATTATCCGGAATAATTTTTCCGGGACCCGAAAACTGACCATTATCCGTGCCTTTTGAACCGAACTGGAAGAGAAACTCTCCATCGTTGTTAAACTTTTTTACTACGACATCTATGAAGCTATCCAATACATAAATGTCCCCGGAAGGATCAACAGCAATAGAAAAAGGTCGCTGAAACTGATCAGGTTCTGTACCCTCACTACCAAACTGACTTAAGTAATTACCATCGACATCAAAGACCTGGACACGATGGTTATTATGATCTACTACATAGACATTATCGTTTTGATCAATCGTAATCCCTCTGGGTGTATCAAACTCACCATTCCCCGTACCCTCACTTCCAAACTCCATAATCAGGCTCCCGTCAGGTGCATATTTATAGACTTTATGGAACCTGTGATGAGTGATGTAAAGATTCCCCGAAGAATCCATGGCCATGTCTGCGATAGCGGTAATCTGCAAACCATTGACAGGATGAAACAACACTATATCAAAAAGCAAATTCCCTGCAGCATCGAACTTAAGCAAGGCATTACGCCCCTGATCCACCACATAAATATCGTCATTGGCGTCAATTTCAATTCCAATCGGATTACGAAATTGCCCGGGGTCAAAACCTTGCTCTCCAAACTGAAAATCCAGGTTTTGTGCTTGAGCATTCCAGGTAGATAAGAACACAAGACTGAACGGCAAAAAATACCATATTACTTTTTCAATCGACTTTTGAGCTATCTTAATAAATCCTTGAAAAAATTCAGGTACCCAGGAATAATGAGTTAGACGGGGTTTTATCGTGTTCTCCATAGCAATTGTTTTGTTGTAAGTCTGATTGTTTAGTGACAGAGTACATTTGCCGGAGAAGAAGTGAGGAGATATCTATTGGTGCACTATAAGCGGAGCCTTTTATGAGCTCTGTTAGTAAAGAGGTTGAAACAAACCTAAATACTTTTCGAACTCATGTAAATAGACCTTAAGGTCTATATTTATTTAAAGTACTACATAAAATTTGTTTTATTACACAACAGGCAATTTCAACACTTAATAAAAACATATCAGCAGCATAAAAAGACATCTTTTTAAACACAAAAAGCTGTCTCAGATTTTCCCAAGACAGCTTTTATATTAAAAAACAGTATACATATACTTATAACTGAATAATCTTCATCTCTACCCTTCTATTGACAGCTCTCCCTTCTGCTGTACTGTTGTCAGCAATCGGGTTGGCGATGCCATAACCTTCAGAAGTAATTCGCTCCTCCGCAATGCCCTGCTCTGTCAGATAGGTCTTCACGGCTGTGGCCCTTTGTTGCGACAGTCTCAGGTTGTTTGCGGCATTACCCGTATTATCTGTATAACCTGACAGAGCCAGTTTGACTTCCGGATTATCTGCCAGCAATTTGGCCACGGCATTCAGTGACTCATAAGACTCCGTCTTAAGTGTGGCACTGCCGCTGTTAAAGGCTACTGACTGTGTCGCGAGTGACAGTGCTTTATCGATTTCTTCCTTCTTCAGTTCTGCCAATCGCTGACGTTCCTGCAATTTCAATCGCTCGATCTCAGCCAGTCGCTCACGTTCTTTCTCTTCTGCTTCGGCCTGCCTGCGCTCTTC
This sequence comes from Roseivirga sp. UBA6061, assembly GCA_002427745.1. GTDB lineage: Bacteria > Bacteroidota > Bacteroidia > Cytophagales > Cyclobacteriaceae > Roseivirga. The sequence continues at coordinate 8,523 of DIYF01000018.1, read as the reverse complement.
TTCTTTACGTTCTGTCTCCAGACGCGCTTGCCTCTCCGCCTCCTGGCGGGCCAGCTCATCGGCTTTCACTTTGGCAAACAGAGCCTGGTAAGCTTCTTCAGCTTTCAGGTTTTTCTCTTTACGCTTTCCTGTTTCCAGGCTGGCGAGATAGCAAAGTGCCAGGGAGCGATCTTCAGGGCTTACCAGATTCTCATCGAAGATTTTTTCATCTACAATGCGGTTTACCACAGCTTCTCCCCCGGCCACGCAGGCATTTTCTCTTTCTTCCTTATCATTGAGTCTGAGATGCAGGCCAAACTCATTGAAGCCGTCAGCCAGGAAGGGTGTATCCTTTTGCCCGAAATCATAATGATAAGTAAAGAGCAGTTTTGGTAACAGCTGTACTCCCACTCCTGCCGTCAGACCGTAGTTATCCCGATAACCCACATTCGCCCTGAACTTATCTCTGAACTGAAGTTCACCCATCAGGTCAATCTCAGCTCCGATGGTTTCTCTGACCCGTATACCGGCATAGGGAATAAAGGTGAGATCCGGATTAAGCCCCAGGGCATAATGAGCCCCTCCGATAAAGTCCGGCACGTTATCCTCATTGATGCGTACATAGGCATCATCAGACAGACTATTGTTGATGAGCGTAGGTATGGCCACATCAATGCCCAGCTTGCCTTTTCGGTAGCTGGCAGTAAAGTCAAAACTCAAAGAGCTGCCACTGGTACCTAAAAGATCTACCAATACGATATCGGCCGGGTTTTCCGGGTTCACACGGTCTTCATTCATGCTGAAGAAGGAAAGTCCCATTTGTGCACCAATGGATAGTCCGTTGCCTTCCTCACCGAAAAGCTGATAGCCCAGTCCGGCTGATACCTTCGTCTGGCTGATGAAGCCTATATCAGAGGAAGTAACATTGGCACTCAGGCCCATCTTGTTCCACAGACCCCCAGAATAAGCCAGGGCAAAGTTTCTGGGCGAGCCGATAAGCCCACCGAACTGATCGCGGAATACAAGGCTTACCTGGCGGCTTTGGTCAAAGACTGTGGCCGAAGGATAAGCGAGTGACTTCGCATTATAGTATTGATTAAACAGGGGCACCTGCTGCGCCTTTAAGCTCATGGTAGCTCCGACCATGAAGAAGATAACAGCGGTAATGATTGCTTGTTTTATGAATTGCTTTCTCATGGTCTTATCTGTTTCGGATGATGGTTAAGAAACCTTTGATTATGCGTTCACCTTCGTAAACATTGATCTCATAATAGTAGGTACCATCCGGTATGGGGTCGCCCTTAAAAGTGCCATCCCAGTCGTTGCGGTAGTTCACCTTGCTGAAAATCAGTTTACCTCCCTGCGCGTAGACTTTGACCTCATTCACGGGATTGTCCAGCAGGTCTTCTATCACCCAGGTTTCATTGACGCCATCACCATTGGGCGAGAAGACATTGCGCACGGCACCTCCGGGAACATTCGTCTCGTATTCCCTCAGAGGTTCTATCACCACCTCTCCGATATTGATGGTAAACTGCTGGTCGAGACTCAGGCCTCCCGAGTCTGTCACCCTTACCAGAATGGACCTGGTAGCCCCGTCTTCAAAGTTGATAAGCCCTGCGGTGCTCAGGGTATTGCCGCTGATAGTAAATGCAGCATTGTCTGTATCACCCGTGCCAGAGACCAGGGAGTAGGTAAAAGTGTCTCCCCCATCCTGATCCAGCGTAGAGAAGTCGCCTACAGTCTGGGCATTGTCTGATTCATCGATATCACTATTGCTCAGGCTGAGCATGGCCGGTACCTCATTCACATCGTTGATCGTAAAAGTGAAGGCCTTTTCGTAGATACCTCCCTTACCATCGTCCGTTCTCAGCCTGAAACTGTAACTGGCCCTGTCTTCAAAGTTGAAGGACAGATTATTGGCTCTCAGACCGGTGCCATCTATGGTGAAACTACCATTGTCCGTGTCTCCCGTACCACTTACCAAGCTGTAGGTATGACTATCACCTGCATCAGCATCGGCAGTACTGATCGTTGTCAGCTCGTCTGTGAGCCCATTGTTTTCATCAGTACTGCTTGCACTTAATATAATGTCTGTGGGTATAAAATTGGTAGTATAGACCTGACCGGCAAAAGTACTTCCCAGCGGATTGGTCGCGGCATCTGTGATGGTATCATCCGTTTTCACATTGACCCCAATGGTACCCTGCCCTCCAACGCCATTTACGGTGATGTCATAGGTTGTGGCATCTACCGGCATTACACTGCTCAATGCGCCTGTAGCTGTTCCGGTCAATACAATCTCAAGATCACTCAGGTCTACTCCTGTCACTTCTTCAGAGAAGATAAGTCGATACCCCAGCTCTGTAATACCCGTATTGACGGGGTCTGTTCCGGTTCTGTTAAGACTGGTGACCACAGGGGCTGTCCCATCAAAATCCCTGCTTAGGGTATTGGAGCCCTTGCTCTCGTTACCCGCCAGGTCATTGGCCGTTCCGGCAGCCAGGCTGATATCCACCATGCCATCAGAAGCGGGCGTGATATCCACCGTCCAGGTGGTACCGGCCACTGTATTTTGCAGGTTACCGGCTGTACCGTTGACCACGGTCATATCTGCTACCGTAAAGTTTTCTATTGCTTCATCATAGGTGATCGTAGCGCTGAAGGTGCCATTTACCAGGGCCACAGCATCTGAGCTAATGGCCGGTACCGGTCTGACACCATCTACCAGCACCGTAACGGTAGATGCCACGCCATTGAGCGTGAGTATAGCGTCAACCCCAAACTCATCCTGCATGGTACCTCCGTTCAGATCCATGGCAGCACCTATGGAAATGCCATCGGTATCCAGGTCATCTTCTGCTATGGTGTAGCGGAACAAAATGCTGCTCGTATTGCTCACTGTTCCCACCTGGGTGGCGGTCACCAGAGAGCTGCCAATGGTAACAGGAATTGTAGCAGTGCCGGAAATACTTACCGGTAAAACCATATTGACCGTGAAATCCAGGTTATCACCGATCATATAGGTATCATCTGCCGGTACTTCTACCGAACTGACGACAGAGGCTGCTATGATAGTGAAGCTCCAGGTACTGTTATCACTGATACCGGCAAAAGGTGCTCCGGCTTCATTTTCAAAAGCTCCGGCATCTATGGTCACATAGAATTCTGTATCCGGGGGCAGAATATTGTCTACCGGGTCAATGCTTACTTCAGCTCCGTTAACCGTGACATTGCTGCCGGTTACATCTATGGTTTCTATCACCGTATCATCGCTTACCTGCCTGATTGTGATATTTCCGGTTCCCTTTACCACATTCTTATCAAAAGTAACCGTGAGATTGGCATTGGGTAATACGTCTGTTTCATTGTCGGCAGGCGAAGTGCTGCTAATGGCCAGGTCCTGATCGATTAGCAGGTTGAGCAGTTCGCTCATATCACTTGTATTGCCTGCAGCATCTGTAGCCACAGCTCCCAGAGGATACTCTCCTGAAGCAAGCTCTTCCATTACGGAGATCTGCCAGTTTCCATCGTCTCCGGTAATAGTGGATTCTGAGCCTTCACCAGCCGGCTGCCCTTCAATTACCAGGAAGATATTGATGACGCTGCCTGCTTCAGCAGTTCCTTCAAAAGACAACATGTTGCCACTGGTGAGGTTATCTGTATTGCTGATTCCCAGGTCGGTTGAAGCAACCAGATCAAGACCCGGAGCAACAGGTGCGGTGGTATCTACGGTCACAGTCAGGGCAGCAGATTCAGCACTGGTATTTCCGGCTGTGTCTGTGGCTTTGGCGGTTACATTGTAAATGGCATCTGCCAGGGTGGTACCGGTATGATCAAAGGTCCAGTCACCATTTCCGTCTGCATTGACAGAGCCGATACCCGTACCATCTATAAATACCTCTACTGAGCTGTTGGCTTCGGCTGTTCCCGTAAAAGTGAGCGTATTGTCATTGGTCAGTGCATCATCAGAAGCAGTGCCACTATCGTCAGAAATACTGACTACAGCGGGAGCCTCTGGCGAGGTTGTATCAAGCAGCAGGTCTGCCAACGCCACTTCAGCCTCATTTCCTGCCAGATCAGCCACTTCTGCGGTTATCTGAATATCTCCGTCAGTCAGCGAACTAATATCTACATCGCCTGTTGCCCATTCATCAGCCATTACAGTGGCGGTTGCCTCAACTGGCGTATTTACGCCATCCGTGAACGTCACGGTTACTTCCAGTCCATCAGCCACTCCGCTGGTTCCTCCGGTGACCACTACATCTGTTTTTTCGCTATTGTTGATAATATCATCTCCTTCAACCGGAGGAAGAAATACATTAACAGGCACCGTGGTGTCAATAGTTAATGACAGGGCACTCCCCTCCTCACTGGTATTACCAGCGATATCTGTGGCTTTGGCAGTGATATCATATATCCCATCACCCCAATCAGTGGTAATGGTAAACGACCAGTCTCCTGACGCGTCTGCTGTAGTATTACCGACAGAGCTGCCATCTACCAATATCTCAATCGGTGCATTGGCCTCAGAAACACCCTGAACCGTTGGCGTGATGTCATTGGTAATATTGTCCGTATCACTGATACCGGAATCACTTGAAGCGCTCAGGTCTACTGCCGGAGCTTTCGGTGCTGTCAGGTCTATGGTTACATCAAAGTCTTCACTGACCTCACTTTCATTCCCTGCAGCATCCGTGGTGGTAGCTGTATAGGTATGGTCTCCTTCATCCAGGGTAAACGTACCTTCTCCTACCGGATCAAACTCCCAGTTGCCATCACCATCTACTGAGATGATAACACCTCCGAAAATGGCTTGACCGTCTACCAGCAGAGAAAGACTGCTGTTAGCCTCTGCGGTACCTCTTACTACAAGACTTTGGTCATTCGTAATACGGTCATCGCTGGCACTGCCTGTATCATCGGTTACACTCACAATCACCGGAGCTACGGGATCGATAGCATCTACCAGAACACCCGAAGTGCCTCCTACGCTGTTAAGCGCAAGAACAGCATCTACCGCGAACTCATCCTGCATCGAAGCACCGTTCAGTTCCATGGCTGAGCCAATGGCTATACCATCCAGGTCTTCTTGCCCCTCTTCTATCGTATAACGGAAGGTTAGCGCATCACTGGCGGTAACGGTACCGACTAATGTAGCACTCACTACCTGCTCTCCTATGGTCACCGGTATGCTCGGTACACCACCGGTTACACTTACCGGCAACACCATATTCACGGTAAAATCGAGGTTGCTACCGGCTGCATAATAGCTGTCTGCCGGTACTTCCACACTGCTTACCACCGAGGCGGCAATGATAGTAAAGCTCCAGGTGGTTTTGTCAGAAAGACCCGCAAATGAAGCTCCTGCTTCATTTTCGAAAGCACCTTCATCAATGTTGACGTAAAATTCTGTATCAGGTGGCAGGATATTTGAAGCCGGATCGATGGTAACCGTGGCACCATCAATGGTCACATTATCTCCCGTTACATCGATTGTTTGCTGTACCTGATCATTGCTGCTCTGGATGATCTGAATGTTTCCGGTACCCTTTACCACATTCTTATCAAATGTGACAGTGAGATTCGCATTGGGCAGTACATCCGTCTCGTTATCCGTTGGTGAAGTACTGCTGATGGCCAGTTCCGTATCAATAGTAACGGTCACTGTTGCACTCTGAGGACTTGTATTACCTGCTGCATCCGTGGCAACGGCTGCCAGAGGAATTACTGTGAAGGCAGGGGCTTCGTTGACCTGATAGCTCCAGTTGCCATTACCATCTACGGCTATAGGTTCACTCGTTCCGGATTCTTCAACAGGGTTGTCATTTTCATCTACAAATAACAGATAAACAGTGCTGTTCGGCTCTGCCGTACCACTATAACTCAGTCCGTTATCTCCACTGGTCAGGTTGTCACTATCACTGGTCCCCAGGTCAGTCGAGGCGTCAAAATCAAGCGTTGGAGCTGCCGGGGCGGTCAGGTCTATGGTCACTAAAAAGTCTTCACTTACCGGGCTTTCGTTACCGGCAGCATCTTCCGTGGTGGCGGTATAGGTGTGCATCCCTTCTTCCAGGGTAAACTCTCCTTCGCCAACAGGGCTGAACTCCCAGTTACCCTCACCATCTACAATAATGGTGACACCTCCGAAGATACCCTCACCATCCACCAGCAGCGAAAGACGGCTGTTGGCTTCTGCGGTACCTCTTACAAACAGGCTCTGATCATTGGTGATCTGGTCGCTGTCTGAGTCTCCGGTATCATCAGAAATACTCACAATCACCGGAGCTGCCGGAGCAATGGCATCTACCAGCACTTGGGTTGTAGCAGCTACATTGTTCAGGTCCGGTATTGCATCCAGGTTATCAGCATCCTGTATGGTAGCACCATTCAGGTCTATGGTCGTACCCAGAGCAATACCATCGGTATCTTCTTCTCCTGCCTGCACTATATAAACAAAAGTGGCTTCGGTAGCATTGCTTACCGTACCACTTAAGGTAGCGTTAACATTAGCAGCACCAATGGTTAGCGGGATACGGGGTGTACCGGTAATGGTAACCGCACGATCAAAAGTGACCGTAAAACTCAACTCTTCTCCTGCCATATAACTATCATCTGCCGGAACAGATACGGCTGTAACCACTGCATTCAGAGCTACTTCCACACCGGTAGCATCCGTAGCCAGATCATTACCTCCAAAGTCAGAAATCTCATTGTTACTGTTCGTGTAGGTCACTGTCAACGGGCCGGTAGCTCCGCTGAAATCTGCCACCGTCAGTACTATCTCTGTATCATTGGCCGTATCATCGGCCTGCGCGCTTACCACAAAGGGGGTATTATCGGCATCTACTACCGTAAAGTCCGTAGGGTTGCCCTCACTGGTTTGCACCGGTTCGCTGAATGTCAGTGTGATTTGTGTATCGCTGTCTCTCTCCCCACTGATCATCGCAGGACTGGTGGCATCAGTATCGATACTGACACCCGTTGCATCCGTACTGAGATCGTTTCCGGCCAGGTCACTGATCTCATTGTTGTTGTTCGTATAAGTTACGGTCAGGTCACCTGTAGCGCCTGACAGGTCAGCTACAGTCAAAATGAGATCTGAATCATCAACGGTACCATCTGCCTGATTGCTGACCGCGTAGGTATTGCCCAGTCCATCGGTCACCGTAAAGTCAGTAGGGTTCGCACCATTGGTCTGAACCACTTCGTCCAGGATCACCGTAATCTGCGTATCGCTGTCTTTCGTGGCACTTGACAGTGAAGGAGACGTCATGTCTATGGTATAGGTCTCTTCTGAAGTGATTGTTCCTTCAAAATGATTGCCTGCTTCATCGGTTAGTGAATGAAACACAAAAATATCCAGGTCCAGTTCTCCGTCTGTATCGATGGTACTTACGGTAACATCAATCACCGTACTTAATGCCTGGGTTGACACCGCTGTAACAGCGGCCGTACCCCCTGCGGCATCTCCTGAAAGCTCAAAATCCTTGGTTCCTGCATTGGTCACCTCTTCTGAGAGCGTAACCCGGAATACAACGCTGTTGGCATTGGTTATTTCTGAAGTCGGACTATTTCTGGTGATGCTCGTAATAGTCGGCTGAGTCAGATCTATCGTGTAAGTTTCTTCGGTACTGATGGTTCCGGCAAAAGCATTACCTCCAAAATCTGATATATCCTGTCCAGCATCAAAATCCAGATCCAGCTCTCCTTCTGTATCAATGGTACCAACTGTCACATCAAAAACAGTATTGGCGGTTTCTGTAGTGATACCAGTAATGGTAGCTGTACCTCCTGCTCCGGCACCTGAAATACTGAAATCGGTGACATCGACATTATCAACCAGTTCAGAAAAAGTGACCCTGAAAATGACAGTTGATTTACTGGTTCTTTCAGCAGTCGGGTCTTGCCTTACAATACTGGATACTGTTGGAACGGTACTGTCCAGGTCAATGGTGACCCCTGTAGCATCAGTAGCCAAATCGTTACCTCCAAAATCACTGATTTCATTGTTGTTATTGCTATAAGTTACGGTCAGGTCTCCTACAGCACCACTCATGTCGTTCGCTGTCAAAACAATGTCTGTGTCTTTGGCTGTATCATCTGCCTGAGCCGTGACGGTAAAAGCAGTACCTTGTCCGTCTGTCACGGTAAAGTCAGTGGGATTGGTACCATTGGTTTGAACCGGTTCACTGAAGGTTACCGTGATTTGCGTATCAGAATCTTTAGTGGCACCAGACAATGTTGGGGCTGTGACATCTGTATCTATAGTAACTCCTGTGGCATCTGTTTCCGCAAAAGTTGTTCCTGAATCGTCATCACTGATTTCATTATTGTTATTAGTGTATGTTACCGTTAAATCACCCACTACAGAAGATAAATCGGCTACTGTGAGTACAATGTCAGTATCTCCTGCTGTACCATCGGCTTGCCCCGTAACAGCAAAAGTGGTTCCGACACCGTCAGTCACTGTAAAGTCTGAGGGGTTACCACCGTTGGTCCGTACGTTTACATCATAGGTAACCGTAATCTGTGTATTGTTGT
>DIYF01000121.1:10742-38670 GCA_002427745.1 Roseivirga sp. UBA6061 | reverse complement strand
AAGGTAATAGTACTTTTGTCAGAAACGATAATCGGCCGCACATTCAGGTTGTGCGGGCTTACCGGAGTAAGGATAAAATTCTTCAGCTTGGGATCGACCAGTGGCCCGCCACAACTCAGTGAATAGCCTGTAGACCCCGTAGGAGTCGATACAATCAAACCATCTGCCCAATAAGAATTAAGATAATCTCCGTCCACATAAGTATGTACCAAAATCATAGAGGAGGTCTCCTTTTTGACTATGGTAAATTCATTAAGCCCGAAATTAAAGGGTTCAAAGAGGCCTGTATTGGAGTCTACATGAATCAGCGATCGTGACTCTATAGAGTAGGCATCTTCATAGAGCATTTCTACCGCCTCCTCAATCTGGTCTCTTGGGGTAGTTGCCAGGAAACCCAGTCTACCCAGGTTGACTCCAACTACGGGTGTTTCATAGGCCCCGGTATACGTAATGGTATCCAGCATGGTGCCATCACCTCCCATACTCAATATAAAATCTAAAGATGAAAGGTCATCCCCATGATCAAAGACCTCCATATCAGTTGTGTCAACGGAAGAATCTGTCAGTCTGGACTTAAAGTCACGGCTGATCGTGAGTACTGCCTCCCGTTTTTTCAATACACCTACCAGGTCGCTTACACAAGCGAGCGCCTCATCAGAGGTACTTTTTCCATGTAGGGCAATTTTCATGAATGAAACTTAAATATTGAGGTATTTCATGAGCATATCATATCGCTCCTGATCATTGGATTTGGACTCCACCTCCTGAAAACGTCCGATAATCTTGTATCCGAAACGCTCCATCGTTGCTGTAATATGAGATAGCTCCAGCTGGTTAATTTTCAGGGTTACTCTCACCTTGGCAGGATCTGCATGGTCGCTGGTAAGGCAACTGCTCAGAATACGGGCATTTTCACCCTCCACAATTCTGCTTATCTCAGCCAGCGAATAGTCCCGGTGGTTCATAGAAACAACCAAAATTGCTCCGGTCTCCTGTACAGCAGTACTTTGAGCAAAAGCGGCAATGGTGTCCTCAATAGGCACAACACCCGAGAATCCACCTTTTTCATTGAGCACAGCCACCATCTGAATCTCGTGCTCGGCAGCCATCTTGATAATATCGTAGAAATGCTGGTGATCATATACAAAGCTATGCTCTGCATAAAGGTCGTACTCACTCACCAGGCGGGTCTTATCATTTTCTTCCAGGATAATCTCCTCAGATAAAAAGCCCAGAAACCGCCCCTTCTCTACTACAGGAAGCTGATTGGTCCGTAACCCCTCCATCCACACAATGGCCTTGTGACCATCATCTGACAATTTCAGCGGGGGAATCATATGGTTAATCAGCTCCAGTGCTATCATGCGACTTTCTGTTCGTCAAGAAATTCTTTCAAGATAACGTTAAAACGATCCGGATGTTCCATCATGGGTGCATGGCAACACTTATCAATAAAACGCAAGGTGGTATTGGGCATCAACCTGTCAAACTCATGCGCTACCATAGGGGGAGTGATCGTATCATTCAGACCCCATATCAGTAATGTAGGCACCTTGATATTAGGAATCTCCTTAGACATGTTATGCCGCTGTGCAGATTTGGCAATCGCCACAATTCTCATACACTTAGGAATGCTCTTGGTTGTCTCAAAAACCTCCTGAATATATTCAGGAGTAGCTGTATTCTTATCATAGAAGGTGTATTCCACACGCTCCTTGATATAGTCATAACTACCTCTTCTCGGGAAACTGCCTCCCATTGAATTTTCGAAAAGTCCCGAACTCCCCGTCAGGATGAGTCCGTTTACCTTGTCAGGGTTGGCCAAAGTATAAATCAGCCCCACATGTCCTCCCAGGGAATTACCCATGAGCTTCATATCAGTAAGCCCCATCATGGAAACGAAACCTTCTACATGCTTTACCAGGCCATCAAGGCCAGCCTGCTTAATAGGCATTTCGTAAATAGGAAGCATAGGAATCATGACACGATATTCCGAAGCAAATTTTTCTACCACACTCTCCCAGTTACTCAGCGCTCCGAACAATCCATGAAGCAGTACCAGAACTTCGCCTTCTCCCTCGTCTATATATTCGTAACCTTGCTTTTCTTTAATCTGTAACGCCATTCCTATTTTTAAAAATTAACACGAAGCTATTAAACTATATTTGAAAAACTAGCCCAATTTTTCAGCATCTCCAAACCATAGTCAGTCAAAACTGCCTCCGGATGAAACTGAATTCCGGTCATATTCCCTGTTGTGCTTTCGAAGGCCATCAGCTCATTTTTTTCTGAAAAAGCCACCGGTCTGAGGGTTTCAGGCAGGTTTCTGAGAATCAGAGAATGATACCTTACTACCTCTATTTGTTCCGGAATACCTCTGAAGAGTACAGCTTCTGATACTTTAATTCTAGACACCTTTCCGTGCATGGGGTAAGCCGCTTTTTCAAGACTCGCTCCGAAATACTGCCCGATAGCCTGATGCCCGAGGCAGATACCCAAAATGGGTAGCCTGCCTTCATAGAAGGCGATCACCTCCATAAGGTTGCCGGCACTCGATGGCCTTTCCGGACCAGGAGAAAGCACTACGCCCGTGTAAGGGTAAGCCGTAATTTCTTCCAGCGCATCGTTGTTTCGAAAGACTTTCACCTCAATACCCAATTGATTAAAGTAGTCAACCAGATTATAGGTAAATGAATCGAAGTTATCGAGTAATAATATCACTAAACCGGTGAGATCAGCTCTTTGATAGATTCAATCATTTCTTCAGCAAAAGGCAGAATAACTGACATAGACTTAATCAGATTTGGCCCCAGCTCCGCCAGATAAGGGTAGAGCACCAGGTCCTCGTCCTGCCCCGGCAATGCAATGCCGAAGTTTTGAGTCAGCCATAAAATTAAACTGAGTCCTATGGCCCATTTGGCCAGCCCCACTATGGCACCTGCAAATTTGTCCACCCCCCCCAACAAGGTCATATCCACCATTTTTTTCACAGCTTTCCCCACCAGATTGACCAGTAGCAGAATAGCCAAAAAGATGACAAGGAAGGATATAAAGGGCAGCAAATGATCAAAATCTTCGAAATAGTCGTCCAGGTAAGTCATTCCCAGCTCCATCAGTTTGAACCCACCAATGATTCCTAACACAAAAGCCAGAATACCCACTATTTCCAGCAGGAGTCCCTTGCGAAAGCCCATGACCGCTCCGAAGATAAGCGGCACCAACAATATGATATCGAGGGTCTTCAAGTATTATTGAGTGAGCAATTGCTTCACAATACCCGAAATAGTCTTTCCGTCAGACTGACCTGCCAGTTTTTTCGTGGCAGCTCCCATAACCTTGCCCATATCCTGCGGGCCTGAAGCCCCCACCTGAGCTATTACATCCTTTACCACTTCTGCTACTTCTTCTTCAGACAGCTGCTTCGGTAAATAACGCTCAATCACTGCCACTTCGGCCATTTCAATGTCGAACAAATCGTCTCTTCCCTGATCTTTATAAATCTGAGCTGAATCTTTTCGCTGCTTCACAGCTTTCATCAACATCTTGTTTTCAGCATCCTCAGAAAGCTCTCCTGAACTCCCCTTTTCTGTTTCAGATAGCAGAATCATCGACTTCAAAGCCCTGAGGGCTTTTAGCTCATCTTTTTCCCTGGCCAACATGGCCTTCTTAATATCAGATTCGATCTGTTGTTTTAAACTCATTGGAAATATTTTCGATTTCTTAAATCATTAACTTGCGCGCAAAGTTAGGCATTTAAAAAGTTTTGGATGACGAGACTAAGTGTGAACATCAATAAAGTAGCTACGCTGAGAAATGCACGGGGAGGAGATAACCCCAATGTGGTCAAGGTAGCACTCGATGCAGAGAGATTTGGAGCAGAAGGTATTACTATACATCCCAGGCCTGATGAAAGACATATCACCACAAAGGATGTCTATGCCCTGAAAGAAGTAGTTACTACCGAGTTTAACATTGAGGGGTATCCTGACGAGCGCTTTATGAAAATAGTGAGTGAGGTAAAACCCGACCAGGCTACCCTGGTGCCTGACCCTCCTCATGTTTTAACCAGCAATGCCGGCTGGGACACACATAAGCACGCTGATTTCCTAAAGGATATTATTGATCAGTTAAAAGGACAGGGGATACGTACATCCATCTTTGCAGAACCGGACGAATCCATTGTGGAAGGAGCAGCACTTGTGGGTACGGACAGAATAGAACTGTATACAGAGATGTACGCCACCGGCTATCTCAAAGATCCTGAATCAGCTGTAGCAGATTATGTAAAAGCTGCGAACAAGGCAAAAGAGTTAGGTTTAGGCCTTAATGCCGGGCATGACCTGGACCTGAAAAACCTGAAATACCTGAAGGAGCAAATTCCTTACCTGGACGAGGTCTCCATAGGTCATGCACTTTTTTGCGATGCCCTGTACCTGGGGCTGGAAAATACCATTCAACTTTACTTAAGAGAACTAAGATAAATGCAAGACTTATATTTTCGGGAACTGGGCGAGGGCAAGCCTCTGATCATACTTCACGGCTTATTTGGATCTTCTGACAACTGGCTTACACTGGGTAAAAGGTTTGCTGAAGGTTTCAAGGTATATATTATAGATCAGCGAAATCACGGACAGTCTTTCCATGCAGATGAATTCAGCTACGAAGCCATGGCTCAGGACATGAAGAACTTCATCGACTCAAAGAAGATAGATCACCCGCATGTACTGGGCCATTCGATGGGTGGTAAAACAGCCATGACTTTTGCTACCTCGTATCCGGGCTGCGTAGATAAACTCATTGTTGCCGACATTGGGCCTCAGTCCTATCCGGTGCATCATGCTACTATATTGAAAGGTCTCTTTTCCATCGACCTGGAGTCTACAAAATCGCGTAGAGAAGCAGATGAGCAGCTGGCACAGTTCATTCCTGAAATAGGCATACGCCAGTTTTTACTCAAAAACCTGACGCGTTCCGGTAGTAACTTTGCCTGGCGTATTAACCTGCCGGCCATAGCACAAAGCATAGAGCAAATCGGCAAGGGGCTCAACCAGAACACCAGCTATGATCAGTCAACGCTCTTTATAAGAGGTGAGAAATCTGACTATATCAAAGATTCGGATGTCAACCTGATTCACAGCATTTTTTCCAATTGCCGGCTGGAAACCATAGCAGGTGCCGGGCATTGGCTGCATGCTGAAAAACCTCAGGAATTTTACGATATAGCCATCAACTACCTGAGGTCATGAGTGGCAGGTTACTCATGATCCCTACGGTAATTGCCGAGGACACACAAGAGACCACCATCAGCCCGGGTGCCAAAAACGCCATTCTGGAGTGTGACTACTTTTTCGTTGAAAACGTAAGAACCGCCCGCAGATATATCAGCTCTCTGAAGCTGGGACTGACCATAGAAGACCTGACTTTCGAAATACTGGATAAGAAAACCTCTTTTGAAGATTGTTTCGAGCTGATCCAACCGCTGATGGAAGGAAAAACAGCCGGAGTTATCTCCGAATCGGGTTGTCCGGGAGTAGCTGACCCGGGAGCCAGGCTCGTTCACATGGCTCATCAGTTCGGGGTACAGGTAGTGCCCTATGTGGGGCCCTCCTCTATCTTAATGGCGCTTATGGCCAGTGGTTTTAACGGTCAGTCCTTTACCTTTCATGGTTACCTGCCCATTGATAAAAAAGCCCGGCAGCACAGCATCAGAAGTCTGGAAAAAGAATCATTTGAGAAGAACCGGACGCAAATCTTTATGGACACGCCCTACCGAAATGAACAACTCTTGCGGGATATCCTCAAAACAGCCCGTAAAGACACTTTTCTATGTGTAGCCAAAGACATCACAGGTAAAAATGAACATATAATTACCAGGCCTGTGAGCAAATGGAAAGTAGGCGATATGACACTTCACAAGTCCCCCGCCATATTTCTTATTTACAGCCAATAACGGAATTGCATCAAACCTTTTCATATTGTCGCGATTCCTCTATTTTTGTGCCCTTCAAGAAGATTAAATTAAAAGTATGGCCTATTTATTTACCTCAGAATCCGTATCTGAGGGACATCCGGATAAAGTATCAGATCAGATTTCTGACGCCCTTATCGATAACTTCCTGGCCTTCGATCCTGATTCAAAAGTTGCCTGCGAAACACTGGTAACCACAGGACAGGTAGTGCTTGCGGGAGAGGTTAAGTCCAACACCTATCTTGACGTTCAAAGAATAGCAAGAGATGTGATTGAAAAAATCGGATACACAAAAGCTGAGTATCAATTCGACAGCAAATCATGCGGTGTGCTTTCGGCCATTCACGAACAGTCTGACGACATTAACAGAGGTGTAGACAGAGAAAACAAGGAAGAGCAGGGAGCAGGTGACCAGGGAATGATGTTTGGTTATGCTACCAAAGAAACTGACAACTATATGCCACTGGCACTGGATCTGTCACATAAAATTCTGATTGAGCTCGCTGCCTTAAGAAGAGAGAATAAAGAAATCCTGTACCTCCGTCCGGATGCCAAATCTCAGGTAACGATTGAGTACTCTGATGACAATGTACCGCAGAGAATAGAAGCCATTGTTGTTTCAACGCAACATGATGATTTTGACGCTGACGACATGGTGATGCTGAATAAAATCAGAGAGGACATTATTAACATCCTGATTCCTCGCGTAAAAGCATCTCTGCCAGAGCACATTCAGGCACTGTTCAACGATGACATTAAATACCACATTAACCCAACCGGTAAGTTCGTAATTGGCGGACCTCATGGTGATACCGGCCTGACCGGTAGAAAAATCATTGTGGATACTTACGGTGGTAAAGGAGCTCATGGTGGTGGAGCCTTCTCTGGAAAAGACCCTTCTAAAGTAGATCGCTCAGCAGCCTATGCTACACGTCACATTGCCAAAAACCTGGTAGCTGCCGGAGTGGCAGACGAGGTTTTGGTGCAGGTTTCTTACGCTATCGGTGTTGTAGAGCCTATGGGTATCTACGTCAATACCTACGGTACCGCTAAGGTAGATTTGACAGATGGTGAAATTGCCAACAAGGTAACGGAAGTCTTCGATATGAGACCGGCTGCCATCGAATCAAGACTGAAACTCAGAAGCCCCATGTACCTGGAGACTGCTGCCTATGGCCACATGGGACGTGAGAATGAGACGATTACCAAGAGTTTCATCGGAGCAGACGGAAAGAGTCACGATGTAGAAGTGGAGCTTTTCACCTGGGAAAAACTCGATTATGTTGACAAGGTAAAATCTGCTTTCGGGCTTTAAGAAATTCAATACTTATAAATGAGAAAGGCGATCCAGTGGATCGCCTTCTTTGTTTTGTTGTTTGTTCTTTTGTTTTGGCTTAGTGCGCCATCATCTTCTCTTTGAATTTCTTGATCTGCCTTCTCAGTGCCTCAGTACAATGGTCGGTAGCCGCTTCAAACGAACCATTACTTTTTTCAGCAAACAGCTGATCACCCGGTATGTTGAGTTTAATCTCAACGGTCTTATTCTGAACACCCTCGTTATTTAATCGCAATATCACTTCGGCATCAACAGTACGGTCGTAATAAGTCTCCAGCTTATCTAATTTCTTCTGGATAAAATCGATCAACTTGACATCTGCATCGAAGTGGATTGAGTGGACTTGTACTTTCATAGTTTTAAAATTTAAAGGGTTAAACTTATGCTTTAGGGTGCGCCTGATCAAAAACGGCTTTTAATTTCTCAAGCGAATTATGGGTATAAACCTGCGTTGCTGCCAAACTGCTGTGCCCTAAAAGATCTTTCACAGCGTTAAGGTCTGCACCCTTGTTTAAGAGGTGCGTAGCAAATGTATGACGCAGGGTGTGGGGGCTTTTTTTCTCCACTGAACTTAGATTGTTCAGATATTCTTTTACTGTTCTGTAAACCAACATCGGATATGCCTTTCCTCCATTATTATTTACGATTAAATGGCCATTTGGATTGGAAGAAAAGACATGATTTTTCTCATTGATGTAATCATCAATAATCTGTATCAGACCAGCTGAAATCGGGATGACACGCTCCTTGTTTCGCTTACCCAAAACTTTGATGGTGCGGTCACGTCGATCGATATCAGATTCTTTAAGGCCCAGCAATTCACTGAGTCGCATGCCGGTACCATAGAGCAATTCCATGATCACCCGCTGTTGGCTACCTTTGAAGCCCTCCTTAAAAGAATCACCGTCCAGTTCGATAACGAGCTCTTTCTCATCAGCAAAGCCGGGCAGTTCCCTGGAGGTTTTCAGAAGCTTCACACGGGAGGTAGGGTCTTTTTCTATCAGCTCACGCCTGAGCAGGAACTTATAGTAAGACCGAATGCTGGCAATCTTGCGATTGACACTTTTCGGACTGATCCCCTCATCCATCAGGGACAATATCCAAGATCTCACCATCAGGTGAGTAGCTTTTTCAGAATCGGTAGTATTGAATTTCTCAGCTATAAACTCGCTGAATTGCCTTAAGTCATTTTGGTAGGAAGTAACTGTATGGTTACTGTATCTCTTTTCGAATGAAATATACTTAAGGAAAGAATTTACCATGTTAGCACCGTGTCAACCCACAGTACTAACATAGCAATTTATAAGGACATTAGGAATGGCCTAGTAGTTTTCTTTGGCGTACATCTTCTGCTTGTATGCAGCCTTGATTTTCACATTTCTGTTAGTGACAGAAGGTTTCTCGTAGGCAGTTCTTGATCTCAGTTCTCTGAGAACACCTGTTCTTTCGAATTTCTTCTTGAAACGCTTAAGCGCCTTGTCGATAGATTCGTTTTCCTTTACGTTGATAATAATCATTATTAAAACACCTCCTTTCAATCGGACTGCAAAGGTAAGAAAAAATTCAACCCAACCAGCCGATCATATAAAAAAGGCTGATCTCTGAAAAGAAATCAGCCCCGTTTGATTGCTCATCTACCTGATTATCTCAGAATAGACCTCGATATGACCAGTTTTTGTATCTCAGAGGTACCTTCCCCGATCGTACATAATTTCGAGTCGCGGTAGTATTTTTCTACCGGGTAGTCCTTTGTGTAGCCATAGCCACCAAAAATCTGAACCGCTTCTGTGGCACATTCCACAGCACATTCAGAGGCATGATACTTCGCCATGGCCGACTCCTTGGTTACACTCTTACCTTTATTCTTCAGATCAGCTGCTCTGAAGGTTAAAAGCTTGGCGGCCTCCAGCTTGGTAGCCATATCCACAAGTTTAAAAGAGATACCCTGGAAATTATAGATAGGCTGATTAAACTGCTGCCGCTCCTGTGCATATTGCAGCGCCTCCTGATAGGCTCCTTCTGCAATTCCCAGACTCAAAGCAGCAATAGAGATTCTTCCTCCATCCAGCACCTTCATAGACTGGATAAAACCGTCACCTACTTCACCAAGTATATTTTCTTCCGGTACACGGCAGTCTTCAAAGATCATCTCGGCAGTCTCCGAAGAGCGCATTCCGAGTTTATCTTCTTTTCTTCCTCCTGAGAAGCCCGGTGTGCCACGCTCAACCACAAAGGCGGTCATACCGTGAGAATCACCAACTTCACCAGTACGTACAATCACAACAGCCACATCTCCCGATTTACCGTGAGTAATCCAGTTCTTGGTACCATTGATCACCCATTCATTCCCGTCTTTACGCGCTGTGGTTTTCATATTACCCGCATCTGAACCGGTGTTCGGTTCCGTCAGGCCCCAGGCTCCTATCCATTCTGCTGTAGCCAGCTTGGGCAGCCATCTCTTTTTCTGCTCCTCATTACCAAACTGCATGATGTGGCCGGTGCAGAGTGAGTTATGTGCTGCAAGCGACAGACCGATTCCCGGATCAAGCTTTGCCACTTCCATGATAGTGGTGATATATTCAAAATAACCAAAGCCCGAGCCACCATATTCCTGGGGCACCAACACGCCCATCAGGCCCAGCTCGCCCAGTTTTTTAAACACATGCAAAGGAAATTCCTGATCATCATCCCACTTTCCTCTGTAGGGTGTGATCTCCTTCTCCCCGAAGTCGCGGATCATATCCGCAATCATTCGCTGGTCCTCATTCAATTCAAAATCCATTTCTAGTATAGTTTACCTCGGAAAATTAGTTCATTTCCACTCCACTAACAAACGATCGTTAGGCAAACTGGTTACAGATGTCGTCTGTATTCTGCGAACGGTTTATAGAACATGGCAATCGCAAAACTTAAAAGCACAAAAAAAGCCCCTTTATCAAGGAGCTTTCAACTATAGAATTTCTTCAGAGGGTGTTACTCATTATACAGCATGCTGAGCACTACCTCACCCACTACTTTCAGTGTAGTTCTGTCAATGTTCTCCATATTGTCTGCCTGGGTATGCCACACCGGAGTAAAGCTCCATTGCTCATCAGGTCGGTAATCTATAATATCAATCATGGGTATACGAGCGAGCTTGTTGACATAGACATGATCATCTATGATTCCAGCCATACCAAGTTTCTGCACAAAGTATTTGCCGTGCCCCAGTGCATGTCCACGCTCCCATACCTTGGTTAAAACCCTTGCTGCGTTTTGCTGAGAGTTACCATCATAATAAAAAGTCGCGTCCTTAGCCCCTACCATATCCAGCAGAATACCGTAGTAAGCAGAATAGTTGGGAATATGTTTGTTCTTGCTCCAGTATTGCGAGCCCAGGCACCACCAGGTTTCTTGTCCTGCAGGCAGTGCAATATGCCCATCTTCAGCATGTTCACCCCAGTCCTCTCCATCAAAGAGGATGATATCCACACCCACTTTAGGTCCTTCATTGGCCCCAATAACCCTGGCAACCTCTAAGAGTACACCTACACCACTACCTCCATCATTGGCTCCATCTATAGGTGCCCTGGTATCCTCTTTATCTCGATCAGCAAAAGGCCTCGTATCCCAGTGGGCTGCTAACAGAATTCTCTTCTTGGCTTCCGGGTTATAAGAAGCGATGATATTCACCAGGTCAAGTTTGGTACCATCATAGGCAAAGCTTTCAAACTCCTGCATATAAACCTTTGCTCCAAAAGATTCGAATTGTTCCTTCAGCCATATAGAAGCCTCTTTATGAGCCTGGCTATTAGGCACCCTCGGCCCAAAATCAACCTGCTTCTGTACAAAATCATAGGCCCGATCCCCATCAAAGGCAGGAGCTGTCACCAGAGGTTTGGTATTGGCCGTTTTCTTTTCAGAACTGCCTCCGGAATCGGAACAGGAAAAAGCAAGGAAACATATTAATAATACCGACACTACTCGCTTCATAACTCTCAGGTTTGCCTCGAAATTAATACGGTTTTCTTAATAAAATAGGTTTCGTTTCAATATTTGAAATGAATTAAAAAAGCCTTACTTTTGCGATGCTTTACCGATAATCAAAAGGAGGGGACACGAAAGTCCCCTCTTTGTTTATCAAAGTTTTAGTAATGGATATCAGGGAGACACTGCTGCAGGCAGCGGAGGAGAATTTAAAGGACGATTCCTACTTTATTGTCGACATCATTGTCAAAGGCAGTACAGGCGGAAAAATGAAGGTGCTGATCCTGTTGGAAGGTGATGAAGGGGTGAACATAGATGATTGCGCTGATTTAAGCAGGGCAGTCGGACACAGGGTTGAAGAAGATGAACTTATCGAGCAGGCCTATACTCTGGAGGTTTCTTCACCGGGAGTTGATCACCCACTGACGCTGACCCGACAGTACAAACGAAATGTGGGCAGAGGACTGAAACTTCAGTTGAAAGACGGATCAGCTATCTCGGGAAAGCTGGAGTCTGTGGAAGAAACCACCATTGGTTTTAACAAAGAGGTAAAGGAGAAGAAGAAAGTGACTCACCAATTGATTACAATTGGATTTGATGAAATAGAAAAAGCGAATGTTTTAGTGTCATTTAAGTAAAGAAAATGGACAGTGGAATTTTAATCGAATCATTTGCAGAGTTTGCAAAGAACAAGAACGTAGACAGGCCTACCATGATCAGGATTCTGGAAGATGTATTCAGAACCATGATCAGGAAGAAATTCGAGGTAGACGATAATTTTGACATTATTATCAATGCTGACAAGGGTGACCTTGAGATCTGGCGTTTCAGAGAAATTGTAGACGATAATTCTGAAGATATCTGGGACTACGACAAAATCAGCCTGAGTGACGCTCGTGAGATTGAGCCCGATTTTGAAATTGGTGAGGAAGTAGCTGAGGAGATCAAACTGGTAGACTTCGGAAGAAGAGCGGTAATGACTGCCCGCCAGACCCTTATTCAGCGTATCAAAGACCTGGAAAAAGATATTCTTTATCAGAAGTATAAAGACCTGGTTGGTGAAATCATCAATGCAGAAGTATACCAGATTCTGAGCCGTGAGGTGCTGCTGATGGACGGAGAGGGCAATGAGCTTTCTATCCCTAAGTTTGAGCAGATTTCCAAAGACCGATTCAGAAAAGGCGAGTCTGTAAGAGCGATTGTAGACCGCGTGGATATGGTAAATGGTAATCCTAAGATTATCCTGTCCAGAACCTCCGGTCAGTTCCTTGAGAGACTGTTTGAAAGTGAAGTACCTGAAGTATACGATGGCCTTATTACTATTAAAAAGGTAGTAAGAGAGCCGGGAGAAAGAGCGAAAGTGGCCGTAGAGTCTTATGACGACAGAATTGACCCTGTAGGTGCCTGTGTGGGTATGAAGGGATCCAGAATCCACAGTATCGTACGTGAACTTCAGAATGAAAATATTGATGTAATCAACTTCACTGATAACATGGAGTTGTACATCTCACGTGCTCTGAGTCCTGCCAAAATCTCCAGCATGAAGGTTTTGGATGACGAAAGCCGTGTAGCGGTTTACCTTAAGCCTGACCAGGTATCACTGGCCATTGGTAAAGGTGGACAGAACATCAAGCTTGCCTCTAAACTGGTAGGCCTTGAAATCGATGTATTCCGTGAACTATCCGGTGCTGAAGAAGAGGATGTGGATCTGGATGAATTCGGTGATGAAATCGAGAGCTGGGTAATCGATGAATTAAAGCGCATCGGTCTCGATACAGCAAAAAGTGTATTAGCACTTGACCCGGCAGATATTGTGAGAAGAACTGAGTTAGAGGAAGAGACGGTAAAATTCGTTTTTGATACCTTAAAACAGGAGTTTGATCAGCAATAGAAGTTTTTTTTAAGTATAAAAAAAGGGATATTTGAACATGTCAGAACATAAGATGATGAGATTAAGCCAGGTGGCAAGGAAGTTAAACGTGGGCAGAAGCACCATCGTAGACTTCTTGTCTGAAAAAGGCTTTCAAGTCGACAGCAGCCCTAATTCCAAAATTACTGGTGAGCAGTATGGTATGCTTGCCAAGGAGTTTGCGGCCTCTGCTTCTGAAAAGGAGGAGGCGTCACATCTCACCATCGGCACAAAGCATGGCGAGAACCTCTCGACCGGTACACCAGAACCTCCGGCTCCTGTTAAAAAAGCGGAAGAGGAAGAGAAAGTACTGATCAAGAGTGTGGTGACTGAGACTCCTGCTGCGGCAGAGCCTAAACCAGCAGAACCAGAACCCACGCCAGCTCCGGCTCCTGAGGAAGCCCCGAAAGAGGAAGCTCCTGTAAAAGAGGAGGTGGCCGAGAAGCCTCAGGAAGAGGCACCGGCTCCTGCCCCTGAACCAACACCAGAGCCGGAACCAGCGCCTGTTGTGGCAAAAGAAGAGCCTAAAAAGCCGGGTATTAAGGTAATCGGGAAAATAGACCTCGATCCTAAACCTAAAAAGGCCAAAGAACCTGAAGCTCCGAAAAAGGAAGAGCCTAAGAAAGAAGAAGCACCGGCTGCGAGCACAGAAGCTCCTAAGGAGGAAAAAGTGATCGAGGCAAAAGCTGATTCGCTTCGGGGCCTGAAGGTATTGGGTAAAATTGAGTTACCTAAGCCGGTAGCCAAGAAACCAAAAGACGATAAATCCAAGCAGGCTCAGAAGCCTGGTGAGGATAAGAAAAAACGCCCGAGAAAGCGTATACAGCAAACCAGAGTTGAAAGGCCCGAACGCGGTGGTAACCAGCGAGGAAACCAGCGTGGGGGAGATCGCAACAAAAGGGTACCCAAGGAAGAGCTTACCGATAAGCAAATCCAGGATCAGATTAAGGAAACACTCGCTCGTCTGAGTGGTGGCAAGGGAGGTGGCAAGGCCAACCGTGCCAAATACAGAAAAGAGAAGAGAAATGCTGCGGCAGATGCTGCTGAAGAAAAGATGCTTCAGGAGCAGGAAGAGTCTAAAGTGTTGAAGGTAACAGAGTTTATCTCTGCCAACGACCTTTCCTCACTGATGGAAGTATCGGTAAACGAAGTAATCTCCGCCTGTATGGGTCTGGGTATGTTCGTTGCGATCAACCAGAGACTTGATGCCGAAGCTATTACTATCATCGCAGATGAATTTGGTTTTGATGTAGAATTCATCAGTGCTGAAGAAGAAATAGATGTAGTAGAGGAAGAAGATACCGAAGAAGAACTGCTCGACAGAGCACCTATTGTGACTATCATGGGTCACGTAGACCACGGTAAAACATCTTTACTTGACTATATCAGAAACTCTAAGGTAACAGAAGGTGAAGCAGGGGGTATTACCCAGCACATTGGTGCCTACGATGTGATGACGGATGATGGCAAGCGTATCGCTTTCCTCGATACTCCGGGTCACGAAGCCTTTACCGCGATGCGTGCCCGTGGTGCGAAAATCACAGATGTGGTTATCATTGTGGTAGCTGCGGATGATAATGTGATGCCTCAGACAAAAGAGGCCATCAATCACGCCCAGGTAGCACAGGTACCTATTGTTATCGCTATTAACAAAGTAGATAAACCCAATGCCAATCCAGACAAAATCAGAGAAGAGCTTTCTCAGATGAACATTCTGGTAGAGGATTGGGGTGGTAAATATCAGTGTCAGGAAGTATCTGCCAAGACGGGGCAGGGCGTTGACGACTTACTTGAGAAAGTACTGCTCGAGGCAGAATTACTTGAGCTGAAGGCCAACCCTGATAAGAAAGCCGTTGGTTCAGTAATTGAAGCCACTCTTGATAAAGGCCGTGGTTACCTGACTACCATGATGGTACAGGGCGGAACCATGAAAATCGGTGATATCGTATTGGCGGGATCACACTTTGGTAAGGTTAAAGCGATGTTTGACCATCGCGGAAAACGCCTGAAAAAAGTAGGCCCGGCTACTCCGGTACAAATGCTCGGACTTCCGGGAGCACCTCAGGCCGGAGACCGCTTTAATGTGATGGAGTCTGATAAGGAAGCCAGAGAAATTGCCAACAAGCGTGAGCAGATACTGAGAGAGCAGAGTGTGCGTACCAAGAAACACATTACTCTGGATGAGATTGGCAGACGACTGGCTGTGGGTAACTTTAAGGAGCTCAACGTAATTGTAAAAGGTGACGTGGACGGTTCTGTAGAGGCACTCTCTGATTCGTTGCTCAAGCTTTCTACAGAAGAGGTTCAGGTGAATATCATTCACAAGGCTGTTGGACAGATTTCTGAATCTGATGTACTGCTGGCCTCGGCTTCAGATGCGATTATTCTTGGTTTCCAGGTAAGACCTTCAGGCGGTGCCAGAAAGATTGCCGAGAACGAGGAAATCGAAATCAGACTGTATTCTATCATCTACGATGCGATCAACGAGATCAAAGATGCCATGGAAGGTCTGCTTGAGCCAACTGAGAAAGAGGTAATCACAGGTAACATTGAAGTACGTGAAACCTTTAAAATCTCTAAGGTGGGTACGGTTGCCGGTTGTTACGTAACCGATGGTTTTGTGAAGCGAAACAACCAGATCAGACTGATTAGAGATGGTATTGTAACCTATACCGGAGATATTGGCCAATTGAAGCGATTCAAGGATGATGTGAACGAAGTGAAGTCTGGTTACGAGTGCGGTATCAGCATCAAAGGCTTCAATGATATCAAAGTAGGAGACATCATCGAAGGTTTCGAAATACAGGAAGTGAAAAGAACCCTTTAAGGTTCAATTAAGAATAGATACTTTAAAGGCCGTTGCAATAAGCAATGGCCTTTTTCGATTTTATGAAGCTTATTCTGGAGTTACTCATAGGGTTTATGGGCTTTACCGTCCTGATGGGGTTAATTCAGCCCTGGTGGGTACTTTGGTGGACCAGTAAACAAAACCGCATGCTGGTATTAAAGTATTATGGGATTCCGTGGCTTCTCCTTTTAGCAATCTGGCTGGTACTGATCAAAATTCCATAAGCTTCAATTCCCTTTCGCCAGTCCCTCTCCTCTTTTATCTGCTCCACCCTGATAACCGGAAATGTTTCCTTGCTCATCATAGAGAATTCTGAGACCATGGGCATTACCAATGCGATTTGTTCGCTGAACTTTGTGCCCCCTCTCTTTGAGAGCATTGAAAACGGCCTCTCCAATTTCATTTTCCACAGCCAGTGTATTTGGCTCTACAAAGGTCATTTTAGGCGCATTAATGGCTTCCTGCATATTCATATCAAACTCAAGCAGGTTCAGTACGATCTGGGGCACATTCTGGCCAATGGTATGGCCGCCCGGTGTCCCCAGTGCCGCCCAGGGCTTACCATCTTTCATGATGATGGTCGGGCAATCTCCCGATAGCTTTCGCTGACCGGGAATAGCATCCATCGGGTTTCCTTTGGGTTCGTAGGTGCAGTATGCCAGAGAGTTATTGAGCCATATACCGGTTCCTTCTGCCATGATGCGACTACCGAATACGTTGCCGAGTGTCTGTGTGGCACTCACAATATTGCCCCACTGATCCGCCACTACAAAGTGGGTAGTGTTTTTACTCTCGGTCTCAGCTCCCGGGGGCACAAAATCCGTTGCTCTACCCCTCGATAAGCTGGCTACCGTTTTCTGCCAGTACTCTTCTGACAGGAGCATATCCAGCGGTGGCGGAGTGATCTCCGGATCTCCGGCATATTTCAATCGGCTCCAGAAAGCATGCTTGGTCACTTCAGCAAAGGCATGAAGGTAATCTGCGCTATTATGCTCCATTTCCGGCATTTGCGTCATCAGGCCAAGCCGCACCAGTGAAGGGAAGGCGGTAGCCGGAGGAGAGGCCGTATATACATCATATCCCTTGTAATTGATTTTGATGGGCTCCCACCATTCGGCCTTATCATTCTTTAAATCTTTTGCCGACAGGAACCCATCGGTGGACTTCATGATACCATCTACGGCCTGACCAATACTGCCTTCGTAAAAGGCAGATTTACCCTGATTTGCCACCAGCTTAAAGCTGCCAGCCAGATCTTTCTGAATAAGCCTCTCTCCTGCCTGAAGCGGCACTCCATCTTTTCCGTAAAAGCCTTTGGTGTAATCAGAAAACTCAGGAAAAGCTCTTTCGATATAGCCTCCCAGTCTTGGAGAAACCTCAAAACCATTTTCAGAAAGATCGATAGCACTTTCGAAGAGGTCAGACCACTCTAAAACTCCGTATTCAGCTGACATGGCCGCCCAGGCATTGACATTGCCCGGAGTGGAAACAGTCTTGGCCCCTCTCCTGTTTTCCAGGTAATCCGGAGTCGGAGCACGCATCAGGTCTGCATTGGTATTGATCGGAATCTTGCCGCTCGAATCCAGGTAGCGTACCCTTTTTGTTGTAGCATCATACACGAGTATCGTACCGTAGCCGCCCATCCCCGACATCATGGGTTCGACTACGTTAAGCGCAGCGGCAATCGCTATAGCAGCATCAAAAGCATTACCACCCTTAGCCAGGATATCAAGCCCGGCCTGAGTCGCTAATGGATGGGCGGAACTCACCATGGAAGGACCCTGAACTTCTTCAGAAGCTTTCTGACTGCATGACAGTTGAAAAAAAAGGATGGCTGTAAAAAGGAGACTTAACTTTCTCATAAAGGACAAATTGGTCTGTGAGAAGTTAGAGAAATCTGTCAGATCGAAAAATGATTATTTGACAAGGCCCTCATTATGGGATATCAGGCAGGCTAAACCCGATGGCAATGAAGCAGCAAGGGACCATTTACATCCTGTGTAGCAATGACATAGTCCTCCCCTCCCTCTCTCAAACCAGTTTTCTTACGGATCTGATCTACACTCATCGGGAAATTACGGACCGTTATGTTTGCCTTTAGCTCAGGTAATTTCTTTCGTAATTGCTTCTTATTCATCTGAAGTGTATCAACTACCTGAAAAGACCGTCCCGGAAAGTTCTCTACAAGTTCTGCGGAGGTATAAAGATGTGTATTGGCATGAAGTTTCAGTAATCCGGGGAATTGCGCCCCTGCTGACTTAAAGCCTCCTGCCTTTAAAATAGCAGCATTGGGTTCATAGATAAACCCGGAAGCTGTACCAAAATGGGGCAGCACCTCTTCTTCAGATGCATAGTCAAAACTGAAAGCTTCGGCTTCCTCGCCCCTGAGATTCACTGAATGAACTACCGGGTTGGCAGAAGCATCGGCATTGATTAAAAACAGCAACTCCTTCACCTCGTTCCGATCCGCCACCACATGTACAGCTGTCACCTCTCCGAGGTCATTGATGGCCCCCTTGATATCCAACATAGGGGAGGCCTTGATCAACAAGCTTTCCGAGTGATTACGCAGCATTGGCAAAAGCGCAATAACATCAGGTTCGCAGTCTTCAAATCTTACGACCTTACTGTTATGAGCCCCCCTCCTGGCAGGGTCCAGATAAATCAGATCTACTTTTTTATCCAGCTCTTTGAGGAACTGCTCTGCCTGGTGCTGATGCGTATGAATTGTATCTGCCTGAAGGCACTTAAAGTTATGCCCTGCAATGGCCACCAGGTTTTCATGGCGCTCTACATAATGGCTGTTTTCAAAAGAACGGGACAGATAAAAGGTGTCCACTCCCATACCCCCTGTCAGGTCAACCATGGTTTTACCTCTCACTAAAGAGGCCTTATACTCAGCCGTTTTCTGAGAGGAACATTGCTCCAGTGACAATGTCGGTGGATAGATAACACCGGTTGCCTCAAACCACTGAGGTAGTTTACTCTTCGCCTTGCGTTTGGATTGAATTTGCTCGACCACTTCTCTCATAGGCATATGAGGATAGTTATGAGCCCTGAGCATTAATGAAGCAGGATCATCATAAAGATGATCCTGTATAAATTCCTGTATTTCTGTCTTTTGAAGCTCAGTTATCAAACAGCTGTCATTTGTGTCATCAGGTACTCCGCTATCTGAACGGCATTGGTAGCTGCACCTTTTCTCAAGTTATCAGCCACAATCCACATATTCAAGGTGTTTGCCTGACTTTCATCTCTGCGCAGTCTGCCTACAAAAACTTCATCTTTTTTGTGGGCTGTCAAAGGCATAGGGTACAAATTGCTGGCAGGGTCGTCCTGAATGATCAAACCTGGCGTAGCAGCCAGCAGCTCTTTGAGCTCATCCAGATCAAAGTCCTTTTCAAACTCTACGTTCACGGCTTCAGAGTGTCCTCCTACGGTTGGAATCCTTACCGTGGTTGCTGTAAGCCCGATGGAATCATCACCCAGGATCTTCTTGGTCTCATTGACCATTTTCATCTCCTCTTTGGTATAGTCATTATCAAGGAAGATGTCGATATGAGGCAACACATTCATATCAATTTTATGAGGATAAGCCATCTCACCCTTAACTCCTTTGCGCTCATTCATCATCTGATCAACAGCTGCTTTTCCTGAACCTGTCACAGACTGGTAAGTGGAAACAACCACCCTCTTGATTGTATATTTTTCGTGCAACGGTGCCAGTGCCAGTACCATCTGGATAGTAGAGCAGTTGGGGTTGGCAATGATTCTGTCTTCTGTAGTAAGCTCAGAGGCGTTTACTTCAGGTACGATCAGTTTATGATCAGGGCTCATTCTCCAGGCCGAAGAGTTGTCAATTACGGTGGTACCCACAGCAGCAAATTTCGGTGCCCATTCGAGTGAAGTACCTCCACCTGCAGAGAAAATAGCGAAGTCCGGTTTTCGCTCAACGGCCTCCTCCATTGTAATGACTGTGTATTCCTTACCCTTGAAAGTCTTCTTCTGACCGGCAGATCTTGCCGAAGCTACTAACAGCAGCTCGTCAAACTGAACATTTCTTTCATCAAGGACTTCGAGAACTTCTCCTCCCACAAGTCCGGTAGCTCCTACAACAGCGATTTTCATTTCTCTGTGTTTAATGTGATTTGTTTACTTATAATTAATACGTCACAGAAGAGTTTTTAGTAATTTTCTTTTCGTGAACCTGAAAAGAATCCTCCTCACCCTGCTTCTGATAGCGTGCGCAAATATAGCGTTAAGTCAGATCAACACATTTCCTTACACAGAAAGTTTTGAACAATCGTTTACAACTGGTACGGATGTCGTTTTCATTACCAATTGGACCGGAAATGATGTACGTGCCAGCAGTCGCATCTTTCAGGGGTCTGATGCCCGCACCGGCTCTTCCTCGCTGAACGTTATTCCGACCTCTTCTTTCAATGGAGAAATCCTGATTTCGCTTGATTTAACAGGTATCACTAATCCCAAAATGGAGTTTTATGCCTTCTCCAAACAAAACGGATCATCTACTTCCACCAGATCAGCAACCCTGAATTTCTCTACCTCCATTGACGGAGGCAGCAATTTTCTGGACGATGTTGATATAGGGGATGAAACCACCTTCCCTAATAATAACAGCACCAGCTATACCCTTTATGAATACGAGCTTCCGATAGCCGCCAGTGGCGAGTCCAATGTAATCATCAAAATGACGGTGGGAAGAGGTAGCGGCAGTGGCTCTGTAGCGGAGTTTGTTATGGACGATATCAGTATTGATGAGCAACTGCTGGCCTTAGATATTTCTTCTGTAACCGCTCCGTCCGGTACTTCGGTCGTAGTTACCTTCAACCAGGAAGTAACACAGGCTACAGCAGAAACCACAGCCAACTATAGCATCGACAATGGTATTTCAGTAACAGCTGCCAGCCGAACAGCCGTGAATGAGGTAACACTGACCACCTCAACAATGCCGAACAACAACTATACCCTGACGGTCAATAATGTGGAGGATGCAGCCAGCAATACTCCCGCCAGCAACCTTCAGGAAGGTTTCATTTTTGCCGAAGCACTCTCCATTACGAGCACCACTGTTACGGATAAAAATACGCTGGAACTCCTGTTTAATCTCGATCTGGACGAAACCAGTGCCGAAACCGCGAGCAACTACTCGATCAACAATTCTATTGGTAACCCTGCTACGGCAACACTGGATGACACGAACAATAAGAAGGTGACTCTTACTCTCTCATCTGATTTGACAGATAACAGCTTTACCATTACGATCGACAATGTTCAGGACAATACTACACTCTCCACCGCTTCGGGGCTGGAAGATACTTTCAGCTATCTTCCCATTGCCGTAAGTGACATCACCGCCAACTCTTCTACTGAAATTCAGGTCACCTTTAATCAGGATATTGAGGCCACCTCAGGAGCTACAGCCAATAACTATTCACTCAACTTCAGTTTTGGCTCGCCTGTCTCAGCCGTAGTAAATGGAAGCGATGCTTCCATTATCACGCTGACCTTCGCAGACGATTTGGTAAACAACACTTATACGCTTACCATAGACAATCTCACAAACCTGAGCGGCAATGCCGAAACGGATGCCCTGACTACCGATGTCACTCATACCACGGCTACACTCACACGCCAGATCGTTATCAACGAGATTTTTGCAGATCCGACAGGAGCCAGTCAACCGGACCCACAGGTACTTCCGGGTGGTTCATCAGATGAGTTTATCGAACTCTACAATGCCTCCTCCAAAGACATAGACCTGGGTGATTTTGATCTTACCGGAGGTACTGTCGGGGACTTTGTTCTAGCCCCCGGAGCCCATGTAATCCTCACACCAAGTAGCAGCGTTACAGACTATCAGTCCTTTGGTGATGTAGTGGCGGTAACCTCCTGGAACGGGCTTTCCAATGGCGGAGAACAGATCATTCTGAAAGATAATCTGGGTAATATTGTTGATAGCCTTACCTACGACCAAACCTGGTATCAGGACGATGACAAATCGGATGGCGGATGGAGTATAGAACAAATCAACCCGGAACTTGTCTGTAGTGATGCCAACAACTGGGCCGCCTCCGTAGATGCACAGGGAGCCACTCCCGGCACGCAGAACTCCATTTTCGATACCACTCCTGATACTTCAGAACCTAACCTGGTATCTGTAACAGCCAATTCTGATCAGGAGATCGTGGCAACCTTTGATGAAATTATGGATGCCTCAAGTCTGGTAAATGGTACCTATACGCTTGATAATGGAATCACGGTTACAGGTGCCTCAGCCAATACTCCCGGATTACGATCAGTAACGCTTACGCTGGGGTCTGCGATGACTTCAGGCACCATCTACTCACTTACGGTAACAGGAACAACAGACTGTGCCGGCAATAGCATTGATACAAATGAACTCAGTTTTCTGTTTGATGATGAAGCCCCTGTATTCGATCGCTTTGTTTTCAAAGACACCCTGACCATTGATCTGATCTTTGACGAAGAACTGGCAGAGTCCATTGCTGAGACAGAGAGTAATTTTTCGCTGGATCAGGGCCTTGGCAACCCGGAAACCAGTACCCTGAATACCAGTAACCCAAACAGGGTAAGCCTGGAGTTTGATCAGGCACTCAGCATAGGAACAACCTATGACCTGACTTTTGAAAACCTGACTGACACACTCGGCAATGCTATCAGTCTGACCACCGAGAGTTTTGATTTTACCAATGCAGTGGATACCGTAATTGTTATTTCTTCCCAGCTGCTGGACGTTTACTTTACAGAAGAGGCAGAAACCGCTTCCGTTCAGACTGTCGCCAACTATGAAGTGGATAATGATATTGGCAACCCTAAGACAGCCTTACAGGACGATGATAATGCCAAATTGGTGCATCTGGTTTTTGAAACAGGGTTCAACGAAAACCGGGGTTTGCTGATTGGTTTTGAAAACATCAAAAACAGCGGGGGTGATTTCCTCCAATTATTGAATACTGAGTTCGTTTATGATACCGACAGGCCCGGTATCGAAACAGTGGAAGTCACTGATGCCAACACATTACTGGTCACCTTTGATGAAGTTCTTGACCTGACCTCAGCGGAGGCTATCAATAACTACTCAGTCAACAATGACATTGGTAATCCAACATCTGCAACGCTTCAATCCAATGGCTTATCAGTGTCATTGACATTTTCCTCCAGTTTTGAAAATGAGGTTGAGAATACCATTTCTATCCGGGGCATTCAGGACCCGGCTATGAATGAAATCACTACTACCCGAAACATTGATTTCACCCATGACGTTCTGGCTCCCAGGCTATCGTCCTTGCTGATACTGAGCCCTACTCAACTTGAACTGACTTTTTCTGAGTCACTGGATGAAACTATTGCCGAAACTGTAGCGAACTACTCCATAGACAATGGCATTGGCAACCCCAATACCACTACGCTTTCGGCCAGAAACACCCATGTGGTACTGCTGGACTTTTCGTCCTTGGGAAATAATGCCACAAATACCATTACGATCAGCGGACTTCAGGACATCAATGGTAATGCATTAACCTCAGATATCACTGATAACTTCGCGACCAACGAGATCAACATAGGAAGAATAACCGCTCTCACGGACTCCACCATTCAGGTACAGTTTTCAAAGGCTCTTACCCAGGCGTCAGCGGAGAGCTCAGGCAGCTATAGTTTGAACAATGATCTGACCCTGAAGTCTGTAGAGCAGGATGGCACGGATGCTTTTAAAGTTCTATTCACATTCAATGAGAAAATGTCTGAAGGGGTCAACTACCAAATTGATATTCAGAGCCTGGAAGACACCGATGGTAATACATCAACTAATCTGAGCAGTGAATTTGCTTACGATTCACAGGTATCTGATATCATGATCATCAATGAAAATACGCTGAGACTCAACTTTGAGAATGCTTTAGCATCCGGCACAGCGCAAACTATCAGCAATTACAGCATTGACAATGGTCTGGCCAACCCTATTTCAGCAGTTTTGAATGATGACGATCAGCTTAGTGTCACTCTGATTTTCACTACAGACCTGATGGAAGGGACCAATTACACACTTGACATCTCAGGACTGAGGGACAGTTTTGATGACTTGATTGCAGCTTCCAGTCAGCCCGTAGTGTATGATATTACTGCGCCATCAGTGCTATCAGTTGCATCTACCTTTACCAATGAGATTACGCTTAGCTTCGATGAAGTACTGGATGAAACCAATGCGGAAATTCTTAACCATTATTCGCTGGATAACGGCCTGGGCAATCCAATAAGTGCGGTGCTATCAGATGATGGTACCGAAGTCCTGCTGACTTTTACGACTGATCTGACGGACAACACCACTTACGCTTTAACAGTCGACAGAGTGGAAGACCAGAATGGTAATGCCACAACAAATGCTATAAGCAACTTCGTATATGACGCTCCGGTAGATCCTGCTTTTCGAGATCTGGTAATCAACGAAATATATCCGGACCCTGACAGTGGTTCTCCCCTGCCAAATGCTGAATTCGTGGAAGTCTTCAATACTGGCTCAGAGACAATCAAATTGCGGGATTTCCAGTTTACAGACAATAGCAGTACAGCCACATTATCAAGTTTTGATTTGGCACCGGGTGCTTTTTTGATTCTCACCTCAAGCTCCAACGCTGATCTCTTCAGCAGTTATGGGGATGTGATGGCGCTTTCAAATTTCCCTTCTCTTTCCAACACTGGCGAGACACTATTTCTGAAAAGAAGAGATGGAGAGGTTGTGGATTCGCTTCAATATGATACCGGTTTCTACAATGATGAGACGAAACAAGATGGAGGATACACCATAGAGCTGATCAACCCGGAAGCGCCATGTTTTGACCAGGCGAATTACACCGTTTCCACAGATTCAGACCAGGGAACTCCAGGCACTCAAAACTCAGTCTTTGATAATACCCCAGACACTACTGCTCCGGAACTCACTTCCCTTGAAGTGATCTCAGATCAACAGCTACGCGTGACCTTTAATGAGTCCATGGATGTAGGAAGTATTGCTGCCGAAGACTTTACCATCTCAGGTGGAGTAACCGTTTCTGATATCGAGATTGAAGATGAGTTCGGAACCAGCGTACTAATCAACCTCACAACTGCTTTTGAGCGAGGAATTGGGTTTACCCTGACTACTTCAACCCTAAATGACTGTACAGGCAATACCATTGTCAGCACAGACTCAACCCTCTTCCTGGGAGCTACTCCAACTGCCGGTGAGGTAGTTATCACTGAGATTATGGCCAACCCTTCTCCTACCCAGGGCCTGCCGGAAGTGGAGTACATAGAAGTATACAATGCGTCTGATAAGATTTTGACCCTGGATGGACTGACTCTCTCCGACCTGACTGGAACCACCAACCTGCCAGCTGTCACCTTTGCCTCAGGTGAATATCTGCTACTGACTTCTACTGGCAATGTCGATGAGTTTAGCGACATTGAAGTGAGTGGAGTAAGCAGCTTCCCAAGTCTCAATACTTCAGGGGATAGTCTGGCCATAGCAGATGCCGATGACAACCTGATCTTCGATGTGGTTTACAGCACCGATTTCTACGGAGATGATACCAAGGCAGCTGGTGGCTTCTCCCTGGAAATGATTAACCCCGAAGCCGCCTGCTTTGATAATGCCAACTGGACCGCTACCATCAACACTTCAGGTGGAACTCCCGGAGTTCAGAACTCAGTCTTTGATAATACACCAGACACTACCGCTCCGGAACTCACTTCCCTGGAAGTGATATCCGATCAACAGCTACGTGTGACCTTTAATGAGTCCATGGATGTAGGAAGTATCGCTGCCGAAGATTTTACCATCTCAGGTGGAGTGACAGTCTCAGACATTGAAATCGAAGATGAGTTCGGAACCAGTGTTCTGATCAATCTGACCAGTGTTTTTGACAAAGGAATTGAGTTTACTTTGACCACTGCTACAGTGAATGACTGCGCAGGCAATACCATTGTCAGCACAGACTCAACTTTCTTCCTGGGAGCTACTCCAACCACAGGCGAAGTAATTATCACCGAGATTATGGCCAACCCTTCTCCTACGCAAGGACTGCCGGAAGTGGAGTACATAGAAGTATACAATGCGTCTGATAAAATTTTAACACTGGATGGACTTACACTCTCTGATCTCACAGGAACCACCAACCTGCCGGCTGTCACCTTTGCCTCAGGTGAATACCTGCTGCTGACTTCTACCGGCAATGTTGATGAGTTTAGCAGCATTGAAGTAGGTGGAGTAAGCAGCTTCCCAAGCCTTAATACTTCAGGAGATAGTCTGGCCATTGGGGACTCAGATGATAATCTGATCTTCGATGTAGTCTATAGCACCGACTTCTACGGAGATGATACCAAGGCAGCCGGTGGCTTCTCCCTGGAAATGATCAATCCCGAAGCCGCTTGCTTTGATGACGCCAACTGGACTGCTGCCAACAACACTTCAGGCGGAACTCCCGGAGTTCAGAACTCAGTCTTTGACAATACGCCAGACACTACTGCTCCGGAACTGACTTCCCTTGAAGTGGTATCAGATCAACAATTAAGAGTGACTTTCAATGAATCCATGGATGTAGGAAGTATCGCTGCCGGTGACTTTACTATATCAGGAGGAGTAACGGTTGCTGACATTGAGATCGAAGATGAGTTCGGAACCAGTGTACTGATCAATCTGACCGATGCTTTTGACAAAGGAATAGAGTTTACCCTAACTACTTCAACAGTAAATGACTGTACCGGCAATACGATTGTCAGCACAGACTCAACCTTCTTCCTGGGAGCTACTCCAACCGCTGGTGAAGTAATTATCACTGAGATTATGGCCAACCCTTCTCCTACCCAAGGCCTGCCGGAAGTGGAGTACATAGAAGTATACAATGCGTCTGATAAGATTTTGACCCTGGATGGACTAACACTCTCCGACCTGACTGGAACCACCAACCTTCCAGCTGTCACCTTTGCCTCAGGCGAATATCTGCTGCTGACGTCCACTGGTAATGTCGATGAGTTTAGCGGCATTGAAGTAGGTGGGGTGAGCAGCTTCCCAAGCCTTAATACTTCAGGAGATAGTCTGGCCATTGGGGACTCCGATGATAACCTGATCTTCGATGTAGTCTACAGCACCAACTTCTACGGAGATGATACCAAGGCAGCCGGAGGTTTCAGCCTGGAAATGATTAACCCCGAAGCGGCTTGCTTTGATGACGCCAACTGGACCGCTACCAATAACACTTCAGGCGGAACCCCGGGAGTACAAAACTCAGTCTTTGATAATACTCCAGACACTACCGCTCCGGAACTGACTTCACTGGAAGTGATCTCAGACCAGCAATTAAGAGTGACTTTCAATGAATCCATGGATGTAGGAAGTATCGCTGCCGAAGATTTTACCATCTCAGGTGGAGTAACAGTTTCTGATATCGAGATCGAAGATGAGTTCGGAACCAGTGTGCTGATCAATCTGACCAGTGCTTTTGAAAAAGGAATTGAGTTTACTTTGACCACTGCTACAGTGAATGACTGCGCAGGCAATACCATTATCAGTACAGACTCAACCTTCTTCCTGGGAGCTACTCCAACTGCTGGCGAGCTGGTTATCACTGAGATTATGGCAAACCCTTCTCCTACGCAAGGACTGCCGGAAGTGGAGTACATAGAAGTATACAATGCTTCTGATAAAATCTTGACCCTGGATGGCCTGACACTCTCAGACCTGACAGGAACCACGAATTTACCGGCTGTCACCTTTGCCTCAGGCGAATATCTGCTGCTGACCTCTGCAGGTAATGTCGATGAGTTTAGCGGCATTGAAGTGGGTGGAGTAAGCAGCTTTCCAAGTCTCAATACTTCAGGGGA
>DIYF01000121.1:0-10535 GCA_002427745.1 Roseivirga sp. UBA6061 | reverse complement strand
CCCGAAGCCGCCTGCTTTGATGATGCCAACTGGACCGCTACCAACAACACTTCAGGGGGGACTCCCGGAGTACAGAACTCAGTCTTTGACAATACACCAGACACTACCGCTCCGGAACTCACTTCCCTGGAAGTGATCTCAGACCAGCAATTACGTGTGACCTTTAATGAGTCCATGGATGTAGGAAGTATCGCTGCCGGTGACTTTACTATCTCAGGTGGAGTAACAGTTTCTGATACCGAGATCGAAGATGAGTTCGGAACCAGTGTGCTGATCAATCTGACCAGTGCTTTTGACAAAGGAATTGAGTTTACCCTAACTACTTCAACGGTAAATGACTGTGCCGGTAATACCATTGTCAGCACAGATTCGACTTTCTTTCTGGGAGCCACACCAACTGCTGGTGAAGTAATTATCACTGAGATTATGGCCAACCCTTCTCCTACGCAAGGCCTGCCGGAAGTGGAGTACATAGAAGTATACAATGCTTCTGATAAGATTTTGACCCTGGATGGACTGACTCTCTCCGACCTGACTGGAACCACCAACCTGCCAGCTGTTACCTTTGCTTCAGGTGAATATCTGCTACTGACTTCTACAGGCAATGTCGATGAGTTTAGCGGCATCGAAGTGGGTGGAGTAAGCAGCTTCCCAAGCCTTAATACTTCAGGAGATAGTCTGGCCATTGGGGACTCCGATGACAACCTGATCTTCGATGTGGTTTACAGTACCGACTTCTACGGAGATGATACCAAAGCAGCTGGTGGTTTCTCATTGGAAATGATTAACCCCGAAGCGGCTTGCTTTGATGATGCCAACTGGACCGCTACCAACAATACTTCAGGGGGAACCCCGGGAGTACAGAACTCAGTCTTTGACAATACACCAGACACTACCGCTCCGGAACTCACTTCCCTGGAAGTAATCTCAGATCAACAGCTTCGAGTGACATTTAATGAGTCCATGGATGTAGGAAGTATCGCTGCCGAAGACTTTACCATCTCAGGAGGAGTGACGATTGCTGACATTGAGATCGAAGATGAGTTCGGAACCAGTGTACTGATCAATCTGACCGATGCTTTTGACAAAGGAATAGAGTTTACTCTGACTACTTCAGGAGTAAATGACTGTACCGGCAATACCATTGTCAGCGCAGACTCAACCTTCTTCCTGGGAGCCACACCAACTGCTGGTGAAGTAATTATCACTGAGATTATGGCAAACCCTTCTCCTACCCAAGGCCTGCCTGAAGTGGAGTACATAGAAGTATACAATGCCTCTGATAAGATTTTGACCCTGGATGGACTTACACTCTCAGACCTGACAGGAACCACCAACCTACCAGATGTCACCTTTGCTTCAGGCGAATATCTGCTGCTGACTTCTACAGGCAATGTAGATGAGTTCTCAGATATCGAAGTTGGTGGTGTAAGCAGCTTTCCTAGCCTTAATACTTCAGGAGATAGCCTGGCCATTGGGGACTCAGATGACAACCTGATCTTCAATGTGGTTTACAGCACCGACTTCTATGGAGATGATACCAAGGCAGCTGGTGGCTTCTCCCTGGAAATGATCAATCCCGAAGCCGCCTGCTTTGATGACGCCAACTGGACTGCTACCAATAACACTTCAGGGGGAACTCCTGGAGTACAAAACTCCGTTTTTGACAATACTCCTGATACTACCGCACCGGAACTGACTTCACTGGAAGTGGTATCAGACCAACAATTACGCGTGACCTTTAATGAGTCCATGGATGTGGGAAGTATGGCCGCCAGTGACTTTACCATCTCAGGTGGAGTGACAGTCTCAGACATTGAAATCGAAGATGAGTTCGGAACCAGTGTGCTGATCAATCTGACCAGTGCTTTTGAACGAGGAATTGAGTTTACCCTGACAGTAGCCGATCTCTCAGATTGTGCCGGTAATACCATTGTCAGCACAGATTCGACTTTCTTTCTGGGAGCCACACCAACTGCTGGTGAAGTAATTATCACTGAGATTATGGCCAACCCTTCTCCTACGCAAGGCCTGCCGGAAGTAGAGTATATCGAAGTCTATAATGCGTCTGATAAGATTTTAACACTGGATGGCCTGACACTCTCTGACCTGACTGGAACCACGAATTTACCGGCTGTCACCTTTGCCTCAGGCGAATATCTGCTGCTGACCTCTACAGGCAATGTTGATGAGTTTAGCGGCATTGAAGTAGGTGGGGTGAGCAGCTTCCCAAGCCTTAATACCTCAGGAGATAGCCTGGCCATTGGGGACTCCGATGACAACCTGATCTTCGATGTGGTTTATAGTACCAACTTCTACGGAGATGATACCAAAGCAGCTGGTGGCTTCTCATTGGAAATGATCAACCCCGAAGCAGCTTGCTTTGATGACGCCAACTGGACCGCTACCAATAACACTTCAGGTGGAACTCCCGGAGTTCAGAACTCAGTCTTTGATAATACACCAGACACTACCGCTCCGGAACTCACTTCCCTGGAAGTGATCTCAGACCAGCAATTACGCGTGACCTTTAATGAGTCCATGGATGTGGGAAGTATGGCCGCCAGTGACTTTACCATCTCAGGTGGAGTGACAGTCTCAGACATTGAGATTGAAGATGAGTTCGGAACCAGTGTGCTGATCAACCTCACAACTGCTTTTGAACGAGGAATTGAGTTTACTTTGACGGTAGCCGATCTCTCAGATTGTGCAGGCAATACCATTGTCAGTGCAGACTCAACCTTCTTCCTGGGAGCTACTCCAACTGCTGGCGAAGTAATTATTACCGAGATCATGGCCAATCCTTCTCCTACGCAAGGCCTGCCGGAAGTGGAGTACATAGAAGTATACAATGCGTCTGATAAGATTTTGACCCTGGATGGACTTACACTCTCTGATCTCACAGGAACCACCAACCTGCCAGATGTCACCTTTGCTTCAGGCGAATATCTGCTGCTGACTTCTACCGGCAATGTCGATGAGTTTAGCGGCATTGAAGTAAGTGGGGTGAGCAGCTTCCCAAGCCTTAATACTTCGGGGGATAGTCTGGCCATTGGGGACTCCGATGACAACCTGATCTTCGATGTGGTCTACAGCACCGATTTCTACGGAGATGATACCAAAGCAACCGGTGGCTTCTCCCTGGAAATGATTAACCCCGAAGCGGCTTGCTTTGATAACGCAAACTGGACCGCTACCAATAACACTTCAGGCGGAACCCCGGGAGTACAAAACTCAGTCTTTGACAATACGCCAGACACCACCGCTCCGGAACTCACCTCCCTGGAAGTGGTCTCAGATCAGCAATTACGGGTGACCTTTAATGAGTCCATGGATGTAGGAAGTATGGCCACTGAGGACTTTACCATCTCAGGTGGAGTGACGGTCTCAGACATTGAGATCGAAGATGAGTTCGGAACCAGTGTGCTGATCAATCTGACCAGTGCTTTTGAGCGGGGAGCAGAATTCACCCTTACTATTTCGACCGTCAACGACTGTAATGGTAACGAAATCGTCAGCGCTCAATCGAACTTCTTCTTAGGTGCTATACCTACTGCTAATGAGCTGATCATCACCGAGATCATGGCTAACCCGGCCCCATCACAAGGGCTGCCGGAAGCGGAGTACATAGAGATACTAAATGTATCCGGCAGAATACTGAGTCTTCAGGGAATAAGTCTTTCAGACAGAACCTCAAGCACCATACTTCCGGCTGTCAACATAACTCCGGGAGCCTATGCCATTCTGAGTACAAACAACGGGGCAGCACAGTTCACAAATGGTATTGGTGTCACAGGTTTTCCGAGTCTGAATACTTCAGGAGATCAGATAACCATTGGCGAAGGTGCTGGCGAAATCTTCAGTGTCAGCTATACTGATGAGTGGTACCGCGACAGTGATAAAGCAACAGGAGGCTTCTCCCTGGAAATGATAGATACCGCTTTCCCATGTCAGGAAGCCAGTAACTGGACTGCCTCAGAGAATACCAATGGGGGTACTCCGGGAGCTCCGAATTCAGTTGCTGATTCAAACCCTGATATCATAGGGCCAAGGCTTATCCGCGCTGTCGCCCTGACTGATCAAACCATTATGCTCACCTATGATGAAAGGCTGGAAACCGGGAATATCACAGCCAGCAGCTTTAGTCTGTCAGGCGGTATCAGCATTAGCGATCATAGCATAGATGCCACGAAAAAAGAGATTACCCTGACCACAGCCTCTCCACTGGAAACCAATACGCTTTACACCATCAGCAGCGAGAATATCACGGACTGCAGCGGCAACCTGATCACAGCTGGTTTCGACTCTCAGACACTGGTCATCGCCATTTCAGCAGAAGCAGGCGACCTACTGATTAACGAAATACTGTTTAACCCGAGAAGTGGTGGCGTAAGATTCGTTGAGCTGTATAACAACTCCACCAACTTCGTAAATCTGAAAAACTGGCTTCTGACCGGAGGAAGCTCTGATCGCGAAATCAGCCTCGAGGAATCGATTATAGCTCCGGGAGAGTACCTGGTGCTCACAACCAGTATCTCCACACTTATGGATCAATACCCCAAAGCACAGCTCGACAACGCCATCGAAATGAGTTCTTTTCCATCCCTTCCCAATACAGAAGGTACGGTCTCCATTGTCAATGAAAACGACTTTGTCATTGATCTTTTCGACTACTCTCAGAACTTTCATTCACAATTGCTCGATGATGTGGACGGGGTTTCGCTGGAGAGGATACGATTTGCGGGAACGAGCAATGATCCTAACAACTGGCAATCTGCTTCCAGTACCGAAGGTTTTGCCACACCAGGTTATGCCAACTCTCAGTCTCAATTACAACCGGACTCTGGCATGACAGTGGATATCGAGCCCAAAACCTTTGCTCCGGATGTAGCAGGCATGGCCAACTTCACTACTATCAATTTTGAGTTTGACAACCCGGGTAATACACTCAATGTAAAAATCTATGATGCCGGAGGAAATCTCGTCAAAGACATTGCTCAAAATGCCCTGGTAGGCAGTTCCGGCTTTTTCAGATGGGATGGCACCTATCAGAACGGATCTAAAGCCCGGGTAGGTTATTACATGATATTGTTTGAAATCATTTCACCTGACGGTACAGTTTCTATGAGCAAAGAAAGAGTCGCTATCGGCACAAGATTCTGACAGAACTCTCAATTCCTGATGTAACGCTGGTTTGACTTCCTGAAAGCGAGTTAATTAGCTCAAAAAAGAGAAATCAGTTTATTCAAACTTATAATTTGCTTTTATCAAGAATGTCTAACGAATGTTAGGTGAATGTTACGCTTTTGCAACGCAAATGTTTATTTTCATTCATTGCTTATAAAACCATCAATCAACATTCATCATGAACTGCCTGATCAATAATACTATTGACTCGTATCTGAGGAAGGGACGGAAAGTGGAGGTAGTGAAGAGATACATCAGAATGAAATACCGCGTGCATATCGATAATATTTCTATGACAAAACGAATGCAGATGCTGAATTTGGAATATTGAAAGATAGACCAAAGAAAAATTACCAAAAGACCTCCAGGGGTCTTTTTTTTATGCCAATTCCTAAATATTCACCATAACTCCTTTGGCTCTAAGAATTTGATGAAACTCTTTGCAATTTGTGGCCAGAGGTTTATTTTGCGCCCTCTAAAGGTAAAGAATCACAAACTATGAGTCAGGAAAAGAACCGTTATTCGAGCAGTGAGTTAGAAGAGTTTGAAGCGTTGATCAACGACAAGTTGGACAAGGCAAGAAGCGAGCTTAACGATCTTAAGAAAAGTCTTATGAAAAGTGGTGATTCCGGAACTGATGCGACCAGTGCTACTACCAAGGTATTGGAAGACGGTGCAGACACCCTTGAAAAAGAAAAGCTTAACCAGCTTGCCGCTCGCCAGCAGAAATTCATCAACAACCTGGAAAATGCACTCATCCGTATCAAAAATGGCACCTATGGTATTTGTGTTGACACAGGAAACCTTATCTCGAAAGAAAGACTCAAGGCGGTACCACATACCATGCACTCCATAGCAGCGAAGTTGGCCAAAAGAAATTAGTGGATTTCCTCGGGAATCATATCGAGGCCCTGATATTCTGCTCGGAAAAACCCATCAAGTCAGCAGAGTTACAA
Organism: Roseivirga sp. UBA6061; assembly: GCA_002427745.1. Classification (GTDB taxonomy): domain Bacteria; phylum Bacteroidota; class Bacteroidia; order Cytophagales; family Cyclobacteriaceae; genus Roseivirga. The sequence continues at coordinate 4,392 of DIYF01000121.1, read as the reverse complement.
AACTGTCTTTCAGAAATGTTTGAGGCTGATGTCCCGGAAAAGGACGTCACGGAGGCTATTACTCAGATTCAGGAGAAGTATGAAGATGAGAAATATCCCTTTCAGGTAGTGAAAAGTGGAGGAGGCTATCAGTTTCTGACAAAGCCTGCCTACCAGGCCAGCATAGGTATTCTCCTTAAACAACAGTCTAAAAAGCGACTTTCAGCTTCAGCGCTAGAAACGCTCTCGATCATCGCCTATAAGCAGCCGGTTACTAAATCCGAAATGGAGCAGATCAGAGGGGTTAACTGTGACTATTCTGTTCAGAAATTACTGGAAAAAGAATTGGTCGAGATCAAGGGGAAATCTGAAAATGTAGGTCGTCCATTACTCTACGGCACATCTGACAAATTCATGGATTATTTTGGCATCAATGACCTGAAGGATTTGCCAACACCTAAAGATTTCGCTCCGGAAGAGAATGAAATAGGTAATCAGATGGAAGGAGCACCTCCTGAAATTAACACTCCCCCACCGGCCGAATAGGCAGCGACCTGTTAATTAGCTACATTTGCGCCAAATACAGCAGAGATGCTGCAAGCTTATGGCCTTCAAAAAGAATAATCCCCGCAAAAAGAAGCGTTTTCAACGTTCACCTGCCACTGAGAAAACCTCACAGATACCGGAATACGATCCTAAGATCTTCAAGAAGGAAAAACCTGCCAGTGGCACAATTCGCCTGAATAAGTACATTGCCAATTCAGGCATTTGCTCCAGAAGAGAAGCTGATAAGCTCATCGAAGCCGGTGAGATCACTGTAAATGATCAGGTGGTTACAGAAATGGGATACCAGGTTAAGCCTGCAGATACAGTTATGTACAGGAAGAAGCTTCTGAAAAGAGAGAAGTTCGTGTATGTACTGCTCAACAAGCCCAAAGATTTTATTACCACCACCAGTGACCCTGAGGAAAGAAAGACTGTAATGGACCTGGTAAAAAACGCCTGTGATGAACGTATATTCCCTGTGGGCAGGCTGGACAGACTCACTACCGGGCTGTTGCTCTTTACCAATGACGGGGATCTGGCCAAAAAACTAACCCACCCCTCTCATAAAATTAAAAAGATCTACCAGGTACAACTGGACAAACCTATTACACAAAAAGACTTCGATCAGATAGCAGAGGGGCTGACTCTGGAGGATGGCCCTGCCCCCGTTGATGACCTGGCCGTGCTGAGCCCTGATAATATGGTTCTGGGCATAGAAATCCACATAGGCCGTAACAGAATCGTTCGCAGAATTTTTGATCATCTGGGCTACACTGTAGTAAAGCTGGACAGAGTCATGTATGCCGATCTGACCAAAAAGGACCTGCCAAGGGGGAAATGGCGTTTTCTTACGCAAAAAGAAGTCGTGAACCTACGATAGCCCGCTTACATAAACAGGGAAAAATCAATAGATCCGCCCTAAATTTAGTATGCATGCATACTAAATTTAGGGCGGATTCTGTATATTCGCGTAATGTACGCAAACGATTTCATAGCGGGTATAAAAACAGAAGGCCGGAAAAAAGTAAAGCCCTCTCTTTCGAGAAGGCTTTGTCTCCAAGTGGTGCTGAGTGGATTCGAACCACCGACTCACGGATTTTCAGTCCGATGCTCTACCAACTGAGCTACAGCACCCTGAATTGGGGAGCACAAAAGTAGACAAAAACTTAAATCGTGCAAAACATTTTTAATAATTTCAGGTAACAACAAAGTCGAGTCGTTTTGACTCAGTTTATATGCAATACATATCTCAAATCGCCTTTCTTCTAATTGCCTCAGTAGCAGGCTATTTCATTTATCAGCGTGTAAGTCGTATTCGCAAAAATATTTTTTTGGGAAAACCTGCCGGAAGAACCGATAATAAGCCGGAGCGCTGGAAGACCATGCTGCTTGTGGCTTTCGGCCAGAAGAAAATGTTCAAGCGCATTATCCCTGCTTTATTGCACTTACTGATCTATATAGGCTTTGTTGTGATTAACCTGGAGGTACTTGAGTTTGTAATTGACGGACTTACAGGGTCACACAGAATCTTTGCTGAGCCACTTGGGAGCTTCTACTCCGTTCTGATTAACATTTTCGAATTTCTGGCAGTAGGGGTGCTCTTTTCCTGTGTAGTATTCCTGATCCGGAGAAATGTATTGAAAGTAAAGCGTTTCGGAGGGGATGAGATGAAAAAGTGGCCTACCCTGGATGCCAATCTTATTTTGGTAATTGAAATCATCCTGATGTTTGCCATCCTGACCATGAACGCTACAGACATGCTGATTCAGGGACAGGACGATCATTACCCAATCACTGGTGAGTTCTTTTTCAGCAGCTTTCTGAAACCTCTTTTCGAAGGTATGAATGTAAACACCCTGGTCATCGTAGAACGCTTTGCCTGGTGGTTTCATATCATTGGCATTCTGGGCTTCTCTATCTACGTCACCTATTCCAAGCATCTGCACATTGCGCTGGCCTTCCCTAACACCTTCTATTCAAACCTGAAACCTAAGGGGGAGATTGCCAATATGCCGGTAGTGACTAACGAGGTAAAAATGATGCTGGGCATGCCTGTAGAGGGCGGTGGTGAGCCTCCTGCCGAAGTAGGTCGCTTTGGTGCCAAAGATGTGAATGATCTGAGTTGGGTGAATATCATGAATGCTTATTCCTGTACCGAATGCGGTCGTTGCACCTCACAATGCCCCGCCAATCAGACCGGGAAGAAACTTTCTCCCCGAAAGATCATGATGGATACCCGTGACAGAGCGGAAGAAGTAGGTGCCAGCCTGGCCAAAGGAGGAAAAGGCCTGGAAGATGGTAAATCTCTTCTGGGGGATTATATCACAAAAGAAGAGATCAATGCCTGTACCAGCTGTAATGCCTGTGTAGAGGCCTGTCCCGTTAACATTGACCCCCTCTCCATTATTCTCGAAATGAGGAGGTTCTCAGCGATGGAAGAATCAAGCTCGCCAGCTTCATGGAACAGCATGTTCCAGAATGTGGAAACCAGCTTCTCTCCATGGAAATTCGCTCCAACCGACCGCTTCAACTGGGCTGATGAAATGAAAAACGAAGAGTGATTTAAACACTGGATGCACCGAATGAGTCTCAAAGCTATACATCAACAAAACCAAACAAGATGAAAAACATCATATCAGGTCTTTGGATGCTGCTTTGTACAAGCATTTGCCTGCAGGCTCAGGAATTGGAAAAAGGCATTCAAAAACTTTCAGATGCCCCGGAGAAAAACATACTCAAATCTGGTAAAGACACAATCCAGTATATCGAAGTCATTAGTAAGTGGAAATCCGTTGAACACATCAATAAATGGATAGGGCAGAATTTTCACTATGACATGTCTCGTGCCATAAAGCTCGGCAGCAAGAGAAATGAAGGCCCCGGAATTACCATATTCTCACCTGAAGAATTCTTCAGCGTTAAGAGTGGCATTTGCGTTGACCTGTCGAGGTTTGCTTTTGAAACACTTAAAAAGATCAATCCTGAAATTGAGGCATACTACCTCATGATTGACTTTGAGCCCATAGAAATACAGGGGAGTATTATTCGAAAGCACTGGGTACTCGCCTATAAGCTCAAAAATCAGTTTTACATTACTGCCGACAGTAAAGTGCCGGGTACTATTAGTGGCCCATATGCCACGATTCAGGATTTCATTATTGACTATGAGAAATTCAGAGAGCGAAAAATCGAGAGCTTTAAGCTTTTGAATGACTATAAAAAGACAAAAAAGAAAAGGTTGGTAAAAAACCAGCGTTCTGATAAGAAAGGAAATCAAAAAGTAGACGGATAAATTCTGAATTGATCAGGTTCCTCACTATATCACTTCTATGGCTACCATTTGCACTAAGTGCACAGGAAAGCTCCTTTGCCAATCGTCTCTCAACGGCAGCTATAGCGTTGACGCAGGACGAAGTAGAATACGACCCTGCCTACTTCTCCATTGATTATCCCAACGGAGATGTACCTGAAGGCAAAGGAGTCTGTACTGATGTGGTGATAAGGGCTTATCGCCAGTTGGGAATTGATTTGCAGAAAGAGATACATGAAGATATGAAAGCACATTTTGCAGAATACCCTCAACTCTGGGGCCTCAGCAAAACGGATAAAAACATAGACCATCGGAGAGTCCCTAACCTGATGAAGTATTTCGAACGTCACGGTACGGTGCTGAAAAAATCAAAAGACGCCACCGACTACAAGCCGGGGGACATTGTGAGCTGGAACCTGGGTGGTGCGATCACCCATATCGGCATTGTGGTCGACAAAAAATCTGATGATGGTAAACGATACCTGATTTCACATAACATAGGCAACGGGCAAGAGCTGTCAGACTGCCTTTTTAGCTATAAAATAATCGGACACTAT
>DIYF01000177.1 GCA_002427745.1 Roseivirga sp. UBA6061 | reverse complement strand
TTTATGGCTTCACTTGATTCAAGGTCAAATAGTATAGACGATAAAGTAGAATTATCCGTTAAAAGAGAGTCTTTTGAAGCGAAACTGGTACAGTTTAAAAAGATGACTTACTATGATACGCTCAGACATAAGCTAAATTGGGGAGTAGATGCGCGGAATTGAATTAACAATATTTAACTGGCAATCAGCCGAAGGTCTTGGAGATGTTATCTAGCTTGCGATCATATCATACGGATAAAAGAGCACATATGGGCTTTGTGTGTAAATGGTTGATACTTGCCGGCTTTGTGTTGATTACCAACAGGTCGCTGGCTCAAAACTCCGAGATCGGTATAGAACTGGGAGGATATAACTACCTGGGAGATGTAACGAGAAGTTACGTTCCCGGAAACAACAGACCCGGTGTTCAATTCTTTGTCAGAAAGCATGTAGATCAGGCGCTTAGCCTGCGCTGGAGCTTAGGTGTAGGCCAGCTCAAAGGTGCCGATGACGAAGCATTTGACGTATTTTCAGCAAACAGACGGGCTTCCTTCGAAGGGAATTTTGTGAATGCAGACTTACTCTTCGAATATCATTTTCTCGATTACCGGGATGAGAAGCTACAGCAGTACTGGACTCCTTATGTTTTCTTTGGTTTTGGACTTTACCGCTTTGAAGGCACTGATAATTTTGGGCAGGATTATGACTCAAGTATTAATCTCAGGCTTCCGGTTGGGGTAGGTATCAAATACAAGATCAACAGAAGATGGACCCTGGGGGTCAGCACAGCAGCTATAAAAAGCAACTCGGATCTATTGGATAATGTATCCGTTGCCACACCAAATATCAAAGATTATCGGGGGGGGAATCCTAATGATGACGACTGGATGTTTTTCACCGGTTTTTCATTAAGCTATACCTTCTACCGGATAATCTGTTTCAAGCCCTGGTCTAAGTAGACTTCTTTAAAGAATCGGTTATGGTTTAAAAACCAGAAGCATTTTTGTACATTCGCGGGTTGTTTTGCGCGAAGCTGACAAAATGAAGGAAAGAATCGACTCGGAGAAACTCCCTGAACACATTGCAGTTATCATGGATGGTAATGGCCGATGGGCCAAAAGCAAGGGTGCTGCCCGTGTTTTTGGTCACAAAAATGCCATTAAAGCCGTACGTGATGTTACAGAAAGTTGTGCCGAACTGGGGGTTAAATTCCTTACCCTCTATGCTTTCTCTACCGAAAACTGGAACAGACCCAAAGCGGAGGTAAATGCACTTATGCAACTGCTGGTTTCTACCATCAGTGCAGAGGTGAAAACCCTGATGGATAATGACATCAGCCTCGCTACAATTGGAGACACCGCCAGTCTGCCTGCCAAGGCACAGCGTGAGCTGGCAGAGGCTATAGAAAAGACCGCCAATAACAAACGTATGAAACTGGTACTGGCGCTTAGCTACAGTGGCCGGTGGGATATCGTGAATGCCGTCAAAACTTTGCTGAAAAAACAACAGGAGGGCGACCTGAATATTGACGATGTGGACCAAAACCTTTTCGAAAGCTATCTGGACACATCAGGTATTCCCGACCCTGAGTTGTTGATAAGAACAAGTGGTGAACAACGCATCAGTAATTTTCTGCTTTGGCAGATGGCTTATACTGAGTTTTTCATCACTGACACACTGTGGCCGGATTTCAGGAAACAGCATTTATACGAAGCCATTGTCGCCTACCAACAGCGGGAAAGGCGTTTTGGAAAAATAAGTGAGCAGGTAAATACATAGAGTTGGAATGAGGAAATTATTCATTGTACTGGGAATTGCTTTGTGTGTCGTTCGCCTGGCGGAAGGACAAGTAAGGTATGGGGTAAACGCGGGGCAAGGCGTACAGATTGATTATACCAACCCGAAAGTTTTCGAGATCGCTGACATTAAGTTCACCGGACTTAATGTATTGGAAGAAAGAGCGCTCGTGTCTTTTACAGGTATCAAGGTGGGAGACAGAATTCCTATCCCCGGCCGGGAGATTTCGGAAGCTATCAAAAGACTTTGGCAACAGGGTATTATTGCCGATGTGGAATTCTGGCTGACAAAAATTGAAGGAGACCGCGCTTTTCTGGAGGTGCGGCTGACCGAACGCCCCAGAATTCTCGCCTTTGATATAGAGGGAGTAAGCAGTTCACAGGCGTCAGAAATTAAAGACCAGGTAGGTATTATAGGTAAAGTAGCCAGCGCACCTCTGGTAAAGAATACTGAGTTACTGATCAATAAATTCTTTATTGAGAAAGGCTTTCTCAATACATCAGTCAAAACTGTACAGAGTAAAGATACCCTGGTTACCGATGGTGTCAGGCTTACTTTTCAGGTTGATAAAAAGTCTAAAGTAAAGATCAACAAGATCAGCTTTGACGGGAATGATACATTCTCAAATTCAAGGCTGAAGAAAACTCTTAAGAATACGCACGAGAAACCACGATTCTGGCTTATTTCTGCGCTCTTTGATCAGATATTCAAGACCAACCCAAAGACTGTAAGAAATTACATGGACTCATCCTACTCCGTCTCTAAACGAGATCTGAAGGAGTTTCTGAGCAGTAATGTGAAGTTGAATTTCCTTCAGTCATCCAAGTTTATCCGAAATGACTTTAATGATGATAAAGGAACCCTGATTGGCTTTTACAATTCAAAGGGATACAGAGATGCTGCGGTAGTAAGTGACAGTATAGCCAAAATCAATGATGACTTTATCGATGTCCACATTAAGGTAGATGAGGGCAACAAATACTATATCAGAAATATTGACTGGGTAGGTAACCTTAAGTATACCGATGAGGAGCTTTCAGAAAAGCTGGGTATCAAAAAAGGAGATGTCTACAATCAGGAGAAAATCAGCCAGAGAACTCAGTTTGACGGAGAAGGTGGAGACGATATCAACTCCCTGTATATGGATGATGGTTATCTCTTCTTCCGACTGGATGTGGTAGAGGTAAGAGCCGAGAATGACTCCATCGATCTGGAAATGAGAATGAGCGAGGGAGAGCAGGCTACTATTAAGAGAATTATACTCAAGGGAAATGACAGAACAAGTGACCATGTGGTGCTGAGAGAGATCAGAACCCTGCCCGGTCAGAAGTTCAGTCGAAAAGAACTGATCAGAACTACGCGTGAGCTGGCTCAGCTTGGCTTCTTCGATCCTGAGCAGATTAATCCAAGACCTATCCCTAACCTGGCAGATGGTACGGTGGATATCGAATTTGAACTGGTTGAGAAATCTTCAGACCAGATTCAGCTGTCAGGTGGTTTCGGAGGTCCGTTTGGTTTTGTGGGTACAGTGGGGCTCTCACTGAATAACTTCTCTGTAAAAAATATCGGAGACTGGAGTAAATGGCGACCTTATCCTTCCGGTGATGGTCAGCGACTGTCTCTTCAGATTCAATCTAATGGTAGAAGGTTCCAGAGCTATAACCTGATTTTCTCAGAGCCATGGCTTGGAGGCAAAAAGCCTAACAACTTTACGGTAAGCCTTAACAGAACTGTTAACAGAAGTATCGACATCTTCACCAATGACCTGAACGGTTTCCTGAAAGCGAGTGGTTTTACCATTGGTTTGGGTAGAAGGTTGAGATGGCCGGATGATTACTTCCAGATCTCAAACAACATTTCGTACCAGTATTATCAGGTATTCAACTTTGGTCAGACGCTCGGTTTTTCTACGGGTGATGCGAACAGCTTGACTTTCAATACAACTATCTCCAGAAGTAATATCGATAATCCTCAATTCCCGAGGTATGGTTCTCAGTTCTCCCTGAACGTCAACCTGACTCCTCCGGTATCTCTGATTGATGGTGATAAATTCGAAGAAGGAGATTTAAGTACAGCGGAACGGTATAAGTGGATTGAGTATCACAAGTGGATCATGGATGCCTCTTTCTTTATTCCATTGCCCAAGAAATTCGTGATTAACGCCAGAGCGCACCTCGGCTTTATCGGAAGCTATGGCGACAGAACAGATACAGGACCATTCGAAAGATTCTTCCTGGGAGGTAACGGACTAAATGGTGCCAATAATTTTATAATCGGACAGGACATTGTAGCGTTGAGAGGGTATGACGATAATAGTATCGTTCCGATCGACCCGGTCTCTGGCTTCAGAGGAGGCTTGATTTTTAACAAGTTTGTAGCAGAATTGAGGTATCCTATATCACTCGCACCAACGTCTACCATCTATGTTCAGGCGTTTGCAGAAGCAGGTAATGCCTGGAATGATTATTCGCAATATTCACCAAGAGATCTGTTCAGATCTGCAGGATTTGGTGCAAGAATCTTCTTACCGGCATTTGGACTTCTGGGTATTGATTGGGCTTATGGCTTCGATTCCAGTACAACTCTGGGGATCACCAGCGGATCGCAGGTACACTTTACGATCGGGCAACAATTACGCTGATCACTATGTATAAAGTTCTGAACGCCATAGCATTATTACTTTTAATATCTAACTTCGCGCTTGCTCAAAAGCTCGGGCACATCGACTCAGATTATATTCTGAATAAGATGCCTGAGTACGCTCAGAAGAAGGCTGAAATAGACCAGTTAGCAAAGGACTACCAAAAAGAGGTACGGAGTTTGTTAAGTGAAGTAGAGACGATGCGAGCCAAGTTCAGACTGGAGCAGGTTGCTTTTACATCTGAGATGAAAAAGGAGCGCCAGGCTGAGATTGACAAGAAAGAGCAGGAGGCTCTGGAAAAGCAGTCGCAACTTTTTGCATTTGACGGGCTTTTTTTCAAAAAGCAACAGGAGCTACTCAGACCGCTTCAGCAGAAGCTCTGGGAGGCCGTTGAGGTAGTCGCAAAAAAAAGAGGATTAGACTACATTATGGATAAGGCCGCAGATGTGGGAATCATTTATTCCAATCCGGAGCATGACTATACGGAATATGTGCTTGAGGAATTGGGATTACTGGAACAAGATAACTAGAACGTTAAAATTTAAGAGGAGAAATCATGAGTCGTAAATTATTTGTAATGGCAGCTTTGCTGATGACAACAGTGGCTGCAATGGGACAGAATTTTAAGATCGGCTATACTAATATAGACGCGATCGTTTTTAACATGCCGGAAATGGCGGGTATCAACTCCGAGTTGGAAACCTACGAAAAGCAGCTGGGTAGCCAGGTGAATGGTAAAAGAACTGAAATCAATACTAAGATTCAGCAACTCCAGGCCATGGCACAGGACCCTAATGCCGCACAAATTGTATTGCAAGAGCGCGAGAATGAGATTCGTAAAATGAATGCAGACCTCGAAGCTTTTTCTGTACAGGTACAGCAGGCATACGGCAACAAGCAGGCTACTTTGTTGAACCCTGTTTATCAAAAAGTGCAAAATGCTATCGATGAAGTGAGAAAAGAAAAGGGTTATGCAATGATCCTCAATGCTCAGATCGCAGGTGGCGGAGGTATTGTGTTGGCTGCTAATGATGAAGATAACATCACCGAAGCTGTTTTTGCCAAGCTGGGCGTACCTATGCCTAAAGAGGCTAACGGTGAGGGAGCTCCTGCGGCCACAGCTGCTAACAATAGCGGTAACTAAGAAAATTGATTAATCGAATAATTAAGGCCTCTTCTAACGAAGAGGTTTTTTTATTTTAGGCCATGACTATTCCCGATAAGCTCAGAGAAGGAGATAAAGTAGCGGTTGTCAACCCTGCCAAGAGATTGCAATCAGATATGAGTAAAGGCCTCGAGCTGCTCAGGTCCTGGGGACTGGACCCCATAGTAGGTGATAATGCCCGTAAAGAGCACCATCTCTTTGCCGGCACTGATGCGGAGAGGTTATCGGATGTGCAGTGGGCCATAGACCATCCTGAGGTAAAGGCCGTGGTGATGGCGCGTGGGGGCTATGGCACTACACGCATTCTGGATGACCTCAATTTTGACGCACTTGACAAATACCCTAAATGGTTCTGTGGTTTCAGTGATATCACGAGCCTGCTGTGTCGGTTAGATAATCTCAATATCGCTTCCATGCATAGCCCGATGGTCGCTTCTCTTTGCCGGGATGACAGGTCTGATGAATCTTTTAGAAAAGCACTGATGGAAGAGGAATTAGTGTATGAGGTCAAAACCAGAAAAGAAAACAGCTTGGGCAGGGGAGTTGGGACACTTATTGGTGGTAACCTTACTATGATATGTAATTCCATCGGGACTTCTTCTGAGATAGATACGGACGGAAAGATTCTCTTTTTGGAGGAGGTAGGAGAGTACATCTATCATCTGGACCGGATGCTGGTACATCTAAAGCGTGCAGGAAAACTGGAGCACCTTGAGGGGGTTATCATAGGAGATTTTTCAAGCATGAAAGACCACAATGATACCTTCGGCTATTCTACCATGGAGGTGCTGGAATCCCATTTGAGTGCACTTAACTGTCCGGTAGTTTATGGCTTTCCATCCGGACATGAAAACTACAACCTGACCCTTATCTGTGGTAAGCCGGCTGTACTCGAAGCTAGTTCAGATAAGGTAACCCTGAGTTTCAGGTAAGCAGGAATCCGGCCAGCAGGCCGGCCAGGATAATAAAGGGAGCGGGTATCCTGGTGTAGGTCAGTAATAAGAAAGTACCAATCACCACAGATACATTCAACACATTGTTCTCAATGGGCTGGAAGAGCACAAAGGCAGAGGCGACCACCATGCCGGCACTGGCAGCATTTACGCCTTCCAACGATGCCCGCACGACCCTGTAGCGCTTCAGGTCCTCCCAGAACCGAATGACGAAGAAGATAAGGAAGGTGCCCGGTAGAAAAATGCCAATAGCGGAGATAAAGCCACCCAGAATCTGAGCACCCAGGCCCATGTCGCGTACAGACAGAGAGCCGATGAATGAGCTGAAGGAAAACACAGGACCGGGAACGGCCTGCACCATACCAAAGCCTGAAAGAAATTCTTCAGAACTCAGATAGCCTTTGAACTCTACAAATTCAGTATTGAGAAAAGGAATCAGCACCTGACCTCCTCCGAAAATCAGACTGCCGTTTCGATAGAAGTTCTCGAAGAGCAATACGATTCTGTCCTGAGTAACAGCTCCCAGCAATGCAGCAGCGATTAGCACCAGGCCCCAAAGGGTGAAGTTTCCCCACTTAATTTTAACCTTTTGCTTCTCCTCCGGAGCGTGCTTTTTGTACTTAAAGGCCGTAATACAGCCGGCAAAAATAAATACCAGGGGTAGTGCTATGGGTTTGGTAATAAAGTAGGTAACAATGGCGGAAAGCATCATCAACCCGATAGCCGTTTTACTCTTGATTACTTTGGAGGTAATGATGTAGGCGCCATAGCTCACAAAGCCCACCGCCATGGGCTGGATAAACCGGGTAAACTCCAGGCTGAAGTTTTTGGCCTGATAGTTATTGATCAGAATGCCCGCCAGGGTCATGATAGATACTGCCGGAAGTATCCAGACCAATAGTGTCAGATAAGCCAGGTTGGCTCCTCCGATACGGAAACCTATTGCGGTAATTGTTTGTGTTGAGGTGGGGCCCGGCAGCACCTGACACAGTGCATTAAGCTCGATCAGCTCTTCTTCCGTAAGGTAGCCTCGCTTTTTCACCATGATCTTGATGAGCATGGCAAAGTGAGCCTGTGGTCCGCCAAAAGCACTGACGGCCAACACGAGCACATCCCGCAGGAAGATGTAATATCTGATCTTCTTAATCAAAGCATAAGGCTTTACACCTCTCTACTTTTTCAGACCAATCTCAGCCAGGCGTTGATTCAGAAATTCACCGGCTGTAATGTCATCATATTGTTTAGGATTGTCGCTGTCGATGCAATTTTCAAGGCAGGTAAGGTCCATTTCAGACCTGGGGTGCATGAAAAACGGAATGCTGTAACGCGATGTCTTCATCAGTTCGCGTGGTGGATTCACTACCCTATGGATAGTCGACTTAAGTTTATTATTGGTGAGTCTTTGCAGCATATCACCTACATTCACAACTACCTGATCTGGCAGAGCTGTGATAGAAATCCACTTATTGTCTTTTCTCAGTACCTGTAGCCCATCCGCACTGGCTCCCATGAGCAGGGTGATCAGGTTGATGTCGCCATGTTCCGCAGCTCTTACAGCGTCAGCGGGTACAGCATCCGGGTTCTCAATAGGGAAATAGTGGATAGGCCTTAAAATACTATTGCCATTGTGGACCTTGTCATCAAAATAGTGCTCATCCAGCCCAAGGTAGAGTGCAATGGCCTGGAGCATTTTTATACCGGCTGCCTCGAGGGTCTGGTAAACTTTTAAACCAATATTTTCAAGTTCCGGCAACTCTTCAGGCCAGATATTATCCGGGTACTGATCTTTGATCGGGTCATTGTCAGTAACATGCTGTCCTACATGGTAGAACTCTTTCAGGTCACCTGTGGTGCGTCCTTTAGCATGTTCTTTGCCCTTACCTATATATCCGCGTTGCCCTGCCAGCTCTGGTACTTCATACTTTGTTTTTACCTCATCAGACAGAGAGAAAAACTGTTGAATGGTATCATACAAATGTGCGGTTTGCTCATCTGTCAGGCCATGATTCTTTATGGCAACAAAGCCGATATTATTATATGCTTCTCCCAGGGCATCTACAAAGGCTTGTTTTTTTTGTGGATCACCACTGGTGAAGTCTGCAAGATCTAATGAAGGGATTTCATCAAAAAGTTTTTCGCTCATGATAATGGACTTGAAGGTTACCCAAATTTAATAAATTATATACGCTCCTGCCTTAGGAGAGCACTTCTTTCAATACCTCCAGCGATTTGATCTCGCGAAGGGCATCGGTATGCAGCTGATAAAAGCGCAGAATATGGCTTAATAACTCTCTGCGAAAGGCGCTTGAGATTTTCAGTGGATCGCCCAGAGGCTGTGATAAAAATTCATCGATGATCCTGCGTTCCTCATCTTCTGTAGTCAGATGGAGTCCGTAATCTGAAAGTTGTAAGAGGAAGTCCTGTGCTGATACCGGCTTAAAACCCAGGTAGGTACTACACTTGAGCAGGAACTGAAGATGGAAATTATTCACGCCTTCTTCAAGATGATCAAATACCTGAATGGCGCTGAACATAAAATTGAAAAGGTCTTCATTTTCGGTTTCCTCTCTGAGCAGCTTGGTGAGCACTTCAGTAATGAAAATGCTGATGCCTGTTTTTACCGGGTGGAAAGGAATACTGGTAAACGGAAAGCTGGATTTGGCTTCGGAAATCCGCTGCAGGTCCTTTTCTGCTTTATGGTATACCACCATGTCCAGCAGGGTCAGGGGCTGGTAAAGCGCTATTTTACCCCGGGATCTGGCGCTTCTGGCCCCGTTTACGATATAGCTTTGCATACCAAAACGCTCTGTGAAAACGCGTACGATAATAGAGGACTCCCGGAACTTGATGTAGTTAAGCACTATGCCGCGACTGTGATAGATCATCAGATAACAGCAATTTTTCCAACAAAGGTCTCAGTACCATCTGCATTTGAAGAGAAGACCAGATAGACTCCTGTTTGGACTCTCTGTCCGTTATAGTCACGACTATTCCAAAGAGCTGTACTGCCCTGGGCTCTTATTTCTCTTACCAGCTTTCCTGAAACATCGGTGATTTTGACCAGGGCATTATTTACCAGTCCGTTGATTACCACATCCCGGTTGGCATTGCTTTGTACCGGGTTAGGAGATATGGTCACGTTGCTGTGCTGGCCCGTACCTTCAGTAGCATCACTGCGAAAGGATACCGTTCCCTTATCTGTGCTGATAAAGAGCTCTCCGCTCTTCGGTTCAATGGTCAATGCGATGATATGATCAGAGGGCAGGGGACTATTATCTGCTGTGAAGTTATAGACTAGTTCTTCACCCGTTTCATTAAAAAGCCAGAGCCCGCTGGTTTGTGTACCAAACCATTTTCTATTACCCGGGTCCACCGCAATCGAGGTAATAAACTCATCTCTGAGCAGCACCCGGTTTTCGAAAATAGGCACACTGGCCGACAAGGAGCCACCATCCAATATGGAGCCGAAGTTGGGGAAAAAAGCAATGCCGTCACTGGTACCTACCCAGATGAAGAAATCATCATCCAGCACAAGGGAGGTGATTTGTCTGCCAGGGAGTCCACCCTGCCCGCCATTGGTATTGAGGTAGCGTTCCCGGTTTGTTGTTTCATTAAAAACCAGAATGCCTCCACCCCGGTCCGGATCAACGGGCAGCCATTTGTCTCCATTCGGAGCGATAAAAATATCAAGGGGAAAGGGAGCCCGGCTATTGCCAAGTGTAAAAGAGGTCCAGGTATCTGTGGCTATTTCCCAGCGATGGAGTGAATTACTGAAACCAAAATTGGTCATCCATATTGCTCCGGCCTCATGGGCAATACCAGTCATGTTTACAGAACTGCCCGATGTATTGAGTGTGCTGCCTGCAGATACCTCATTGACCACCTCAGTATTATCATCGGATACAGAAATAAGTCCGCGATCAAAGGAGGCCAGATAAAACGGGGCTTCTTCCGCACTGGTTGTCTGATAATCCACCAGGTCGAAAAGGTCCAGGTTATTAGCTGTGAGAGGAGTGTTTCGCCAACCGTCTGCCACAGTGAAAGTAGAAAGTGTACCGGCTCTGCCCAGGGTCCTTTCATCTTCGCTGAAGCCACCGTGCAGCAACAGTACCTCACTGCCCTGTGTATGAAGACTCCAGGCATCATCACTCGAGGGCCCGTTGGGTAAAAAAGATTCTCCTTCCCCTGATGTATACCTTGTAAGCCCGTTAAGGTCGTCTCCCACCCAAAAGCTACTGCCATTTACCAGCAGGTTGGAAGCTGTATTTTCACTTAAAGGCAGATCAAATAGCGGGCTCACATCACGCATTACTTCGAAGAGTCCGTTATTGGTGAGTACAATGCCTTTGTCAATAAGTACTTGAAAGTCCTCAATAGGTTGATCGAAGGTAAAAGCCGGTACCCAGCGGTTGGCCAGAAACTGATATAAAATGTTTCCTGAAGAAGCCACCAGTTCATTGGTATTGGTTCCTACACCGGTAAATGTCAAGTCGGTCAGCTCCCGGTCCCAGTTATTGAAATCCTGCCGGTTCACCTCCGAACTCATACTGGCTGAGAGCATTCCCTTTGGAGTAGCAGCAAATATCCTGTCCTGAAAAAAAGTGATCTCATTGACAGCAAGTCGCTTGCCTCCCTCATCCAGGTTCTGGTAAGACTCTATAATTTCCTTAGTATCAAGATCAACTACCAGTACACCCTGATCACTGGAAAGATAGGCCAGACCATTATTGAAGGTAATATCATGGAATGTTTTCCCTCCAATCAATGAGGCGTCCCGGAAGGTTTTGATATTGGTGATAGTGCCGGATGCTACAAGGTCAATATTACCATTGGCATAACCGATTACCAGAATTTCTTCGTTTTGTGCATAGCCAATGGCCCCGATGCTTACATCAGAAAGCCCATCGTTTTTTGTGAGTTTGTTTACCGAAAGCTCATCCAGGTCCACATAAAAGAGCCCGTTGGGAGCTGCAGCAAAGATACGGTCTGCAGAATTGGTAATATCAATAATCTGGTTGTAGGAGAAATGCGAACGCCAGGTAAGAATGGGTATTTCTCCCTGAGACCTTAAGGGCATATAAATAACGAGTCCCAGTACTACCAACAGCGTTGCTGTGATCCTTTTCAACTTTCTTTGTTTTCCTTTTTCTCACTCAGCCCTTCGTAGAAGTACTTTCTGTTTCTGGCCTGATAGATATCCTGTTCTCCCAGCTCAACGGTTTTTTCTGAATCGGTGAGCCTGTAAGAGAACGAAGCCAGTGAGCCACTTATGGTGCAGATGGCATGAAGCTTTGTAACAAACTCAGCAATGGCCAGCAAATAGGGCATAGGACCGAAGGGATTGCCATTGGAATCCATATCGAGTCCGGCTACAATTACGCGTTTTCCATTGTTGGCCAGTTTGCGGCAGACGTCTACAATCTGATCATCGAAAAACTGGGCTTCATCAATACCTACCACATCACTGTCGCCACAGAGCAGAATGATATCCGAGGCAAACTGCACCGGAGTAGAGCGAATCGCAGTTTTATTATGCGATACCACATCTTCATCATCATAGCGTACATCGATGGCAGGTTTGAAGATTTCTACTTTTTGCCTGGCAATAGAAGCTCTTCTGAGTCGCCTGATCAGCTCTTCGGTTTTACCCGAAAACATGCAGCCACAGACTACTTCAATGGAACCAGCGGTGTGCTCTTTAGATATTTTGCTTTGGGGCTCTAAAAACATTACTCAGAATACTCAATATGCGGAAATTTATTTTGTTCGGCTACACTTACGGAAATATCTCCGAGTAACCTTGCCTGACATGCCAGACGCTCGTTGGGCTGTAACCTGCCCAGATCGGCAAATTTCTGCTCAAGATCATTGATCTCAGAGAGATTGCCCAGTCCATCATGCACTATGAGTTTGCAGGTGGTGCATCTGCCTTTTGCCCCACAGGCATGCATCCAATCTATCTGATTTTCGTGAATAATATTCAGTACCGTTTTAGAGTTATCTTTACTGGCAACTACTTTATTATTCAGGTTTCTGATCAGGATCTTGGCCATAATTTTTAATTTACAAATCAAAAGAAATAAGGCATGAGCTACAAGTTAAAGCAGGATTCTATCCAGGGTTTTTCAAGCAAAGTAACGGGGTCGGTTTGTGACCACTTTTACAGCATAAATGACAGGGTGGATGGAGCAGCTTTGATGAAGTTAACCAATTCAAAGCAGGCGAATGCATTTTTGGTAAAAGCACTTTTTGAAAAGTGGCAGGCTGAAACGGCCAATCTGCAAAGCCCTTATTTTGACTTTGAGCACAAAAAGGTAAAAGAAGCCCTGAAGACCTTTATGAATGTGCTTTCCGGCTATATCAGTGTCAGGCGTGAAGACCTGGAGCCATTATTAGAACAGGCCATCAAAGAAACGGTACAGATTACTTTTGATCCAGCGGGCTATGTGCAGGCTGTGGTGGCCCGAGGCGGAACTATCTCCAAAAAGTACATCAAAACGAGAAAGGAATCTTTCAAGAAACTTCAGAGCCTGAGTTATGTAACGGATGCCGATTTTGACGAGGAGTTTCCCATAAGCCCGGAGGAGTTTGTAAAGACTTTCGGAGCCAGAACCAGTGACCTCTTTGAAGAGGAGGTACAGTCTTTCTTTGATCAGATTGATGATGAGGAGGAAGAGGAACTTCTGATTCCTGTGATGGACGATACAGCTCCTGCTCCGGCTCCCGAGCCTGTAGCAGCAACAGCAGCCGAGCCTGTGAGTTCATCGGTGGAAGAAACCGAGCTGGAATCGGATACCCTGAATGACCGCTTTAACGGAAATGGAAAGGTTCAGACTCTGGCTGATAAACTGAAACAAAAAAATACACAGCAAAGTCTTGAAGGAAGCCTGAATCTGAACGAGCGCATCATGTTTACCAATTCACTGTTTGGAGGAGATAAGCAGAAAATGGGAGAGGCGCTGGCAGATATAGAAGAAGCGACCGACCTGGATGAGGCCAAAGTCAAAAGCTATAAGTACGGAGAAAGCTGGGATATGGAAAGCGATGAAGTAGCAGCTTTCTTTGAATTCATAGAAAGAAGATTTGCCTAGTGCCTGGTCAGTATCTGCGTTCGATGCATATCGATCTTCAGCAGAACGAAGAGCATAATGGTGAAAGACCATAACGAAGATCCACCATAACTGAAGAATGGCAAGGGAATACCTACCACAGGGAAGAGCCCCATGGTCATAGCAATGTTGATGGTGAAGTGAAAGAAAATAATCCCGGCTATGCTATAGCCATAGACTCTTGAAAACTGAGACTTTTGCCGTTCTGCTATCGCGATAATCCTCGAAAGTAACAGCATAAACAGAGTGACCAATATTAAGCTACCCAGCCAGCCATGTTCTTCGGCCAGGGTGCTGAAGATAAAGTCTGTACTTTGTTCCGGCACAAAACCTCCCTTGGTTTGCGTGCCTTCCAGAAAGCCCTTACCGGTAAGGCCTCCCGATCCGATGGCAATTTTCGATTGATTCAGGTTAAAGCCGGCATTTTGAGGGTCGATAGAATCAGGGTAGAAAATCACCAGAATTCTGTTGCGCTGATACTCTGGCAGTACTTCATCAAAAGCATAGCCAAAGCCCAGGCTGAAACCTATGCTCGTCAGCACGAGAAAGAAAGTGATAAGAATGTTTTTTAATGATCTGGAGCTAAGCAATACCCAGATGGCACCCACAGCAACCACTACGATGGCAATGATTTGAATGGGCAACAATATGGTCATCACCCCGATAATGGCTGCCGCAAGCCCGACTATCAGATAGACGGGAGGAAAGCCCTCTCTGAACACGGCAAGCATAAAGGAGAAGAAGATCAGGGCTGAACCAAGGTCGGGCTGAAGCATGATCAATGCTACTGGGCTGAACATAATCGCGAGGGCTTTGGCCTGACTCTTAAAGTCGCTGAACCTGACATTTGAACCCGAAACAAAACGGGCCAGCAGGAGAGCAGTGGCAAATTTGGTAAGCTCAGCAGGTTGCAACCTGAATGAGCCTATTTCAAACCAGGCTTTGGCCCCGTTGGTTTCCTTGCCAAAGACTAAAACGGCCATGAGCATGAGTATGAAAATCACATAGAGTATAGGGGCCAGTGATTCATATATGCGAAAATCAACAATGAGGATAATGGCAATCAGCACCACGGAGGTGGCTATCCATAGCAGCTGTTTACCTGAGTTGGTGGTCAGGTCAAAGATGCTTTTGGTAGCTTCTTCATCATAAGTGGCGGCAAAGATATTGAACCAGCCTAAAGTAATCAGGACGATGTAGATTAGTACGACCGACCAATCCAGGTTACCAATGCCTCCCTCATTTCTCAATTCTCCTGCCCCTCTTCGTTGTCTTTGTCTTCCTCGTTATCTTTTTTGAGCACATCCAGATACTTGCTCTCTTTGATGTAGGCTTCGCGTTTAAACCAGCCGCTGTCGTCTATTTTGCCTTTGATAAACTTCTCCATCACCAGGCTGGCTGTAATACCGGAAGCAAGACCACCCCAACCGGCATTTTCTACATACACAGAAATGGCAATTTTAGGATCATCTTTGGGTGCAAAAGCCATGAATACGGAGTGATCTATGGTTTCATCTTTAATGCCATTTTCGGCAGTTCCTGTCTTTCCGGCTATTTCAATCCCGGGGATTTTGGCCAGGTTAGCAGTTCTTTTTGCGGCTCTGGCCATTCCCTCAATAATGGCCGGATAGTATTCATTTCCTTTACCGGGGTAAATCTTGTCAAAGTCAAGTATTTCTTCGTCTCCATCTTTTTCAAAGCCCTTTACCAGATGCGGTTTGATGTAGTAGCCCTGATTGGCAATAATGGCAGCCAGATTGGCCACCTGCAGAGGTGTGACCAGCAGCTCTCCCTGGCCGATGCATAGTGACTGAATAGTAGAGTAGGCCCAGCTATGCTTTGGATAAATGTCGTCATAGTAATCTGCATCTGGCACCAACCCGTTTTCTTCTCCTGCAATATCAAGTCCCAGTGGTGCTCCAAATCCAAACTTTCGTACGGCATCCGCCCATCTTTCCATACCAATTCTTGTGTCTTTGAAAGTGTTGGGGTCATCGCCCTGGTTAACCACCCTTCTCATTACTTCATGGAAATAGTTATTAGATGAGTATTCAATTCCTTTGGCTACATCATATGAACCTAAAGCAGCGTGGTCACCAATACGCTCTACTTTGGATACTATCTGCTCATCGGCTGTCATTACACCTGCATCAAGCCCCACCAGAGCCTGTACAGTTTTGAAGATGGAGCCGGGAGGATACTCCGCCATGATGGCCCTGTTAAACAGTCTTTTGTTGGTATCAGCTGCGATAGTTTTATAGTTGTCACTGAACTTTCTTCCGGATAACATATTGGGGTCATAGGAGGGGCTGGAAACCATGGCCAGAATTTCACCGGTGGATGGTTCAATGGCGACAATGCTGCCTCTCTTGCCTTCCATAAGCCATTCAGCATACTTTTGCAGCTCCTGATCAATGGTGGTGATCAGGTTTCGGCCTGCGATGGAAGTGGTATCGTAGGCACCGTTTTTATAAACACCTTTCTGAATCCCGTTTACGTTGATGAGCTTATACTTTGCTCCTCTTTCCCCTCTCAGCTCTTTTTCATAGTACTGCTCCAGACCTGTGAGCCCGATATGGTCACCAGACCGGTAGTAGTTGGTTGTATCTCTGTCTAACTGGCTTTGACTGATTTCTCCAATGTAGCCTACTTCATTGGCCAGAATAGCGGAGGAGTAGCGCCTGACCGTTCTCGGGTTGACATGGAAACCTTTGTAGCTGTATAGCTCATCCTGAATTCTGGCATATTCAGTATGTGATATTTTTTTGATAAAGGCGGAGGGTTTCGCTCTGTGATACCTCTTTGCCGCAAGCATGTTTTCCTCAAAAGTTTCCCGGGTAATGTCCAGCAACTCACAAAACCGGGTGGTGTCCTCAATGAAGACATCCTGTGGTATCACCATGAGGTCATAGATAGGTTCGTTGTAAACGAGCAATTCGTTATTACGGTCGTAAATGAGTCCTCTGAATGGATACTCAACGATTCTCAGGCGGGAATTGCGTTCTGCTCTGAATTTATAGGTGTCGTCTGTTACCTGGAGGGCAAAGAGTTTAACCAGGAAAACCACCCCAATCAAAATGAAAATTCCCTGTATAATATAGCGCCTGTTTTCGAGCATTTAGCTTTTGCCTTTAGGATAAAAAAGATACTGTATCGTAATCATAAAAACCAGCGAAATTACACTGGTGAGGCCCGCTTTTGATAATGTAATCCAGAACAAACCTGAACCGGCAGCTTCCAGAAAGAAAAAGGCAAGCGTATGCAGAATAACCAAAGGGCCTGCATATACGATGAACCAAACCAGGCCGTAATTGGCAATACTGGGCAGCACGTTTACTTCAAAACCACTCCGTGGAATAATAACTCTCAACCAGAAGGGCCTGAGGAACATGAGCAGCACTGTAGCTGCCGCATGAATACCAATAGTCGCAGCAAAAACATCTATCACCAGACCCAGCCCCAGCGCAATGCCCATTCCCTTACTATGCCCTAATTCTACGGGCAGCAGGAGTACAAAAAGCAAATAGAGAAAACAAAAACCCAGGTTGAATAAGGCCATATGCTCCAGCACCAGTACCTGTACAGGGATAAGTACTAAAAAGCTTATGGTCAATATGGCAAAGTTGCGGTTCACTGCTGGTTCAGGGGGTCACTTTGGACAAGGGAGTCTTTTTCTATTTTCTGTCGGTTTTCAATCACGTAGACATATTCAAGCGAACCAAAATCTACGGACAGGTCAATACCAATATCCCAATACTGTTGATTCGGGTCAGGCTCAATAGAGGAGACAAACCCGATGGTCATGGCTTTGGGGAATATGGCATTGAAACCGGAAGTAATGACTGTATCACCCAGCTGGAGTTCAACATCGCGTGTTATGTACAGCAGTTTGGCTTTTTGTGGATCCACTCCATCCCATTGTACCGTACCCAGCCTGTTAGATGTTTTATGCCTAGCTGACACTGCATTGCTGGTGTTCAGCACTGAGACTGCAGTGGCATACCTGTGTGATACCGATCTGATTTTACCAACGACTCCCAGTGAGTTGATCACTCCCATATTAGGCTCAATGCCATCACGACTACCCTTATTGATGATAAAGAAGTTGCGACTGTTGGCTACAGAATTATCTATGACCTCGGCTGTCCGCAGGTAATATTGGATTGAATCTGTGGTATCCGGGTCGATGAGTGGCTGTCCGATGGAGTCGAGAGAAACCTCTCTGTTGAAAAGAAGGGCCCTCAGGCGCTCATTTTCTGCCGCCAGCTCCTTGTTTACTTTGTTAAGTTCAAAGTAATCCGAAATCTCATCACTGCTTTCTGTGATAGAGCCCACAAGGCCCGAGGCAGTGTTGATGAAAACCGTCTTCTGATAATTATTATTGGAGATAATCAGCCAGATACAAAGAATTTCAAGCACCAAAAAGGTGAAGAATGCTCTGAACTTAAATAAAAAGGCTAATAGCTGACCCATCCATTATTAAGTCATTAGGACTGCACGGAATGAGTTGATGTTTTTTAAGGCTTCACCAGTGCCTCTTACTACCGCTCTCAACGGATCTTCAGCAATATGAATCGGCAGCTTGGTTTTCAATGCCAGTCGTTTGTCGAGACCTTTGAGCATAGCACCCCCACCGGTCAGGTGGATACCACGGTCGTAAATATCGGCAGAAAGCTCTGGTGGCGAAATCTCCAGTGCCTTGAGCACAGCTTCTTCGATTTTCGATACCGACTTGTCTAAAGCAAAAGCAATTTCTGAATAGGAAATCTTAATCACTTTCGGAATACCGGTCATCAGGTCTCTGCCACGGATTTCATAATCTTCCGGTGGTTCTTCCAGTTCAGTCAAAGCCGAACCGATGGCAATTTTCACTTTCTCAGCAGAGCGCTCCCCAATTAGCAGGTTGTGCTGTCTTCTCATATAGTCGAGAATGTCTTTGGTAAAGGTATCTCCGGCTACTCTGATAGACTGGTCGCAAACAATACCTGACAGGGCTATTACGGCAATTTCTGTGGTACCTCCTCCGATATCAACAATCATAGAGCCCATGGGCTCGTCAATTTTGATTCCGGTACCAATGGCAGCAGCAATTGGCTCATATACCATGTAGACCTCTTTGGCATTTGCGTGCTCGGCTGAGTCACGTACCGCTCTTTTTTCTACCTCAGTGATACCTGAAGGAATACAGATGACCATACGATGAGAAGAGGGCATAATGCTCTTCTTTTTCATGTCGATCATTTTGATCATTCCTTTGATCATCAGCTCGGCTGCTTCGAAGTCGGCAATCACACCATCTTTCAGCGGCCTGATAGTCTTGATGTTTTCATGCGTCTTTTCGTGCATGTTCATTGCCTCACGACCGATGGCCAGCACCTTGTTGCTGTTCTTGTCAATGGCAATGATAGAAGGTTCGTCTACAACTATTTTATCTTTATGGATAATCAGGGTATTTGCAGTACCCAGGTCTATTGCAATATCACTTGTCAAAAAGTCAAAAAACCCCATTTCTTATCTTTCTCCTCAGTATTTGTTTGTTCTTAGGAAAGTTACAAATAACTCTCAAATAAAATCTTTAATCCCCGTCTTCTTTTAGTGCTTAAAGTGGCGTGTTCCCGTGAACACCATGGCCATATCGTGAGCATCACAAAAATCGATGGAGAGCTGGTCTTTAATAGACCCTCCTGGTTGTATCACGGCTGTTACACCTTCGCCCTGAGCTATCTCGACACAATCAGGAAACGGGAAGAAAGCATCCGAAGCCATAACAGAGCCCTTCAGGTCAAAACCGAAGGCTTTAGCTTTTTCAATGGCTTGTTTCAGTGCATCTACCCTGGAGGTTTGCCCTACACCGCTGGAAAGCATCTGACCTTCTTTGGCCAGAATGATGGTATTGGACTTGGTATGTTTACAGATTTTGCTGGCAAACACCAGCGCCCTGTTTTCAGCCTCAGTTGTGGCCTTTTTGGTAGCCTGTTTGAAATCAGCTGACTGATCGGTCACCAGGTCACGGTCCTGAACAATGACACCATTGAGCAAACTCTTAAACTGCTTTTTAGTAGACAGGTTCTGCTTTTTGACCAGTAGTATTCTGTTCTTTTTCGCTTTCAGTATCTGAAGTGCATCCTCATCGAAAGACGGGGCAATGAGCACCTCGAAAAACAGCTTGTGCAGCTCTTCGGCAACGGCTGCATCAATCCTCTGGTTACAGACCAGAACCCCGCCAAATGCACTGATGGTATCCGCTGCAAAGGCTTTCAGATAGGCGTCTTTTACATCAGTGCCGATGGCCACCCCACAGGCATTGGTATGCTTGAGTATCGCAAATGCATTCTCACTTTCGTCAAACTCTTCAATCAGTGAAACAGCAGCATCTATATCCACCAGGTTGTTGTACGAAATAGCTTTTCCATGAATCTGCTCCAGGAGCTCTTCCAGTGGCCCGTAGAATTCGCCTTGCTGATGCGGGTTTTCACCGTACCTCAGTGTGCTGCCCTTTCGCTCACTGGCCTTGAAACGAGTGAGTTCACTGTCCTGGTTAAAGTAGTTGAAAATGGCTGTGTCATAATGAGACGAAATATCGAAGGCTTCCGCAGCAAACTTTCTTCTGTCTGCTATATCTGTATCACCACCTTTTTCTTCCAGAAGGTCCGTCAGAGCCGGGTACTGTTCTCTGCTCGAAACAATGAGCACATCTTTGAAATTCTTGGCTGCTGCTCTGATCAACGAAATTCCCCCGATATCGATCTTCTCAATAATATCCTGCTCAACTGCTCCGGATGCCACCGTTTCTTCAAAAGGATAGAGATCTACTATCACAAGGTCTATGGCCGGAATATCAAATTCCGAAGCCTGTCCTCTGTCTCCTTCATTGTCTCTTCTGTGCAGAATGCCACCGAAAACCTTTGGATGAAGGGTTTTGACTCTGCCTCCGAAAATAGAAGGGTAGCTGGTAAGGTCTTCTACAGCCACTACTTCCGCACCTTGCTCTTCGATGAATTTCTGTGTGCCACCGGTGGAATAGATGGTGACGCCCTGCTCTTTCAGGAGCTTCACAATGGGGGCAAGATTATCCTTATAGAAAACGGATATCAGCGCGGACTTAATTTTAACCTTAGACATGAAAAGGGGGGATTTACTTAAGTCGCAAAACTAGAAATTTTCCTAGTATTTAAGAACTAGATTGTCAACGACTTTCGGATAATTTTCGTGTTCCAGTTTTTGCACTTTTCGGGCAATATCTTCCGGGCTGTCATTCGGGTCTAACTCACAGGAGAACTGTTCAATAATATCTCCCTCATCATAGCGATTATTCACAAAGTGAATGGTGATACCAGACTCGCTTTCTCCTGCCTCTTTGACAGCGTTGTGCACATGCATTCCGTACATCCCCTTGCCTCCGTATTTGGGCAGAAGAGCAGGGTGAATATTAACGATGCGGTTTTCAAAAGCGGCAACGAGGTAATCTGGTACCAGCCACATAAACCCGGCCAGTACTATAAGATCAGTGCTCTCTGCCTTGAGTTTGTCACTTACACTGGTACCATGGTAGAAATCATCTCTTGAAAAGACCAAAGATGCTACATGGTACTTATGGGCCCTTTCGAGAACGTAGGCCCCGGGCTTGTTGCAGCATAGCAGGCTCACTTCTACATCCTGACGCCCTTCAAAATATTGGAAAATTTTTTCTGCGTTGGTACCACTGCCAGACGCAAACACGGCTATCTTCTTCTTTCTCATATCCAGATCATACTGATCACCCCGAGTAACATAATCACCTTACAAAAAGTACTGAGACGATGATACTCCCGAACGGTATCGGCTTTAGCGAGCCCAAATATGAGGAAAATAAGTGTAATTGTCAGCGCGATTGGCAAAACCACAGAAATACTACTAATCATGAGCACTACAGTGATACCAAAAGCCAGAATGATTAGATAAATGAACTTTTTGGTGTTGGCAATCCCCCAGATAATTGGCAGTGTTTTGCAGCCAAATCGCTCATCTCCCTTGAGGTCTTCCATGTCTTTGATGATTTCGCGAATGAGCGTGATAAAGCCGGCAAAGACCGCGTAGGTGAAAACCAGATATTCTCTTTCTCCGAAATACTCTCCTACTAAGAAAAGTGTTGTGCCTGTGAGCACGGCAATTACCAGGTTGCCTACAAAGGGGAGTCTTTTGAGCTGGTTAGAGTAAAGCCATAGAAAGAAGGCAGCAAAGAAATTGATAATGCCTATCAAAGGAGAAATGTAAAAACCAATGGCGATGCCCAGCAGGTTGAGGGCTGTATGGCCTGCGATTACCCACCTGCGTTTTAGCAACCGGCCTACCTGAACACGTTCGGGCTTGTTGACATAATCGATTTTGATATCGTAATAGTCATTGATAAGGTAACCTGCCGAGGTTATGATTACCGTAGCCGAAACCATCAGGAAGAAACCTTTATCTCTGATTATCTCCTGCCAGTTGCTGCCGCCCCCCAGAAGAAAAATGGCCGTGACATACTGCGTCAGGCCCACCATGAAAAGGTTGAGGGCCCGGATCATTTTCAGGTAATTGAAAACGTAGGACGGTTTGGCCAGGGAAGCTATTTGCATCGTTTTAGTCTACGGTGCAAAGATACGTGGGTTTGGACTTTTTTTAATCGAGCGGGCTATGAAACTGCATTTCTGCTTAGGCAGCGCATGACATGGCTTTTGCCTAAAGTGCTTTATGAGAGCCATCACAAAAAGCTCCGTTACCGCTGTGCTTGCAGCCACACCAGGCTACTCTCTTTGTCTCTGTTACTACCTCTTTCACGGGGGCAAAATCGCTTCCCTTATGGGATCCATCGCAGTACGGCTGGTTGGTGCTTTTGCCGCAGGAGCACCAGAAGTAGGTGCCGGCTTCCACTTCCATTACAAGGGGTGATTTTTGAGGTATATCAGGCTTGTTCATCAGTGTGTTTTGAGAGGTAAACCGGTTTAAGACCCGATTGTTTACGCTGAGTAGAAGTCAAGTATATGCTGGCTGACTATCTGATAAATTTCAGCAACCTGCTCATCCCCCTGTAATGCCTCGTGCTGCTTGTCCAGTGTTTCCAGGTCTCGCCTGACAGCAGGGCCCGTCTGAGCGTTTTCAGGACCAATCTCCAGTGATTTATTGAGTGTTTCAGAGATAAGCGGGTGTAATATGGCAAAGTCGATTTCATGCTGACCCAGTATTTCTTTGGAAAGGGTGAGCATGTGATTGGTGAAGTTACAGGCGAATACGGCTGCCAGATGAATCAGCCTTCGCTGGCCGCTGTCGAGCATTTGAACACGTGTGCTCAGAGAGCTGGCCAAAGCTGCCAGATCATTCTGAGCCTTAAGCGTTTCTCCCTCTATGCAAATGGGCACATATTGAAAGTCTACATGCTTTCCTTTGCTAAGGGTTTGCAGGGGGTAGAATACACCGAGGTCTTCAGTAGCTGCGTAACCCAGAGCCTTTATGGACAAGGTGCCCGAGGTATGTGCCAATACGGCACCATCAGGTAAAATCAGCTCTTTTACCAGATCGACAACCGCATCATCAGAAACGGCCATGATAAAGATATGGGCTTCACTGCGGGAAAAATCGAGAAGATTAGTAGCCTCTGCCTGGTAGCTATTCATGGTGAATCGCTGGGCTTTTTGAAGGTCTCTGCTGTAAACGGCCGTGATGATATGCCCTGCATTTTCGAGAGCCAGACTCAGGTGCCAGGCCACATTGCCGGTACCGATGATCACAATTTTCTGTTGCATAGCCCTATTTAGCCATTTTTTGGATTGCTTCTACCAGCCTGTCCAAATCATAGAGAGTTGTGTATACATGGGGTGTTACCCTCGGGCCGTTTACTTTTTCCCACTTAATGGGGCTGGTGTGAATTTTATAGCCTTTGAATAATTCGTTGTGAACAGCACTGGCATCCATACCTTTTATACCAAAGTTGAAAAGAGCACAACTGAGGTTTTTCCGGGTGGAAGTATAGAAAAGAACCTTGTCCAGATCTTTGACCTGATTTACCCAATAGTCTTTCAGGTACTGGAGTCTGGCTTCTTTTCGTTCACTGCCAATGGCCGTATGAAAGTTAATGGCTGTGCCAATGGCTTGTTCTGTAGCAAAAGACCTCGTACCTATATTCTCAAACTTCCGGATGTTATCTTCCTGATTTTCCGGTGAGGCCAGCAGAGGCCATACATCTTTGATTTTCTCTTTCCTGATATACAGCATACCCGTACCAAAAGGAGCGCAGAGCCACTTGTGAAGACTCGTACCAAAATAGTCGCAGCCGAGTTCAGGTATGTTAAAGCTCAGGTGCCCAAAGGTGTGTGCTCCGTCTACCACTGAGTCAATATTATTTTCCCGGGCCAGCTTACAAAGGGCTTTGGCAGGCATAATATGGCCGGTCCAGTTGATCATGTGTGTGATATGGAAGACCCTTGTGCGTGGCGTGATGGCAGCACGAAACTTTCCGATCACCTCGTCATCACTTTCCATAGGAATGTCAAAGTCCAGCCACTTAAGCACGATACCGTCCCGCCTTTCCCGCTGCTTCCAGGCGTGGATCATGTTAGGGTAGTCATACCGGGTCAGCACTACTTCATCTCCGGCTTTCAGGTTGAGTCCGAAGATGACTGTGTTGATGGCCTCGGTTGTATTCCGGTTAATGGCCAGCTCATCCGGTGAGCAGCCTGCCAGGTGGGCCAGCTTGGCTCTGAGCGGTTCGCGCCCCTGATCCAGAATACGCCACATATAATAGGATGGAGCCTCATTGGCGTAAGCATAGTATCGGTTGGCGGCTTCCTGCACCACTTTGGGTTGTGGGCTTACTCCTCCGTTGTTCAGGTTGATGATAGTGGGAGAAGTGGTGTAAGCCTGCTGTATGCGCGCCCATAGGTCTTCGTTTTGAGCGGCTTCTGCCGGAGAGAGAGAGTTAAGTTCTACCAGTGCTTCCTTTACATTTTCAGCCATGCTCTTACGAAAAAAGCTGCTGAGTGAAAGTGTTCCTGCGGTGAGAAAAGACTTTTGAATAAAGGATCTGCGCGAGTTCATGGCTTGTTTGATTTGATCAGGATCAAATTAGCCAATTTTGTAAGCCAAGAAAATCAAGATTTGACGAAGAGCCTATTCCACGCCTTTATCTCTCATCATCTGGAATTCAATATATCGTCTGTGAATCGCGATGATAAAGCCCAGTACCATGACTAAGGTTCCGATCCAAAGTACGTTGATATGCGGTTTTTCCAGGGCTTTCAGGATGATGTAATCCTTTTGTGTGGTGTTCAGCCCAAGGGTAACACTGCCGTTATCCGGGTTGATGCTTTCGATTTGGAATTTTGAAGCTATTTCCTTGATCACATCGGGCACCTGAGCTACTCTGCCATTTTTAATGACATAGAGAGGTTGGGCCAGGTATTTTTCTCCATCCTCGGCCAGTACGGTGATATTGGCCCTTACAGCGATATCATCTCCCAGGAGTTCCGTAAAGCTTACCTTGGTGACACGCTCCAGGCCGTCAAAAGTGGCTACATAGTCGTTCACAAAGAACCTGTCTCCCTTTTTTACCTCTTCCGTTACCTTCTCACTCCATTCGAGCTCTTCTTCAAAGGGTGGTTTTACTGACACAAAGGAATAGATATCACGATTCCACAGTTTTTTGACATCTGGTGATACCACATCGGAGCCCATTTGTTCATTTGTCTGAATTCTTGGAAATAGTGAGAAG
This sequence comes from Roseivirga sp. UBA6061, assembly GCA_002427745.1. Taxonomy (GTDB): domain Bacteria; phylum Bacteroidota; class Bacteroidia; order Cytophagales; family Cyclobacteriaceae; genus Roseivirga. The sequence continues at coordinate 164,249 of DIYF01000177.1, read as the reverse complement.
GTTTTGCCTGAGACTCTGTGCTTGAAATCTATTTGATAGTAGGTGTTTTCCGGGGTCTGGAAATAGAGGGTGTCTCCAGGTTCGGCATAAGTCTTTCCGTTTATTAGAATGGACTGTCTGGCTACTTTGTAATAAGGGTCTTCCGTATCATCGACATAAGACTTCTTGATAAGTTCAGGAAGGTAAGTGGCCTCTATGAGCTCCTTTCTGTAGGTAATCTCATAGTTGTCCATGTAGGAGGTCTGGTTAAGAAACAGCGGCAGGTTGGTAGAGTTCTGCTCGTCTGTCCAGGCCTTGCTGATGGTCAGTGTGTTCAGGGAGATAGGTTTGGAGTAGCCTTCTGAGAACATAATACCCACCAGCATCATGGCAATACCTATGTGAGCCACTGAGCCCCCTGTAAGCTTGTAGCTTTTTGATTTAAAGAGCTTGATCAGAATATTGGCGTTGGCAACAATCGAATAGATACCTGCTACCAATACAAGAATATACAGAGGGTTAAAGATTTTGGCTGCCACAAAGATGATAGCTGATAGCAGCAGTGAGATGATCAGCGGAATAGCGATAGCATTGGCAAACTCCTTCTTGTCCATCTTATTCCAGAAAAAGAACTGGCCTGTACCCGACAAAATGGCCAGTGCTATGGCAAACCACACCTGAAATTTGGAATAGTACTCAATCTGATCGGCCGGTGGAGCAATATTGGACACCCTTCCGAAGAGCTCTATAATTTCATTAAAAACGGGTATGGAAGTAGGTATAATAACCTGGAAGGCCATCAGACAGAGTGTAAGAGCCCCTATAAAAATCCAGAACTCTCTCGAATAGGCCGAAGCTTCTTTTTCAGAACTGGGAATCTCCCCCCAGGCCCTGACGGCAAAGATGATCGAAACGGCCAGGAAAAACAGCAGGTAAATCAGTAGTTGACCAGATAGTCCAAGGTCAGTAAAGGAATGCACAGAGGTATCTCCCAGAATCCCGCTACGTGTCAGAAAGGTAGAGTAGAGAATGAGAATAAAAGTGGCTATCACGAGGATGATAGACGTCTTGAGAGCAGTGGCACTCTTTTTAAAGGTGATCATGGTATGAATGCCAGCCACCAGAATCAACCAGGGCACATACACGGCATTTTCAACCGGATCCCAGTTCCAGTAGCCCCCGAAGTTGAGGGTTTCGTAGGCCCAGTAGCCTCCCATCAGAATGCCTACGCCCAGTGTCAGGGCAGAGAAAATAGCCCAGGGCAGTGCTGGTCTGATCCACTCTTTATATCTGCCTGTCCATAATCCTGCTATGGCATAGGAAAAAGGAATGAGGGTAGTGGCAAAGCCCAGAAAGAGTGTTGGAGGGTGAATGACCATCCAATAGTTTTGAAGCAGGGGGTTGAGGCCTGTACCGTCTTCAGGTACAAAATCAGGGTTGATCAGAAAGATCGGATCATTGATTACATCTTTGAGTAGCAAAAACGGAGAGCTCCCCAGTTTTATATCACCAAATACCACTCCCAGGATCATCGAGGCCAGGAAAGCCTGCACCGTGGCAAAGACCGTCATGACCGGAGCCTCCCATTTCTTATTGGTTTTAATGATAACAAAGCCCAGTATGGCCTGCCATAGTGCCCATACCATAAAGCTACCCTCTTGACCTTCCCAGAAGGAGGCAATCATGTAGTGAGTAGCCAGATTGACAGAGGAATGGCTCCAGGCGTAGTGGTACTCGAAGTAGTTATTGTAAATAATGTAGAAGAGAACTGAAACTACTCCCATCACGGCCAGCCCGTGGACGATGAAGGTGATCCGCGCGAAACTGATCCAGGAATCTGTACCAATTTCTTTATTGACGGTAGCCTTGAAGTAGGCAAATGCTGCTACCAGGGAGGTAACAAATGAGATGATAATAAGAAGGTGTCCGGTATCTCCCAGGCTTTGATGGATCATAGGCTCTTACTCAGATGAAGAGAAAAGGGTAGTCTGTGCTTAAAGCTCAGTTTCTTCGTATTTCGAAGGGCATTTCAAAACTATCCTGTCGGCAATGAAGCGCTCGTCCTGATAGTTTCCCACAACCACAACCTGTTCAGATCTCAGGAGATCGGCTGGCATGGGCTCATCGTAATACACAGTTTGTTCCTTCATGTTATTATCTACCATAACAAAGGAAACAGAGAGTTTATTGGGGCCTGCATAGATGCCGGTGGGCTTACCGCTGGCGTCTTTTTTCAACTGCCCGACTACATGGATTTTTTTTGATTTGCCTCTTTCAGCCAACTCATAGGCTTCATCGAAAGTGAGGTAGGCACTGGCATCTGCTGAGGTAGAGATAATTACAGTCACAGCTACTGCTATGACTATTAAACCGATAATGCTTGATTTCTTCATACTCCTAATGTTTAGAAAAGAATGATATTATACATCGGATGGGCTTCTCCCATTGCCTTATCTACCGTGCCTTCGCACAGCTTTTGTTTGGCTGCGCAAAATTAAGACACAAACGCCTAAGAATTAACCTTTTCCTTAAAAACCTCGCCTTCTATTTTGGAAAGTTTACGGTCCACTTTGACCATGTAGAAAACAATGCCGGCAAAGATGATGAGGATAACACCCACCACTACGTAAATCTTACCATTCGAACGCATGACATCTGCCATTTCCACGGTGTCATTGGCATAGTCAGCCTCGGTGATCGCGTACTTTTCTCCGGCTTTGAGATCGGCCGGGTCCTGAGCCACTACATTCAGGCCTAGCAGTAGTAATGCTGTAATCAGATACTTTTTCATATCAATTTTCTTCTAGTGCTCTGGAAATTCTTTTAGTTCTTAATCTGAGTTCTGCCAGCCATACACCCAGAAGGGTCCACCCGATAACGGCAGGGTAGAAAACCATTCTAAGCTTGCTGTCGAGGTCGTAAAAATTAAAACCCGGATTACCCCCGTTTCCAGGGTGCAGGGAATCTGTCATTCTCGGGAGAATGAAGAGTAAGGGAATCATGGCTGCATAAGCGAATACATTATATACACCACTTACTCTTCCGCGTTGTTGTTCGTCTTCCATGGAATTGCGTAACACGAGGTAGGCAAAGTAAATGAGCATACAAATGGCGGCTGAATTTTGCTTCGGGTCACCGCTCCACCACTCGCCCCAGGCATATTTGGCCCAAAGCATTCCAGTCAGTAGTCCGAGTACTCCGAAAAGAATACCCGCATTGGCCAGCTCTACAGATTTATCATCGAAATCGATATTGCCGGTGCGGAGGTGCTTGATGGCATATACCAGAGAGCCTGTGAGCAAAATGATCATGCCAAACCACATAGTCACATGGAAGTGCTGATTGCGAATAGTTTCATTCAAAATGGCCAGCCTGGGTACATCTGAAAGGAGTCCTGCAATAATGGTAAACAGGAGTAAAGCCACCGCTAATATTTTCCACCAGTTTTTTTTCATGTCCTACACCTTTATTTGGCTGTTGTCCGGGCTTTTACCGGCCCGATTACCTAGCAAACGGTTTCTCAATAGGTTTGCCTAACCCTTTGGCCGCAAAATTATTAACCAAAGCCCAATTAATCTAATTAGTAAGCCTTTATATAAAGAGGGTTAGCTTCGCCAGAGGTAGGGGAATAAAATGTAAGAAATGGCCAGTGTGATAGCATTGATGGCCAGCAGCGTAATAATTTCATTGGTACTGGAAGCCCGGTCCAGGCCATCCATTGCATTTTTAGAGAGTTTGATCACCACGAGAATGAGAGGTATGATCACCGGGAAACTCAATATGGCCATCAATGAGGTGCTGTTCTGTGCTTTGGAAGCTATGGCAGACACCATGGTGAGGCAGCTGGCAAAGCCCATTGAGCCGAGTATGATGGCCAGAAGGAAGTAACCATAGTCCATGCCATCTATGCTCCAGATGCCTCCGGACATGACCAATCCATAAAAAACAAAACCAAGTAGGGCTAAGATTACCGAGAGCGTAGTGTTATAGATTACTTTGGAAAGGATGATGGCTTCCGGGCTGGCAATTGAGTAGAAATAGAGCTGCCGGCCCTGAGATTCCTGGATAAAACTCTTGGCAACGGTATTGACGCTGGTAAAGAGAATAATGATCCAGAAAAGTGCATTCCATGTGATGTTATCTATAACACCTGCCTTGAGATTGAAGCTCATGTAGCACACAAAAATCGTGCTGATCAGGTAAAGAAGCATCCCATTAATGGCATAGCGTTGACGCCATTCGGTGAGAATTTCTTTTTTTATTAATTCGAAAATTTGCGCCTTTTCCATTTAAGAAAGCAAAGATATATACTAGGTTTGTAACCTTTTAAGAAACAGAGCGCTAAATGGCCGATAGCAGAGTCAGGCACCTTGCCAAAACAATTACCTGGAGGGTTGTTGGTACGATCGATACCATGATACTGGCATGGGTTATTTCCGGAGATCCTGCTACCGGATTCAAGATAGGGGCCGCAGAGGTTGTGACAAAAATGATTCTATACTATTTCCATGAAAGGGTATGGTACAAAATCAACTTTGGTCTGGATCGAAGAAAAGAAAGAAAAAATCGAAAAGAAAGGGCAGAAAAGGTGTCAGAAAATATCATCCACCAAAACTTTAAGATCGATAGTCAAAAGCGACAATCACTGCTGAAACAGAAGCCACTCCTGATCTGGTTTACCGGTCTTTCCGGTTCAGGTAAGTCTACCATGGCCAACCTGCTGGAATCAGAGCTACATGCCACAGGTTACAAAACCTACATTCTGGATGGCGACAACATTCGCCACGGGCTTTGCAACGATCTTGCTTTTACAGAAGAAGACAGGATGGAAAACATTCGCAGAATCGGTGAGGTGTCCCGACTTTTCCTGGATTCAGGAGTGATCGTGCTTTCCGCTTTCGTATCTCCTTTTGCCAAAGACAGAGAGCAGGTGAAACAGCTGGTGGGAGCAGAAAATTTTGTTGAAGTCTTTGTGGATTGTCCGCTGGAGGTATGCGAACAGCGTGATGTGAAAGGACTGTATAAAAAGGCGAGAGAAGGTAAGATTAAGAACTTCACCGGGATTGACTCACCTTTTGAAAAGCCTGAAAAGGCTGATATTATTTTAAAAACAGCAGAGGTAGATGCAAAGATCCTTCTTTCAAATCTGCTGGAGTATGTTGAACCAAAAATTAGTGTAGAAGCGAATGTCGAAGTATAATTTGACTCACTTAAAGGAGCTGGAATCAGAAGCTATTTATGTGATTCGTGAAGTTTTCGCTCAGTTCGAAAAACCTGGGATTTTGTTTTCAGGTGGTAAGGATTCTATTGTTGTGACTCATCTGGCCAGGAAAGCTTTCTGGCCTGCAAGAATTCCTTTTCCGCTGGTGCATATAGATACGGGACATAACTTTCCGGAGACTTTAGAATTCAGAAATAATCTTGCTGAGGAAATTGGCGCAGAGCTGGTTGTGCCATTGGTGCAAGACTCCATCGATAAGGGCCGTGTGAGAGAGGAGACCGGTAAAGATGCTTCCAGAAACTGGTTGCAGATTACTACCCTGCTGGACGCCATTGAAGAAAATGGTTTTGATGCCCTGATGGGAGGAGCCAGAAGAGATGAGGAAAAAGCCAGAGCGAAAGAGCGATTTTTTTCGCATCGTGATGATTTTGGTCAGTGGGACCCGAAGAATCAACGACCTGAACTTTGGAACATCTTCAATGGCAAAAAGAATTTCGGGGAGCACTTTCGTGTATTCCCTATCAGTAACTGGACTGAAATGGATGTCTGGCAATATATTCTCGCTGAGAACATTGCCATACCTTCTTTATATATAGCGCACGAACGCGATGTGATAAGAAGAGGCGGTACCTGGTTGCCAAACTCAGAACATATCAAGCTCAGAGAAGGAGAAGAAGTAGTAAGAAAGAAAATCCGATTCCGTACCCTGGGTGATATTACGATCACAGGAGGAGACGAGTCAGATGCTGATACACTGGAGAAAATTGTAGCTGAAGTGGCTGCTGCCCGTCAGACTGAAAGAGGAAACAGGGCAGATGACAAACGCTCAGAGACATCAATGGAAGACCGCAAAAAGGAGGGCTACTTTTAATGGATAATGCTTATTTAAATATGGAACTCCTGCGTTTTACCACGGCAGGAAGTGTAGATGATGGAAAAAGTACGCTGATCGGAAGGTTGCTTTATGATAGTAAGTCGATTTTCGAAGACCAGCTTGATCAGGTAGAGAACTCCAGTAAGAAAAGAGGTCTGGATCACACCGATCTGGCACTTCTGACGGATGGCCTCAGAGATGAAAGAGAGCAGGGCATTACAATTGACGTGGCCTACCGCTATTTCGCGACACCCAAGCGTAAATTCATCATTGCCGATACTCCCGGACATATTCAGTATACCCGAAACATGGTTACCGGAGCATCTACGGCTAACCTGGCACTGATTCTTATCGATGCCAGGCACGGAGTAGTAGAGCAAACCTGTCGCCATAGCTTTATAGCTTCATTGTTGCAGATTCCACACCTGGTGGTATGTGTCAACAAAATGGATTTGGTTGATTACAGCGAAGAGGCTTTCGAGAAGATAAAATCAGAGTATGAGTCTTTTGCTGCCAAACTGGACGTGCAGGATATCAGGTTTATTCCTATCAGTGCTCTGAAGGGGGATAACGTGGTTAACAAGTCAGAAAACATGTCCTGGTACGAAGGCTCAACCCTTCTGTACACACTGGAAAACATACATATCGCAAGCGACCAGAACCATATTGATTGTCGCTTCCCTGTGCAAACTGTAATTCGTCCGAAGCAAGATGAATATCATGACTTCAGAGGCTATGCAGGTCGTGTGGCCGGAGGTGTGTTCAAAAAAGGAGATGAGGTGGCGGTATTGCCTTCTGGTTTTACTTCAAGAATTCAGGGTATTCATACCATGACAGGTGAGGTAGAAGAAGCTTTTGCTCCTATGTCTGTTACCATGACCCTTGAAGATGATATTGATGTGGGACGAGGTGATATGATTGTCCGTGCTCACAACAGGCCTGATGTAAGTCAGGAAGTGGATATTATGCTCTGCTGGTTTAATCAGAGAGGCCCCATGCCAAGGGCTAAGTTTACTTTGATGCACGCCAGCAATGAGGTAAAGGCCATGATAAGCAACGTTCAGTACAAGCTGGATATCAATACACTTCATCGCAATGAGGAGGAAACCGAAATTAAGATGAACGATATTCTCAGAGTTTCTGTGCGTACCACAAAACCTTTGATGAAAGACTCTTACAGAAAGAACAGGCTTACAGGGTCTGTAATTTTGGTGGATGATTCAACGAACGAGACCGTAGCTGCGGGAATGATCATTTGATGATGAAGGCGGAAGAACTTTCTGAACTACTGGGTATCGCCAAAGAGGCAAGTTTGCGGGCTGGCGATAAGATTCTGGAAATTTATAATTCTGATGACTTTTCCATCGAGCTCAAAGGAGATAACTCTCCGCTGACCAGGGCTGACAAAGCTGCGCATGAGGTAATCATGTCTTTTTTGGAGCCAACAGAGATTCCCGTGCTCAGTGAAGAAGGCAGGGATATACCTTACGAGGAAAGAAAAAACTGGGAATACCTTTGGGTGGTGGATCCGCTTGACGGCACCAAAGAGTTTATCAAGAGAAACGGTGAGTTTACCGTCAATATCGCCCTTGTGCATAACGGGAGTCCTGTTTTAGGGGTAGTATACGCACCTGTTTTGGATAAGCTATATGCAGGAGTTGATGGCCTTGGAGGTACGCTGACTATAGGGGATAGCATATCCGAATTACAAAACAGAGAGGCGCTTGATTTATCACGGCCTGGTTTAAGAGTAGTAGCTTCAAGGTCGCATCTGAATGACGATACACAGGCTTTTCTTGATCAGCTGATTTCACCGGAAATAGTGAGCATGGGTAGCTCCTTGAAGTTTATGGTGATCGCTGAGGGTTTGGCTGATGTGTACCCCAGGTTCGCTCCTACCATGGAATGGGATACTGCTGCTGCACATGCCGTATTGCGTGCAATCGGGGGGAAGGTAGTTCGTCAGGATGGAACCTCCCTTGAATACAACAAAGGGAATTTACTAAACCCTTATTTTAAGGCTGAATAAAACAAAATGTCAGAATATAGAATTGCTATTATCGGTCTGGGTTATGTTGGATTGCCACTGGCTGTAGCTTTTGCCGAGAAATATAAGGTGCTCGGTTTTGATATCAACCAACCCCGAATTGCCGAACTGAACAACGGACACGACCACACACTGGAGGTAGAAGACGATCTGTTGAAATCTGTGTTGAGTACCAGGGAGGGAGCTCCGGGTTTGTACAACACCAGCAAAATCGAAGATATAAAGGGGTGCAATGTTTACATCGTTACGGTACCCACTCCCATAGATGACGATCACAATCCCGATCTTACACCTTTGATCAAGGCATCCGAAACTGTAGGAGCTGTATTAGCCGAGGGAGATATTGTGATATACGAGTCCACTGTCTATCCTGGAGCAACGGAAGAAGAATGTGTACCGGTATTGGAGAAGTTCTCAGGACTCAAATACAATCAGGGTTTCTTCTGTGGCTATTCACCGGAAAGAATTAATCCCGGAGATAAAGAGCATACCGTCAAGAAAATTCTGAAGGTAACGTCCGGATCTACCCCTGAAATAGCAGAAGAAGTTGATCAGCTCTACAAGAGTGTGATTACAGCCGGAACTTATAAGGCAGCCAGTATCAAGGTAGCTGAAGCGGCAAAGGTGATAGAAAACTCTCAGCGTGATATCAACATAGCATTCGTCAATGAGTTGGCCATGATCTTCAATAAAATGAAGATAGATACAGTAGATGTACTGGAAGCAGCAGGAACAAAATGGAATTTCCTGCCGTTCAGACCCGGATTGGTGGGAGGACACTGCATCGGGGTTGATCCTTACTATCTGGCTCAAAAGGCTAAAAAAGTGGGGTACTATCCACAGATTCTCCTGGCAGGAAGAAGGTTGAACAATTCCATAGGCCCTTATGTAGGAAGTCAGGTCGTGAAACTTCTGATGAAATCAGGTAAGGTGGTCAACGAATCAAAAGTGCTGGTTATGGGCATCACGTTTAAGGAAAACTGTCCCGATATCAGAAATTCAAGAGTAATTGATATCGTGCTTGAACTTCAGGACTTTGGTGTCGGTGTAGACGTTTATGATCCATGGGCCAATGCCGAGGAGGTTAAGCATGAATACGGTCTTGATTTACTGGAGTCTGCAGATATGGAGCAATACGATGGTATTGTACTGGCAGTTGCGCATAAGGAGTTCAGCGCGGGTGTTCTTGACAAAGTGAAAGAGGATGCCGTGATTTATGACGTTAAATCATTTTTCCCCAAAGACAAAGTTACTTCCAGATTATAATGGCAAAGACACTTATTACAGGTACCGCAGGGTTTATAGGATTTCATCTGGCTCAAAAATTGTTGGACAGGGGTGATGAAGTGGTAGGCCTGGATAGTATTAACGACTACTATGACCTTCGCGTTAAATATGGTCGGTTAGATCAGACAGGTATCCAAAAAGAGGAAATTGATTACAACAAAGAGGTTCAGAGTAGCAAATACCCGAACTATCGTTTCGTTCAGTTAAACCTTGAGGATGCCGAAGCTCTGAACGCGTTGTTTGAGCGTGAAAAGTTTGACACTGTAGTGAACCTGGCGGCACAGGCCGGAGTGAGGTACAGCCTGGAAAACCCGAGAGCTTATGTGGATAGCAATATCATCGGGTTTGTAAATATCCTGGAAGCCTGCCGGCACAATGGTGTTAAGCACCTCTCTTATGCCAGTAGTTCATCTGTTTACGGGCTTAACGAAACCAGGCCCTTTTCGGTAAAGCATAATGTAGATCATCCGATAAGTTTGTATGCCGCCAGTAAGAAGAGCAATGAGCTCATGGCGCATACTTATAGTCATTTGTTTGGTTTGCCAACTACCGGGCTTAGGTTTTTCACGGTTTATGGCCCATGGGGAAGGCCTGATATGGCTTTGTTCCTGTTTACGAAAGCCATTTTAGAAGATGAGCCTATAAACATCTTCAATAATGGCAATATGTCGAGAGACTTTACCTATGTAGATGATATTGTAGAAGGTGTAGTCAGGGTGAATGACAATGCCCCACAGGGAAATGCCGACTGGTCAGGTGTACAGCCAGACCCCTCCAGCTCCCGTGCTCCTTATGCCATTTATAATATAGGCAACAATGCTCCTGTCAAGCTTATGGACTTTGTGTCCATTATTGAGAAATGTCTGGGCAAAGAGGCCAGGAAGAATTTCATGCCTATGCAGGCTGGCGATGTAAGTGCTACCTATGCAGATGTTCAAAGTCTGATAGATAACCTGGGTTATCAGCCTGGTACACCTCTTGAAACAGGCGTTGGCAGATTTGTTGACTGGTACAGAGAGTTTTATAATATCTGATATGTCTTTTTTCAGCCATGAGACTGCCGTAATTGACGAAGGGTCAGTAATAGGTGATGGTACCAAAATATGGCACTTTTCTCATGTTATGCCTGGTTGTGCCATTGGTCAGAACTGCAATATTGGCCAGAATGTGGTGGTCAGTCCGGAAGTAACCCTCGGTAACAACGTGAAAGTCCAGAATAATGTGAGCATTTATACAGGTGTGCACTGTGAAGACGATGTTTTTCTGGGGCCTTCTATGGTATTTACCAATGTCATGAATCCGAGAAGTGCCGTGAATCGCAGAGGGCAATACCTGAAAACTGTTGTACGGAAAGGGGCCTCTATAGGGGCTAATGCCACTATTGTCTGTGGCAATGATATAGGGGAATTTGCCTTTATCGGAGCTGGTACAGTGATTACCAAAGAAGTGCCTTCTTATGCCCTGGTTGTGGGTAACCCGGGAAGACAAATCGGGTGGATGAGCGAATATGGTCATCGTTTGGACTTCGATGATCATGGGCGTGCGACATGTGAAGAATCAGGAGAGCAATACAAACTCGCAGATAACAAGGTTACTAAAATTTAGATGAAGAACTTTGCACTCATAGGAGCGGCCGGCTATATAGCTCCAAGGCACTTAAAGGCCATCAAGGAAACCAACAACTCTTTACTGGCGGCTTTTGATGTGTTTGACAGTGTGGGTGTGATGGATTCTTATTTCCCTCAGGCGGACTTTTTTGTGGAGTATGAGCGTTTTGACAGGCATATCGAAAAGCTCAGATATGAAAAAGGAATTCAGCTTGACTATACCAGTATCTGTACTCCTAACTATTTGCATGATGCTCACATCAGAATGGCCTTGAGAGCTGGCTCTGATGCCATTTGCGAAAAGCCGTTGGTGCTGAATCCATGGAATATAGATTTTCTCAAAAAAATTGAGGAGAATACAGGTAAACGTATCTGGAACATTTTACAGCTGAGGGTTCACCCCAGTATCATCGCCCTGAAAGAAAAGATTGAAAAAGGGCCTGCTGATAAGATATACGATATTGACCTTACCTACCTTACCTCCCGCGGACATTGGTATTATACCTCCTGGAAAGGAGATACTCAGAAGTCTGGTGGTATAGCTACCAACATAGGAGTTCATTTCTTTGATATGCTCAGCTGGATCTTCGGAGAGGTGAAGTCAAACAAAGTTCATCTGCATGAACATGACAGAGCCTCGGGTTTTCTAGAGCTTGGCAGGGCCAATGTGCGGTGGTTCCTTTCAATAAATGAAGAAACCCTGCCACAAAGTATCAGGGAAAAGGGGCAACGTACTTATCGTTCTATTACGGTCGAAGGCGAAGAACTGGAGTTCAGCGGAGGTTTTGCTGACCTGCATACCACCGCTTATGTCAATATCCTGAAAGGTGATGGATATGGCGTTGAAGAAACCCGGCAAGCCATTCAGATTGTTCATGATATCAGGCACAAACAAACCGCAAAACTGGAAGGTGATTACCACCCATTGGCAAAAATGCCATTGACAATACATCCGTTTTCAAAAAAGATAGAAGCATGAAAAAGATTCAGATGGTTGATTTAATCAGCCAGTATGAGGACATCAAGGAAGAGGTAAAGGCAGAGTTTGACAGAGTGCTGGATACTGCCATGTTCATTAACGGACCGCTGGTAAAAGAATTTCAGGCTGATCTGGAGGCCTATCTGGATGTGAAACATGTGATCCCCTGTGCCAATGGGACGGATGCCCTGCAGGTGATCATGATGGCATATAATTTTCCGAAAGGAGCTGAAGTTTTGGTTCCTTCCTATACCTATGTTGCCACGGTTGAAGTGATTGCGCTGCTTGGGTTTAAACCGGTGTTTGTCGAAGCCTACCCAGACTCTTTCAATATTGATATTGAAGACCTTGAATCGAAAATTACTGACAACTCGGTTGCTATTGTGCCTGTGCATCTTTACGGGCAATGCGCTGATATGGAACGCCTCATGGAGGTGGCCGGGCGAAATAACCTGGTAGTGTTGGAAGATACGGCACAGGCGATAGGGGCCGATTACACGTATGCTGATGGGCGTACTGTAAAGGCCGGCACCATTGGCAATGCGGGGGCTACTTCATTTTTCCCTTCTAAAAATCTGGGTTGCTATGGTGACGGAGGAGCTGTGTTTACGAATGATGACGAACTGGCTTCCAAAATTCGGATGATTGTCAATCACGGCCAGAGTAAAAGATACTATCACGACTCCATTGGTGTCAATTCAAGGCTGGATTCGCTCCAGGCAGCTGTTCTCAAAGTTAAGCTTAAGCACCTGGACCGATACAATGCTGCAAGGAGAGCTGTGGCTGACAGATACGATAAGGCATTTGGAGCCACGGGAGTGATCACCCCTCCATACAGGTCTCCTTTCTCCACCCATGTTTTTCATCAGTACACGGTCAAACTTGCAGATGGAATAGACCGAGACGGGCTCAATGCTTTTCTCACCGAAGAGGGAATTCCTTCTATGATTTACTATCCGGTGCCTAACCATTTGCAAAAGGCATATCAATACTACGGATACCAGAAAGGAGATTTTGAAGTAACTGAAGACCTTTGCTCCAGGGTTATTTCCTTTCCTATTCACACTGAGATGGAAGATGAGCAGCAGGAGCTGATTATCTCTAAGGTGATTGAGTTCATTAATCGCTAAAAACAGGCCTGAATACCCCTTTTGCACACAATAGTCTGCTTTTGTTAAAAGTAGAATTTTCTCCCATTTATTTGTTTCTAACAAATAATGAGTAATTTTGTTACTCGTTATTCGTAATGAGTCTGTGTGACTCAGGTGGCGAAGCTGTATCCGGTCCCTGACAGAAGCCTGCCATATATCTACAGTCCTATGCTTGAGGCTCTAATTTCATCCAAGACAAGAATACGTTTATTACTCAGGTTTTTTCTGAACCCTGATTCTCAGTCCTATATGCGAGAGCTGGCTGATGAATTGAATGAGAGTACCAACTCTGTCAGGCTTGAGCTTAACAGGTTTCACGCTGCCGGTATGCTTGATTCTGAGTATGTCGGAAACAAAAGATTTTACAAGGCAAATAGCAGCTTTCCCCTTTTTAAAGAGGTAAGGAGTATACTGCTTAAGCAAACCGGATTGCATCAGGTAGTAGAGGATGTAATTGAGAAACTGGGTGATCTAAAAAAGGTGTATCTCACGGGTGATCTGGCAAAAGGAAAACAATCTGATGTGGTGAGCCTGGTGTTAATCGGGGAGCCCGACAGGTCGTACCTCGTTCAGTTAAGTAAAAAAGCAGAGGATCTTATTAACAAGAAAATACAGTACATTATTTACTCCGAGTCAGAGTCTGCCTCGCTGGAGTTTGGAAGTGAATCATATCTTCTTCTTTGGCATGAGCATTAAGAAAGATACATATTGGACGGCTTTTTATACCAAGCCCAGGAATGAGAAAAAGGCGGCAGAAAGGCTTTTGTCTAAAGGTCTGGAGGTATACTGTCCTACTACCACTGTAATAAAGCAATGGTCAGACAGGAAGAAGAAGATCAAAGAACCTGTTTTTTCATCCTACATTTTTGCCAGGGTGAATGAGGCTGAAAGGCAGCAGATACTCACTGATCCATCTATCGTAAGCTCGGTCTTCTGGCTTAAAAAACCTGTGGTCATTCGTCAAAATGAGATTGATGCCATTAAGCTGTTCTTGCAGGAGTTTCCTCAGGAAATAAAATCTGTAGCCATTGCTGCAGGAGACCGGGCCATGATAAGTGCCGGACCTCTGAGAGGTGAGGAAGGAGTCGTTGTCGAAAGAAGGGGTAATAAGGCGCTCTTACAACTTCAAAGCCTGGGTCTGGAACTCCAGGCAGAAGTTTCTATTAATAAGCTTGATCTGGCCAGATAAGTAGCCGGAACTAAAGAAAATTGTAATGTATCCGAAACCGGAGAAAAATGCTAAACCAATGTCCAGACCAATGATGAAGTTGACAGCCTGTTCAAGTGGCAATCCAATGAACCTGCTGGCCAAGGTCTTACTCAGTGGGATAATTTTGACTTTCCTGTTCTATAGTACTCCAGAGAGCTACGCGCAGTCATTGAGCAACACAGATTTAACAACTATCAACGTTGATGATTTTTCTGATGAGCAATTACTGAACTATGTCAGGCAGGCACAAAACAGTGGATATACACAAAGTCAGCTGGAAGCATTTGCGAGACAAAGAGGAATGCCCGAAAGTGAAATAGTGAAGCTGAGAAGAAGAGTTGAGCAACTGGGAGTTGTTACAGGCAGTGATCAGCAGTTAGATCAAGGTCAAATGCTGGCAGGAAGAACTATTCCGATACAATCAGAGGATGAAATTTTTGGTCGCCTTGTCAGTCCTGAGGCTTTTGAGGTACCTACAGAAGAAGAAGAGAAGATATTCGGGTTTTCTTTATTCAGATCTGAAAACCTCAATTTTACACCTAATCTTAACATACCTACTCCTAAGAACTATGTACTTGGCCCGGGGGATGAGATCGTAGTCGATTTATGGGGGGCCACACAGCAGTACTGGAGCCTGAAAGTGAGCCCTGAAGGCTCAGTCAGGCCGGAAGATTTAAGCCCCGTATATGTGAACGGGCTGACCATAGAGGCGGCCGAAAAAAAGATCATCAATCGGCTGAGTCAGGTGTATGGGGGGTTAAAGTCTTCCAATGGCCAGGAGCCTACTATCTTTTATCAGGTGAGTCTGGGAAATATCCGAACTATTAATGTTACGATTGTAGGTGAGGTCAACAGTCCCGGTAATTATGCACTAAATTCTCTGTCAAGTGTTTTTACGGCATTGCATGCAGCCGGAGGCCCTGAGAAGGACGGTACTTTCCGTTCTGTCAAACTTATGAGGGATAACAAGCTTAAGGCAGAAATTGATCTCTATGATTTTTTGGTGGACGGCATCAGGCCCAATGATGAGTTACTGCGTGATGGAGACGTAGTCATTGTAAAATTATACCATGCTAAGGTAGAGGTTGAGGGTGAGGTAAAACGCCCGGGCATCTATGAATTCAAGGAAGGAGAAAAGTTCTCGGATCTGTTAAAGTATGCCGGAGGTTTCGGTAGTGAGGCATTCAAGTCTTTTATTACCGTTTGGAGAAACGGAAACAGCGGCAGACAGATATTGAATGTGACCCTGGAAGATTTTGATAAAGTCGAGCTGCAGGACGGGGATAACGTGGTTGTCAGAACAATAGATAACCAGTATAACAACCGTGTCCTGATTGAAGGTGCTGTTTTTCTTGAGGGAGAGTATCAACTCACTGAAGGACTTACAGTGAGACAACTCATAGAGAAGGCGAACGGGCCTAAAGGCAGTGCTTATATGACCCGGGGTACGATTTACCGAATGAGAGACGATTTTTCTCAGGAAACCATCCCCTTTGATCTTGGTCGCGTGCTTAGCGGAGCCGATGAGGACATTCTGCTCCAACGCGAAGACAGGGTGAAAATAAGCTCCATTTACGACCTTAATGAGGAGTTTTATGTAGAGATTATCGGAGAGGTAGCCAGGTCAGGCGTATATAATTTCTTCGAAAGAATGACTGTTGAAGACCTGATAATTCTGGCCGGAGGACTTGCCCAGGGTGCTTCAGGTGCCAGTGTAGAGATATCAAGAAGAAACAAGGAAGGCGCTGAAGACCGATTGTCTGAGATTATCACCATGGATATCGATGAATCGCTCAACCTGGCCAATGGCAGTGGTATTTTCATTCAGCCTTTCGACCAGATATATATCAGAAGAACGCAAAACTATAATATCCAGCAGCAGGTAAAGGTAGAAGGAGAGGTGATGAGCCCCGGAGTATACTCACTGAGCAGAAAAGATGAAAGAATCTCAGATATCATCACGCGTGCGCAGGGACTAACAAAATATGCCTATCCGGAAGGTGCCATTCTTATCAGAAAAACAGAGTTTGCCGAAAAACTGACTGACTCAGAGGTTAATCTTGAAAAGCTTGATGAATTAAGAAAGAAGATTGAGGCCGATACCTCGGATAACTTCAATCAGGCCAGGCGTGAACTCTTTGAGAGGCTGGGAGAAATTGAAGAAGACATCAAGAGAAGAAAAGCCCAGAAAGAAGAAGCTGTCGGGCTGCGTGTCACGAGGGAATTGACCCAGGAGATTGTTGCTTCCGACTCAATCTCATCAGATGAAGAGCTACCGGAAGAAGAACCAACCATCCTCGATCTGAATGAAATTCTGAGCAATCCGGGTTCTAAATATGATTTCATTATGAGAGAAGGAGATGTTATTTCTATACCTCCCAAACTCGAAACTGTAAGAGTAGCCGGAGAGGTAATATCGCCTCTGAACGTACGTTATGATGCCTCTATGACTTTCAAAGACTACATCAATGAATCCGGAGGTTTTACATCAAATGCCAAAAAGGGGCGTAGCTATGTACAGTATCCTAATGGTAGAAGAAGACAAACGCGCAGGTTTTTATTCTTCAAGTTTTTCCCAAAAGTGGAACCTGGCTCAACCATTCTTGTCAGTAGAAAACCTGAAAGACCAGGGATCAATTTGCAATCTATTATAGCCGCTACCGGATCAGTGGCCACACTGGCTTTGGTGATAGATCGATTGAGCAATTAGCAGATTAAACGAATAAGGATTTGAAATCTCAAGACATATCGATAGCCGAGCTGTATACCATGGTTTGGACCCGCAAATCATTTATTATTAAGGTTTGCGCAGTATTTATTGTCATTGGTGTCATTTATGCATTGACAGCTCCTAAAGAATGGCAATCCGGTACGGTGCTTCTCCCTGAAGCCCAATCAAGTTCAGGAATCGGTTCTCTTGGTAATCTGGCTGGTCTGGCTGGTATAAACCTTTCAGGTATTGCCGGAGGAGAGGAAGGGATTAACCCTGAACTCTATGCAGGTATAGTAGGTTCTACGAGCTTTCTTATTGAGCTCAGAGATCAGGAGTACTACTTCGAGCGCCTGAATGAAACCATGACTTTGGGAACATATTTCAGCGAGCACGCAGACCTGGGAATTGTAGGATGGGTGATGAGCAGACCGACTGTATGGTTTGGCTCTGATGAGCAGCCCAAACTGGCAACGGAGGTCGAACAGGCAAATGACTTTATAAGGCTTAGCCAACCGGAAACGCTTATTCTGAAAGAGCTCAGAAGCCGTATCAGTGTATCGGTGGACAGGCAGTTTGGTTATGTTTCCATCTTCGCGAAAATGCAGGATGCGGTGGTAAGCGCCCAGGTAGCGAAATTCACCAGAGAATACATAACCAACTATGTGATAGAATACTACAAAGCCAAAGATCAGAGGCAGCTTGATTTTATCTCTTCTCAGGTAGATATCAAGAAGGCAGCTTATGAAGAAAAGCAAAAGGAACTTTCAAACTTCCTGGATGGAAATATACGTCTCTCTATGAAGGGAGCGCAGGCTGAACAAACCAGGCTTCAGAATGAACATGACCTGGCATTCAATGTATACAGTGCATTAGCCCAGCAACTGGAGGATGCCAAAATAAAAGTAGAAGAAGCCACGCAGGTTTTTGTGGAAATAGAGCCTATCAGTATCCCTCCCCTTCGCTATTCACCTAAGAGAAAAATCATTGTGATCGGGTTCTTTGCAGTGGGGCTTCTGTTATCAATGGGGTTTGTTATCTCCAAAGGCCTCTTTACCCGGAAATAAGTCATGCTCATGCTTCTTTTGAGCTTTGTCAATATTCACCTATAAGCATTTATGAGAATACTAATTACCGGTGCCACTGGTATGGTGGGAAGAAACTTGTCAGATACCTGCCCTACACAACATGATCTGCTAAAGCCAACGAGTAAAGAACTTAACCTGCTCTCCAAAGAGCAGGTAGCATCATACCTGAAAGCGCGCAGACCTGATATGATTATTCACTGTGCCGGAAGAGTGGGCGGTATTCAGGAAAATATTAACCATCCGGTAGAGTTTTTGAGAGAAAACACACTGATGGCAGATCATTTGATCAATGCAGCAAAAGAGCTGAGAATCAAAAAGATGATTAACCTGGGTAGCTCCTGCATGTACCCGCGTGAAGCCGTAAATCCGCTCAAAGAAGAAAGTCTGCTTTCGGGTCCTTTTGAACCTACCAACGAAGGCTACGCTATTGCCAAGAGTTATGCCTATAAGCTGTGTGATTTCATCAGTAATACAGACGAGGAGCTAAGCTATAAAACCATTGTGCCCTGTAACCTTTATGGAAAGTGGGACAAATTTGACCCGATTAAATCGCACCTGATTCCCGCAATTGTCTTAAAAGTACTTGAGAGTAAACGCACCGGAAATGATGTGGTAATCTGGGGTACCGGCAGTGTCCGAAGGGAGTTCATGTATGCCACTGATTTTGCCGGAGTCGTATGGCAACTGGTAGATAAATTTGATCAAATGCCATCTGTCATGAATGTAGGCATCGGCTATGACCACTCCATCAAAGAGTATTACGAAAAAGTAGCTGAGGTACTGGGTTATGAGGCAGAGTTTCAATACGACACTACAAAGCCTGAGGGGATGAGGCAGAAACTTGTCGATATCTCCATTATGAATGAGCTGGGAGTTAAGAGTACATACGACCTGGAAACAGGTATCAGAGAAACTTATCAATACTATCAAGAGCTATTAGCCAATGAAAATTAATTATCCACTGGCATGTGAGTCCTGGGACAACGCAGAGTTGGAGGCCATGCAGGAAGTAATGAAGAGCGGACGCTTTACTATGGGAGCCCGTGTTTCTGAATTTGAAGCCCGGGCAGCACAATGGTTTGGTTCTAAATACGCTGTTATGGTAAACTCAGGGTCATCAGCCAATCTTCTGGCAGTGGCGGCCTTGTTTTTTGTCAAGGAGAATAAGCTGAAAAGAGGGGATGAAGTCATCGTTCCTGCAGTTTCCTGGTCTACTACCTATGCTCCTTTGCAGCAGTATGGTCTCAAACTGAAGTTTGTAGACATTAATCCTGAGACCCTGAACTTTGATCTGAACGAGGTGGCTTCGGCCATTACTGATAAGACAAGGCTGATCTTTGCCGTAAACCTGCTGGGTAATCCAAATGATTTTAATGCCCTTAATAAGATTGTTGAAGGGAAGAATATTTACCTCCTGGAGGATAACTGTGAGTCAATGGGAGCCACTTTTGACAATAAAATGGCAGGCACTTTCGGGATTATGGGCACATTCTCCACTTTTTTCAGCCATCACATTTCAACCATGGAAGGAGGGTTTGTTCTTACAGAAAATGAAGAGCTCCATCATATTCTTCTGTCAATCAGAGCCCATGGGTGGACAAGGAACCTTCCTGATAAAAATCATCTCATCAGTAAGAACCTGGATAACCCCTTCTATGAGGCTTTCAATTTTGTGCTGCCGGGGTATAACCTAAGGCCGCTCGAGCTCTCAGGAGCTATTGGTGTCCATCAGCTGAATAAGCTTTCGGGTCTGCTGGCTGAAAGAAGATCAAATGCCGCCTGGTTTCAGGAAACCTTTGCCAGTACGGAGGGTATCAGAATACAGCAGGAAACAGGCAGCAGCTCATGGTTTGGTTTCTCTATAATACTGGAGGGCGATCTTGAAGGCAAAAGAGATGAGGTGGTGAATGAGCTGACAGAGATGGGTGTAGAGTGCAGACCTATCGTTTCGGGCAATTTTGCCAACATGCCGGTGCTTGAGCACTTTGATTACGAGATTCACAATGAACTAAAAAATTCAGATTACCTGGACAGGAACGGGTTTTTCATTGGTAATCATCACTACAATGTAAAAGAAGAACTTACCCAGATACAAAAGAGGTTGTCAACAATACTGATATGAGTAAAGTCGCATTAATTACGGGAATTACAGGGCAGGACGGAGCGTATCTGGCCGAATTACTCCTGGAAAAGGGATATGAGGTGCATGGAATCAAAAGACGAAGTAGCCTCTTTAATACACAACGTATTGACCACATTTTTGAAGATCCGCATAAGGAAGGTAACCGTCTGTTTTTACACTATGGTGATATGACAGACTCTATGAACCTTACACGGATCATTCAGGAGGTACAGCCGGATGAAATTTATAATCTGGCCGCAATGAGCCATGTCAGGGTAAGCTTTGATACACCTGAGTATACCGCCAATGCAGATGCGCTGGGTTGTTTGAGAATTCTGGAAGCCATCAGATTGCTTGGCCTTACTGAAAAGACAAGGGTCTACCAGGCATCTACTTCTGAGTTGTATGGACTGGTACAGGCAGTTCCACAGTCTGAAACCACACCATTCTACCCCAGATCACCTTATGCAGTGGCCAAGCTATACGGCTATTGGATTACAGTTAACTACCGGGAAGCCTATGGTATGTTCGCTACCAATGGTATTCTGTTCAATCACGAGTCACCCCTGAGAGGAGAGACGTTTATTACGCGTAAGATCACGCGTGCAGCCTCGCGCATTGTCCTGGGGCTTCAGGATGTTATCTATCTTGGAAACCTCGATGCTAAAAGAGACTGGGGCCATGCAAAAGACTATGTCGAGGCCATGTGGAGAATACTGCAGCAGGATGAGCCGGAAGACTTTGTCATAGCCACCGGAAAAACTACCAAAGTACGCGACTTTGTAAAAATGGCTTTTGCCGAAGTAGGCATCGAAATCGGATTTTCAGGAGAGGGCATTGATGAAACAGGCCACATTGCCGGCATCAACAAGGACAAGCTTGAAGAGCTGGAGATCAGCTTACCTGAAGGTCTGCAAGTGGGGGCTGTCATATTGAAAATTGACGAGAGATACTTCAGACCTACCGAAGTAGATCTGTTGATAGGGGATGCTGAAAAAGCTAGGACCAAACTGGGCTGGGAGCCGAAGTATTCGCTCGAAGAGCTGGTGAAGGACATGATGAATGCCGATTTTCAGTTATTTAAGAAAGAAAAACTATTAGAGGAAAACGGGTATAACAAGTCTTACAACAACGAGTAGGTTTTCTCTCTTTTGTGAGAGCACCCGATGAACTTCAGACATTTATTTAACTCAATACTGTCTTACGGTGCCAAGCCACTGATCAATTTAGTGGCTTCTGTGTATCTGATGACACGCTATGGTCCTGATGATTTTGGTGTGGCGGGCCTGTACATTGCCTTCTACTCACTTTCGGGTATAGCACTGGAGCTTGGGTATTCGAATGTAATTCTCAAAAGTAAAGAACCTCAGCTGATCATTACCTGCTTCCTGAGAGTAGCGGTAGTTTCTTTGTTGTATGTGGTTCTGTCTTTTTCTGTTCTTTCTCTTTTTGAGTTCGACTTTCAGGTGGCAGGGCTTTGGTACTATCCACTGTATGCTGCGTTTTTTGCATTTAATATGCTGGCCCGGAATTTCTGGATTTCAAAAAAATCATTCAACAGGGTCTACACCGCAGAAATATTACCTGTCATATGCCTGATATCATTGCTGGCGCTGGGTGTGGTGGATTTTTATCTCCCTCACTATTTCCTTGTGTTGATAGGCCTCAACTCGCTGGTTTATTTTTTATTTATGAGCTCGCGTTTCTTACAATCCTCCGGACTAAAGCTACGGATGGAAAAGACGGGAAAGGAGAATTTTTCATACCTCGGACAAAACCTCATTAATTTCTTTACCCGTTACTTTGAGAAGCAGACCATTTTCGGCCTTTACGGTAGTGAGGCTCTCGGCTATTCCAACAGAATGCAGAGTGTAGTCTATATGCCCATTACTATGCTGGCCTCCGGTTTAAACGGTTATTTTTTACCCAGGGTAGGAGAAGAAGGGAATAAGGGAAAGCAACTCATACTGCCCATCACTGGGGTGCTGCTTGTTTTGGAGTTGGGCACTGTCTTTTTTCCCTCGGTCACCTCTTTCCTGATTGAAAGCTATCTTGAAAACTGGCAGGGCTTTGTCCCGTATCTCAAAGTTTTCGCACCTCTCATTTTCCTTACAGGCACGTATTATGTCATCAATATCATTCTGGTGATTAACAAGAAAGTGAGGTTTCAGAACTGGTTTGATCTTTCATTTGTAGCCTGCTTTTTCATTTTGCTTTTTGTCATGAACTGGGAAGAATTCAGGACTTTCCTGATTTGCTGGCAGGTTTTGTGGTGTGCCCGGGTTTTCGCAATGTTAGGCCTTACGCGTAAAGAACTCAATATGAAGCTGGCCGCTTTTATCGTCATTCTCTCAGCATTTAACTTATATATGTCTGCCTTTTATGGCTAATAAAAAACTACATATCATCTGGCCCGTTTTTAACGCAGCCGATTCAGTGGGTGGCTGTATTGACAACATGAAAGACCTGTCAGAAAGCCTTTCTGCTGAATATGAAGTGATCATTACCGTGTTTGACGATGCCAGCTCGGATGGTACGGATGAGGTACTTAAAGAGAAATCAGTCAATGTAGTCACCGGAACCGGTGACGCCTGGTGGAGTGGAGGAGTCAATGGTATTCTGGAAGATATCCTGGGTAAGTCACAGAACCCCTCATCAGAACTGGTTCTCCTTTGGGGAAATGACCTGCGAATCAATCCTGAGAAATATGCCGCTCTCCTGGACTCTGTCCACAAGGTAGAAGAGAACCCTAAAGAGATAATAGGAGCAACCATTACCTATTTTGACGGGACCATCTTCAGCAAAGGATGTACTCATCACAAATCTGGCAAAGAAACTAATCGTTTTAATAAACTGCCGCTCAATGACTATGAGTATACACAGGTATACGAGCGGGTAGACTGGCTCGGGGGTATGGGCCTGGTGGCTTCTTTACAGGCTTTTGCCGATGTCGGACTCTTTAATGCAGACAAGTGCCCGCAGTATTATGGTGATACAGAATGGTGCATGCGCTCCGGAAAGTTCGGATATGTCATTTACAACAGCAACGATTTGGTAGTAGCCAATGACACCACAAATACAGGAATAGGCAATAGCTATTACGAGTACCTTAACCTGAAGAGAATACTCACCCAAAAGAGGTCAAGATTTTACTTCCCGGCAGTCAGGTATTACACCATAAAATATAACCTGCCCCTTATAGGGCACTTGCGCTTGCTACAGATGGTTTTGGTACTTGTGCTTAAGTACTTAAAGGCCAAAGCAGCCTTGGCAGCAAAAAGCATGATTTTCATGTTTTTTAACTCCTTTGTGAGCAAGATACCCTGGCGTAGTCTTAGGGTTAAGCTCTATGGTCCGCTGATAGCCAGAGGTAAGAATATCCAGATTCTCAGAAATGTTTGCTTTCTCAATCCCTGGAAGCGTGCCATCAGGATGGGAAGTAATATTGTGATTAATCCGGAGGTAATACTGGATGGAAGGGGCTCAGATATCACCATTGGTAACAATGTAGATATAGGAAGAAGGGCCATGCTCTATACACTTCAGCATGATACTCAGAGCCCTTATCACAGTGTAAGATCTGCTCCGCTCGTTATTGAGGACTATGTGTGGATCTCTACCAATACTACAATTCTGCCGGGAGTTACTCTTGGAGAGGGCTGTGTTGTAGCAAGTGGTGCTGTAGTTTCCAAAGATTGCGAACCCTATGGCATATATGCCGGAGTACCTGCAAAAAAGGTAGGCGAGAGAACACGAAACCTTAAGTATACCTTACGGTTTGAACACCCTTTTCTTTGATAAAAACGGTTTTCATAGGGCTGTATGCAATGCTATTCGTCATAGACGATAGCTATAACTTCAATATACCACTGTTACTACTGGGCTTTGGTAATGTTCTGTTCTTTCTGAATAAGGATACGCGCTTCCCTACCTACTTTTTATTGTTTGTACTGAGCCTTATCCTGGGAACCTGCATAAGCATTTACAATCTGGATTTTGAGCTTTCAAATCGCATGGTCACCAACAGGATGCGGAAAGGGCTCGTTATCTATTTTTTCAGTATCAGTTCGTACTTCTTTTTCTCTGCTCTCACAAAAGAGGAGCTTTGGCGCATATTGGATATTGCACTGAAAATCTTTTTACTCTTCTTTCTGTTTGAGTTCTTCTTTTCTGAGAGGAGGTTCGCCATTACCCGGGTCAGTTCGTCTTTCAGCGAGCCCTCTGCGGCCGGAATTTTTTATTGTTTTGCGGCACCCCTTGTAGTTTTTTCACTCAGGCGAAAAGAGAGTATAGTAGGCAAGGGGCTGGATTTAGTCTTTCTGATCATTGGCTTTCTGGTTTTTTCAAAGTCCCAGGTCATTACCCTTGCCATCTTATTCTTTCTATATATCAAGCCCATCTATAAGGTCATTACACTGGTAGTTGCCGTGTTAGGGGTAAAATTCGCCTTTGAGCGATTTTTTGGAGATTACTCCTCTCAGTTGGGGCAATTACTGACCTTCTTTTCCAGATTCAGCGAAATGGGTTTTGCTGCTCTCTCTAATAAGTTTCAGGTGTGGGATACTTTCATTACCAGAATCAATGGGATGCGCCTGGGTATCGAGAAGTTTATCGAAAACCCGTTCGGTAATGGGTTTGGTTATTTTTCAGTGCATTTTGCCGAGAACTACGCACCTACCTCAGGAGTAAGCCAGGGAGAGTTTTTGGAAGTAACGAAAGGTGAGAAACTCGCTACTCCTAAATCAAATCTTATTGAGTATATCTATGGAGTGGGAGCCACGGGTATTGTCTTTCTGGGCTTTTGCTTTAGGAAGATCAGGCAAAGTAAAATCCGCCTGATTATTTACTCCTTCTATGGTCTGATCATCTCGAGTTTTTTTGCTGAGCTGGCCTTTACCACGGTTTACTTGTTTTTCCTGTTGGCGCTGATTCAGGTTGAGTCCGCTCCGGAAACGGAGTCAGCACCAGTTTTGCAGCCAGCCCTCACCTAGATGAAAGCAGTTAACATCCTTAAAAACGAAAGCCGTGTCATGGTAAGCTACCCTCAGGTTGGGGTACTTTCTGCGGGAATGGCGGAGTATACAAAGCTGGCGACTCAGGAGCTGATGCGATCTGAGGTAGGAAAAATTACCCTCGTGGGTGATGATCTGAAGCTGGATCATGAAGAAAGAATTGAACCGATAACGATAGAGCAGTATAAGATACGCCACTGGACCATCATTATGTCCCTGGCTATTTTATTCCGGGGTTATTTTTTCGCGTTCCCGTTTCGCCCCTTTTTGAAATTAGCAAGAACCTCAGATTGTGTTTATGTACCTCATAGCTTTTTTGGCGCATCGGTTTTTTTAAAGCACTTATTAAAGAAAACCGAGGCCGCTAAAGTCGTCTGGACACTTCATGATCCTGTGCGGCATGAGGAAAGGAAAAGCAGGCTGTTTCTGTTTCTGAAACGACTGGAGTATAAGCAGATTTTACAATTATGTGCCAGATATAAGAACCGGCTGTTTATCCACGTTCATTCTGAGCGGCTTATTGACAATACCCAATGGGAGGGCCTGGAGAATATGGTGTGCTGGCAACACCCTTTACCGGAACGAATTGTTTCTGAAACTCCTCCTGAAGAGGAAATAGTGATCGGTTTTGTCGGCCGTATTGAACCATATAAAGGGCTTGACATGATGTTGAATGCCATCGCAGATTTTCAGAGTTCTTTTAAAAAGAAGGTGAAGATTCTGGTGATGGGAAAAGGCCATTTTAATAACGATACGCTGGATTTAATTCATCACCCTTGCGAAGTACATAATCGCTTTCTGGAAAAGGAGGAATTTCATGAAGGTATTGCCAGAATGGACTGTGTCGTATTGCCTTATCTGACGGCAACTCAATCAGGGATAGGATTTTTGGCGCTGACCTATGAAAAGCCCGTCATAGCCACAAATGTGGGAGCCTTATCGGAGATCGTTGAGCTTTCGGAGAATCCGTTCTCAAGCCTTTGTCTTCCTACCGAAGAATCGCTGGGGCAGGCTTTAGTGAAATTTGTGAATCATTTTTCGAAGTAACTTTTAGAATTGAAGTGTTAGAGAAATCTGAAAAAAAGTTAAACATCCTTTTGCTGGGAAAAAGACATGCAGTATCCGGGAATCATAAATCGGGAGGTGTGATTATTCCTTTTGAACAAATGCTGGTGGATTTAAGGGATTTTCCTGTTAACCAGACCATAATTGATAATAACTTTCGAAACTATAAATCCAAAATACATGCTTATCTGTCGGTATTGTCAGGTATCATGGCAAACATCCGAAAGTCGGATTTAGTATTTGTCAACGGATCGAATGAGATCGTACATCAATATGGAATTCTTCTGTGTGTACTAAACCTTTTTTTCAGGAGGCCGGTCTTTTACCGCTTGCTTGGCGGAAATCAGGTTGGATATATAGAATCCCGGCCCTGGCCAGTCAGAAAATTAGTCCTTTGGGCCCTCGATCGTTCGACTGCCCTGTTATTCGAGACGAAAAGGTCTGTCAAAGCTTTTAGTTATCTCAGATCTAAGACCATTTGGTATCCGAACGTTCGGGTAAAAATGCCATTGACAACAGATTTGGCTTACCAGAAACGATTCGTCTTTTTAGGACACGTCAAGACAGAAAAAGGTGTCGATGTACTACTTAGGGCTATTAATCAGATAAGCCAGACAAACGATGACTATGCTTTCGACATTTACGGCCCCGAAGTAGACTATCAGTCACCGGAATCTCTTCGTGACGTGTATTCAAAACACTATAAAGGGGCCATAGGTCCCGAAAAAGTAAATGAAACCCTGGCCTCTTATGATGTGCTGTTGATGCCCACTCTATACAAGAATGAAGGATACCCGGGAGTCATTGTAGAGGCATTTAATGCTGGGTTGCCGGTAATGGCTACTCCTCTGGGAGGAATTCCCGAAATGGTCGACTCTGAATGTGGCTGGCTTATAGAAGAGGGTTCAGTGGATGATCTCGTAAAGACGATTTTGTCGATAGATGAGGAAAAGTATCTTTTACTGCGTAAGGAATCAAGAAAGAGATTTGACGCTTATGATTCCGTCAAGGTTCTGGAGAACGTTTTTGAGGAGATGCGCTCTGCCACTAACCGTGAAGCTCATTGATAGTTTCAAAGCCAAAAGGCATACTTGCATCCTCTTGCTGAAGGGGAATATTTTTAGTTTTTCGGTAAATCAGCAGAAGCTTTCCTAAGACAGGGTTAGGGGGCTTATAAGTTTAATCTAAGTGAAAACAGGTTATAGATGCTCTTAATCGTTGGTGTTGGCAGGTCTGGTACCAGCTTGCTGCAAAGTATGCTCAATGCGCACTCAGAAATTTGCTTTTTGCCCGAAACGCAGTTTCTTAGAAACCATGTGATCAACAGATCACAGAATACAATAAACAACACAGCTGAGAGGGATAGGTTCATTCAGGAACTACGCGCAGATCAAAGCTATAAAAGGTCTGAGATTGCACCTGAAGCGGTCGTAGAAGTCGGAGATTCTTATGCGGCTGTTTACCACAAGTTTCTGAATGCTTTTCGCGAGAACAAAGGCAAAAAGCTGGTTGGAGATAAAGACCCGAGAGTAATCGACTTTATTGCTAAACTCAGGAACTTAAATGACTCTCCCAGGCTGATCCACATAATGAGGGACCCCAGAGCCGTAGTTGCATCCAGAATGAAAGCCGACTGGTCCAAACATTGGCCTTTCTTTATGCATATTTTTCTTTATCGCGCTCAGTTTGAGAGAGGACGCAGAAAAGGAAAGAGTTTATTCGGCAACAGCTATCATGAACTCTATTATGAAGATTTAATTTCTGACCCTTCTCAACAACTTCGAAAGATATGTGACTTCCTGCAAGTGCTATTTGAACCAGCCATGCTGGAGTTTCAGTCATCAGCCAAAGAACTCATTGATAAAAGGGAGTATCAATGGAAAAAAGAAACAACGGGTCCCCTGTTATCGTCCAACGCCAATAAATGGAAAGAAAACCTGACCAATGATCAGGTTTTTATGATTGAGTATCTGTGTTCCGGAATTTTCAGATCTCATACTTTCACAAAATCAACTGGACAAAAGGCAGACCTGAAAACCCGATTAAAAAGCTGGGGACTCAGACCTTTCGCCTGGCTGTTTGTCATGCTTTACCCGCTACGCTCGCTGTTGAATAGATGATCAGGCTACAGCCTCAGGTTTTTTCGCGTATTAAGGTCCTTAATGTTTGTGAAGGTATAGTTTATTATGCCAAAGGAAACTCAGTCTACAGGACTACTGACGCTTTTCAGGATCACCTGTTTCTGGGGAAATTCAATACGGGAGTTCTCTTTAATTTTCTGGCCAGGTTTCGATGGACGGCCCGTTTGGGGCGCCTGGGCTTTCACGCTCTTTATACCTACCGTGATACCCTAATTGGTATTCAAAGAGGGCACATTGTCATGCTGGATAAGGATACCCGGCAGTTTGTCTCAGTTTTTAGTGATTTCAGAGGAAGCAGACCACTTTTATTGCTTATTACCCCACAGGGTGATATCTATTTCGGAGAGTACTTTGGAAATGATAACCGTGAGG
Source organism: Roseivirga sp. UBA6061 (assembly GCA_002427745.1). Taxonomy (GTDB): domain Bacteria; phylum Bacteroidota; class Bacteroidia; order Cytophagales; family Cyclobacteriaceae; genus Roseivirga. The sequence goes on along the minus strand of DIYF01000177.1, from coordinate 135,384 downwards.
AAGTGCATATATACAAGTCAGTTAACGGAAAAGACTGGTCAAAGGTATATTCTTTTCAAGCGGGCGCAATCCGACATGTGCATGGTTTGTTTTGGGATCCATTTAAGCAAGGTATTTGGGTACTTACCGGAGATTCAGATGAAGAATCAGGTCTTTGGTTTACGTCTGATGATTTCAATACTCTCACTAAGTTTTCAGATAAATCACAGCGGTCCAGAGCGGTTGAAATGATACCTGTCACCAGAGATGAGTTGTTGGTACCTATGGATACACCTCTGGCAACCAACTATGTCAATATTTTTGATGTTACATCTCAGAGTTTCACACCCGTACTGGAATTAGAAAGTAGCGCCTTTCATATCATGGAATGCTCAGGGGTTATTTGTCTTTCTACAGTCACTGAACCCAGCGAAGTAAATAAGACGAAGAAGGCTCACATTTATGTAAGTTCTGATGGCAGGCATTGGATTAAACTGGCCTCCTTGCAGAAAGACTTTATTCCGGTGAGCAAACAAAAGTACTTTGGCTATGCAGAAATTTCCTTTTCCAGGTCAAGCGGAACAGCTGACTATATTTATGCCCATGCCAAAGCGGTAAGGGGATATGACGGCAAGACTTTGCGTTGGAAGATTACTGATATTAAGGAAATGCTCAGAGATGAGGTCAATAGGTAAGATTTTACGCACAGTAAGACACCTGAAGTTTATACAGCTTCGTTTTCAGGCCTATTACAGATTGAGAAGCAAATTGATCAGGCCTCAGCAGTTGGCGGGAAAGCCCGAGGTTCCTTCTGTCCATAAGGTCGTTATGCTGGACTCTGGCATTCAAATTCCAGATAGCTATAACCATGACCTGAATAAATTCACTTTTCTCAATCTTGATCAACAATTTGATCGGGGAAGAATTGACTGGAACTTTAGTGGCCATGGTAAGCTATGGACCTATAACCTTAATTACTTCGATTTTATTAACCAGCAAAATATCACCGGGGAAATGGGACTTAGGCTTATGCGTGAGTTTCTTTCCGGATACGATCAACTGGCCGATGGTCTTGAACCATACCCCATTAGTTTGCGAGGTATGAACTGGATTAAGTTTCTTTCAGATAAAGGCTGTGATGATACCGAGGTAAACAACAGCCTGGTGCGGCAGTATACTATTTTAAGCAAAAGCTTAGAGTATCATCTTTTGGGCAATCACCTTCTTGAAAACGCATTTGCCCTGCTCTTCGCAGCTTATTACTACCGGCATGAATCTTTTTACAGCGTTGCTGAAAAACTTCTTGTTCAAGAGCTGACTGAACAAATCAATGAGGATGGAGGGCACTATGAGCGATCGCCCATGTATCATCAGATTTTACTCTATCGATTGTTGGATTGTTTAAATATAATCAAACATAACCCCTGGAAGTCTGATGCCTTGTTACCTTTTTTGGAAGAGAAGGCTGTAGCCATGCTGGGGTGGCTTCAGAACGTTACTTTTTCCAATGGAGATGTCCCCATGGTTAAGGACACTGCGTCTGGCATTGCCCCTTCTACAAGAGAGCTATTGTCTTATGCTTCATCATTGGGGTTAAGAGATATCCATGACACAAAACTTGCCGATTCAGGATATCGCAGATTTGATGAGAAAGGCCTGGAGTTCTTTTTTGACATTGGCCAGGTAGAGCCGGCTTATCAGCCAGGACATGCCCATTCAGATGAGTTGAACTTTCTCTTGTATGCGGCTGGAGAGCCCGTAATAGTAGACACAGGTGTATCGACCTACGAGGCGAATAGCGAGAGGTTCAGAGAGCGGGCAACTTCTTCCCACAATTGTATTTCAATCGATGGGCATAGTGCTTCAGAAGTTTGGGGAGCTTTCAGAGTAGGAAGACGGGCGAAAGTCAAAGTACTTGAAGAGAAAACTGAGCAAATTACAGCCTCCCACGATGGTTATGAATCCTTGGGATTGAAAGTTCAGAGGAGTTTTAAAAGAAGTAAGCAAGAGTTAGTGATTGAAGATGTACTAGATCTGACTTCTGACGTTATACCTACCTTAAATCTCCATTTTCACCCTAAAGTTGAATTGGATTTTAAAGAGAACCAGATTTTTACAAAAAACGTCTGTATTGAGCTTTCAGGCTACCTTGATATTACCTTTGAAAAGTATAAGTTTGCCGATGGATTTAACAGATGGCTGGAGGCACCTTTGGTAAAGCTGACCCCTGGCAGTAGGAGTAAGATAGTATTCAGGAATGTTAGTTGATATAATTGCAGGGGCAAGGCCCAATTTCATGAAAATCGCACCGATAATTCATGAGATCAAGAGAGTTAATTCAGAGAAACTCAACTATCGGCTCATACATACAGGGCAGCACTATGACAAACGAATGTCAGCTGATTTTTTTGATCAGTTGAATATTCCGAAACCAGATGTGAATCTGGAGTCTGGTTCTGGCACTCAGGCTGAGCAGACTGCAAAAATCATGGTGCGCTACGAGAAGTTGCTTCTCGAGTCACCTTCAGATCTGACTTTGGTTGTTGGGGATGTTACTTCTACAATGGCCTGTTCCATTGTCGCCAAAAAAATAAAATCCAGGGTGGCTCATGTGGAAGGAGGGATTCGCTCTTTTGATCAGGGCATGCCTGAAGAAATTAACCGGATGGTTACCGATAGTATTTCTGATTACTTTTTCACTACGTCAGCTACAGCCAATGAAAACCTCAAAAAGGAAGGTGTTTCGAATGATCAGATCTTTTTTGTTGGCAACACCATGATAGATACATTGCTGGCCAATCGTGCCAGGTTTGTTCAGCCAGCCTTCTGGTCTGAACTGGGACTTTCTCAGGGAGAGTACATGGTAATGACTTTACACAGACCTGCCAATGTGGATGAAGAGGCCAACCTCATAGAGCTGATTTCTACAGTAATGGACAATAGCGCTGAGATCGCCTTTGTTTTTCCCATCCACCCCAGAACAGCTCAGGTATTTAAGAATGCAGGCTGGAGCCATCCAAGGCTTCATCTGGTAGAACCACTGCCCTATCTGGAGTTTAATTACCTCGTGGAGAATTCTAAGGGGGTGATTACTGATTCAGGGGGTATTACAGAAGAAACCACCGTTATGGGGGTACCGTGTATGACTTTACGAGACAATACTGAACGTCCGGAAACATGTACGGTAGGCACTAATGAACTGTTGGGGACTGACCCGAGGGCTGTAATACCGGCAATGGAGAAATTGTTGAGCGGTGAATGGAAAAAAGGGGATATCCCACCTTTATGGGATGGAAAATGTGCAGAAAGGATTGTGAAACAACTGTTAAAGATCAGTGAGGAATTCTGAAGAGGTAGTAATTATTTCTAACTACTATTTTCCTGAAATGGGAGCTGCTCCCGGTAGAATAACTTCACTTGCGGAAGCCTTTAAAGAGTCTGGCTATAAAGTGAGGGTTATTTGCCCGCTTCCAAACTATCCCGAAGGTCGCATATTCCAGGGATACAGGAGTAAGTTAAAGGTCAAAGAGGTTATTGACGGTATACAGGTTGACAGGCTTTGGATTTACCCTTCCAAGAGTAAAAACAGTCTTTTGAGAATGCTGAGCATGATTTCTTTTGCCTTGAGCATTTTGCTATTCTTACCCTTCGCCAAAACCAGATCAGTGAGCTGGTTTGTCGTACAAAGCCCGCCCTTGTTTGTTTCCTTTTTCTCAGTCTTCGCAGTGAAACAACTTTTAAGAAAGAGGGTGTGTCTAAATGTATCGGACTTATGGCCGGGATCAGCCGTAGAGCTTGGAGTATTGAAGAAAGGGAAATTATATAAGCTTCTGTGTCGGATGGAATCTTATATTTACAAAAAGAGTGATCTCATTTCCGGACAATCTCAAGAGATTATAGACCATGTCAGAGGTTTTACGACACGTCCCTGCTTTGTCTATCGCAATATACCGAAGGGTGATACCGATTTTGTAAATAGTCTTCCCGCAAAGGGTCGCAAAAAAGTGGTCTATGCTGGCCTGCTGGGCTTTGCTCAAGGGGTATATAAGATTTGTTCTGAAATCGACTTCCTTTCTCTTGGTTTGGAGTTTCATATATACGGGAATGGTATGGAGAGGGAAGAGATCGAAACGTTTATTGAGCAAAACAAAGGAAAAGGAGTGTTCTATCACGGAACTTTCAAAAAAGAAGACGCTGCCATGGTTTTGGGAAGTTATGATGCCGCTTTGGTACCACTTACTGTCAGAATTCATGGTGCTGTCCCATCGAAAATTTTCGAACTCACCAACCTTGGCGTACCGATATTGTTTGCCGGTGGAGGAGAAGGGGCCACAATTGTAGAGACTATGGGGCTGGGGTTAACCTGTACTCCCGGGGATATAAAAGCAATTGAAAGGATGCTGATTGATTTTGACAATCTTTCGGAAGCTGATTACTCAACAATCAAAGAAAACCTTCTTGATGCAAGTGCGAATACATTCAACTACCAAGAACAGTTTGCAAACTTCCTGAATTTCATGGAGACGAAATATGAGTAACCCTACAGTCATTTTGGGAGGTTCCGGTTTTATCGGAACGCATATGTGCGGTAATATCGAGCCAGGAGGCTTTCGCATTCTCGACAAGCAGAAGAGCAAGACCTTTCCTGATGAAACGGAAATTGTTGATATTCTGGATAAAGAAAGGTTGATACAAAAGTTACAGGGCACTCAGTGTGTCGTGAACCTGGCAGCCGAGCATCAGGACAATGTGACACCAGTGAGCCTTTATCACAAGGTAAACGTTGAGGGAGCACAGGTTCTATGTGATGCCTGTGTGGCTAATGGCGTCAGCAAAATTGTATTTACCAGTTCAGTTGCTGTTTATGGTCTCAATAAAGTCAACCCGGATGAATCTCACCCGACCGACCCCTTTAACCATTATGGCGAGAGTAAGTTGGCCGCAGAGGAAGTTTATATCAATTGGCAGAAGGCAGATCCGGAGAACAGAAGTCTCGTAATAGTCCGACCAACGGTTGTTTTCGGAGAAAAGAACCGCGGGAATGTCTACAGCCTCCTTAAACAGATCGCTTCAAAACGATTTTTCAGGATTGGTAAAGGTGATAACAAGAAGTCAATGGCTTATGTAGGCAATGTTTCTGCATTTCTACTCCATGCTGTGCAAAATGCGGACTTTGGCTGTCAGATCTACAATTATGTAGACTCTCCCGACCTCACTATGAATGAACTTGTATCGCTTTGTGAAAAAGAACTGAAGGTCAGGATCTCGAAAGTGAGAGTTCCGGTCATCTTAGCCCAAATGGGAGGTTTGGGTTTTGATTTGATATCAAAAATTTCAGGAAAAAAATTCGCAGTGAGCAGGGTGAGAGTAACAAAGTTCTGTGCAACTACACAATTCAATGCGTCTAAAGCTCATACGTCTGACTTTAACCCGCCCTACACGCTTGAAGAAGGGTTGATAAAAACCCTGAATAGCGAGTTTCGGTAACCAGAAATTCAACGGTGAATTTCATATCAATCGCAGTTTTACTTTGCGGCTGCTTCTGTTTTAAGTTCTGTCCACGGATCGAAAATGAGGCGGTCTTCCATGATTCATTTATAGCTATCTGTCAGTAAGTTGAAAAGCCTGGCATGGAAAGAGTTTCCGGTTTTTTGTTTTAAATTGCCGCTTTACTTGAGAGAGCATTTTGAGCTCTGACAGCCCGGGTATTTGCGGTTTTCAGCCCACTTGTAAACCTAGTCTGAAATAAATTAGTAATGAAGATTCACTCAAAACATACTTCCCCCTTGTATAGGAAATCCTTCAGGTATTCGCTTCTTTTTCTTTTTCTGGCAATAGTGTTCTGCAACAGTTCCAGTGCTCAGTCTATTTCGTTGTCTGATCTGAAAACAGTCGATGTACAAAGTCTTTCGGATGAACAGATAAAGAACTTCATGGAGCAGGTAGAGTCAAGAGGGCTTAGCCAGTCTGAGGTTGAAACCTTGGCAAGAACTCAAGGTGTATCTGAATCTCAGATTGCGGAGTTAAGAAAGAGAATTCAGGCAATACAGGCTAGTGGGAATTCATCTGTCGGGTCCACAGATATGAATGATCGTTCGAGAAGTTCCGGGTCAGGAACAAACCAGAATACTTTTGGACTACAGGTTAACAAGGGTGTAGAAAAACTCAATGAGGTTGAGAAGAAAATATTTGGAATGGGGCTTTTTAGAAGGGCTAGTATTTCTTTCAGTCCTGACCTTAATTTACCTACTCCTGTCGATTATGAATTGGGACCTGGAGATGAGCTGATTGTGGATTTATGGGGAACCACCCAATTGTTTTTCAACTTAGAGGTTTCACAAGAGGGGATTGTAAGGCCGAAAGGTGTTGGCCCTGTTTATGTAAACGGGCTTACGGTTGAGAAGGCCACAGAACGGATTATTGACAGACTTAGTGAACGGTATAGCGGCCTTAAAGCAAAAGCCGGTAAGAACCCGACTATTTTTTCTCAGGTAAGTCTGGGGAATATCAGAACAATCAACATTGAAATTCTGGGTTCTGCACAGCAACCGGGCGCATACGCCTTGCCTTCGTTAGCTACTACTTATACAGCGCTTTACGCTGCAGGAGGCCCGGCAGTCGATGGGTCTTTTCGCAACATCCGAGTGATCAGAAATAATAAGCTTTTCCGTACCATCGACTTATATGGTTTTTTGACCACAGGGATTAAATCCGGTGATTTCAGATTGAAAAACGGAGATGTTATAGTGATCCCTCCCTACAACTCCAGAGTTGAGATTATGGGCGAGATAAAAAACCCTGGTTTTTTTGAATTGAAAGATGGCGAGAGTTTTCAAAAGCTGCTCGACTATTCAAACGGCTTCAGGCCCTCTGCCTATAAAGACATCGTTACTGCAAGACGCAAAGGCATAGTTGAACAGGAGATTTTTGATATTAAGTCAGAAAACTTTAATGGCTTTATTCCTAAGGATGGGGATCTTTTCGAGGTGAGTTCTATTCTGAACAGATTTTCCAATAGGGTTGTAATTAAAGGAGCTGTTGAAAGGAGGGGAGAATATGAACTTAGTCCCGGATTGACATTGAAAGGACTCATCGAAAAAGCAGGAGGTTTCAGGGGAGATGAGTTTGCCCAAAGAATTACAATATACAGGGTGAAAGAGGATTTTTCGCAGGTACTTATTCCGGTAGATTACCAGACTCTCATGGACGGAAGCAGTGAGGATATACCTCTCATGAGGGAAGATATTGTGAGTGTAAGCTCGATTTTTGATTTGGGAGAAGAGCAATTCATACAAGTCACCGGAGAAGTGCAGGAGGGTGGTGTTTACCCTTATTTCCAGGGGCTCACCGTACAGGATTTAATCGTTTTGGCAGGAGGTTTAAAAGAATCGGCCTCAGGAGCTTCCATTGAGATTTCAAGAAGAAACAAGAACAGAAGAAGTACAGGAGTCATTGCTGATATTATATCATTGGACATCGATACAGATTTGTCTTTGTCAAATGATAACAGGAATCTCGTTTTGCAACCCTTTGATCAGGTCTATATCAGAGCTTCTCCCAATTACTCTGTTCAGGAGCAATTGTCTATAGAAGGTGAAATAACTTCACCAGGGTTTTATACGATAAGCAGAAAGGATGAACGTATTTCTGACATTATTAAGAGAGCAAATGGCCTGACTGCTTATGCTTATCCAAAAGGCGCAATCCTGATGAGAAAGTCCAGGCCCGGGCGAAATAGCAATCGGAGTATTAGCGATCAGGGGAAGCTCAAGGAATTGAGAAACAAGATTTTGAATGGGCAGTCCCAGATGAAAAATGAGACCAGGTCAACCCTGCTGGACAGAATAGCGAAGCTCGAAACCAGAATAGAGATATCGAACTCTACTGACATCGAGGGAGAACAGTTCAAAAGAGAGCAAATACAGAACATTTCAGAAATAGATTCCTTAATCCCCAAGGTAGTATTGGAAACCAGAGAGGCGGTCGCCATCAATCTGGGCCTGATTATGGAAAACCCCGGGGGAGAATACGACCTTATCGTGAAGCCGGGAGATTTAATTTCAATCCCTTCCGGATTGGAGACTGTCAGAGTTACCGGGCATGTTGTTTCAACACTGAATGTGAAGTATCATAAAAAACTCACTTTTAAAGATTACATAGAACGCTCAGGTGGCTATAGATTCGGAGCGAAAAAATCTCATAGTTATGTTCAATACCCCAATGGTGAGAGTCACAGGGTAAGGACGTTTCTGTTTTTTAAAAAATATCCCAGAATTGAGCCGGGGTCTACTATTGTGATTGCAGAAAAACCTGAGCGAACTCCGGTAAACTTTCAGGCCATTGTAGCTACGGCAGGGTCTGTTGCAACGTTGGCATTGGTTATTGACCGACTTTCAAACTAATAATTCTCATGGAAAATCATCAAAAACAGAGCTCAGAGATAGATTTAATGAGCCTTCTCCAGAGAATATTCAATTCTAAATGGCTCTTAATAAAAGGTATATCACTGGTCTTTGTAGTGAGTTTGGTTTTTGCTATGCTTTACCCCAAGGACTATGAATCAAAAGTGGTTTTTTTGCCAAGCACGAGCCCTCCTAATAGCAAGCTTTCTGGTCTCTCGTCTAACTTAGCTTCTCTGGTGGGAATTGATTTGATGTCTTCCTCTTCCTCTTCAGAGGTGTCACCATTGTTATACCCTCGGGTGGTTAACAGTGTGTCTTTTAATTTGAAGTTACTCGAATGCGAGCTGACCTATAAGGGGCAGAAGATGACTTACCGGGAATATTATGAGAACCATCATCAACCTTCCTTTTTTGCTCTGGTTAAATCTTACACTATAGGTTTACCTAAGAAATTGTTTTCGAAAAAAGGGGGGACTGAAGTCATGAAAGACTCCTTATTCATCAACCTCAGCAGGACGGATTTCGATCATATTGAAAGACTGAAAGGCCAGGTAAATGCTACTGTTGATGTTGAGGAAGGGGTGATTTCACTATCTGCAAGTATGCCTTTTCCCAGAATGGCAGCAGAAATGACGGCTTATGCCGGGGAAGAGTTGAAACAGCAATTGACAACACTTCGTGTGAAGAGCGCGAAGCAAGAGTTATCCTATATTCAAAAAGCATATAACGAGAAACAGGCGGCCTTTGATAGTGCTCATCATGCACTTGCCCTTTATCGCGACCAAAATGCTGATCTCAATTCGGCTGTGGCACTGACAGAACAGCAAGCTCTGGAAACCAAGTATAACCTTGCTTTTAACGTATACAATGAAATGGCCAAACAACTTGAACTGGCCAAGTTGAAAGTACAAAAGGAAACTCCTGATTTTTCTGTTATTGAGCCTATCAGAGTTCCTGAAATAAAATCAGGACCCAGCCGGGCAATGCTGGCCATAGTCTTGTTCTTTCTGGGGTCAATGCTTGTGGTGCTTTGGGCCATGTTCAGGACACCTCTGAAAAACCTGTTGACTGATTTAAAATCGTAACATGCACTCAGTACTTGCTTAAGTATTGGATCAGTGTTGGGGGAACCTTCGGTTTCTTGAACTGTATCTCAAATAAATCAGATGAAAAACATTTTAGTAGTAATACCAGCCAGAGGAGGTTCTAAAGGTATACCAAGGAAAAATCTCAGAAGGTTGAATGGAAAACCTCTGTTGCATTATTCCATTGGTGTAGCGAAAGCTTCTAAGTTTCATCCGGATGTATTTGTTTCAAGTGAAGATGATGAGATCATTAACTCTGCTTTACTTCTTGGCGCAGAGATTCATAGAAGAAGTATGGAAATAGCAGGGGATGCCATCACATTAGACCCGGTAATATATGCTTGCTATGAGTATGCCAGAGAGAAGAAAGGTAAACAATATGACCTGATAATTACCCTTCAACCTACCTCTCCCTTGTTAAAGCCCGAATCTCTTGATAATGCCATCAGTCTGGCATTGCAACAAGATGAACCGTGTACTGTCATTTCGGTAAAAAACAATACACACTTATCCTGGAGAAAGGAGGGTGAAAGGTTTGTACCCAACTATACTGAAAGGTTGAACCGGCAGTACCTGACACAGACTTACGTTGAAACGGGCAGTTTTTTTATCACTCCTTCAAGTATCATAACGGAATCAGAGCGAATCGGGGAGAACGTGCAACTTTATGAGCTAAGTGACGGAGAGGAAATAGATATTGACACATTCGATGACTGGAATCTCTGTGAGTACATACTCAAGAGAAAACATGTGCTCTTTGTCGTCACCGGCAACAACAAAGTAGGTTTGGGGCATGTTTACAATTGCCTGCTCCTGGCCAACGACATTCTTAATCACAAGCTGTCGTTCATCGTTGATAAAAACAGCCAGTTGGCAATGGATAAGATTGCTTCATTCAATTATGAGGTGTCCATCCAGAAATCTGATGACCTGATTGAAGATATCAGGTCTATCAACCCTGATGTAGTCATAAATGATATTCTTGACACTTCTTACAATTATGTGGAAGGCCTGAAGGCGACAGGAGTTAAAGTAATCAACTTTGAGGACCTGGGGGAGGGAGCTGGCCTGGCAGATTTGGTTGTTAATGCAATTTATCCTGAAAAACGGCTTAAGCCGAATCATTTCTTTGGCCATGCGTATTTCCTTTTGAGAGATGAGTTTATATACAGCCCTGTTAAAGAAATTTCGGACCGGGTATCACAGGTACTGGTAAGTTTCGGAGGGGTTGACCCGAATAATTTCACACTGAAAGTGATTGACGCTATTTATGATTTTTGTATTGAACAAGATATAAATATCAAGGTCATTGCTGGTTACGGGTATACTAAATATGCCTCCTTAGACAAATTTGAGCGTATTGAGATTCTGACTGATGTTAAGAATATTGCGGATCACATGTCAAAGGCAGATTTGATTTTTACCTCTGCAGGGCGTACCACTTTTGAAGTAGCCAGCATGGGTACGCCAGCTATCGTTTTGGCCCAGAATGAAAGAGAACTGACTCACTTTTTTGCTTCCGGAGAGTTTGGTTTTGTGAATAAAGGCCTGGGTATTGATGTGAATAAAGAGGAAATCCTGGCAGACTTTAGGGAGCTGGTTGAATCTGAAGAAAGTAGAAAGTATAGTAGCGAGTTAATGCTCAGCACTGATTTGAAGTCGGGACGCAGAAGAGTTAACGAGCTTATCCAAAAAATACTAAAATCATATGAAAGCAACTGAGTTTTTCAAACAGGTAAGCCCATTTGAAAAGAAAATTGTAAAGCCTTATGTAATTGCCGAGGCGGGCGTGAATCATGAGGGGAGTATGGAAACTGCAAAAAGGCTGGTGTATGAGGCCAAGACCGGAGGTGCTGATGCTATTAAGTTCCAGACTTATAAGGCCGAGACTCTTGCCTCTAAGGATTCACCAGCCTATTGGGATACCACCAAGGAAAAGACCGAATCTCAATTTGCCTTGTTTTCTAAGCACGACAAATTCTGGAAGGACGAGATGGGCTTGTTGAAAGAATATTGCGATGAGGTGGGTATCGATTTTATGAGCACACCTTTCGATATCGAATCCGCAACATTCCTCAATGATATGATGGACGTTTTTAAGATATCGTCTTCCGATCTCACGAATAAACCCTTCATTGAGTACATGTGTGGCTTTGGCAAACCTATTTTACTTTCGACCGGAGCCAGTCATTTGCACGAAATTCAGGAGGCCGTTAGCTGGATTGATAACTTTGGAAACCCCTTGGTCCTCCTCCATTGTGTTTTGAATTATCCGACTCCGGATGATAAGGCCAACCTGGGAATGATAAAGGGATTGAAACAGAATTTTCCAGACAGACTCATCGGTTATTCAGACCACACCCTGCCTGGAAAAATGAAGGTGTGCGAAATGGCTACCTTGCTGGGAGCAACAGTGATCGAAAAGCACTTTACCCATGATAAGACATTACCCGGCAATGATCATTATCATGCCATGGACGTACATGATTTGAAGCTGTTCAGGGAGAACCTTGAGACGGTCTTCTCAATACTTGGTGAGTTTGACGTAACGGCCCTTGAAGAAGAGGCTCCTGCCAGACGAAATGCAAGAAGAAGTCTTGTAGCTGCGAGGGATTTGCAGGCAGGGACCATCATTACCAAAGATGACCTGACATTCAAGCGGCCGGCCCATGGTATAAGCCCGAAATTTATCGATTCAGTGATAGGAAAAGAAGTACTCGATCACATCGAGGATGATGAAGTACTACAATGGAATAAGCTATCCTAGACAATGAAAGAGCAGTATGTAATTCTAACAGGTAGTAAGAACAATGCTGGAGACTACCTTATTAAATACCGTGCCAAGAGACTGTTCAACCATGTAAGGCCGGATAGGAAGATCATTGATTACAATGCCTGGGAACCTATTGATAAGGAAAAGCTGGCGGTTATAAATGAATCGCGTGCACTTATCCTGATGGGAGGGCCCTCGCTACAGGCGCATATGAGGCCGGGGATATACAATTTGCCTGACGATTTAGACAGTATTAAGCCACCTATTGTTACAATGGGGATTGGTTGGAAGTCTGTAAAAGGTGAGTGGAAAGATACTCATAACTACCCGCTGAGACCGGAAGCTGAAGAATTACTGGAACGAGTGGAGAATTCGGGCTTCTACTCTAGTGTAAGGGATTATCACACGCTGAATACCCTCCTGGTCAGAAATAAGAAGAGTTTTGTCATGACGGGTTGTCCTGCATATTATGATCTGGACTATTTGGGTAAACCAGCCGATTATGACCGAAAGATTAACAAAGTAGCCTTTTCTCTCGGTGTGAGTTTCATCAAGAGTGCGTCTATGGAAACATTAATGAAAGACACCATTCTTAAGCTACGAGATAGGTTCAAAGAACAGGTTTTTGAAGTTGTTTTCCATCATTCCCTGGACAAAGAGCAATTACTGTCCAGTTCGAGTGGTAGTCCGGAGCATGCGAAAAAGCATATAGAGTTTTCAAAATGGCTTGAAAGCCAGGGTATTGAGTTTTGCGACATTTCGGGAAGTGCTGAAAACCTGGTGAATTATTATTCACAAGTCGATTTGCATGTTGGTTATCGGGTCCATGCTCATATTTTCATGAATAGTATTTCGCGCTTTTCAGTCCTCATCAGTGAGGATGGCAGAGCAAAAGGAACTGAAAAGGTCATTGGCGGTTTGGTCTACAGCGGATACAGCCGTTTTAAGGATGATTTTCTTACAAAAGTGGCAAAGAGAATTTGGCCCAATCAAGATCAATACGTGAGTAATCGCCATTCTATTGATGATGTTTTAAAGAATATAGATTACGAGATAAAAGCAGGCTTCTCCAGATTGAAGGCCTCCAGAAGGGTAATTGACTCAAACTATGAAGTAATGCAGTCATTCTTGCAACAATTACCTTAAACTCCATAAGATCATGGCTCTCATGATCGACTTCGTTTTTGGGTTGAGGGCTAAATCAGGAGAAACTCCATTTCAAGAAAAATCCTACAATATGACTATAACTAAAGAAAACATACAGCCGATATTTCTGCTTGGTTTTCCAAGGTGTGCAACTTCTACTTTTACAAGTATTTTGGCCAAACACTCTGAAATAGTCTTTCCTGATCATGGAACGAACAAGTCTACAGATTTCTTTTCGACAGATGAATATCTAAAAGGGAAGGATTTCTTGCTCAGCAATTATTATAGTGGGTGGAATGGTCAGCAACACCTTTGCGATGCCAATCCGGTGCACAGTTTTTTGCCGTTCGTAGCCAAAAGAATCTATGATACTTTCCCGAATGCTAAGTTGATTGTTTCAATGAGGAACCCCGTTGAAAGGGCATACTCTAATTGGTGGCACAACAGAGAGGCTGCATTTGAAGACTCAGATTTTGAAACCACTGTCATAGATGAAATGAAAGCGCTTGAGAGCATGAATCCTGACGATGAGTCTTACTGGATGGAGTATAGAAGAAAAATGCTGGGGTCTGCTGAAGATTGGCGTAGTAATATCAGGTTTTATTTATGGAGGGGCTATTACGCCCTGCACATTAAGCGCTACCTGGAGTATTTTTCGAGTGACCAGATTCATTATATAGTTTTTGAAGAATTCAGAAAAGACAATAAAAATGAAATCGACAAACTGTCGAAGTTTCTTGAAATTGAGACTAAGCATGAATTAGAAGCTGATCAACATGTTAACTACGCAGTTAAAAATGAGGCTGTGGCAAGCTTTGTCCGGAAACTGGATAGCTATAAACTGAAGAAAGTAATTCCTAAATCCTTGAAAAGAGGTCTGAAAAAGACCTTGAGCAAACAGGTGTCAGAAACCCGTATGAGTGATGACATGAGAAATCTTTTAGAAAGCTACTATAGAGAAAAGAATGTTGAGCTGGCTGAATTAACAAAGCTCAATGTAGATGCATGGAAGTAGCTGCCAGCTGGTGTTTTAATGCGATGATGTGTCGGAAAAGAAAGGTTAGGGCATATGCTTGGTAGTAGTCTTTTCAAGAGTCTCCGGAAAAAATTAATGAAAGGTTTTGCGATCTATCTGGGTAGCACTATCATTAATAAATCCATCCCCTTTTTACTACTTCCGATTTTAACAGATTACCTGTCTACTGAGGAGTATGGTGCACTGGCCATCTTTCAAGTGATTGTTACTTTTGGCGACACTGTGATAGGGCTCAGAATGAAGAGCAACATAAATCGCAATTTCTTTAGCAAAGAGAAGGATGTTGTTGCGCAGATAGTGTATAACATGTTGCTGTTGCTCACTGCCTCTGCCAGTGTCTTTTTATTGCTCATAACTGCTTATATAGGCTTGGGAGGTCCACTTTTTTCCATTCCCCAACGATGGTTTTATGTACTGCCCTTTCTGGCATTCATGAATATGGTTAACACTTATAATCTGGCGATTTTAAGGAACAGGAAAAGAGCTTTGGAGTATGGTGCACTGGAGATAGGGAAGACAATACTCAATCTGTCTGTATCCCTGTTATTAATAATTGCTTACGGCTATGGTTGGCAAGGAAGAGCATATGGTATAGTATCCGCTTCTTTTGCTCTTTGTGTTCTATCTCTGATAAGACTTGGCAGAAGTGGCTATATCAAAGCAAAAATAGATGTGAAAAAAATGAAGGAGATTATGATAATCTCTCTTCCTTTGATATTTCATGGTTTGGGCACAACGGTAATATCTTTGAGCGACCGGATTTTTATTGACCAAATGATCGATACTTCTGCAGTAGGTATCTATACCGTAGGGTATCAGTTCGGAATGATCATGTTCCTGGTTGTAACCGCATTTAATCTTACATGGACTCCCTGGATGTACCAACTTCTGTCTAAAGAGTTAGAAAAGAATAAAAGGAAAATTGTAAAGGCAACCTACCTGATGGGGCTTGTTTATATAGGTCTGGCATTAGGCATTACATTAGTCTCTTACTTTTTGCTTCCTGTTATGACACCTGAGGAATACCACTCGGCATTTACCTATGTAATCTGGATAGCCCTGGGATTTGCGTTTAATGGAATGTACTCACTGGTACAGCCTTATGGAGTCCATGTGGGTAAAACAGGTTATGTGGGCATTACAACTATGATTGCTGCCATAATAAACCTGGTGCTGAATTACTATCTCATTGGCAAAAACGGACCTGTGGGAGCCGCACAGGCTACTTTAATCTCTTATGTTTTAATGTTTTTGACCGTTTGGTGGTATTCTAACAGATTGTATCCCATGCCTTGGTTCAGGTTGTTAAGAACAACTAAATGAATAAGAAAAAAAACCAGGACCTCTACATAGTGGAATCACCACTACAGATTTTATGTGCGAATGAAGCCAGGTATACATTCGCAAATGACGATACATGCTCTGTGATGGTAGTGAAACTTACCCGCTCCGAGATTAACAATCGTCAGATGAAGGCGCTTTTGTCAAAGCTAAACTTTGACCGCGTGATCATACTGCCAAGTCTGTATGCTCTGACATTTACCGACTTTGTATTGATCACAATGGTGTTTTTTTGGCGGATAAAAAAGAAAGCTTTTCGGAATATCTTTATCGGAGAGGTTCAGAATAAGCTGCTTTTCAGCTTAGGTAATAATATCAGGCACAACAGGCTACTCTTTCTGGATGATGGAATTGCTACAATAGCGGTTCAAAAGCATTTGGCTAATCATCATGGTATAGCGGGGCGTGTCCGGGAAAATCGGCTAATAGCCAATATGAGGAATATTTATGCCGGTACACTGGGGATTAAACTTACTACCAGAGGAATCCCTGATTTTTTTACATGCTTTAACCTGCCCCCTATTGGTGATCAGAAAATAATCAAAAATCAGTTTTCATCTCTTAAAGAAGAGTGGGCTCTCGACTTTGAAAAATATGGACAAACCGTTTTTTTTATTGGAGGACCTATCTCAGAAGACGGTAAGTTAAGAGAGGATGATGAGATAAGAATGATTGAAGTCGTGGCAGCACATTACAAACTTAGTGGGATTGCTTTGTACTACTGTTCGCATCGGAGAGAGTCTGAAGATAAGCTGGAAAGAATAGTAAGTCTCGATAATGTCTGCGGCATAAGAAAAGGGGAGTTTCCCCTCGAGGTGGATTTTATCTTCAGAGGAGAAGGTATATCTCATATTGCCGCATTTATTTCGACAGCCTTATTCACACTTAGCAGCATTTTTGAACTGCAAAGTGCCAATATGTTTTCAGTACCTGACCATAAATGGAAGTCTGAATATTTGCCTGTGTATCATGCGACCAGAAAAAACTATGCCGATGAAGACAATATTAACCTGGTGAAATTGGAAGAGTTGGAAAATATAGAATAATGTCTGGTCAGGTTCGATTGCTCTATATTACCTATTTGGCCTTCTTCCTGGGTGTTTTTGCAGTTAAGCTGATAGGTGGGATTATGCCGGTTTACATGGCGAATATCTTATTGATCGCCCTGTTTTCTCTCTCTATTTTTTCCAGCAAGAATATTTTGGCAGAAAAATCTACCTCTTATTCTGTCATTTTTCTCCTGCTTCTGGCAGTGTTTCTGTCATTTGCACTGGTATACGATAAGCAAGTCTACAGCCTGCTTTTGTATACAAAAATCACCCTCCTTTTTATTTTCTTCAGGGTATACCCGGTCAGCCATTCTGATTTAATGCTGTTTCTGAATCGTACCTACATTCTCTATGTCATTGTCTCGGCTGTTTTTTTCTATTTTCTACCCGGGTCTCTGTTCGCGCTAAAGCTCACAGAAAACAATTATGTGAATCTGTTTTTTGTGAGATTTTTAATGTTTCATACGGTTGAAGGGTCAGCATCCTCGATTGATGCTTATAGCGGAGTGATTCTGCTGGTAAATCTGCTACTGGTGCCCAAAGGGTTTTCCGGTAGAAAATTCACCATCTTTTTGTCAGTACTCATGATCATACTTTCACTCCGGCTTACTCCACTGGTAGCAGTACTTGTGGCAATAGTAGTAAAGATGGTAGTACACAATCGATTTTCTGCAATTGCATCTTTACTGGTGGGCTTGTCTCTTTTTATGGGCTTGCTATTCCTGATAAAGCTTAACCCAACTGTTTATGGTTTTAAACTGTCACTTTTACTTCAATTGGCTACCCACAACAGAAGTATGATATGGGATCAACAGCTTACGGTGATGCACGAGAACTATGAGTTTTTTGATTACATTTTCGGGAACTTTTCTTCGGAGCTATTCTCTATTCAGGCCGTTCGTTTGGATGGTATTCTTTCAAGTGAGGAGATAGACAATCCACATAATAACTTTCTGGTGCTTTTCTTTCGTTCCCCTTTGATATTCATCATTTACCTGGGCGTATTTTTCAGATTCATTTTTACTAAATTCTCAAAACCCTGGTTCATTATCTGCGCCTTTATTTTTACGGCCTGTTTCTCGAACTCAGGGCTAATAGATCTGAAAAATCCCATCTACATTATCTTATTTACCTATTATTTTGCCACTCATACAGACCCATTAAAGAGTGAAAAAGAGTACTCTCAAAATACTTTGCGTACATCAGGGCTTTGAGCTCTATGGCTCGGACAGGAGCTTTCTGATGAATCTGGAATTCCTGAAAAAATTTTACGGCAGTGAAACAGATATTCAGGTAATCATTCCCCGGTCTGGCCCGATCGTAGATGAAGTCGAGAAAATCACTCCAAATCTTTTGATTGAAGATGTAGGTCAGTTTCCCGGCAGACAATTGAAAAGAGCTCCTGTTAAAACACTTTGGACAGTTTTGAAAATGTCCTTTGTCGCGAGAAAGAGAATGCACGCGTCTGATCTGGTATACATCAACACGATAGCTCCCCTTAGCTATGTAATCGCTGTTGCCTGGCTTGGAAGGAAGAATGTTCTTCTTCATGTGCGTGAAATTCCTCACAGGTTACTGGTTGTTATTTTTAGCAATTGGTTTCGGTTGTTCAGGTTTCATCTTATCTACAATTCAACGGCCACAAGGCGTGCTTTCGGTATGGATAAATATAAAAGAGGTACCACCCTGCCAAATGCCGTGGAAGAAGTGCCTGAATTACCATCTGCAGATTCATACATGAACGGCAAAATCAATCTTCTGTTAATCGGGAGAATAAACTCATGGAAAGGGCATGATCTTCTGGTCACAGCTTTTTCAAGGCTATCAGAGCTTACGAAAAATAAGTATAGGATTCGTTTTGTAGGAGATACTGCCCGAAATCAGGGCTATCGTAAGGATGAACTAAAGAAAATGATTTCTGAGAACGCTCTGAATGAGCACATAGAGTTATTACCATTTACTAACTTCCCGGCAGAGGCTTACAATTGGGCAGATATTGTGATTGTACCCTCAAAGCTTCCTGAACCTTTTGGAAGAGTAGCTGTTGAGGCCTTTAGTCTGGCCAAACCAGTGATTGCTGCTAATCACGGTGGATTGGGTGAGATAATAAGGGATAAGGTCAATGGGTGGCATTTCAGCCCAAACAATACGAAAGAGTTATGCGCTATTCTTGATGAGATTTGGCAAAAGCCTGAGGAGATAAAAAAGCTTGGTGAGCAGGCGAAAATTGATTTTCATGAAAAATACTCCAGAGAAGTTTATTACAAAGAATTTGTCAGAGTCATGTCAGACCTGACACCTGAAACAAATGCCTGAAATCATCCATTGCATTTGACTGAGAAAGGGAATATGAAGCCCTTTTCCTACCGAAAGATTATCCTTGAATAATAGAAAAGTGCCCTGAGCAAGTTAAAACCAAAGAGCACGCGAATAGTATGACTAAAAACTCTAGAAAAAAAGTAGCAATTATTGGGAGTGCGGGAGTACCGGCTAAGTACGGGGGCTTTGAAACTCTTGCAGAATACCTGGCAGCGAGTCTGGCTGAAGATTACGATACATATGTTTATTGCAGTGGTCCCATTTATCAGGAAAGACCAAAAGAGTTATCTGGTGCCAGACTCATATATCTTCCATTCAGGGCTAATCGTTTTCAGGGAATTCTTTATGATATCGTTTCAATTTTGAATTCCCTTATCAGGCATGATGTCTTGATTATTCTGGGGTCTCCTGCTGGCTTCATGTTTCCTTTGCGCAGGCTCTTCGGCAAGAAACTGATCTTTAATTTCGGAGGGCTCGATTTCAAAAGATCCAAGTGGAATGCACTTATCAAATTCTACATTAAATCTACGAGAAGAATGGCCGTCATGGCTTCAAATGTAGTAATTGCAGATAATGTTGGTATCCAGGAGTTTATACAAGAAGAGTACAACAAAACTTCCACGGTTATCCCCTATGGAGCAGATCATGTCGAAGACAGTATTCAAATCAGGGAAGTAGATCGCGATAAATACCCCTTTATTGAGCATCAGTATATGTGTGCGGTCGCAAGAATTCAAAAGGACAATAACATCGAGATGATTTTGGAAGCATATCTCAAAAGTGCGGTGAATATGCCCTTGGTCATCATAGGTAATTGGGTGAATAGCAGCTATGGTATTGCACTTAGAGAGAAGTTTAATGAGCGTGAGAATATCTACCTGCTCGATGCGATTTACGACCAGAAATTATTGAATTGTATCAGGGGCAATGCCACTGTTTATCTGCATGGGCACTCGGCCGGTGGCACCAACCCATCCTTAGTGGAAGCGATGTATCTGAAGCGACCTGTGCTGTGTTTCGGAAGCGTTTTTAACAGGTATTCAACCAATGGGCTTACACACTATTTCAGCAATGCTGATGAACTCAGTAAGCTCCTTTCAAAACTGGATGAAGAAGAGAGGAATAAAATTGCCCATTCACTTAAGAAGTATGCAGATTCCCACTATAATTGGGCTTTGATAACAGCTCAGTACAAATCTCAAATAGACTAAGGTGCTTCCTAATTTTGTCATAGCTGGTTCAACGCGTTCTGGAACCACTTCTCTGTATTATTATATGCAACAGCACAGGGATATCGTTTTTCCCAAGCTCAAAGAACCAAGGTATTTCTCCTCTTATAATCTGAAACTACCACAGCAGGGGCCGGGAGATTTTAGTGTTGACCAAAAGCTGATAACGAACTTGAGCACCTATGAGGATTTATATAGAGAATTGGATGCCGAGTGGGTAGGAGATGCAAGTTCAGAGTATCTGTACCATTCTAAAGACTCTGCGCCAAAAATGTATGAGGTGCTGGGAGACGTACCTGTTATCCTGATATTAAGAAACCCGGTAGAACGTGCTTTTTCAGCATATAACAACCTGATCCGCGATGGCAGGGAAACCAAGCCATTCATGGAAGCGCTCATGGCCGAAGACGAACGGATAGAAGGGAACTATGATATGATGTGGCACTATAAGGCAGTGGGCGAATACTCAGAGCATGTAAAGAGATACCTTGATACTTTCACCAAAGTGAAGATTCTGTTTTTTGAAGAATTTACACAGAATCCGGACGAACAGGTTAAGCAGATTTTTGATTTTCTGGGCGTGAAAAGTGATGTAACGCTAGACACCAGTACGCGCTACAGTAACTCGGGAAAACCAAAGAGTGCACTGATTTCTCTTCTTACTTCACGCAACAATGTGGTTTCAAATACAGTTCGCAGAATAATTATGGCGCTTGTACCACGGAGTATTCTCGAAAAGGTAAGTGAAAAGAGCCTTGAAAAAAGTGAAGTGCCCGCAGGTGCCAGAAAATACTTGAAAGACTATTACCAAAAAGAAATAATGGAACTGGGCAGAGTTCTCGATAAAGATCTGTCAATATGGAACTGAATAGAATATTTTGAGCTTTACTTTCACTATAATCGATGATACAGATGACGCTTTTTTGGATACCATAAAGCCCATCTATGATTTGCTTTATGAAAACGGTGTTCTGATTACGAAAACTGTCTGGGTATATCCACCACGGGATGAACCTTCAAGTGGGGATTCGCTTCAGAATCCTGAGTACCTTAAGTTCATTCAGGACATTCAGGCGAAGGGCTTTGAGATTGGTCTTCATAACGTGGGTAGCGGAGACTATACCCGTGATGAAATACTTGAAGGCCTGGAGGAGTATAGAGAGAAGTTGGGAGGATATCCGGATATCCACATCAATCACTCCTACAATAAGGATAGCATCTACGGAGGACATAAACGCTTCAACTTCCCTTTCAATAAAATAGTAAAAATGCTATATCCTCAATATGCAAAGAATTTTGAGGGTGAAATCCGAAAAAGTCAGTATTTTTGGGGTGATGAGCATAAAAAAATAATCAAATTCAGCAGAAATCATGAGTTTGGTGGGATTAATACCCTGAAATATGATCCGCGAACACCTTACATTGATCCAAAAAGGTCTGAGTTTTGCAATTTATGGTTTTCATCTACTTTCGCTCCTAATCAGTGGGTGTTTAACGAACTGATTAACGAGACAACCATTGATCAACTTGAAAGAGAGAATGGTACGTGCATCGTTTTTACACACCTCGGCTACTTCATGAGAGATGGGCAAATTGACCCGGGATTCAAATCCACTATAGAATACCTTGGGCGCAAGAAGGGTAACTATAAGCCCGTGAGTGATGTCCTTAATGATATTATTGAAAAAAGAGTAACTGAAGGCAAACCCAGGGCCCCCAAATTGAGGAGTCTGGTGAAGGCCAGAATGGAGCTTCAGCACTTAATGACTCGGGTCAAGTTCAGGTGGATGACTAAACTGGATGATTACGCTTTTAAGGATTTAAAAAAAGAAATGTTTGATGAGAAAGACTAAAGTGCGTTTAGGGATTATCGGGATGGGAAGAATGGGGATTACCCATTATTCAATTATCAACAGTCGGCCTGATGTTGAGATAACCTGCGTTGCTGATACCTCACAACTGGTCTTAACCTTGCTGAAGAAATATGTAAAAGGTATTGAGGTTTTTAAGGACTATAATAAACTCCTGAAATCTGGCAAAGTGGATGCCGTAATGGTATGTACGCCCCCCAACCTGAATCATGATATCCTTAAGAAAGCTGCCTCAGAGTCTATTCACGCCTTTGTCGAAAAACCGTATATGACCAGTGTAAGTCAGGGGCTTGAAATAAAGAAGACTTATGAGGAGAAAAAGCTGGTAAACCAGGTGGGTTATGTTAACAGATTTAATGATGTTTTTCGAAAAACCAGAGAGCTTGTAGCCGATGGACTGCTCGGAGATATTTATCGATTCAGGTCCGAAATGTTCAGCTGTACTATTTCTCAGCCTGATGATGGCTCAGGTTGGAGAGGTGCACGTGAGTCAGGTGGAGGAGCTCTTTTTGAAATGGCAGCGCATGCTATTGATCTGGTAAATTACATTATGGGAACACCTGACCGGGTGAAGGGCTCCGCCCTGAATAAGGTGTATTCTAAAAATGTGGAAGATGTAGTCTCTTCTACCTTCGTCTATGATAATGGTATCACGGGAACTCTCTACGTCAACTGGTGTGACCACAGTTACAGGAAACCGACCAATAAAATTGAAATCACGGGAATGTATGGGCGTTTGCTGGCCGATCAGCACAGCCTTAAAATCTATCTGAAAGATGCAAATGAGGAGAAGCAGTTAAGAAAGGGCTGGAATACGATCTACATTACCGATTTATACAAACCTGTACCCTTTTATGTGAGAGGTAATGAGTTTACTTCGCAGCTATATCACTTTGTAGACTGTATTCAAAACCCTGATGTACCATCTGAATGTGCTTTTAGCGATGGTATGAACACTCTTAACGTGATCGATAACATTTTTACTGATGCAAACGAAAAGTAAGAACCTGAAGAAGGCATTAATAATATGAAGCAAAGCATTGATAAGATAGTATTCGGAGATAACCAGTTTTTCGGTATCAATCATATGTCTCAGGAGAAGGCTCAGCAGTTGGCAGAGCGGTTTTATGATATCAATAATATTTTCGAAGTCTACCAACATGCCATTGATGCCGGAATTAAAGGCTTCATGCTCAATAGTAATGACAGGGCGAAAGACATCTGCGAGTATTTCAGAAGTAACTCTGAAAAATATGGTGATTTAAATTGGTATCCTTCCATTCCATATCCACACAAATATGCCAACCTGGTGGCTGAGAAGGGGATAGTACCCACACTGAATGAGATGCTCTTTAAAGGCAATTCGGCTAAAGGTATCGTTAACATGGTGACCAAGGGTAGTATGGCCGTTCTCGGTAAAGATGCCATTAAAATGATGCAGATGCTGATCGACCTTGAGATGAAAATGTTCAAAGGGTTGAACGTAAAGGTGGTGTTTTTGCAGAATGTTATTACCGATTTGATTTTGGGCTATGAGGTACAGGAGGTCTTTGAGTCTTACTGCGATTACATTCGTAAGAAGTACAAGGCCACTCCCGGATTTATCACCCAAAACATGCCATATCTTAAAGGTAAACTGGAAGAATGGGGTATCGAGGAAGTTGTAATCTGCTCATCATTTAATAAAATCGGATATTTGACCTCTCCGAGCCTCAACGAGTTTATTGATGAGGCCAATAAGAATAATCCTGACAAATATCACCTGATGGCCATGTCAACGCTTGCTTCAGGTGCGTTGAGTGCCCCGGATGCTTATGGTTTTATTAATGAACAGAATATCCAGTCTGTGGTTTTTGGGGCTTCATCCAAGAAGAATATAGATCAGACTGTATCGCTCATTGACCTTTGATGCTGATCTTCTGAAGGCTCTATACAATGATTGCAAGAGCAAACCTTATCAGTGTTTTGTAGCTCCTGTATATCGGCATACCGTAAATATCAAACAATGACAGATGTGGTCTGTATACTCTGATCGTTAGTGGGCTATCTCGTTTATTAATGTATGACGAGATATGCTAATATAAAAAGCGTCTCAGGCAAACTAATCATAATGAATGCCTAAGGACGCTTTTTTATTAGCAGAGACGGTTACAGGGCTTCCTACTGACTCCAGACAGAAACATCCTTATCTATCAGACTCGCCAGTTTTTCATTGTGAGGCTTAAAGAACTGGGTGAGCTCGGCAGCTGTATGCTGGTTTAACTTGGGGGCACCCGGTTTTTGAAATGCAAAATTTAGTGCTCTTAAAACTTTGCGTGTAAACCAAAATTTATGCAAACCGAGTTTGCTATAGCCATGATGCATAAGGGCAGGGAACCGGGGGAGTTTTGTTACGTTCTTATGCTCGTCTTTGTAAGTAAAATGTTCGGGGTCCACTTCCAGAAATCTGAATAGATCATTGAGTGGGTGCTCTTCTGAGTAGGGGGCCAGTAACTCTTCAAAAAGCATAAAAAACATCTGCTCCTTTGGGAAGAACTCCAAAAAACGGGAAACCTGTTCATGATAAATACTCCGCTTTTTATAGCCGTAGAAAATGTTCTTTTCCAACCGGACTTTTTCCTTTTCCAGGGCTTCCTCAAAGGAAAGTAGTTCCATGCCGTTCTTTAATGCATGGAGATAATTGGAGTAAGACCGCTTTGTTGGATTTCTGAAAATCCAAATGAGCTTAGTCTCAGGATAGCTCTCATGAATTAGTTGCGCTATGTTGTCCTGGTAGGAGTAGGTGGGTGTTTTTTCACCAACTAAGACACTGTCTTTTTTTCTGTTTTTATTCAGAAGCTCATCATAGTAACTGAGACCTTTGTTCAGTTTTTTTTCATCATTGAAAAAGTGCACCTCTTTGGGGGGAAGGTGGATATGCAAATGATTACTTAAATGATGAGCCAGTGTGGAAGTACCTGACTTCATCGTGCCCACTATTATAAAGTCTGGTCCTTTTGCCAAAATACTATCGGTTAACAATATTCTTAAGGTACTGACCATAGCCGGATTTGCTCAGCGGCTCAGCAATATTCAGTAGTTGATCCGTATCTATGTAACCCATTCTATAGGCAATTTCCTCAATACAGGAAATTTTGATGCCCTGTCTTTCCTCAAGAATCTGCACAAACTGGCCTGCCTGGATAAGTGATTCAAAAGTTCCGGTATCCAGCCAGGCTGTACCACGATCGAGAACACTTACTGTTAATTCTCCTCTTTCCAGATAAATTTTATTGATATCTGTGATCTCAAGCTCTCCTCTTGCACTGGGTTTAAGGCCCTTGGCAAACTCCACCACTTGATTGTCATAAAAATACAAGCCTGGCACAGCCCAGTTCGATTTTGGGTTGGCAGGTTTCTCCTCAATACTCAGTGCTCTCATTTCATCATCAAAATCCACGACACCGTAACGCTCCGGATCGTTGACGCGATAGGCATAGACAATCCCTCCTTTTGGTTCAGTATTGGCTCTCAGAAGTTTGGGAAGCCCGGAGCCATAAAAGATATTGTCTCCTAAAATCAGTGCCACGTTGTCATCACCTATAAATTCTTCGCCAATGATGAAAGCCTGGGCCAGACCTTCGGGCTTGGGTTGTTCTGCATAGGTGAAATTGCATCCCACACGACTCCCATCTCCCAGTAACTTCCTGAAGTTCGGCAAATCATGGGGAGTGGAAATAATGAGAACATCTTTGATCCCTGCCAGCATCAGAACTGATAGAGGGTAATAGATCATAGGTTTGTCATAAACAGGCATGAGCTGCTTACTTACTGCTATGGTCAGCGGATGTAACCTTGTACCAGAGCCTCCTGCTAAAATTATTCCTTTCATGATCTAAAATTTGTAACAGTCTTTATATTTAGGTAAAGCTATATCTTTTTCAGAAAGCAAATAGTCTGTTGCCAATTCGGGCCAATCAATTGCGAGCTTTTCATCGTTATAAATGACGCCTGACTCCTCTTGACTGTTGTAAAAGTTATCGCACTTATAAGAGAAAATAGCTACATCTGACAGGACAAGAAAACCGTGGGCAAAACCTCTTGGAATCAGCAACTGATTTTTATTCTTCTCACTTAATAATACGCTGTAGGATTTACCAAAAGTGGCAGAATCTTTTCTCAGGTCTACCGCCACATCAAACACTTCTCCTGTAATAACTCTTACAAGTTTGGCCTGAGAATGAACCCCTCGCTGAAAGTGGAGTCCCCTTAGCACTCCTCTGTTAGATCTGGATTCGTTTTCCTGAACCCATTGATAAGATTCCAACACAGTATCTTTGAAAGTGGCTGTGTTGAACGTCTCGAAGAAATATCCCCTTGAATCCTCAAAGACTCTGGGTTTCAAAATGTAGCAATCCTTGAGGGGAGTTTCCTCTATAATCATGAATCGTACTGTTTACTGTAATATTGAGCATACGCACCAGAAGTAACATTCTCGAGCCACTCTACATTTTCAAGGTACCAGTCTATAGTTAGCTCCAGACCTGCCTCAAACTGAAGACTGGGCTCCCAACCCAACTCTTTTTGAATCTTAGAGGCATCAATGGCATATCTGAGATCGTGACCGGCTCTGTCAGTCACATACGTGATCAGCTTCTGTGAGGTGCCTTCACTACGGCCCAGCTTACGATCCATAATGTCGCAAAGAAGCTTTACAACATCAATATTCTTCCATTCATTAAATCCACCAATATTATAGGTGTCTCCAACTTTACCCTTGTGAAAAATGTAATCAATAGCTCTGGCATGGTCTACTACATACAGCCAGTCTCTTACATTTTCTCCCTTTCCATATATGGGCAGAGGCTTGTTGTGTTTGATATTATTAATACACAGTGGAAGCAGCTTTTCAGGAAACTGGTTAGGACCATAATTATTTGAGCAGTTAGAAACAAGTACGGGTAGTTTATATGTGTTGGCATAGGCCCGTACAAAATGATCGGAGCTGGCTTTAGAAGCTGAATATGGAGACTGAGGGTCGTAAGCTGTAGTCTCAAGAAAAAAGTCTTCTTCGCCCAGAGAACCAAATACCTCATCTGTTGAGATGTGGTGAAAGAGTTTGCCCCCCATGTTTCCTGCCCATGATTCCATGGCCGCATTCATGAGGGAAACAGTGCCCACAACATTTGTAGTGACGAAAGCCAAAGGCTCAGAAATGGACCTGTCTACATGTGATTCAGCGGCCAGATGAATGACTGAGTCAAATTGATGTTTACTGAACAGTTCCTTGAGAAAGGCTGCATCTGTGATATCTCCCTTGACAAAATGGTAATTTTCTGCTTCTTCCAGGTCTCTCACATTCTCCAGATTTCCCGCATAAGTGAGTTTATCCAGGTTAAAAATCTGATAATCCGGGTACTTGTTGGTAAAAAGCCTCACTACGTGACTCCCTATAAATCCTGCGCCTCCTGTTATCAAAATCTTTCTCATGTTGCGAAAGTAATGAATAGCGCTAAAAAGCCAATTGCACTTAACAAGGAAATAATATAGTCTCTTTCAATTGACTACATAAGTAGCTACCTTCGCGTCAATAAGTTCGAATGTATGGAACACTTTTTTTTGTTGACGGGAACGGCCTTTCTGGTGACCTTTTTTCTCTTTCCTGTGTTCATTAAACTCTTCAAAAGAAGGAATATGCTGGACACCCCCGGAGGGAGAAAGATTCATACGGTTGAAACTCCTTCAATGGGAGGAGTGCCAATCTTCGTAGGCTTCGTTATCGCTATTTCAATCTGGGTTCCACTTGAAGAGCTGAGAGATATCAAATATGTGCTGGGCGCATTGGGAATCATGTTTATCATCGGTTTCAGAGATGATCTCATCAACCTGAGAGCTCTCCAGAAATTACTTGGGCAGATAGCCGCAGCATTGATCATTGTTACCGTCTGTGATATCAGATTTACTTCACTATACGGACTGTTCGGTATATATGAAATTCCTGATGCCATCAGCTATGTAATTTCCCTGTTTACCATCATTGTCATAACCAATGCCTTTAACCTGATAGATGGTATTGACGGCCTGGCAGGTACAGTTGGTTTGGTCAGCAGTATGTTCTTTGGCGTCTGGTTTTATCTGGCAGGGCTGGAGGCTTATTCATTCATTTGCTTTGCCCTCCTGGGAACGATACTGGCCTTTCTCCAATTCAACTGGGCGCCTTCTAAGGTTTTCATGGGAGATACCGGCTCTTTGTTGATCGGCTTTTTTCTTTCAATCATTACCATCAGGTTCATTGAGGCAAATTATGCTGTTTTGCCAACGGCTCCCTTTAAATTCGTAGCCTTTATTGGTCCGGCCATAGCCGTGCTGATAGTCCCCTTATATGATACGTTGAGGGTATTCATCAAAAGAATAATGAAGGGTAAGTCACCTATGCATCCTGACAGAACACACCTTCACCATATCCTGCTGCGTTTGGGCTGTACACATGCTCAGGCTACGGCTATTCTGGCTACCGTCAATGTGATCTTTGTCTTGTTGGCATTGGTGCTGAAAGACTTTTCGGACGCCATTGTTCTGCCAACCCTGTTGGTTACTGCCCTTGCCCTGGGTACCATGGCAGAAATGATCTTCAGGTCAATGATCGAGAAAAGAAAGGAAGAACTGCGTGAAAGAAACAGAGCTCAGCGACAGGAGGCCAAAGTGGTGCCTATTTCAAAGTCTGCGAGCTAGTCTGAATTCGCTATTTTGGGCTAATAGGATTAATTTCGAGGCTGAAACTGATTTCCCCTCTACCTAAAGCTCTTTTTTTTATCTTGCACACTTATCATAACAAGCATATAGCCATGTTTTTGAGGCTGATCAGGTACTCTTTGATTCTGTTATTCATTCTGGTTAATATCCCTGAAACCGGTACGGCACAGACACTTCCCGACTTTTCAACTGTTAAAGTAGATGAATTGTCGGATCAGCAGATCGAATCTCTGTTCAGGCGCGCAACTGCTATGGGATATTCCCGGTCAGATGTTTTTGAACTGGCCAGGCAACAGGGGTTATCGACAGAAGAACTGACCAAACTTCAGGGCCGCCTGAACAGGTCCAAAAATGATAGGGCGACCAAAGGCAGTAGCTCACCGGTGGATGACTCTCGTCTCAGAACAGCCTACAACGATTCATTAAGGTCAATTGCAAAGAAAGAATCGGCTGTCTTTGGGCTTGATTTTTTTAGCCGCAACAGCCCCTTCCTTACCTTTCAGCCCTCCTTAAATACCCCAACCCCTAAGAGCTATGTCCTGGGTGTGGGCGATGAGGTCTTCATCGATATTTATGGTAACTCTGAACAGTACTACCAGGCAGAGATTAATCCCGATGGCAACATAATCATTGAAAACATTGGTCCTATCAGGCTTTCCGGCCTCACCATTTCAGAGGCAAAGCAAAAGATCAGCTCCCGAATGGCAGTTTTTTATAAAGGACTCAGCGGAGCGAACCCGACCAGCTTTCTGGATGTAAGCCTGGGACAAACGAGGTCGATCAAAGTAAGCATTGTAGGGCAGGTAGAACTGCCCGGAACCTATAACCTGACGGCCTTTAGTACGATCATGAGTGCGCTGTACGTATCAGGGGGCATCACGGAAGAAGGAACACTCAGGGCCGTTAAGCTTTTCAGAGGTGGCAAATTATTGGCTACCATGGATCTGTATCAGTTTCTTCTCAATGGAGAAACTACCAACAATCAGATATTGGAAGAAGAGGATGTGATTATTGTGGGGCCTTATACCAACAGGGTGAGCCTGGAGGGAGCCGTTAAAACCAGTGCAAGATTTGAACTGAAAGATGGAGAGACGGTAAGCGACCTGCTGCGTTATGCCGGAGGGTTTAATGAAAATGCCTATACCAGGAAAATCAACCTCGTAAGAAATCAGGGAGGTGAAAAGATGGTGGCGGATGTGTTTGAAGAGCAATTTGCTCTCTTTACCGCTTCAGCCGGAGATGTTTACCAGGTGGACGAGATTCTGGACAGGTTTTCTAACAGGGTGATTATTAAAGGAGCCGTTTACCGACCCGGAGACTATGCCATTACTTCCACATTAAGTGTAAAAGAATTGGTTGCCAAAGCGGATGGTACGCGTTCTGACGCGTTCCTCGACAGAGCTTTTATTGTGCGTACTACCGAAGACCTTAATACAGAGACCATATCTTTCAACCTGAGAGATGTACTGAATGGAAGTGCAACGGACATTGAACTGAAAAGAGAAGACGTTCTCAACATACTCTCTTCAAATGACCTGAAGGGAGAACGGTATGTTGAGATTTCGGGTGAGGTAAATAACCCGGGCATATTCTCTTTTGCTGAAGGCATGACCATAGAGGATCTGATTCTTATGGCTCAGGGTTTTAAACAGTCGGCTACCGGTATGCGCGCTGAGATAACCAGGAGGATTACCGATGAGGCTCAGACAGCCTATGATCTGTCGAATGTGATTTTGATTGATCTGGATAAAAGCCTCAAAACTCAAAAAGAGGCATCTGCGCTGGTACCCTTTGATCATGTAATCATCCGAAGAAACCCGAATTTCCATTTTCAGCGTTTTGCCGCAATTGAAGGACAGGTGAACTATCCCGGTAAGTACGCCATCAGAAATTACGGAGAAAGAATTTCTGACCTCATTGAGCGCTCAGGAGGCCTTAACCCTTATGCCTATGTGAAGGGAGCTACCCTGGTAAGAAAAACAGAGTTCTACGAAGAACCTACAGAAGACGAGCGACAGGTAGATGACTTGCTGAAATTGAGACAAAAGCTGCTGGAAGAGCCCGAGTCACTCTCTGAATCAGAGTTGTTCTTATTGAGTCGTGTTGAAAAAGAGCTTGAGCTTTTATCGGGTGATGATGATGCCAATGAAAAGCTTTCAGACTTTGCCAAACGCGAGAGACTTCAGGAGATTCTTCAGAGAAACTCGCTGCTGGGAGATGTGCAGCTGAAACAAGCTGAGGCCATAGGGATCGATTTGGCCAAAATCCTGGCTGCCCCGGGTTCTATTGAAGACTTGCTGCTGCAGGAGGGGGATGTGCTGATCATTCCAAAGAAGGTGGAAACCGTCAGGTTGAGAGGAAAGCTTTTATACCCCACCACAGTACGATTTGAAGAAGGCAAATCACTCAAGTACTTCATTGATAATGCCGGAGGTTTTGACAGTCGTGCCAAGCGTAGTCGTACCTACGTAATTTATGCCAATGGGAGGGTAGCCCGAACCAAACGATTCCTGTTTTTCAGGTCTTACCCCAAAGCTGCTCCCGGTGCAGAAATAATTGTACCTTCCAAGCCTATCAAACCAGCCCTGGGGCCTCAGGAACTGATTGGTATCACCAGTGGGCTCGCTACGCTCGCTCTGCTCCTCAGTCAAATTAATTTTTAGGAGAATGGAAAAGAAAAATATCCTGGAAGAACGTCTTAGTCTCGGGCTTGTTATCAAGCGGGTTACGGGCTGGGTGATGGATATGCTGCGAGCCTGGAAGTTGATTTTTATTGGCACCTTTATCATAGGCGGACTTTTCTTTGCCTATCAGATGTTAAAAAAGACGAACTACACGGCCCAGACTACTTTTGTGCTTGAGTCAGATGCAGCCGGAGGTCTGGGAGGGCAACTTTCTTCCCTGGCCAGTCTTACAGGCGTGAATCTGGGGGCACTGGGAGAGGGGAGTGGCGTATTCCAGATTGATAATATTATTGAACTGTATCGTTCTTACCGGATGATGAAAAAGACCTTGCTGACAGAGGTAGATCTGTCTGAAGGCAAAGAACGCTTGATTACCCGCTATGGCCGTGAAAATAAACTTGCGGATAAATGGGAAGGGCTGGGGATTGATTTTGAGGTTCCTGAGACCAATATGATGGTCAGACACGATAGTGTTCTGAAAGAGGTGGTTGAAGACATCCTGGAAAAGAATCTGGCTGTAGACAAGCCCAACCGCAAGCTTACAATACTCAGCGTGTCTTATACCTCTAAAGACGAACCCTTCGCCAAGGCGTTTAATGAAACACTGGTGCAACACGTCAACAGTTTTTACCTGGAAACGAAAACCAGGAAGACGGGCGAAAACATCAGGGTACTGACTTTTCAGACAGATAGTGTGAAACAGGTGTTGGACAGCACTTTGCTCGAGCTGGCGA
Source organism: Roseivirga sp. UBA6061 (assembly GCA_002427745.1). GTDB lineage: Bacteria > Bacteroidota > Bacteroidia > Cytophagales > Cyclobacteriaceae > Roseivirga. The sequence goes on along the minus strand of DIYF01000177.1, from coordinate 103,004 downwards.
GGTATGAAGAGCAGAATTCAAACCTGAACCCGCTTCGGAGCAGTAACCGTGTTCCCATTCAAAAACTTCAGATTGGTGTGCAGGCAGCCGGAGCCGTGTACCAGGAGATGGTGAAAAACCTGGAGATCGCCAAAATTACTCATCGCAATAATCAGCCTTTGATTCAGGTAATTGACAGACCTGTTTATCCATTGAAGGATGATAAAATGAAATGGTATAAAGCATTGGTTTTCGGATTGATACTGGGAGGAGTACTGATGGTATTGGGGCTCACGCTCAGAGATATTTACAAATCAGCGCTGGCAGAATTAGAATAACAGATGTCAGGTCAATGCCTTTCAGAGTTTTCAGGCCTTTTTATGAGGGTAAACCAGGGTTAACCGAGTAAGTAAACTGTGATAAAGAGGATTGGCCCCATATTAAAGAGCGTTTCATTTTCCAATTTCATTAATCTCTCACTCAATCAGGGAGTCAATGTGCTCGTTGCTCTGCTGATTAACCCGATTCTCTATCAACGGCTTGAAAACGAGCTTTACGGGCATGTTACACTCAGTTTGTCCATTGCAATGCTCCTGGGGATCATTGTGAGCTACGGCTTTCATTTGAATGGTCCCAAGCGCCTCGCCCTGGTAGTGGATGATCCTGTACAGCGTTCATCACTTATCAATGAGATTATCGTTACCCGCTTCCTGCTGTCACTATTGGTAACAGGACTTACGCTGGCAATTACCACAGGCTTTGGCCTGTTTCCTGACTACGCTTTGATCCTTAGTTTCTCATTGGTGGTGGTCTTTGGTGAGGCCCTGATGCCTCTGTTTATTCTTCAGGGGTTTGATAAGCTTTCACTCCTGGCCAAAGCCAATGCGCTTTCTAAGCTGGGCTATCTCCTGATGGTTTACTTTTTCGTAAAGGGCCTTGAAGATGCGAAGTGGGTCAATTTCTTTTATGGCGGCAGTACGGTACTGGTCAATTTGGTGTTGCTCACCTATATCTACAGGCGATGGTCCATCAAATTCAGCTTTGTTAAGACTCGTAGAGTATGGGCTCTTCTCAGGGATAATTTTCAGTTTTTCCTTTCCACTATTGCGGGTCATGTTTCGGTACACGGAGGCTTTATTTTGCTTAAAAACTTCGTGGAGGATGATGAATTGGGCGAGTATTCTCTGGCGCAAAAAGTGGCTTTTCTGCTGAGGATGGTGCCTGTTTTTCTCACACAATCTGTTCTGCAGAACGCTTCTCGTTTTTATGCCGAAGATGAAAACAAGTTTAACAAGTACTTAAGCGGAGCCTACAAAATGGGGCTTGCTGTGACCTTCGCCATTGGCGTGGTATTTATGCTCACATCTCCCTGGGTTATCAGGATTGTTGGTGGGGAGTACGTGGCCTATAGTGCGGATGTCCTGCGGATTCTTTGTTTTATTCCTTTTTTCGGTATGCTCAATGTGTCCAATATGGTGAAAATCCTTGTGGCAGAGCGCAAAGATGTATTGTCCCGGGCAACCTGGGCAACCGCGGTGATTATGTTGGTGCTGAGCACCATTGGCAGCAGTGAATACGGGGGGTATGGTCTGGCTGTAGCGCTGTTGCTTTCTGAGGTGGTGAGCTTTGTGCTCCATTATTACCTACTGAAAAGAAGCACCTGATTTGTGGATTCAAAAAAGTCCGGCTTTTGGCTTGAAGTCCATTAATTGGGTGACATATTTGCAAGTGAAGATAGTATTATGAGTAAGAGTATCGTCATTACCGGAGTAGCCGGGCTTATTGGGGCTCGAATGGCCGATTGGATTTTAGATAACAAGCCTGAATACGAAGTTGTAGGGATAGACAACCTCAGTGGAGGGTTCAGAGAAAACATCGATGAGCGTGTTATCTTTTACGAGCTGGACTGTGCGGCTGCTGAGATCAAATCAGTGTTTGAAAAGCACGAGCCCTCTTACGTTTTTCACTTTGCCGCCTATGCCGCAGAGGGACTATCTCCGTTTATCAGGAAATACAACTACCAGAATAACCTTCTGGCTACGGCCAATATGGTAAATGAGTGCATTCGCTTCGGAGTAGAAAGGCTCGTCTTCACCAGCTCTATGGCCGTTTATGGTCAGGGAAATCCTCCCTTTGATGAAGCTGACCAGCCCATGCCAATCGATCCCTACGGTGTGGCAAAATATGCCTGTGAGATGGATATTGCCATTGCCGGAGAACAGCATGGTTTGGATTGGTGTATTATCAGGCCCCATAATGTGTATGGTATCAAACAGAATATCTGGGATACTTACCGAAATGTATTGGGTATCTGGATGTACCAGCATATCAACGATCTGCCTCTGAGTATTTTTGGTGATGGGAGTCAAAAGCGTGCTTTCAGTTTTATTGACGATATACTCTTGCCGCTCTGGAATGCCGCTACAGCGCCTGAAGCCTCCAAAGAGATCATAAACCTGGGGTCTGCTATAGAGTACTCTATTCTTGAGGCCAGTAAGGTACTGACTCAGGTAATGGGCGGAGGCGATACACTCTTTCATGAGCAACGCCATGAAGTGAAGTACGCACATCCTACCTGGAAAAAATCTGTCAGGCTACTGGGCTTTGAAGATAAAACCGACCTCACTACCGGTTTGACAATTATGTGGGAATGGGCTCAAAAACAGCCGTACCGGGACCGTTTTATGTGGTCTGAGTATGAACTGGACAAGGGGATTTACGACTTCTGGAAGACAGGGAAAGATACGGTTGAAAAATAACTTAAGACGTTTTTAATTGAGCCGGGTGTAGTCTTAGGTCTACATGACAGGCGCTCCTTGTGAGATAAGGTCTTTATCGTATTTTTGGTGCTGGCGTTCAGAGATGATTACTACCCAACTTATTTGAGCTATGAGACCTCCCGATGTGGCCATAATTATCGTTAACTGGAACAGTTACGATATGACCAGTCAGTGTCTGGTTTCATTGCGATCACTTGACTACGCTGACTTTAAAACCGTGGTAGTCGACAATGGCTCTACCGATGGCTCGGCTGATCAACTGGAGGCTGATTTTCCGGAAATAATACTGCTGAGAAACGGAGAAAACAAAGGCTTTACCGGAGGTAATAATACAGGTATCATTTATGGAATTGAGAATGATTTCAATTACCTGATGTTACTGAACAACGATACGGTAATTACTCCGTCATTTCTAAGCCACCTTATGGCCCGTATGGATACTGACCCTGCTATCGGGGCTATTCAGCCTAAGATCATGTTTAACTACGACCGATCAGTGATTTGGAATGCGGGTACTTCTCTGAACAAATTTCTGCTCACTTTCAAAACCATAGGAGAAAATGAAAGAGATGAGGGGAAGTATGATCAGGCAGGAGAGATTCCCTGGATTACCGGCTGCTGCTTTCTGGTGAAAACCGATATTATAAGAGAAATAGGTCCTTTGGATGATAAATTCTTTATCTACTATGAAGATGTAGATTGGTCTTTGAAAATTAGAAATGGCTCTCATAAATTGTGGTATGAACCCAAAGCTGTGATTTATCATGAAGCGGGTATGTCTGATGCCAACAGGGTAGATCATAATGAAGGTAAGATGTCTCCCTTTTCTCATTATATGAATGTGCGAAACCACTTGTTTATCGTTCGCAGATATGCCAGGGGTATTAATCGGCTGGGGGCCTTCTTTTATCAACTGGCGAAGCTTTTTGGTTACACCGGCTACTTTTTGATCAGAGGCAGGTTCAAAAAAATGAGATTTGCCTGGAAAGGCTTCGCACACGGATTATCCAGATGATGACTCTTCTGGCCATATTGCTTCTGGTACTTTATGTCATTTATCTGGCCTTTATTTTTCAGGGCATAGGCCAGGGCAAGTTTCATTATTTGCTGATCTATCTGGTTACCTTTCTCCCCATCTATATAGTCTTTTTATCTATTACCTATGCCTTTATTGAAATAGAGTTTCTGACCAAAATCATTCAGTATTCCAAGGAACTGGTAATACTCTATGCACTGGGGGTCTGGGCTCTGGGCAGAGAGAAGAGTGTTCTGGTACAGGCCTGGAGTTTTTCCTGGTTGGACAGGCTGTTTGCCGCCTTCTTTTGTTTGTGTTTTCTGTATATGCTACTTCCCCTGGGCGAAGCTGATTTTGTGAGCAAGGCCACGTATTTCAAGAATATCTTACTCCTTTGTCTGGCCTATTTCTTCGGCCGGCAGATTAAATTTTCATTGGTCGAATGGCATAAGACTTTCAGGGTCATTCTTGGAGTAGCCATGGTGGCTTTTGTCGTGGTACTGTGCGAGAGAATCACCTCAACTCATTTCCATTCTATGATCGGCTACGCACGTTATAATATGGATATGCTCAATATTGAGCCTGCAGGAAATTATGGACTCAAATGGACATTTGAGGCACAGGGTGGGCAACCGCGTTATGGTGCTATATTCTCAAATCCACTGGAGTTTTCCGCCTCTATGCTGGTGAGCTTTGCTATAGCCATGATCTATCTTTTATTCGTCAGGCATGAGTCGAACAAGTTTAAATATCTTGGAATTCTCGCAGCGGTAAGTATCTGCGTTATGCTGGCCTACTCCCGGGCCACCTTTGTCGCGTTTTTTATAATGGTGCTTTTTATGGCTCTGCTGCTGAGGTTTTATAAAATCATCATAGGAGCCGGTTTGGCCGGGCTGGCCTTAGTTATTTACATTCTGTTTTTTGCCCCTGATGATACAAGGTACTTTGTAGAAGACACCCTGCTCTTTCAAAATTCCTCAAGTATCACCCACGCCATAGAATGGCTGGAGGGAGTGAACAGCATGATAGAAAATCCTATGGGAATTGGCCTTGCGATGAGTGGTAATGCAGGGGGAGTAGATGATGAGTTGAGAATTGGCGGAGAAAATCAGTACCTGATTTTTGGTGTTCAGCTTGGGGTAATCGGTATGCTTATTTATCTGGCAATGCTTTACTACGGAATAAGAAATAGTTGGCGTGCCTATCGTATGGCTCATACCAGGGAGGAGAAGATAATCCCTTTTATAGCGGCTTCAGTTAAGTTTGGATTGCTTTTACCTCTTTTTACTGCCAATGCAGAGACCTACCTTTTTGTATCCCTGTTTTCCTGGTGGCTTATAGGGACGGCCGAGACTAGCTACCAGTCTCATAAAAGGGCCCTGATTTCCGGATACCAAATGAGCCCAGGTTCGTGAAAAAGAACAAACCCAAAGTACTCATTGATGCCTTTCATCTATACAATGCCCTGACAGGCATAAAGACCTATTCCGTATTGTTATTTGAGGCACTGGCGAATGATGATACATTGGGTTGTGATTATATTATCTACCCCAACTGGAAAAGAGCAGCCGAATCAGGGTTTCTGAAAGGTAAGCTCGGTTTATTTAAAAAGCTTATACATCACGGGGGCTTCTTGTTATACAAACAGTTCTTTCTGCCTGTTTATGCCCTGTTTAAAGGAGTAGATGCTATCGTATCACTCGACTTTGTATTGCCAAAGGCCAAGTTCGGGAAAAAGGGCTTTGTGGTAATTCACGATGTTTTCTTCTGGGAGCTGAAAGAGAATTACCCGAATACCTGGAGAAACTATTTCACCAGAATGATTGAACAGGGAATAGGCCAAAACACGGTGTTACTTTCCACATCTCATTATACTTCAGAAAAGATCAGGCGTTTTCTTGGCAAACAAAATGATATTGAAGTGATCTATCAAAGCCCTAAGCTGCTCCTGGATGGAGGAGAAGACGAGCGGATGTTGATGTCTTTGGGACTTACCCAAGATCAGTACTTTTTTCATGTAGGCTTACTGGATAAGCGAAAAAATCTGCTGACTCTCGTCAAAGCCTTTGGTCGCTACAAAAGAGAGCGACCTGAATCTGCCATGAAGCTGGTTTTGGCGGGAGAGCGGGGAATAGGAAAAGCCCAGGATGTTTATGATCAGTTGCTTTCACTCATAGCAGACCTGGGCTTAGAAGATGAGGTAGTTATGCCGGGCTTTGTCTCTAATCAGGTGTTGGGGGCATTGTATCGGAATACAGCTGCCTATGTTTTTCCGTCCTATGACGAGGGCTTTGGAATTCCGGTCTTGGAGGCCTTTCATGCCAGGGTACCGGTAATCATTTCAGACCGTGGTGCCTTGAAAGAAATTGCAGGAGACGCAGCGCTTGCTTTTCCGGCAGACGATGACGCTGCCCTTTGTGAGTGCATGCTAAAACTCGAAAGCACGGATACACGGGGTAAACTCATAAAGAGGGGCACCGAACGGATGAGCCTGTTTACAAAAGAGGCTTTTGGGCGTAATTTTGATGAAGTCATCTCAAAACATATGAAGAGCCATAGGTTATGAAGATCTTACAGATTCATAGCCGGTATAAGAAGAGAGGCGGGGAAGAAACCGTGGTGGAAGAGGAGAAGTCTGTACTGGAGCGGTATGGCCACACCGTCATTCAATACATTCGGGACAATGCAGAGACTGATCAATACTCTGCGTTGCAGCTGGCGAAGCTAAGCCTCAGTCAAAGGAATAATAAGGCAGCTATTGGAGAAATAGAGAAGGTACTGCGAGATGAAAAACCTGATATCTGCCACGTACACAATGTATATCCGTTGATATCTCCTGCCGTATATGAGACCTGCCAGGCCCATGGTATTCCGGTAGTCCAGACACTGCATAACTATAAAATGCTCTGCACCAACGCTCTGTTTTTCAGAGAGGGAGAAGTATGTGAGCTATGTCTCAATCAGAACCTTCTGAAATCAGTCAAATATAAATGCTACAAAGACTCATACCTTGCCACGGCTGTGCAGGCAGATGCTATTCAATATCATAGAAAAACAGGCACCTGGCAGACCATGGTAGACACCTATATCTGTCTAACAGATTTTCAGAAAGGCAAAATGATTGAAGGAGGCATGCCGGCCGCCAGGCTCAAGGTTAAGCCCAATTTTGTGGAGTCCGTGAACCTGCCTCATACTTACGGAGATTTTTTTCTGTTTGTAGGGAGGCTCGATGAGTCCAAAGGACTGGCCGATCTCCTGATACTGATAGAGTCCTGTCGCCAAAGTAACTTTGTGTTGATTGGAGATTCTGAGTCACCAGATATTTTTTCAAAATTCGATAATGTAAACTATCTGGGAGCGCGTGACCGGGAGGTGGTACAAGACTATATGAGCAGATGTAAGGCCGTTGTCTTTCCATCGAAATACTATGAAGGCATGCCAATGGTGATCTTAGAAGCCTTTAGCCATAAAAAGGGAGTGATCGCCAGAAATGTTGGGGCCATGTCTTCCATGATCAAGCACGGCATCAACGGTTTGCGCTATGATGATCCGGAAGGGTTGATTGAAGAAGTGAAAAAACTGGAACAAGACAAGCAATTAGTTCAGAATATCGGTAGCGGGGCTTTTTCAGATTACCAAAATATTTATTCCGTTGAGCAGGGTTATCAAAACCTGATTAGTCTGTATAATAGCATCATCGATGAAAAACACCCTGTTTAAAAAGTACAAGCTGTTTCTCCCTGAGTATGCAGATGTAGACTATGAAAGTGCCTCTGATATCATCATAGAGCATGCGACTGCTCATCAGAGCTTCGGGGTTTCTGCGCTTGCCGTTCACGGGTTGATGACAAGCTTATCAGATAGTCGGCTCGGAAGCCTCATTAATAAAATTGACCTGATTGTACCGGATGGCCAACCCGTTAGATGGGCACTGAACAGCTTTTACAAACTGGGGATGAAAGACAGAGTATATGGGCCTCAGTTGACCCTTCACGTATTGGAAAAGGCCAATCAAAAAGGGCTTGGTATTTTTCTATATGGCAGCAACCGGACTACCTCAGACCTGTTCAGGGAGTTTATAGAAAGAAATTTCCCCAATGCCCCTGTGGTCGGTCAGCATATAGATCGTTTCAGAGAGGCTACAGAAGAAGAGGACCTGGCAGACATTGAGTGGATCAATAGTTCAGGTGCACATGTGGTGTTGGTAGGCAGGGGATGCCCCAGACAGGAGTTCTGGGTGGCGAACCACAAGGGTAAGGTAAATGCTGCCATGATGGCTGTAGGGGCTGCTTTCGATTTTCATGCCGGTACCCTGGCACAGGCTCCCAAATGGATGCAGGACAACGGACTGGAGTGGTTGTTTAGACTTGTCAAGGAGCCCAAAAGACTTTGGAAGCGCTATATGGTCACGAACAGTCGTTTTATCCTAAAATTCTTCAAATATCGACTGCTCTTACGCAGAGCTTATTAATTTTGGCCGTTTGTACAGAATTCTCTGATATAAGGAACTTGCATGAAGAAACTGATCGTCACCGGAGCAGCCGGCCTGATAGGAAGCGAAGTAGTAAGCTATTTTGCCCAGCTTGGCTGGCAGGTCATAGGAATTGACAATAACATGAGGGCCGATTTTTTTGGCGAAGGTGGAGATACCCGCTGGAATGCTGCCCGTCTGGAGGAACAGTTCGGGCACTATACTCATCACTCCCTGGATATCCGGGACAGACAGACCGTCATTGATTTTATAGCCAATCAAAAACCAGACGCCATAGTACACGCTGCGGCTCAACCCAGCCATGATCTGGCGGCTTCCAGACCCTTTGATGACTTTGACGTGAATGCAGTGGGTACGCTCAACCTGTTAGAGGCTCTGAGACGCCATTCTACGGAGGTTCCGTTTGTGCATATGTCTACCAACAAGGTTTATGGTGACGCGCCCAACAATCTGAACCTGGTAGAGAAAGAAACACGCTGGGATTTTGCCGATAAAGCATATGAGCATGGCATAAAGGAATCTTTTTCAATAGATCAATCCAAGCATTCTATTTTCGGAGCGTCTAAAGTGGCAGCTGATGTGATGGTGCAGGAGTACGGCAGATACTTTGATATGCCTACCTGTTGCCTCAGGGGAGGCTGTCTTACAGGACCCAACCATAGCGGTGTCGAGCTACATGGGTTTCTGAGCTATCTCATCAAGTGTAATGTGATAGGAAGGCAGTATACCATCTTTGGTTATAAGGGTAAGCAGGTAAGGGATAACATTCATTCACTGGATGTGGCACGTTTTATTGAGGCCTTCTTAAAAGCACCCAGAGTTGCTGAAGTGTACAACCTGGGGGGCGGCCGCGACAACTCGGTTTCTATTTTAGAGGCTTTTGACCTGATTGCGTCTATTTCCGGAAAACCAATGCAATACGTCTATTCTGATCAGGCTCGCAGTGGTGACCATATGTGTTATATTTCTGACCTGTCAAAAATGAAAGCACACTACCCTGGCTGGGATATCACGAAAAACCTCAAGACAACTTTTGAAGAAATCTATCAGTCCTGGGAAAGAAGGAAATAGCTACTTCAGCAGATAAGCTACTTTAAACTCAAGATGTAAGTTGCCTCTGTCAGTGCCTGGTACAAAGTAGGGCTGAGTAAAAGGTACATGAAACAGTTCCCACTGATAGTTAAGTGCCCGGGTATATATCAGGTTTCCGCTAATCAGAAAGTTCTCAAACTCCCAGTCTGCGAAAGCATGAATATTATAGTCGACCCAGTAGCGTCTGAAGTCTTGCGAATCTTCAAAGGCAAATCGTAGGAAGTCATTGTCGTGAGTAAGTCTTTCAATCGCTCCCCCTATTCTGTTTTTACCTTCCACCCAGGCAACGCTGAGGTAGTGAACATTACTGCCAGGACCAATAGATGCTCCCAATACTTCTCCATTGTGCGTATAGCCATGCCTTACGCGAGAGTGGGTGTACCAACCAACAGCTCTTCTAAGCAGAGAACCCCCTGTTTGAGCAAGCTGAGTCCATTCCCAGTTGAACTGAATAAAGCGGTTGTCCTTCTTTGTTTTAAACAGCTTATGCAGACCTATGGTTGAGCCTCGTGTATGGTCGGAGTCAAGAATCAAATCCCTGAAATTAGCTGAAGCATCGTTTCTATGAAACTCAAAATAGACTTCGGCATTTGAATCGAACCATATCCAACGCAGCCATATGCCGGCAGCCTGATCTCTTTGGAGCTCATCTCTCGGGCCGAGATTGTTATCATTATTCCTGAAGAGGTTGGAAAAAGCCGGTAAATAGTCATCTGTTTCTTTGATGAATTCAGCGTAGGCCTGAACCCATCGGGTCGCCCCAAGACTTAACCCCTTAATCCATTTGGGAGAATAGCTGAGGTTGAAACCCTGAAAAAAGCGCCAATCTTCGTTTTTTGGCCAGTAGAGCCGTCTGTTTGTTAAGGTCCTTGTAGTATCAGGAGGAGGAAACCCCGAACTCTCCAGTCTACCTGTTACCAGCTGCCATTCAAAGCTCCCTACTTTGGTTTTCAATGGACGCGTGGTATTGAATGTGATATGGGCAAAACCTTCGGCATTATTACTCATCATGATACTATTCCTTATCCCGGGTCCCCACCAGATGTTTTCTGTCGACAGGCCCAGCGAAAGCCCCCATTTATTCAATCTGATGCTGGACTGTCCGGGCACCCAGCGTGTATAGGCTTTGTCACCATAGCGTTCAGGAGAATCTATGCGATTGAACCACACATAGCGTCTTGCCCAGATGATATCAAAGTGGTTTTCGGAAAAGCCAGTATAGGCTCTGTTCTGAGCGTATACAAATTCGGGCTTTAACTGGATGGATAAAGGGCCTAATTCGGCATAAATTCCAGCACTGACCAAACTTTGAATACCTCTGGACCTTATCATTGCGCCATCATTGCGGCTATCCGGGAAGTTGCTGTCATAAGAGGTTCTTACTTCAGCCGGTAGCAATTTAACCACCCCGCGGCCCTTCATAAAACTGAGCTTTTCCAAGAAATATTGGGATGGGTCAAAAACACCCCCATCCAGTTCTATCCCTTCCTTTCCGAGGTTCAGAGGACGCAGGCCAAACGATAAAGTAGAGTCTATTTTTCCAAGCAGCTGCTGCCTGCGTAAATAGTTTTCAATCACCGGGGTACCCTGAGTAATAGTTTGAGCATTGAGCTGCAAGGCTGCTATGCAGCATAAGAGAATTATTACCGATCTGAATCTCATTAATTGAGGGTTATAGCTCTCACGACAATATTATCCATTGACCAGCTTTCGTCACATTTTTGATCTGCTACATTGGGTTGATATAGCTCGTCATAGAAACTGAAAATTATGGCAGCATCATCATGCCTGAACCTGCGCTCAATATGATAATCAGAACTTGCTCCTCTTACCCCTCTCAATGAACAAAAACCTACCCTGTCTTTTCTCATCCCGGTCCTGGGCTGATTTTGAAACGGATATTCACTCGGGTAGGACTGTAGAAGACAGAGAACACCATCGCATGGTCCATTTGAAAATGTGGTTTCGAAACCTGTGTAATCATCCGAGTTTAACGCAATGCCATCATTTATCTTCATAATCCATTTGTCGGGTCTGTCGGGTTCCAATCCGTTCGAGTTACCGTCCCAGGTATCCCAAATACGCAGGGTAAATGAAATGTAGATGTAATCATGCTTTGGTAAATCAGTCAGATGAAGTATGAAACCATCATTATTATAATTGCCGATACTTCTGGTACCACTTCTCGCACTGGTAATGCCTCCGCTTATATTTGTCAGGTCACCGTCTTCGAAGTCATTTTCATATACAATAACGTTCGATATGATATCTCGGTCACCCACACAGGCTGTGAAAATAAGGGTTAATGACAACATCACAGAGCGAATTAAAGCTAATCGCCTGTACCTCTTTAAATACATTTTCAGAATCAATTAGAGTATTTTCAAGACGTGAAAGTTAATCAATTCTTTCAGTCATTTATTAGAAGATGTTTTTTTTAGCCAATAGTTACATTAGGAGCTTCTTAGAAAGTATTTTTGAAGACAAAAAACGTCCGATGGCGGGAAGAATACCCTTTTTCAGAATAGTGACTTTGTTGATTGTTGTGTTGGCAATCCCGTCTGCTCTTGAAGCAAAGCAAGAAGCTTCTGATCAGACAGATAGTTTGAAAGTGGGTGTATATAGCGGTACTATATTAAGCTCTGAAAGCGACTTTCTTCCTCATTATTTGGTTCATAACCAGTTTGGGGAGGTTGATGAGAATGACAGGTTTTTTATTGGTGGAGAACTTCGGTACAGCAGAAAGATATCCAGCCAGCTGGGTCTTACAACAGGGTTCTCTTTCCGAAATGACCTGCTTTCGTCACACTTCGCGGAGCTTACCTATAGCAAACTTTATCTCAAGGTGGGCCGGGCAAAAGAAAGAGTAGGCGGTTTATTTAATAATATCTCCTCAGGCTCGTTAGCCCTGAGTGAAAACGCAAGGCCCGTTCCTATGATTTCGGTAGGGTTAGTTGAGTATGTAGACGTACCATTTCTACAAGGTTATTTCGAAGTGAAAGGAAATTTAAGTCATCGATGGTTGGAAGAGGACAGGTACATATCCAATGCTCTCCTGCATGGTAAGACTTTCTACCTGCGATTAGACCTTGACAAACATATCGGTTTTAAAGCTTCCTCAGGAGTAGTTCACTTTGCTCAGTACGGAGGTACCTCTCCCCAGGGAGATAAGCAACCCAGTGGCTTTTCCGATTACCTGAGGGTCTTTTTTGGGGCCGGTATTCCCAACCCGGATGGAACCACAGAAGGCGAAAGCAATGGCCTGGGTAATCATTTTGGTATTATCGAAACTACTGTGGAACAACGAATCGGGAAGCACATGTTGAAGATCAATTATCAGAAGCCTTTTGAGGATGAAGGAGGAATTCAGTACGTGAGTCTGACCGATTATTTGTTTGGCCTAGAGTGGACGCTGCCTAAAAGTGATGGCTGGATTACCAAACTGTATGCCGAATGGATACAGACCAAGTGGCAGGGAGGCCCCGGGCTGCCGGATGCAACAACCGAGATTCCTGACGAACAGGCAAATTTCGGATATAGCTTTGGACAGCGTGACGATACATACAACAACTGGCTTTATCGTTCGGGATGGACGTATAATGGTCTGGTAATGGGAAACCCGCTGTTTTTAACACATGCCCGGACCTTGAATTTTCTGGAAGACTATCCTGATTATGAGACTTTCATCGCCAATAACAGAATCAGGGCATTGCATTTTGGCTTTGAGGGAAATCTTAGCAAGAGTTTATCTTACAGTAGCCTGTTTACCTATACGGAAAACTTCGGCACCTATGCCGGGTTGTACGAAGGACGCTTCAGTTGGAATGGAGTACTGACCAACCCCAATTTTGACTATCCGTTCAGGCCGGGAAGAATTCAAAAGTATATGATGGTGGAGTTGTTTTACAAGCAACCGTTTGAGGGATTACCCTTTAGCTTTAAGTTACAGCTTGCCAGAGATTATGGCGATTTGTACAGAGCTACCGGGGCTTCTGTGTCTGTTCACTATGAATTAACAAAACATTAAATAATTGAGCAATTGAGGTTCTTTTATCGACTTTCCTATCTTTGTGTCAATGTAAATAATCTCAGATGAAATAAAACTCAACTGAGCTTGTGCTGAAGTGAAAAAGAGATTTAATAAATATTTCCCCCTATTGTTTATCACCGGAGAGATTTTGGTCATCTCCGTCTTGTTTTTCTCTGCTTTTTATATAGCCTTCGGATCTTTTATTCTGGAGTCACCTTACACAGGAACCTTCCTGGCATATGTGGTGATCTGGCCCGTATTGTCCTATTTCAAACGTGATTTTAAAATAGGCAGAGCTGTCAGCTATTACAGTACGTTTAAGAAAGCCTTTTCCAGTGCTTTTATATTTGTCTCTCTTATTTCTTTGGGGTGGCTCTTTATTGCCGGTGATGCTATAAGCAGGCATTTTATGATGTCTCTGGTATTGCTCCTCTTTGTCTGGATAACCATTTACCGTGTTTTTGTTCACTTGATTCTGGACCGTTACCGGGCCTTTGGTGGAAATATTCGTTATGCATCTATCGTAGGTTACGATCAGCTGACCTTCAACCTGTATGATGTACTTTCGAAGAAGCCCCATTATGGTATTCGCTGTAAAGGATTTTACGCTTTGGGAGAAGGGGTTGAGAAAAAAGACAAGTACCCGCTGGTGGGCAGTATAGATGACCTGCTTTCAGGTGATTTGTCTCATACTGATTTCCTTTATATCAGTGAAAAAGTCGACAGATCTACACTGAATAAGATCATTGAGAAGGCAGACAACTCTCTGATTAAGGTAAAATTGTTGCCTGAGTTCAGAACAGATTTTGTCAAGACTTTTAGCCTCAAACGCTTTGGAGCTGTACCGGTTGTTGATGTCAATAACCTACCACTAGACAGTGTCTGGAATACGGTAGTAAAAAGAGCTTTCGATCTTGTATTCTCCTTTCTGATGATCTTATTCGTTATGAGTTGGATGTATCCGCTTTTTGGATTGATCATCAAGCTTGAGTCCAGAGGACCGGTTCTTTTTAAACAGCTGAGGCATGGCAAGGGAAATACTCCCTTTTATTGCTATAAATTCAGAACCATGATTATGAACAGCGAGGCGGATGTGCTCTGGGCTAGCAAGGATGACCCTCGTGTAACCAGGTTTGGCGCCTTTTTGAGGAAAACCAGTCTTGATGAGTTCCCGCAGTTTTTTAATGTTCTGATTGGTAATATGTCGATTGTGGGGCCAAGGCCGCACCCATTATCTCTCAATCACTCCTATGAGTCGAGAATTGAAAAATTCTCAAGAAGACATGCCTCAAAACCCGGAGTTACCGGTCTGGCACAGGCTATGGGGTACAGAGGGGAAATAGTGGACTATTATCAAATGAATTCCCGAGTCAGACTTGACAGATTTTACTTGCAGAACTGGTCTTTCTGGCTGGATGTTAAGATCATCTTTCTTACGGTTTATGCATTGATAAGAGGTCAGGATCTGGCATATTGATCAACCTGACTATCAGCGGCTATATCTTCCCTTAGCAGTATTATAATTGAATTACGCGGTATTGGCTACTCAGAAGCTGAGGTGTCTGATATAACTAAAGATAAAGCCGGCATTTTTACCAGGATAGTTACCCCATTCCAGAACTCCCCTGAGTCTTAAGCTGGACTTTTTCAGTGGCAGTTGTATGTCTCCGCCAATACTTTTTGATTCAAGGGCAGGGGAGAAGGTTTCTCTGAAAATGCCTCTGTTTTTAAAGTACCTGTAATTAAGGCGGTAGTTGAATTGACCAATCCTTCCTTCGAGGCCTATATTATGGCCATTGATCATGTTTTTAACGAGCCAGTTTGATCGGGCTCCCGGGTTGAGTATCAGAAAAACAGGGTTTCCGATGACTCTCTGTCGGAAAGTCCAGCCAGAGCGGTAAATGGTATTATTAAAGAAGTTGTCTGGTTCAATGATCTGTGTACCATCGTCTGCATACTTCACCGCATCCTGTCCGTTGGTTCTTATAATTTCCAGGTTGAATCCGCTAACGATACCTTTGCTTTCATTCGACTTGACACTGATGCCTACTAAGCCGTCTCTCCAGTTGAAAGGAGTAAGGCCTGATTTATCTTCCCAGAGAAACTGCCAGTAGTTTCTTACGGTAAATTTTTTGAATCTGAAGGAGGCACTCAGATCATAGCTCCCCAGGTGATTACCCAGGGCGTTGAGCTGATCATTCTGGTCGGCACCACTACCACCACTGGAAGCAAAAAGTATCCTTAAATAGTTTTGAAGTCCTGTAGGTTGTGTGGTTCCCTGCTCAATGTTCTCACCTGCCCATTGGGCGCTATGATGCAGGCCGCCTGTTATAAGGAGTTTTCGTTTAAAAAAGCTCCATCTCAGATAAAAGTACTTTTGATGTAGCAAGGCATTACTCTGGTGCCTGTCTTCTTCCAGCCAGCCATGGGCCAGATAGGCCTGGAAACTCAGGAAGCTCTCAAGGAAAGGGACCTTCGTCCAGCCTGTGGTTTTCACAACCAGTTTGGGAATAGGTCTGGCATTGTTACCATAAAACAGATTGCCAATACTCAGTGTGGAATCATTCACCCCGAAAAACTCTTCTTTGAAGCCAAAGCGAAGGTCAATTGACCTGAAGTGCGCACCTGCATAGGCTTGTACCAGAGAGAAGTTGAGATTGCTACCACCAAAGGCACTGCCCTCCAGACCATAGAAGTAGTCCAGGCCATCATTGCTGGTGGAAGCTTTCGTCACATTGATGTCCGTCCACAGACCGAGGTAGCTTTCATCCAGAAGTCTGGAGCTATTGTTAGAAACCAGCCAGTAGGGGAGTGTTTTCTTCCCTGATATTACCGCACTTTGACTAACAGATATACTATGACCTTCAGAAACAGAGTCCTGCTCTGCCTGATGTTGATAACCTGAAAGGCCATGAGAGATTAGCCCAAAGACTAAAAGAAGCTTGAGTTTTGACCGCATACAGTACTAAGACCCAAATAAAGGACAACTAGTTGTACTATTAACTCTTATAAGCCTTGAAATCTTTATGGTCTTTTTGAAATAATTTTTCTTCAGGAAGCGATTTGAAGTATTCGTAGGTGATAGCGAGTCCTTCCGAACGACTGATTTTCGGAGACCAACCCAAAATTTCTCTGGCCTTCGTAATGTTAGGCTGTCGCTGCATCGGGTCATCTTTTGGCAGGTCCTTGAAGATAACCTTTTGGTCTGTTCCTGTAAGCTTGATAATTTCCTCAGCGAACTGAAGGATCGTTATTTCATCAGGGTTGCCAATGTTTACCGGGTGAGCATAGTCAGACATCAACAGCCTGAAAATACCATCCACCTGATCGCTCACATAACAGAAAGACCTGGTTTGAGATCCGTCACCAAAAACAGTCAGATCTTCTCCTCTCAGGGCCTGACCAATGAAGGCAGGAAGGACTCTGCCGTCATTCAGCCTCATGCGCGGACCATAAGTATTAAAGATTCTTACTATCCGGGTTTCTAGGCCATGATAAGTGTGATAAGCCATGGTGATGGCTTCCTGAAAGCGTTTTGCCTCATCGTATACTCCTCTGGGGCCCACAGGATTTACGTTGCCATAGTACTCCTCAGTTTGTGGATGCACGAGCGGATCTCCATAAACCTCAGAAGTAGAGGCAATGAGCATACGTGCTTTCTTTACGCGGGCTAGTCCGAGTAAATTGTGCGTGCCCAATGAACCCACCTTGAGCGTCTGAATCGGAATCTTCAGATAGTCAATAGGACTGGCGGGAGAGGCGAAATGCAGGATGTAGTCGAGTTTGCCCGCTACGTGTACAAATTTTGAGACATCATGATGATGAAACTCGAAGTTCTCCAGAGGCAGCAGGTGTTCAATGTTAGACAGGTGTCCTGTAATCAGGTTGTCCATACCAATTACATGAAAACCCTCCTTGACAAACCGATCACACAAGTGTGATCCCAGAAAACCCGCGGCCCCTGTGATTAATATCCTTTCCATCAGATTCCTATGCCGTAATAGTCAAAACCGAGCGTGTTGAGCTCTTTCTTATCATAGATGTTACGTCCGTCAAAAACCACTTTCTGTTTCATGAGTCGTTCCATGACGTCAAAATTAGGAATTCGGAACTCAGGCCACTCTGTTACCAAAAGGAGCGCATCTGCATCAATCAGGGCGTCATAGCCATCTTTTGAGTAGGTAATAGTGTCTTTCAGGTCATGTTTGGCCTCTTCCATAGCAATTGGGTCATAGGCCTTTACCTTAGCTCCTGCTGCAAGGAGCGAATTAATGATGACGATGGAAGGAGCTTCCCTCATATCATCAGTTTTAGGTTTGAACGAAAGGCCCCAGACAGCAAAAGTCAGTCCGGTCAAATCTTTTCCAAAGTGTGATTCCACTTTGTTCACCATCACGGATTTTTGTCTTTCGTTTACATCTTCCACAGCTTTCAAAACAGACATAGAATATCCGTTTTCTTCAGCTGTTTTAATAAGGGCTTTCACATCTTTCGGGAAACAAGAACCTCCGTAGCCCACTCCGGGATAAATGAACTTGTTACCAATTCGGTTATCTGTACCGATGCCCTTTCTTACCATGTTTACATTAGCTCCCATGATTTCGCACAGGTTGGCGATATCGTTCATGAAGCTGATTTTAGTAGCAAGCATAGAGTTAGCCGCATACTTTGTCATTTCAGCAGAAGGCACATCCATAAAAATGGTTGGATGTCCATTGAGCAGAAATGGCTTATAAAGCTTTTTCATGATATTTTCAGCTTGCTCTGATTCTACACCTACTACGATGCGGTCAGGCTTGAGAAAATCCTGAATAGCAGCTCCTTCTTTCAGAAATTCCGGATTAGACGCAATGTCAAAATTCAGAGAAGACTCTCGTGCGTCAAGTGCTGACTGAACAGCGCCTTTTACTTTTTCTGCTGTGCCTACCGGAACTGTACTTTTCGTAACTACAACCATGTAGTCGTTCATGTTTTTTCCTATCTCGGTCGCTACGGCCAGCACATACTGAAGATCGGCACTGCCATCTTCACCGGGAGGTGTACCTACTGCTATAAATGCTGCTTCACAACCTTGAATGCTCTCTGCAAGGCTTGTAGAAAATTTGAGACGACCCTTCTCATAGTTTTTGGTAACCATGGTTTCGAGCCCGGGCTCATAAATAGGCATAACACCCTTTTTCAGACCCTCGATTTTCTTCTCGTCTATGTCAATACATGTAACCTCAATACCAACTTCGGCAAAACAGGTTCCTGTTACCAGGCCTACGTATCCAGTTCCAACTACCGCTATTTTCATTTTCTAAAATTTTTTTGATTCAAATATCTGGGCGTCTCTAATAATTGAAGGCGAATTTAGCTGATTGTACAGAAAATACAGTTGAAAAGCCTTCTTTTTTAGATTATTAGAAATTGGCCTCAACTGCCCAACCGGAGTTGCCAGTTCCACGCATCAGTCAGTGATTCTTCAAGGCTTAACTCTGTCTGCCAGCCAAGCAGATCTTTAGATTTGGCAACGTTGGCAAATATCTTCTCCACATCTCCGGCTCTTCTTGGTCCTATGATATATTCAAGAGGAGCTCCGCTGACTTTTTTAAAGGTTTCCACAATCTCCAGAACTGAGTTGCCGCGTCCCGTGCCAAGATTGAAAATGTCAAAAGTCTGTTCCGGGTTCTTTGCCAGATATTCCATGCTGGCAACATGAGCCTTGGCCAGGTCTACCACATGAATGTAATCTCTGATACATGTGCCGTCCTGTGTATCATAATCGTCTCCGAACACAGTCAAAGGACCTCTGACTCCTGCAGCACTCTGGATCATAAAGGGCACCAGATTGCTGGGAGTACCAAGCGGTAATTCTCCAATATAGCCTGTAGGATGGGCCCCTATCGGGTTGAAGTAACGCAGGGCCACAGCTCTCACAGATTTTTGAGTTTTCGTGATGTCTTCAATAATCTCCTCACAGATTTGCTTTGTATTTCCATATGGAGACTCTGCCGGTTTTTTAGGTGTGGCTTCTGTTACGGGGAGTTGATCCGGCTGGCCATATACGGTACAGGAAGAGGAGAAAATGAGTGATCCGCAGTCATATTTTTTCATCAACTCCAGGAGCACCATCAGAGAACCCACATTGTTCTGATAATAAAAGAGGGGCTTTTCTACAGATTCCCCTACGGCTTTAGAGGCGGCAAAGTGGATAACTCCCTCAATCTTATTTTCCCTGAATACTTCTTCCAGTGCCTGACGATCATTACAATCTGCCTTGTATAACCTGAAATCCTTTCCCGTTATCTTTTTAAGGCCCTTCAGCACGCCTTCATTGGAGTTAGACAGGTTATCTACGATGATGGGGGTATAACCTGAATTGTGAAGCTCCACCACGGTATGAGACCCGATGAAACCCACTCCGCCTGTCACTAGAATGTTCATAAGCAATTGTTGGTCACAAAAATAGCCCGTCTCACTCATTAATAAATAAGCTATGTTATTTTTGTGCTCTAAAATTCTAAGGCATGGCCAACCAACTGGAAGAAATAAGACTGGAACTGGAGAATAGTCAGGTGTCGGATGCTGAAGCGCTGGAACAATTCAGAATGCGATTCATCGGCCGTAAGAATGTAATCGGGGATTTGTTCTCGGCCATGAGGAATGTGCCCAATGAGGAAAAGAAGGCCTACGGGCAGCAGGTGAATGAGCTGAAAAATCTGGCTCAGGCTAAGTTTCAGGAACATATTGATTCACTGGCTGCTGGTAAGGGAGAGACTGAGGATCACGCTGATCTGACCTTGCCTCCACTGCATTCTGAGTTTGGCTCGATACATCCGCTTACAGCTACAAGGCAGCGCTTTATAGAAATTTTCGAGAGAATCGGGTTCAATGTATCATCCGGGCCCGAGATTGAGGATGACTGGCACAACTTTACGGCCCTGAACTTCCCTGAAAATCATCCCGCTCGTGAAATGCAGGATACCTTCTTCATAGAGAAAAACCCTGACATTGCCCTGAGGACGCATACATCTTCAGTGCAGATAAGAGTGATGGAAAACGAGAAACCTCCTATCAGAACACTGTCTCCCGGAAGAGTTTTTAGAAATGAAGCCATCTCTGCCAGAGCACATTGTGTGTTCCACCAGATGGAAGGACTCTATGTAGATAAGGGAGTTTCCTTTGCCGATCTGAAGCAAACACTATATCATTTTGCCAAGGAAATGTACACGAAAGACACGCAGGTTCGGTTCAGACCTTCTTATTTCCCTTTTACGGAGCCAAGTGCCGAGATCGATATTTCATGCCAGATCTGTCATGGCGAGGGCTGTAATATCTGTAAACATACAGGTTGGGTAGAGATTGGTGGTTCAGGTATGGTTGACCCGAATGTACTTGCTAATTGTGGTATCGATCCTGAAGTCTACAGCGGGTTCGCCTTTGGTATGGGGATTGAACGGATCACCATGTTGCGTTACGGCATTAAGGACCTGAGACTTTTTACAGAAAATGACATTCGCTTTTTAAAGCAGTTTAACTCACTTTAGATTCTATGAAGCTCACTGATATCAAAAGAATTGCCATTGTCGGAGCAGGTACTATGGGGCAGGGCATTGCTCAGATTTGTGCCATGGCTGATTTTACTGTGGTTCTGTATGATATCAATGCTGACATGTTGATTACGGCCAGAAAGCTGATTACGCGTAACCTTGACAAAGGAATCGAGCGTGGAAAAGTGACGACTGAGCAAAAGGGCAGCACACTTAACAATATCCGGTTTTCATCTGATTTTGATGACCTGAAAGCGGATGTTGTAATTGAAGCGATCATAGAAAAGCTCGACATCAAACAATCGCTTTTTAAGAAGCTTGAGGCCCTGAATGGCCCTGCTACCATACTGGCTTCCAATACTTCGTCTATTCCGATAACGCGAATAGGAGCGGCACTGGAGAGACCCGGGCAGTTTGTTGGTATGCACTTTTTCAATCCGGCTCATATTATGAAGTTGGTGGAGGTTATTTCCGGAGCTGCCACAAACCCGGAGGTAGCTGAGCTGATAAGTGATCTGGCAAAAAAACTAGGCAAGGTACCTGTTATGGCCAAAGATGCCCCCGGCTTTATTGTGAACAGAGTGGCCAGGCATTTTTATGTAGAGGGACTTAAGGTGCTGGAGGAAGGTGTAGCCGATGTAGGTGCTATAGACAGGCTTGTTGAGGCTTCGGGCTTTCGTATGGGCCCCTTTCGTCTAATGGATCTGATAGGAGTGGATACTAACTTTTCGGTAACGACCTCTATGTTTCATGCCTTCCATCAGGATGGCAAATTCAGGCCCTCGCGTATTCAGGAGCAGAAAGTAGATGCAGGTCATCACGGCCGTAAAAGTGGTAAAGGCTTCTACGACTACGAGTAATCCTAAAAATCTTCTGGAATATCAGAGTAAATCTGAAATGAGCTTGTCGATGGTGATTCCTTCGGCTTCAGCTTTAAAGTTTCTCACAATCCTGTGTCTCAGAATAGGGTGAGCCACCGCTTTTACATCTTCAATATCCGGAGAATACTTACCGTTAAGTAAGGCGTTGCATTTGGCTGCGATAATCAGGTTTTGAGAGGCCCTTGGTCCCGCACCCCATTCGATGTATTCTTTAGTGATTCCCGGAGCCTCAGCACTGGCATTTCTTGTTTTGTGCACAAGTCTTACGGCATATTCCACCACATTGTCGGCTACGGGCACCTTTCTTACCAAATGCTGATAAGCTAGTACCTGTTCACCACTCAATACACTGTTAACCGTCTTTTGCTCATCGGTGGTCGTGTTTTTGACGATATCCACCTCAGACTGGAAATCAGGGTAACTCAATTCAATATTGAACAGGAAGCGGTCAAGCTGTGCCTCAGGAAGAGGATAGGTTCCTTCCTGCTCTATCGGGTTCTGGGTGGCCAGTACAAAGAAGGGCTTATCCAGAGGGTAATGCTGGCCTGCAATGGTTACAGAATATTCCTGCATAGACTCAAGCAGGGCTGCCTGTGTTTTGGGAGGAGTTCTGTTGATCTCATCAGCCAGGATGATGTTTGCGAAAATAGGGCCTTTGATAAACTTGAAGTTCCGGTCTTTGTCCAGTGTTTCCGCTCCCAATATATCAGAAGGCATCAGGTCTGGAGTAAACTGGATTCTGTTAAAGCTCAGGTCCAGGGCAGAAGCTACAGTCTGAATCAGAAGGGTTTTGGCCAGACCGGGTACACCTACTAAAAGGCTGTGTCCCTGGCAAAAGACTGAAGTCAGGAGCAGGTTGACCACCTCGTCCTGTCCTACAATTACCTTCGATATTTCTTGTTTGAGATTTTTAAAATCTTGAAAAAAGCGGTCGGCAAGGGCCACCTCAGACTGTACTTCGGTCATACTTTTTAGTTATTGATAATGTTGCATCTGTTGAACTCAGGATCAATTTCAATGTACACTTCCTGCATTTTTTCTCTGAGGTAGTCCAGCTTCTTTTGGTCTCTCTTCATGCTTGTCGTAGCGGCCTTAAGCTTTTCATAGTCCTGGTTCAAATTGGCCCTGTGAGGGGGGATTCTCTTCTTAAAGTAGATTATCCTGGCAGCTGTGGTTTCGGCATCTGCCTGAACACTGGCTGCTTTTGAAATCTCTCCCTCCTTCATTGCATCTATAGCGAAATAGAGCGTGGGATCAATATTGGCAGCTGGTATTCTGTTAGCCCCGTAAGGCCCACTAATATAACCGCCATTTGAACTTGTACTGGCATCATCGGAATATTGTTGCGCAGCTTGCTCGAAACTTATACTGTCGGCCAAAATTTCATTTCTAAGGCTATCGAGAAACCTCATGGAAGCCTGCAGGTCTTTTTCAGAAGGTTTAGGCTTCATGATGATATGGCGGCTATTGTACTCATTTCCTCTTCGCTCAATCAGCTGAATCAGGTGAATGCCAAACGAACTCTCAATCGGCATGGATATTTCTCCTGGTTTGAGGCCCAGGGCCCCGGCTTCATAGGCAGGGTCAAAAGAGCCCCGGGTGGCAAACCCCAGGTTACCTCCGTTACCGGCAGAGGGACCTTCTGAGTAGGTGGTTGCCAGAATTTCGAAGTTTGAGCCGTTGAGTGCCTGCTCTCTTATCTTCATTAATTCATCTTTGATACGCTTCACCTCAGCATCGCTGGGTTCCGGTATCTTTACAATCACACCTACTTCATATTCTATACCGTAGAGGGGCAGTGAATCTTTAGGAATTTGATTGTAGAACTTTCGTACCTCGGCAGGTGTCACGCTCACGGTGCTAAGAATATTCTCTTCCTGCTCGCGAATGAGTAGCTGCTCTTCTATGCCCGGTCTCAATTCGTTCATGAACTGGTCAACACTTTTGCCATAGGCCTCCTGTATCGCCCTTTCTGAGCCAAACTGCTGGATAATGCGCTGCATTCTTCCCTGAAGCTCGTAGTCTACACGGCTCTCATCAATTTGTACCGAGTCAATCTCGGACATAGCCAGTAATACCTTGTTCTCAATAAAAGACCTCAGAATGAGGCAACGGGCATCCCCATCGTAAGAGCGGGCCTGCTCGCTGGAAAGAAAGCCAATATAGGCCTGCTCCAGTTCACTCTTCAGGATGATATGATCATCCACTTTGGCAATAATCTCATCCACAACTTCGCCTCCCTGCCCAAAGGCGGGTTGTAAGGCCAATATGCCGCTGAACAGTGCTGCAGCGACCAGCCTATTCATATATTTCAAAGTCCTCATTTTCTTTCGCTCTTTCATAAATATCATTCTCCAGACTCTTCGTCAACGCCACTTTTCTCTTATTGATAATGATGTTTTCGATATCCTTTCTTACAAACTCCAGTGGGGAAGCCTCCTCGGAAATCTTGTACTCGTTAATTTTGAAAAGGTAAAGATAGGCAGAATCAGACTCTTCAACATACCTGTTTCTCCTTAGAAACTGAATCTTATTCTCGATAGTATTGAGAGGAGAGTTTTTAATTACCTCATCGAACTTAAGCCAGGTAGAATCCTCAACAGAATAGTTGTCCGCAAACTGAAAACAATATGATTTCAATGACTCTACATCCTGTGGCCTGTCTGACTTGATCCAGCGTTTTACATCACTCTTCTTAGGGGCCTCTTGCGAGATTTTTACATAGCGACCACGGACGATATTCTGCTTCAGCATAAAGTTGTCGCGGTTCTGCTCATAATAAGCCTCTATTTCTTCATCAGTTACCTCGCGGTTGAGCTCCTGCTCTATTTTTTGCTTTTGGTATTCATGCGAAATAAGAATAAACCGGTAATTGGCCACCTTACGCTCAATCTCGTTGAGGTCAAGCTGCATTTTACTGGCTGCTTCCTGTATAAAGAGTTCCTCTTTGATCCAGTTCTCTACAAACTTATTGACGATCCTTGTGCTGTCTTCGCTGGAAAGTTCAGGGCTTACCAGGCCCGCGATATCAGTCTTGTAGAGAAGTGAGTTGCCTGCACGGGCAAGCAGATTGGCCTTTTGATCCTTGTTGCTTTTGCCAGACCCCAGGCTTTCACAGGCCATCAAACATGAGCCGGCTAACATCAATAATATATATGTCTTTAACCTATCCAATGGGTAAGAGAGCCGCTACTCTTTTCTTGTATACTTTAATCTTACTCTGTTTTCGCAGGCTCCTGATCCACTCCTGGTCCAGGTAGTCCTGATAATCGGCAGTGACACGACCCTTGATTTCATTAAGCTCGTAGTGTCCTGCCGGAATAACCTCACGGATCAGGTAAAGCTGACCCTTGCCTTTGTCTAAAACCGGCTGGTTTTCAGTCAGTTTTCCGGAGGTGAAAATAGGTAAATCCTCCTGCGTTAGGGTCCTTTTTACAATTTTTAACAACGAATAGTCAGTGGAAGGCAGTGCTGCTTTCAGCAAACTGTCCGGGTTTTGAAGATCTTGAGCATTCTTTAGAATCTCTTCTACTGCCGGTAGCAATTTGGTACCGGTGTTTGATCTGCCGCTGAACACATAGGTGATAGCTCTTTCAGGGGCAGGATATTCGCTTTTTTGCTGATCAAACCATACTTCCAGTCCTGTACTGTCCTCCAGCGCCTTGTTCCATATTTTATCTTCCATAATATCAAAGAGGAGTAAACCCTCTTCATATTCCTGCAAGAGTAATCGGTACTCGGGGTATTTGATCAAAGCCAGTGAATCTTCATAGGCGAACACAGCTTCCTGTTCGAATTGAGAATAGGCACCAAGATAGTCTTTGATGGTACCGGATTTTTTTCCTTTAAGGTATTGAACAAAATCTTCTACGGAGACCGTTTTATTCCCTATTTCGAACAAATCTGCCGCCAGTAAACTCTCAAGGCTGTCAATGCTGCCTTTGTCTTCTTTCAGGCTTTCGATTACCGTGTTAAGGGTGTTTCCATAGAGTTTAAAACTATTTTCATTCTTTAGCTTTCTCAATACCTCTTCTGTGCCTGACTGAAGCCTTCCGGACCGTTTTACCCGGTCTCCGAATTCAACCTTTACTTCTTCCAGTTCAGGAATACCTTGCTTGCCATCAAGTCGGATAATATGCCAGCCAAAGGGGGTTTCAGCGGGGGGGCTGTAGCTGCCAATAGTGCTCACTTTAAAAGCGTGTTCGAGGTATTCTTCCGGAAGTTGCCCCAGGCCAGCCAGGGGCAGGGCTCCGTTTTTCGTTTTAGACCTCTGATCTTCAGAGAAAGCTTTACACAGTGCATTCCATGAGCCTCCTTTTCTGAGAGAGTCATAGACCTGGCTGATAAGTGTTTTCCCTTCGGTATCGGAATGCTTGGCTCTGGATATAAAAATGTGAGATGTGCGGATCTTACCCCGTGAGGGCCGCTGTCCTGTTACTTTTAAAATATGATAGCCAAACTGTGTTTTAATCACGGGTGATATCGTACCTACCTGGGTGGTGTAGGCCGCAGTTTCGAAAGGGTAGATCATGGAAAAGGCGGTAAACCACCCTAAATCTCCTCCCTTTTGTGCACTGCCATCGCTGGAATTCTTATTGGCCAGCAGGGCAAAGTCCATTCCGCTTTCAGCCAGCTTGCGGAGACTGTCAATTCTTTGATATGCCGCGAGGGTGTCTCCCGGGGTGGCGTTTTTGGGTTTCCTGATCAAAATATGAGAAGCGCGCACCTCAGTTTTAGATCGCTCGTATGCCTCCCGGATCAGTGCTTCTTCCTTATTAAGGTTATCAAGATAGGGTTTTGATACCTGACTGGCGTAGCTCTCGTATTCCTGCAGGAAAGCCATGGTAGTATCCGTTCCTTGTCTTCTTGCTTCGAGGACCTTAAGCTTGAAGTTGATAAAACGGTCCAGGTAAGCCAGTAATGAATCTTTCGTCACGCTTATGTTAGGGTCACGATTCTTCTTAAATGCATACAGAAACTCATCTGCCAGTATAGGGGTGTCGTTAATTCTGGCGACTTCAGCTTTCTTCTGAAATGCTGGTAAGCTCAAAGCGTTGACTAACAGCAGAAAGCTGATGAATGCTAATAAGCGCTTCATTCTATCAGGATTCGAAAGTTACTTGTTTGTAAAGTTTGAGGGTGTTTTTGCGGGCTGAGGCCGTGAACTCAATTTTGTCCATAATCTTTTTCACGAGCATAATACCTACTCCTCCCTTCTGCTTGTTTTTGATCAGGTCTTCCAGGATAGGCTCATTGTATTTCATGATGTCAAAGGCTGCACCGGTATCCACTATTTCAAACCAGATGCCCTCTTTGGTAAAATCGATATTGATCTTAACATAATCTTCCTGATCTGAAGGATGCCCGTGAATGATGATATTCGCACATACCTCGTCCACAGCCAAAACCATCATATTTGTTTCTATGTCAGAAACATGATGCTCGTGCAACACCTCGGTTACAAACTTGCGCATAAGCCTTAGCTTATTTTTGCTACACGGTATGTTAAAACTATAGCCCATTGATCTCAGCCAGTGCTTCTTCTTTGGTTTCCTTTATAGTCAGTAATTGATCGAGCCCTAAAATGCCAAAGACCTTTGATACCTTGTCAGAGAGCCCGAAGATGATAAATGTTATTGCTTTTTCATTCACCTCTTCTATGTAGGACATAAAAACGCCCAAACCAGCGGAAGAGATATAGTTGAGATTGGTACAGTCTACCAGGATGTTCTTCACATCTCCTTCAAAAGACTCCCGAATTTGTTTGTCGAGTTCCAATGAAGAACTGGCGTCTGCCTCTCCTTGTACGGAGATCAACAGATAATTGTTTTCTGCTGTTTTTGTTATTTCTATCATAGCTTCCTTCCTATTCTTACGTCATTTAATTGAACTTGATCACCACCATGGTATAATCATCGTTCAGGTCTTTATTGCCACAGAACTCATAAAGCTTGCCAATAATGATTTTTTGAATCATCACGGGGTCATAATGATAGTTCTGCTCTAACAGGTTTTTCAGTCTGTCATATCCGAACTCCTCCAGTTCTTCATTGGCAGCCTCCGAAATTCCATCGGTATATAACACCAGAATGTCGTCCTTTTCGAACGTCATATGGTTCACATGTACGAAGTTTTCGTACTTCTCATTTCTTAAAATTCCCAGCCCCAGACCTTTGTTCTGAAAAAATCGTGCCTCAGATTCTTCTTTACAGTAATAAAGTGTCGGGCAGTGGCCGGCTCTTGAAAATTCCAGGGTTCTCTTCTCTGTGTCGATGATGAAATAGGAGAGTGTAATAAAGGAGGTTTTCTCAAGGCATTGGCTCAAAGCATTGTTCGCGTTGACCAGAAAATCTTTCGCGGAAAGATTCAGCTGTGCCAGACTCTGGAAGATTCCCTTCATCTGCGACATATGAAAGGCCGCGGAAGTACCTTTTCCGCTAACATCTCCTATCACCACAGCAAATTTGTGATCTCCCAGTTTGAAAGTATCGTAATAGTCGCCTCCCACCTCAGCAGCTGCCTGAGTAAAACCGTGAATGGCAAAATGCTCGTCATGCTCCAGTTTCTCTGGCAAAAGAGCACGCTGAACGCTCTTGGCAATATTGAGCTCCTCTTTATAACGCTCATTTTCCAGCGCCTCTCCGAGCAGACGGAAGTTTTCTACCGATATACTCGCCTGGCTTACGAATGTGTTGATGATGTTAATCATCTCCTTGTTAAAGCCATCACTCAACTCATTCAGCAGATACATATAGCCTGAAATCGTGCCTTGAATCTCCATCGGAATGATCAGCACCGAACGGAAGTTGGATTTTCTGATAGTCACCAACACCCTGTCAGTCTCGGAAGAGCGCTCCAGAGGAGATTTCAGAATACTTCTTTGTTTGCTTTGAGCGATTTGTGCTCTCAGGGTGCTGATGTTGACCCGGCTAACATTTCTGCTTCTCAG
Source organism: Roseivirga sp. UBA6061 (assembly GCA_002427745.1). GTDB lineage: Bacteria > Bacteroidota > Bacteroidia > Cytophagales > Cyclobacteriaceae > Roseivirga. The sequence continues at coordinate 74,254 of DIYF01000177.1, read as the reverse complement.
CTCAGGTTCCTGGCCTTCCCGAATGATCTCGATCCAGCCGGCATCTGCATAGACAGCGCTCATAGAACTTGACAGCAAAATGTCAAAGATCTGGGTTTCGTTTTCACCCTGCTGAATAGACTGACTCAGGCGCTGGAAGTTGATAGCCTCCTCCATCTTCTTTTCAAAAACCGAAGAGGTGGGCAGATTGAATAATATCACCAACAGGGAGAACAGACTATAGAACATCAGGAAGGTGAAGAGAGAAATAACGAAGAGACTCTTGATGTCTACGAAGGTGGTCTCGGTAGCAGGTGATACATAGACCGTCATAAAGAAATAGAAGAGGTAGATGGTAATCAGCAGGATCAGCAGAATACTCTTCCATTTCTGTTTAAAGTTCAGATAAGCTACCCATTTCAGGTTGGCAGATAAAAGCAACGCCATGATGGTCATAGCGCCATAAAGCAGCTCGAAAATCAGGTGCTCCTGGAGTACCAGCCCGGTAAGGTTAAAGAAGATGGAGGCCAGGATAGTAAACTCATAAATATTCCACCAGATGACCAGGCGTTTCGACTTTTGGTAAAGAATCAGCTTCTTCCAGACTGTGAAAGTACAGATCAGGAATAGGGATATAAGGGCTTCATCTATGCTCAGCAGGAGCTTGCTCAGGTAGGGGTCTTCTCCCAGCTTTGAGTCGGCTATCTGCCCGTTGAAGAGGTCAATCAGCAGGGCGGTGATGGTGGTGACCAGACCAATGGCAAAGACCCGCCATATCAGGTCTACAAAGTTGCTGCTCTCGGCCTTTTGAATCCGCAGCCGATAGTAGATGATAAAGGAGATAAAGAAAAAGGCCTCGAGTAATACGGTAGTATTTCTCGATATCCCCAGTTCTACCTGCGAACTGTCGGCAAAGATAATGAGGCCTTCCAGCAGTGTCTTAACCAACCAAAGCAACACACCAATCACCATGCTGGCGCGTAGGTAGAACTTTGGTGTGGGCTTGAGTTTCATAGGTTTTTAGGCACTCGAATTTACAAATTAAACAATACGCCAGTCTCTGGAAACCAAAAGACTGGCGTATTGATGTGCGGTTAAGATTTTAACGCAATGCCCAGCTCATCGAGCTGCGTACCATCTACCTGAGCCGGTGAGTCGATCATGACATCACGGCCGGAGGTATTTTTCGGAAAAGCAATGTAATCTCTGATAGAGTCTGAGCCACCAAAGAGGGCACAGAGTCTGTCAAAACCAAAAGCGATACCGCCATGTGGAGGGGCACCGTATTCAAAGGCATCCATCAGGAAGCCGAATTGTGCCTTGGCTTCGTCATCTGTAAAGCCCAGGTGCTTGAACATGAGCTTCTGAATCTCCCTGTCGTGGATACGGATGGAGCCACCTCCGATTTCAACACCGTTGATAACAAGGTCATAGGCATTGGCGCGTACTTCTCCCGGAGCGGTATCCAGTTTAGACATGTCTCCTGATTTAGGGGAAGTAAAGGGGTGGTGCATAGCATGGTAGCGCTCTGTTTCCTCATCCCATTCCAACAGAGGGAAGTCAACTACCCACAGAGGTTTGAATACATCTTTGTCTCTCAGGCCGAGCTCGTTACCCATATGCAATCTCAGCTCGTTCATTTGCTTACGGGTGGTATGAGTATTGCCCGATAATACCAGGATCAAATCTCCCGGCTCAGCTCCTGCTTTGTCCGCCCATGCTTTGAGATCTTCCTGGCTATAGAATTTATCTACCGATGACTTAAAAGAACCATCCTCATTGCATTTTACGTACACCATGCCTTTGGCACCAACCTGTGGTCTTTTTACAAAATTGGTAAGGCCATCGAGTTGCTTACGCGTGTAGGTAGCACAGCCTTTCGCACAAATACCCAGCACCAGTTCTGCCTGGTCAAATACATTGAAGCCTTTGTTTTGAGCTACTTCATTAAGCTCTACGAACTCCATACCGAAGCGAATGTCTGGTTTATCACTACCATAGCGTCTCATCGCTTCTGCATAATCCATCTGAGGAAAATCTCCTTCGAAGCTCACTCCTTTGATTTTTTCAAAGAGGTGCTTTGTGAGTCCCTCAAAGGTACTCAGCACATCTTCCTGATTTACAAATGACATTTCGCAGTCTATTTGGGTAAACTCAGGCTGACGGTCAGCACGGAGATCCTCATCTCTGAAACACTTAACAATCTGGAAGTATCGGTCGAAACCGGAAACCATCAACAACTGCTTGAAGGTTTGTGGTGACTGGGGTAGTGCATAAAACTCACCCGGATTCATGCGGGAAGGCACTACAAAGTCCCTCGCTCCTTCCGGAGTCGATTTAATGAGTACCGGAGTTTCGACCTCGATGAACTCCTGATCGGCCAGGTAATTGCGAATAGCAATGGCCATACGGCTTCTGAGCTGAAGTTTTTCTCTCACTTCATTCCTGCGCAGGTCCAGGTAGCGGTATTTCATACGCAGGTCTTCACCTCCGTCTGTATCATCTTCAATAATAAAAGGCGGTACCTGTGATGGGTTCAGCACTTCAAGTTCGCTGACTTTTATTTCAATATCTCCGGTAGGGATTTTGTCATTCTTTGAGAAGCGTTCTACCACCGTGCCTGTCGCTTTCACCACAAACTCTCTGCCGAGTGATCGTGCTGTCTCCAATACCTGAGCAGCGGAAGAATTCTCTTCAAAAGCAAGCTGTGTGATGCCATAGCGATCGCGTAAATCAATCCACATCAATCCCCCCGTATCTCTTACTTTCTGTACCCATCCACACAGGGTCACGGTTCCATTCACCTGATCGATTCTCAGTTCTCCACAAGTATGTGTTCTTAACATTGCTGCTGGTATTAAATTTTTGAGGTGCAAATTTAGCAATTGTTTTAGCTTTTGGGACTAATATTGTCATGGATTAACCTCTTTCGATTGCCCATGACGCTTTCTGTACACACCGATGCCCATTATATGAAAGAAGCCCTGAAGCAGGCTCAGATGGCTTTTGAAGCGGGCGAGATACCGGTGGGGGCTGTAGTGGTAGCGGAAAACCGGATCATTGCCAGGGCTCATAACCAGACAGAGCAGTTGACAGATGTGACGGCTCATGCCGAGATGCTGGCACTCACCTCAGCTTTTAATTATATGGGAGCCAAATATCTCAATGAATGTACCCTGTATGTGACACTTGAGCCTTGTGTCATGTGTGCGGGGGCCTTGTACTGGGCACAACTGGGGCGGTTGGTCTATGGGGCCAGCGACCTGAAGCGAGGATATGCTCAGGTAGAAAGAAATCTCCTGCATCCGAGAACAGAAGTGGAGTCGGGTTTGTTAAAGGAGGAGAGTGAAGCTTTGATCAAAAGTTTTTTTTCAAAGCTCCGATAGTTTTTAATTTCGTAACGAATCAAATAAATCATTTCGACTATGGCTTTTGAATTACCAGATCTTCCTTACGCATTCGATGCTTTGGAACCTAATATTGACGCCAGAACGATGGAAATCCATCACGACAAACATCACGCTGGCTATACAAGCAAATTAAACGGAGCAGTAGCAGGTACTGACATGGAGGGTAAGAGTATCGAAGCATTACTGGCTGAGAACTCTGACAACGGTGCCGTTCGTAACAATGGTGGCGGATATTACAACCACAACCTCTTCTGGACCGTTATGTCTCCTGATGGTGGAGGAGAACCTTCCGGAGAGCTGGCCGATGCTATCAATGCAGCTTTTGGCTCATTTGAAGAATTTAAAACGGCTTTCTCTAATGCAGCAGCAACCAGATTCGGCTCAGGCTGGGCATGGTTATGCGTACAGGCCGGAGGTAAGGTAGAAGTTTGCTCAAGTGCCAACCAGGATAACCCTCTGATGCCGAATATCGGCTGTGGAGGTACGCCCATACTGGGGCTGGATGTTTGGGAACATGCTTACTACCTGAACTATCAAAACAGACGTCCTGATTATATCAATGCATTCTTTAATGTGATAAATTGGGATGAAGTGGCAAGACGATATGCCGCTGGAAAATAACCAGAGCAATATTTTCAAAACCAAAAAAATAGAAAGTGGGGCTCTTTGGGCCCCTTTTTTTATGCGCTGTTTATGGATTTTCTTATGCTTTTCTGCTTGCCTGGTACTTCGTGCTCAGGAGCTGGAATATCCTTTTGGTGATATTGATTACACCGACCTGAGAATGACCACCTATGCGCCTGACAGCACTGTCGGTGCGGTTAAACTTCTCAGCTACGGACATTCCTTTTACAACGAAGGCACTAACCAGATCAAACTGGTGATACATGAGCGGGTGAAGATTCTCAATAAGGAGGGGCTGCGCTTTGGTGACCTGGCCCTGGCTTTTCCCAACAGAATCCGCGTAGGAAAGCTTCGTGCCAGTGTATATAACCTTGATGAGTCAGGCGAGGTGGTAGTCACCAGGGTTAACAAGCGGAAGATATTCAAAGAGCGTACCGAGGATAAAAAAAGAAGTATCAAGGTTACTTTTCCTGAGGTGAGGGTAGGGAGCATCATAGAGTACTCCTTTGAAGTAAACACCCGATTGTCCACTACGTTTTACCCATGGTATTTTCAGGATTTCATTCCTGTGAAACACTCAGAGTTTTTTATAGAATTTCCATCTTTTGCCAGCTACAAAGTTAAGTTGGTAAACGATCGTTTTATGGAATATGTATCGCCTCCAAATGGAAAAGCCCAGCGATACATAGCCAAGAATCTTCCCGCAGTCAGGCCTGAACCCTTTGTGGGTAATCTGAATGATTATAGAAGCGCTGTTTATTTCGAGGTGTCGAATGTGTCTCAGTTCAGGACGGTGGGTGATGAGCAAATTGTGGCAGATTGGTCGGGGGTTAATCGCGATTTATTGTTCAACATCAGTTTTGGCAGGCGATTGGCAGAAACCGAAAAGGTGGCTTCATTTCTTCCTGAGCTTGATGGTTTGACCGATGGCGAGAAAATAAGACTGATTCGTCAGACTGTGATGGAGCAGATGACCTGGGACAGAACAGAAGGGCTGGCCGTGTTGATGCCTCTGGAAGAAGTCTGGGCTGCTAAAAGAAGACCCGCCCAGGAGATCAATATGTTGCTGATCGCTATGCTGAGAGAGGCGGGCTTTGATGCTGATCCGGTGGTGATCAGTACGCGCGACAAGGGTAATCCTGATCCCGGAAATGCTTTTATAAACCAATTTAATTATGTCATTGCTCACGTGGCGCAGGGAGAAGAAGGGCTGCTGCTGGATGCTGCCTATGAGCAATATCCTACAGGCTTATTACCGACCAGACTCATCAATAAAATCGGCCTTTTGGTAGACTATGAGGCACCTCGCTGGATAGATCTCAATATGAATGGAGAAAAAGAGGTGTCTATTTATTCTTCGGAAATCAGCTTTGATGAGGAGTTTAACATGTCCGGAGTGCTCACTATTGTGGAAGGGGGCGTAACAGCCGTTCAGCGCAGAAAGGCCCTTGGTGCCAAAGCAGATGATGAATTACTGACCTACTATCGCGAGCGGTTTCCAAGCCTTTCCGTAGAATCAGTACAGCTGGAAAGTCCGGATAATCAATCGGAAAAGCTAAAGGTTCACCTGGCATTTAAAAGAGAAGCTGAGGAAGACTACGGACCTGACGTTTTTCTGAACCCTCTGATTTTCAAGAAAATGATTGAGAATCCTTTTAAGGCAATTCAGAGATTTACCCCTGTCGATTATGAGGTGCCTCAGGCGCTTCGGTGGGTCTACACAATAAAGCTGCCTGAGTCAGTTAAGGTCAAAGCGCTGCCGGAGCCTATGGCCCTATTGCTCCCTGATGGGGAGGGCCTGTTTATTTACAATATTGCTGCGGAAGAGAATCAGATCAAGGTACTTCTTAAGTATAGCCTTGAAAAGACATTCTTTACGGTAAATGAGTATCCGAAACTCCGCAACTTCTTTCAGGAGGTGGCCTCCAGCCAGCAGGCACTTTGTCACTTGGTACGTTAATTCCTTTTAAACCACCCGAGCCGTTTGTTACCATGGTCTGAAGATATAGAGAGGATGCTCTGTTAGTATTAGTACATTTTCTTATATTGCCGATGGAAAGGAAGGTTTATCAGAATTGTATACAACTCTGATAGGCCTTTTTTTATGTGTGTGTCTTTTTAAACTTAGAATATAGTGTCGTTCCGGAGCCCTGAGGTTTCCATTGCGAGATGGCCCCAATGTGTGTTTGAATTCAGAGTTCTGTTTTAAAAACAGCCATCACTCCTGAACCAGCTTCCCTGTTTCTACAACCGAACAACCAAATGATCATGAAAAGAAATCTTATTATCATCACCCTGTTAGCTCTGTCCTTTACTGCTGTAGGACAAGTAGAGGAGTTTACTTTTGGAAAAGTAGACAAGGCCGATCTGGAAATGACGGTTTACCCACTGGACTCTGGCGCTGAAGCAGTCTACTTACTGGATTATGGTATCAGCCAGTTGCGTGGAAGTGATTTTACCATGCTGCTTACAACTCATGTAAGAATCAAAATTCTTAAGGAAGAGGGTTTGGACAGAGCCGACCTTGAACTCAGGTATGTAAGAGGCGATGGCGATATTACCAAACTCAAGGCAGCCACACATAACCTGGTCAATGGAAAAGTAGTTACCCGCGAAGTAGGTAAGAAGGAATGGATTGACGAAAAGATAAATGACAAAGTGAGGGTGAAAAAACTCTCCTTTCCGGATGCCAAAGTAGGATCTATCATTGAGTATACGTACAGAATAGAAGCAGGTAGTATTTACCGTGTACCTTCCTGGTCATTTCAATCTTCAATTCCCGTCCGCTACTCAGAATACATTGTGGATTTGTCGGAATATGCTTCTTATATGCCCTTGTTTCAGGGATATCTGAGGCCTGCCTATTCCAACAATACGAAAGAGAAATACCACATTGTGATGAAGGACGTGCCCGCTTTGACGCGTGAGCCCTATGTATCAACTATAGAAAACTTCAGATCAAGAATTGAGTTCGAAATAAAATCAATCAGCCTTCCCGGGTACTATCCGGAAGTTTTTATGGAAAACTGGAATGCCATCAACAAAGAGCTGATGGAATCTGAAGGGATCGGAGGTGCACTGAACAATACAGGGCCACTGCGAAAGATTTATCCTAAAGACAAAGGCTGGGGAAACAACAAGGAGAGTCTCATAGAGATTTATAACTATGTAAGAGACCATTTTACCTGGAATGGATATGCGGCCTACAGAGTAGTAGACTCCGGCAAGGAATTGTGGAAAGAAGCTGAGGGAGACAATGCCGATATTAATGTGACGCTTGCACAGTTCCTTACCAAAGCAGGTATCCAGGTGAGTCCGGTGATATTGAGTACGAGGCGTCATGGCTATCTCAACAAATACATGCCGATTGCCAGCCAGTTTAACTATATGATTCTGCAGGTAAGTGTGGATGGGGAAACCATATTAATGGATGCAACTGACAAGTACCGTCCATATAATGTATTACCTGAAAGGGCAATGAATGGTGAAGGGCTGGTATTAAATCCTTACGGGCCACAATGGGTAGACCTGAGAATGAACAAGGAGATCAACGCCAAGTCGGTGGTAGGAGACTTTGAATTCAATGAGGACATGGAGCTCACAGGAAAAATGGAAATTGACTTCAGAAGCATAGCAGGTAGCCGCCTGAGAGCGAGTCTCTACCGTGAAATGGAAAAGAAAGGAGAACAGGAAGAAGCAGAAGAGGAAGAAGAGAGTGATGAGGAAGATGATACACTGGATGATTATAAAACAGGAGAAGTTGAGAATTTCGAGGTAGCTAACCTGAAAGATCCATCGAAAAACCTGAGAATTAGCTACGACTTCACTACCTCTGAAAACATCAACATGATCGGAGATAAGATTTTCATGAGTCCCGTATTGATCAAGCATATTTCAGAAAACCCCTTCAAGCTGGAAGAAAGGTTGTATCCGGTTGAAATGTCTTCAAGATTAAGTGATACGTATATCTTTAAGATAAAAACACCTGAGGGATATGAAATCGAGGAATTGCCAAAACCTCAGGTACTCAGTCTTCCTAATGGTGGAGGAAGGTATATGTACAATGTAGGAGAGGTTGGTGGCAATGTACAGATTATGGTGAGGTTGTCGCTTAACAAGACGGAATATGGTACTGATGCCTATGGTAGCCTTAAGGAGTTATTTAACCTTATTTTGGCTAAGCAGGATCAACAAATTGTTTTCAAGGAAAAAACCGAATGAGGCCATGATAAGACCCTCACTGATAAAAAAGACCCTCTTTGCGCTGATGCCGCTATTGATATCATTCTCAGCTTTGGGGCAGACCTATGCTGTATCTGAAATCCCTCCGGGCTTAAAAAAAGGTGCTGATGTGATTCTCAGATATTCAGACAAGAAACTCTCCATCGAGGGTTTGGATAAGGCTGTTTTTAAAGAGAAATCAGCTTATACCATTCTGAATGAAGATGGCTTTGGCTGGGCGGTTTTTAACGAGAGCTATGATAAGCTTTCTAAAATCCGGGCCATTAAAATCGTTTATTATGATGCCAATGGAAAAGTGCTTAAGAAGGTAAAGTCAGGTGAAATCGAAGATATCAATATCACCTCATCGGGCAGTTTGTATGATGATAATCGTATCAAATACTATGAGCCGGAAGAGTACGATTACCCATTTACCATAGAATACGAGTACGAAAACCCCTTTAGCTCTACAGTGGGCTTCAGAAACTTTGTGACACAATATAGTGAGGGCATGGCTGTGGAATACGCCAGGTATAAGGCAGAATTCCCTGCAGGCTACGAACTTCGCCACAAAGAACTCAACGGCATGGAGGCTCCGGTGGAGAATGACATGGGGGCCACAAAGGTACTGACCTGGGCCATGAAGAATGAGAAGGCGATCAAAGAGGAAGTAGCCGGAAAAAGCGCTTATGCTTTGGCCAAGAAGGTATTGATAGCCCCTTCCAGGTTTCAGATGGAAGGCTATGCCGGTGATATGTCTACATGGGAAGGTTTCGCTAACTGGCAGCGTAAGCTGAACCAGGGCAGAGATGAGCTTACTCCCAAAGTGAAGGCCGATGTGAAGGCTTTGGTGGCTGGAGTAGACAATGATAAGGAGAAAGTAAGGTTGATTTATGACTACCTTCAGCGAAACACGCGCTATGTAAGTATTCAGTTGGGGATTGGGGGGCTGCAGCCTTTTCCTGCCATTAGTGTGGCTGAAAACGGTTATGGCGATTGTAAAGCCCTCAGCAATTATACCTATAGTCTTCTCAAGGAGGTCGGTATTAAATCGAATTATGTAAAAATCAGAGCGGGAGAAGGTGAAGATGATATCATTACAGATTTCTCCAGTGCTCAGTTCAATCATGTTATTCTGGCGGTACCGATGGAAAAGGATACTATTTGGCTGGAGTGTACCAGCCAACAGGCACCTTTCAATTTTCTGGGAGGTTTTACCAGTGATCGGCATGGCCTGATGGTTACAGAAGATGGCGGAGTGTTGGTGAAGACGCCCGAATACACAGCGGAGGAAAATGCACAAATTCGCAGAGTAGAGGTAGAAATGGATGCCGAAGGCAATGCAAAGGCCAAAGTCCTGACCAAATACAGGGGCAGACAGTATGATGATAACTACCTGATAGCGACCAAGGGCAGAGAGGACCAAAGAAAGTATCTGCTCAATACCATCGACATCCCGGCTTTTGATCTGGGGGATATCAGATACGAAGAAGAAAGAACCGAAAACCCGCTGCTTACAGAAGAGTACGACCTTACCCTGAGAAAGTATGCATCAGTTACCGGTAAGCGTCTGTTCTTTACTCCTAATCTACTGAACAAGGGAGGCTGGAATCCACCGAAGGATGAAAACCGTGAGTCGAGCATCGTCAACCGCTATAATTATAATGATGTGGATACGGTGGTCTTCAAGCTACCTGAAAATTACAGAATGGAGTTTGAGATGGAGCCGGTGGAAGTTGAGTCCGAGTTTGGTGAATACCGACTGACCTATAACTTTAATCCGGAGACCAATGAGCTGACCTATGTAAGGTACATCAAAGTATTTAAGGGTACCTTTCCGGCCAATAGCTATGCAGAATTCAGGAAGTTCTGGAGAAAGGTGAGCCGATCAGATAAATCCAAGCTGGTCCTGATTGGTAATACTTAGGCAATTATCAATAGGCTCAGCAGATACCCAGGCCTTTCTTCAGACAAAGCATAAAAAACCTCTCCTGTATTTCTACAGGAGAGGTTCCAAAACACTAAAGCTTAAAAAATGGCTGTCAGGATGCTTTTCGCATCATTTCAGCAATATCTTCGGGAGTCTTACTTTTCGATAAGCTTTCTCCGTGCTGGCTGATATCCAGCCCGATTTCTTCGGCTACCTCATTCACTCTCATCGGAATGATCAGATTGGTAAGTTTAAACAACAGGTAAGAGGCACTGAAAGTAAAGCCGCCTACCAGGAAAACCGCTGCCATATGGCGCAAAAAGGTGGTAGTTTCTCCATATATCAAACCTACTTCCTTGGCGAAGACTCCGGTAAGGACCATACCGACAATTCCCCCGACTCCATGACATGGAAATACGTCAAGGGTGTCGTCAATACCGGTTTTGTTTTTGTAATAGACTACAATATTAGAGACGATAGCTCCAGCTACACCGATAAAAACACTTTGTCCGACTGTAACAAAGCCTGCTGCGGGAGTAATCGCTACAAGTCCTACCACGGCACCAATGGAAGCACCCAGACCTGAAATTTTTCTGCCCATCAGGGCATCGTAGAATACCCAGGCCAGCATGGCTGCAGCTGAGGCTACGGTAGTAGTGGCAAAGGCCAGAGCGGCATCAGAATTGGCCCCCAGTGCTGAACCGGCATTGAAGCCAAACCAACCGAACCAAAGCAAACCGGTGCCCAGCAGTACAAAGGGAACGTTCGCTGGCTTGTGTGTAGCTCCATGGCTTTTTCTCTTACCCAGGATGATCGCAGCCGCTATAGCAGCAAAGCCGGCTGACATATGTACAACGGTACCTCCGGCAAAGTCAAGCACTCCCCATTTTCTGAGAAAGCCTTCGGGGTGCCAGGTCATATGGGCAAGCGGGGCGTACACCACAATGCTGAACAGTACGATGAAAAGCAAAAAGCTCGAAAAGCGTACTCTTTCGGCAAAGCTACCGGTGATCAGGGCAGGAGTAATGATCGCAAATTTCATCTGAAACAAAGCGAAGAGAATAAAAGGTATGGTAGGAGCAAGATCTGCCTGTGTGGCTCCCCCTACATCTTTAAAGAAGGCAAAGGTGGTGGGGTCACCAATAATGCCTCCGATGGAATCTCCAAAAGCCAGGCTAAAACCGCCCGCTACCCAAACCAGCGTAATAACACCCATGCAAATGAAGCTTTGCACCATAGTGGAGATTACATTTTTACGACTGACCATGCCTCCGTAGAAGAAGGACAAACCAGGAGTCATTAGCAGCACAAGACAGGTGGCTGCCAGCATCCAGGCAGTATCTCCGCCATCAATATTGGTATCTGCCACTATTTCACCGGTGCTACTGACATCAAAGAGACTGATGATTGCGATCAGTATCAGCAGGGTAAACCCAGGGATCCATTTTCTTTTCATTTTATGTAGTTCGATTTGATAAAGGGCTTCTCAGGACCCTAAAAACAATTACTTACATAAAATAAGGAAAATGTGGGTGGATTTTGGTTCAGTTTAACTGAAAAACTATGAAAACGATTTCAATCGACTCTTTTTTAGGTCGAAAAATGTGAAAATCCGGGAAATGACAAATTTCAGGCTAAAAACAGGCCCATTTTAATGAACAATACAAAACCGGATCTCAGGCCTGACTTTTTTCCTTCAGTAGCTCCTTCAGGTCATTCAGCTCATCACGCAGCTTGGCAGCTTCCATAAAATCCAGTTCTTTGGCGGCCTTTTCCATAGACTTTTGCGTCTTGGTTATCATCTTTTCCAGGGCTGCGGTATCCATATAGGCTACTACCGGGTCTGCCGCAATAGAGGCTTCTGTGTTTTCTATGTAATAGTTTTTCTTGCCTTTTTTCGAATCTGCAACACTGGTCTGATTCATTATGGCCTCTTTCGACTTCTTCACCGTCTTAGGTGTAATACCATGTTCAATATTATAAGCCATCTGAATGGAGCGCCTGCGGTTGGTCTCATCTATGGCCTGCTGCATGGAGTAGGTCACTTGGTCTGCATACATGATGACCATGCCGTTTTCATTTCGGGCCGCTCTGCCGATAGTCTGGACCAGAGAGCGCTCATTTCTCAGAAAACCCTCTTTATCTGCATCCAGGATGGCCACAAGCGAAACCTCCGGCAGGTCAAGCCCTTCTCTTAGCAGGTTGACCCCTACCAGCACATCGAAGAGTCCCAGCCTGAGCTCACGCAATATTTCTACACGATCGAGCGGACTTACCTCTGAGTGGATATAACGACATTTTACATTGGCGCGCTCCAGGTAGCGGGTCAGTTCCTCAGCCATGCGCTTGGTGAGTGTGGTGACGAGCGTCCGCTCTTCCTTGTTGGTGCGGATATCTATTTCATTGAGCAGGTCATCGATCTGATTAAGGCTGGGACGCACCTCTATGACGGGGTCCAGTAGTCCGGTCGGGCGGATTACCTGTTCCACCACAATACCTTCTGATCGGTTCAGTTCATACTCAGCGGGTGTGGCACTGACATAGACTGTCTGACCTGTCAGGGCTTCGAATTCATCGAATTTGAGAGGACGATTATCCAGAGCAGAGGGCAGGCGGAATCCGAACTCCACCAGGTTTTCTTTCCTGGATCGGTCACCACCCCACATCGCGCGCACCTGAGATACCGTGACATGACTTTCATCGATCACCATCAGAAAATCCTCCGGGAAGTAGTCGAGCAGACAGAAGGGTCTTTGCCCTTTTTGTCTCCTGTCAAAAAAGCGCGAGTAATTCTCCACTCCTGAGCAATAGCCCAGCTCACGCATCATTTCCATATCAAATTCGGTGCGCTCTTTCAGGCGCTTGGCCTCCAGAAACCTGCGATCGTCTTCAAATTGCTGTACCCGGTCAACCATCTCGTCCTGGATCTCATTGATGGCCTGGTGCAGTACATCTTTGCCGGTTACGAAAAGGTTAGCGGGGAAAATGCTGATGATCTTCTCATCTGAGATTTTCTTACCGGTATTCGGATCAATCATCTGGATGGCCTCGATCTCATCTCCCCAGAAGTAGATGCGATAGGCGAAATCTCCATAGGCGATATAGATGTCCACCGTATCACCCTTGACCCGGAAAGTGCCCCGCTTAAACTCCGCCTCAGTTCTGCTATACAGGATATCAACAAGCGAAAAGAGAAGCTGATTTCTGGCAACAATATCTCCGACCTGCAGGCGGATCACATTTTTTCCAAATTCATCGGGGTTGCCAATACCGTAGATGCAGGATACTGAAGCGATCACAATTACATCTCTGCGGCCGGTAAGTAAGGCCGAGGTGGCCGAAAGTCGCAACTTCTCTATCTCGTCATTGATAGAAAGGTCTTTTTCTATGTAGAGATTACTGCCCGGGATAAAGGCCTCCGGCTGGTAGTAATCATAGTAAGAGATGAAGTACTCTACCGCATTATCCGGGAAGAATTGCTTGAATTCTCCATAGAGCTGCGCGGCCAGGGTCTTGTTATGACTCAAAATCAGAGTAGGCCGTTGCGTTTCCTGAATCAGGTTGGCAATAGTAAAGGTCTTGCCGGAACCCGTTACCCCCAATAGTACCTGGGCCGGATCACCCGCTTCTACTCCCTGTGCCAGTTTTGCAATAGCCTCGGGCTGATCTCCCGTGGGCTCAAAGTCCGCTGTGATTTTGAAATCCATAAATCAAAGCTAAAAGAATTAGGTAGATGAATAGACTTGGCAGTCCAAAATCTAAGCGCCTAATTCTCAATTTCAGGAATTCCAGATTTCCCAGGCTTTCTCGGCCTGTCCATGGAGCATTTCCAGTCCGTTTTTCACCCAGCACTTCGCATCAATTCCCTTTTGCATAAAGGCGGTTACGAGTGGGTTGTATACCAGATCAAACAGGAAGTGGTTTTGAGTAAGTTGATCATAGGGCAGGTCAGGCAATTGGTCCACATTGGGGTGTGTACCCAGAGGAGTGGTGTTGATGATAAGCGTTGATGTGGCCAGGTGTTGATGTGCCGTGGTATTGAGGTCTTCGTAGCAGAGTTGACCTTCTTCTGGCGAGCGGGATACAAACTGATAGTCAATTCCTGAATCTTCCAGGCTGGCCTTTACTGCTTTTGAGGCTCCGCCCGTTCCCAGGATCAGGGCTTTTTCCGGCATGGGGTTCGCGCCAACCCATTGGGTGAGCGAATTCAGAAAGCCGTGATAGTCTGTATTATAGCCCTTAAGCTTTCCGTTTCTGATCGTGATGGTATTTACAGCGCCAATAGCTGCTGCTTTTTCATCCAGTTCATCCAGGTAAGGGATCACCTGCTCCTTGTAGGGAATGGTTACGTTAAGCCCCACCAAATCAGGTGCTGAGGCGATTAACTCAGGAAACTGTTCAATGGATTCCAGGGGGTATAGCTCGTACTGACAATCGGCTATGCCTTCTTTTTCAAACTTGTCACTGAAATACTTTTTGGAGAAAGAGTGACTTAAAGGAAAACCGATGAGCCCGAACTTTCGCATGATCAGTCGTTTTTGAGGTAAGCCCCCAGCCTGTCGATGGCCAGTACAATCAGAAAACCTCCGGCTGCAAAGAGCACGGCCTGCAGAAAGAAGGGTTCCTGTCCCGTTTTAGCCAGATAATCCGTTGGCAGTACATTGGCTTCCACCAGAGGCTTGATTTCGTTGTGGCGGTCTACATAAGTCTGAATGGCTTCTTTCCAGGGCCAGACCTTGTTGAGTGAACCAATCATAAAACCACTGAGTACGCCTACAGTGAGGTTGTGGTACTTTTTGAATAGCCAGCTGACTACCCTTGCAAAGCTGAGCAAGCCTACCAGACAGCCTGCTACAAAGATCAAAATCTCACCGATTCTGAGCTCTTTCAGTGCTGTGAGCACATATTCATATTTGCCGAAAAGCAAAAGAATGAAAGCCCCCGAAATACCCGGTAAAATCATCGCACATATGGCGACAGCCCCGGCAATAAACAAAAACCAGGAAGCTTCCGGTGTTTCAGCCGGTATGGCTGAGGTGATAAAGTAGGCTGCTGCACAACCGGCTATGATGCCCAGGAACACACCTATGTTCCACTTCTTAATCTCTCTCAGTATGATCAGGGCAGAGATCACAATCAGTCCGAAAAAGAAGGACCATACCTGGATAGGGTGCTCAGATAAAAGATGGGTGATCACCTTGGCCAGTGTAAAAATACTGGTGGCAATGCCCAGTCCCAACACCAAGAGAAAGGTACCATTGATATGATTCCACAGATCTTTGATTCTGAACTGCCTCAGCAGTTTCAGTGCTTCCAGGTCGATGCTCTTGATAGAATTGAGCAATTGCTCATAGATGCCTGTGATAAATGCAATGGTACCACCGGATACACCCGGCACTACATCGGCACTACCCATGGCAATCCCCTTGAGATAGAGAAAAATTAGGTCTTTGATCCCTTTCATTGAGCTTATTATTTGCCCAGGAAGTGACTGAAAGTATCTCCCCGCAGTCCTAAACGAATGGTTTCCAGCGGAATTACCTCATTAGGGGCAATGTTTCCGAGGTTTACGTTGGCACCCATCAACTTGATGAAATAAACCTGCTGGGCTTTTTGCGGAGCCTCCCAGATAATCTTTTCGAATGGGATTTTGGTCAGAATTTCCTGTACAAGACCCGAGCGTACTTCACCGCTTGATCTGAACAGTCCCACATTACCACTCTCGCGGGCTTCGCCAATCACCTTCCAGGCTCCGGCATCCAGCTCTTTTTGCATCAGCTCAATCCACTTGTAAGGAGGGATGATTTTCTCCTCGTCTTTCGAACCTACTTCGGATAATACGGTGGTTTGTTTGGCAAGTGTGCTGATATACTCACACTTCTTGTCGTGGTCCATATCAATAGACCCGTCTGATACTTCTACGAAGGGCATTTGATATTTATCGATTACCTTCTGATAATCCTCAAATTGATTCCGGGCTATGAAAGCCTCGAAAAGTGTACCTCCGAAGTAAAAGGGAATTCCGGCTTCTCTGTATACATTGAGCTTTTCGTCAAGGTTGGGAGTCACATAGGAAGTAGCCCAACCGAGTTTCACGATGTCCACATAGTCTCCACTCACACTCACGAAATCTTCCACCTCACGGATACTCAGGCCTTTGTCCATGGCCATGGTAAAGCCCTTGTCTCTGGGCTTTTGTGTCCTTTCGGGCACATCATTCAAAAAGTAATGCATTCAGTCGTTCTTTCTGTACTGGTCTATAATCTTGAAGAGTGCTTTCTGCGTTTCCAGTTTTGGAAAAAACTCGAATAGCACTTCGTGATTTTCGAAGTCCAAAATTAGTGCATTTTCTAAATAAGTAAAGGCTTCTTTGTAGCGTCCTGCCGTGATTTGGTAAACAACCATTCTGTAGAGCAAATCTGAGTCTTCCGGAGCCTCCTCTAAAGCTCTGGTCATCAGTTCGATGGCCTTATCGGCTTCTCCCTGCTCATGATAAATAAAAGACCAGTCCAGCCAGAGGTCCACGTCATTGGGTTCCAGCATTACAGCCTCCTGGTAAGCTTCTACGCTCGAAACAATGTTTCCGGTTTTGTACTCAGCTTCGGCTACAGCCTGCCAGTAATTGGCATTTTCCGGGTCCAGTTTCAGTGCTTTGTTGAGAAAGTGTATGGCTTCGTAGAACTTTTCCTGTGCCGCCAGACAGCAGCCTATGCCATACCAGGCGTCTTCATAAAACTGATCGTTCTTGGTGGCCTTTCGGTAATACTTAATAGCGAGCTCATACTGCTCCAGTTTTTCGTAAGCTGCGCCAATGCAGCAAAAGGTCTCCGAAGAAGGACCTTCATTGGAGAGTGTGTTCTTATAGGCTTCCAGCGCATCTGAGTATTGCTCCAGATTCATATAGGAGTTACCCAGATTGAAATAGGCTGATGAGAAGGTGTCGTCAATTACTAGCGCATAGTCATATGCCTTGATGGCGTCCTTATAGCGCTCCAGCTTGTTGTATACAATCCCGAGATTATACCAGGCATAGCTGGAATAAGGATCTTTGTCTATAAACTGCGTGTAATAAGCCACGCTGTCTTCTAACTGGCCTGTTACATCCAGACAATAGGCCAGCTCATACAAGGCACTTTCATGGTTAAGATTGATCTCTATGGCTTTTTTATAGTAATCAATGGCCTCATGATAGTGAGAGTTGGTCTGGTAAGTCAGGCCTACATTATAGTACACTTCTGATTTATCTTCTGCATAGCTCAGTGTACCCAGAAGTATCTCCACCGCTTTTTCGAACTGGCCCATAAAGGAATAAATAGTGCCCTTTACCGTATTGAGCTCGACATCATTCGGGTGAAGATTTTGTGCCTCTTCAATTACCCTGAGTGCCTCATCGTATTGCTCTTTTCCTATCAGGGACTGAGACATGAGCAAGCTTATCTCCTGAGAAAAAGGGTATTGCTCAAGCGCCATTTTACATGCTTTATGGGCTTTGCCATATTGCATATGCTCCAGGTAGTACTGGACGATCGTCTCGTACTCTGTAACATCAAAAAATGAGAAAGTCTTTTGCTTAAGTTGCTCCTCGAATCTCTTTATCAGCCCACGTTCCTCTTCTCTACTCGGATAATCTTCTTGCATGTAAGTTGCTCGAAATGGTTTACTTAAAGTACTTAAAACTTAATCTTCAAACCAGCTTCAACAGGAAAAAATTCCTGCCTGAAAACGGTCATTTTTGCCAGAAATGATTAATCCTCTGACAACCAGTTGGTTAATTTAGGTTGATGCTCAGTCCAGGTCTCCCATGGCCTTGAGTCCGTCCACAGACCATTGAATAGAGTCCTCCACCGGTCTGAATTCAAAGCCCAGTGCTTCTTTGACCTTGTCATTTTTAAAGTGGTATTGCATACGGGACAGTTTGGCGGTGTCTTTGGTAATCATGGCGCTCTTCCCTGTAATTCTGGAGCGCACAAATTCCAGTGCCACGGCTACCCTGAGCAGCCAGTAAGGAACAGGCTTTCTTGGAGGTTTTTTGCCAAACTCCTTAGCCACTGCCGTGAAGAAATCTTTGTAGTCCATACTACCGGCACTCAAAACGAATCTTTCGTTTTTGATATCGGAGGCCATTAGATCGATCACAGCTTTTGATACATCCCGTACATCTACATAATTGATAGTACCTTCCGGGTGAAAGGCCTTTTCACTGTAAGCGTATTTGAAAACAGAGGTGCTACCCTGCCCCCAAAGACCGGGGCCGAGAATTACAGACGGATTGACAATCTTGACATCGAGACCTTCCTGTGCTCCCCGCCACACTTCCAGCTCCTGTGCATGCTTGGAGCGGGCATAGATGGAATCGTACTCAGTGCCTTCCCAAAGGTCAGATTCCTGTAGAATCAGCTGGTCTCTTTTCCGGCCTATGGCCGCCACCGAACTGATATGTACAAAATTGGTAACGCCCACCTTAAGGCAGGTATTGACCAGGTCGGCTGTACCCTGCACATTGGTTTTGTACATACGGGCCTCATCCCGCTTGTCAAATGAAATAATGGCCGCTCCGTGAATCACCGCTTCTACCCCTGCAAGAGCTTCTGCCAGGGTAGTGGTGTCATCCATATCGCCTATAACCCACTCAATTTTGTCAGCAGCATCACCCAGCAGGGTCATGCTGCTGGTTTTGCGCTTGATCGCTTTTACTTTGTAGCCTCTGGCTAACAGGTCTTTGCAGATAAAACTACCCAATAGGCCTGTGGCCCCCGTTATAAAGATCATGGAATCAGAGAGTATTGTTCAGCAGCTCCAGCTGCATTAATTTTTGAAAGTATTTAGACTGAATGGTCTTCTTGAGTGCGTCAATATGTCCGATGTGATGACAGTCGGTACCCACCAGCCTCACCACCTTTTGGTCTATCAGCTTTTCAGCAAATTTCTGAACCGGCTTACCATAAGCACCAGCCAGGGAACCGAGGTTCATTTGAAAAACCACATCCCGGTCGATCATCTCTTCCAGCAACTGCTTATCCTGAATCAGGTATTCATATCGTTCCGGATGGGCATATACCGGTTTGTAGCCTTTGATGTTCATAAGAAAGATAGCCTCCTTCATAAAAGGTGGCGGACTCATAAAGCCTGTTTCAAAGAGCACATAGTTATTTCCGAAAGTCATAAGGGGCTCATCATCCTCAAGCATTTTCAGGAACACATCGTCCATATAGTATTCCGTAGCGGCCTCCATGGTGATATTGATGCCGGCCTCCTGAGTTGCTGCCTTCATCTTCTCCAGTCCCTCCAGAATGATTTCAGGGGTATTGTCAAAACTACCCGGAAAGGTATGTGGTGTGGTGATCACCTTTTCATAGCCCAGAGCTTCCATCTCTGCGAGTATCTCAAGCCCTTGCTCGATGCTTTGAATACCGTCATCGATAGCAGGTACCAAATGAGAGTGTACGTCCACCTTCAGTGGTGATACATTCATAGGTACTTCTTTCTTTCTTTTGATGAACGAGAATAGGCTCAAAAGCTCGGTTTCTTGGTGACGCGGGGCAAAGGTAGCTAAAAGCTAATTGTTTTTGGAGTGCTATTTACGGGTAATGGCCCATCTGAGTTGTACTATAGCGCCTGAAGTAGAGGGCGGGCAGAATTTAAGAACATTTAGTAGTACCTTTACAGGCTGATTTTATGGGAGGATACTTAACCACATCGAAAGAGAAAGACACCGCTGTTATGGTGGCACTGATCAATCAGGGGCAACCGGAGGAGAAGGTGATAGAATACCTGGATGAGCTGGCTTTTCTGGCTGAGACCATGGGACTGGAGGTAGTGAAGTCGTTTACACAGCGGCTGGACAAGCCCGAGGTACGCTCTTTTGTAGGCAAGGGCAAACTGGAAGAAATTCAGACCTACATCAAAGCCGAGGACATCAAGGTGATCATTTTCGATGATGACCTGAGCCCCTCTCAGCTGCGCAATCTTGAAAAAGAGCTGGGGATCAAGATTTATGACCGCAGTTTGTTAATCCTGGATATCTTCCTGAAAAGAGCACAAACAGCTCAGGCCAAGACTCAGGTGGAGCTGGCGCGGTCTAACTACCTGCTGCCCCGGCTGACCCGTATGTGGACTCATCTGGAAAGACAGCGTGGTGGTACGGCTACCCGGGGTGGTGCGGGTGAAAAAGAGATTGAGACTGATAGAAGGAATATCCGCAATACCATCACGGTGCTGAAAAAGAAACTCGAGAAGATTGAGAAGCAGAATGCCGTGCAGCGTAAATCCCGTAAGAGCATTGTGAGAACAGCACTGGTAGGTTATACCAATGTGGGCAAATCGACCATCATGCGTATGATGACTAAGGCGGACGTACTCGCTGAGGACAAGCTCTTTGCTACGGTAGACTCTACAGTGCGGAAAGTGGTGCTGGGAAATGTGCCCTTCCTGTTGTCAGATACTGTAGGTTTCATCAGAAAACTGCCTACGCACCTGATAGAGTCCTTTAAATCTACACTGGATGAGGTAAGAGAGGCCGATATTCTGCTCCATGTGGTGGATGTCTCACACCCTTACTTTCAGGATCAGATGGAAACCGTAAATCAGACCCTGGCAGATATAGGCGCAGCCGACAAGCCGACCATTATTGTTTTCAATAAGATTGACCAGTTCAGGCATGAGATCGATGAGGAAATCCTGGAAGAAATGGAAAATCCTCCCGTGACGCTGGAAGAGCTGAAGCAGACCTATATGGCCAAAGAAGATGTCAGATCGGTCTTTATCTCTGCTACTCAAAAGCAGAACATCGATGAGCTAAGATCAGTACTGTTGGAGGGAGTGATGGAAAAGCATATGAAGATTTTCCCTAACTATCTGAAGAACGAGTATTACTAGTTGGCTGGTGGATTTATCATGGGTTGATTAGTGACTGGTACTCAACAGAGTTCTGGAGAATCGTGTATCAACCAGTCGAATAAAGCCACACACGATTTCCTTCACAGTCATCAAAAATGGCAAAGAAACCCATCCCGGGTCCGAGCTCGGTCTTTTCCATAAAAACACTCCCTCCGGCTGTATTTGCTCGTTCCAGATAAGGCTGCAGGTCATCTCCGGCATGGAGGTAAATCATAGTGCCGATGGTTGATGGAGTAAGGCCTTCACTTTTAATCAGGCTTCCACTGACTCCGGCTTCCGTCTCGCATTTAAAGAATGCCAAACTGGCTCCCTGATATTCCAGAGTATCCAGTTCATAAGCCATTAAGGTATTGTAAAAAGTGTGTGCCCGTTGAATGCGCTTCATTTTCAGTGAAAATGGTGAGACACCGGGTCCGGCCAGGTAGCTGGACGTTTCCAGTGTAAGAGTGCCCTTTTGAATGACGCTGAAAGATGACCCCCGAATGACATTGATAAAAGCATAACCGGTAGGAAAGGCATCTGCTGCGATATCGATTTCCACATCCTCTTCAATGATCGACATTGACCTTATCAGTGAGCTAAGGTATGACCGTGGTTGATAGGGAGTGAGTTTCAAAGGGGCAGATCAATGGAGTCCATTGAATTTATAAAGAATAGAATAAAAGTTGATAGCGATTCGACAAGAACCTGTGGGAAGCAATGTCAAATACAATGCTGCTATTGTCTTCACAAGGGTATTTTACTACTTTTGCCCTCCCTAAATTACGTTTTGGCCCCGTAGTTCAATGGATAGAATAGAAGTTTCCTAAACTTTAGATGCAGGTTCGATTCCTGCCGGGGCTACCAATAAAGGTTTAGTATCATCTGGGGTTTTTTGTTTGATAGGTCATAACTAGACCGTGGTTCACTTCTGCTGATATTGGATTTGGAGGTTCTGGAGTAAATGGAATAATTAAAATGGCATGATACATTGTTTGTACTTATACGATCTAAGTAAGCCATTTCTTCCTGAGTTATTGAGGTCATTGACAGATAGAGGATTCCTTTTATATAACTTTTTGTCTCCTGAAGAACTATCCAATTTCGATTTAGAAAAGAGTGAACTTAAATTGGCAGTTGGTATTAGCCAAAAAGGACGAAACATTGTCAATATGACCAACTATTTGGCAGATGATCGTATAAGTTTGCCTTATCCTTCAATGTTGTACTCACATCCCAAGTTTAATCAGATAACCACTAGACGTGGGCACGCATTTGTGTTTAGCTCCTTAATGCCCGATGATACAGAATTTCATAAAAAGGTTTTGTTTGATGTCGTTGAGATGGTTTCGCGGTATTTAAGAGATAATAGCATAAGAAATCAAGTTGATTTAAATAGGTTATATGCTCTAGATAGAGAGAATTGGATCAAAACTGATAAGAAATTAGTGTCGCTGGAGTTTGACAAGGAATACAAACAGGCCGGTCTACAAATTCTCAATTACTTTCAAGAAACACTGAACCAAAAATATCCCGATAATGATGTAACAGTACGCATTGGACAAAAGGGCAATACGATAACTATGGAGATCGAAACTCCAGACGGTAGAACAGAGTTGTATGAAAGGGCTCTGGAAGAATATGGTTTGGTAGTAACCGGACAAATGCCGGTGGAAGATTATTTAGAGAACCCCCTGGATCAAGCCGGCTTGCATTACAAGCTAGAGATAGCACATGCTGAGTTAAATATGAATACGAAGCTTATGGCTGCTAAAGATCAGGTGATAGAAAACCAAAAAGAGCAACTCGCCCGGCAGGATCAATCCCTAATCTATTTCAGGGAGCAACTTAGCCTGGCTACTCGAGCCAATCGATTTGCCCTTAAGGAGTTTTCAACGGTGGCCAAAACCGCTCTGGAAAAGAACGACCCGGTAGAGCTTTTTAAGTGGATGGATCGGGTACTCAGTAATGATGGCCCGGAAGCCCTGGAAGCCCAATTAGAAACTACCAAAGAGGAAGACCCCACCCTCTACCAAACCATACTTACCCGCGCCAATGCGGTGGTAGATGGCGCTGCTACTAAGGTGATGAGTGCCGGCCTTATTGAGTTTTTCAGAAAGCTAATCGAGAATGGATAATGCAGCCCACTCGCAAGCATATCTTCCTTAGATTCTTCTGGCTTAGCCTCTGGGTTATTCTGGCTTATTTAGTGTGGTTCGTTTGGTTGGTTTGATCAAATCATTTTTTCCAAAAGTATGTTTTCCCTAGCATATTAACATATTGAACAACGCGACCTTGATCAAAAAGTAGTGGCGAAGATTTTAGGTTCCCATTAAAGGTTCGATAACTTAACTCCGACCCTTCGAGCGTAACTTCTGGTTCGTTGTACACTTTTACGAAGGTTGACATTCTGCTTATAGATACATTTTCCAAGAACCAACTTTGTATGAGTGACTCATCTACAGTCTTTTTCCTACCGTGATAATCAATTTCCCAGCGATTGACAGTCATTGATGGCAGTACAAAACTGACATCCTTGCTACCCTTTCCAATGAGTCTTTCATTTATTGAATATAAGTATAGGCTAACAGCTGTGTCTGATTTACTCGAGTTTAGCCTCACCTTCAGATGAGTCAAATAGGCAGGATAATCTGTAGAATTGATTAATGTACAAAAGGCACTAGCCCTCCTGTGACTAGAAAACCTGGTTGTATCTTTATCCAAGTAGGTCCCAAAGTTTTGAACACTTATACTTAACTCAGAATCCTTTACCCTATTAGTCTCCTTTATGATTGGCCACAAGGCAATAATTAGTGAGCCAAATGCGACTGAAATACCAATTAAGTTCAAGTAGGGAAAGACAAATCTTCTCCAGTCCTGGTAGCTTCCACAGTAAGGGCATTTGTTAGCATTATGCCTTATCTTCTCCTGGCACGATCTACAGCGGGTGGTATTTTTATTGGAGGGTTTGGGCATGGTTTCCTGGCTTAGCTTCCTTTATTCATTTTTCTGCTGGCCCAAACTATGTGATAGATAAACAGAGAAGAGAACAGCCTCATAAGGATACTTATTACCGGAGAAAATTCATACGTATCCCAGCTGAGCTTGTGGGTTGGCAGTATGGTTACTGCATAAATGTTTATGTATTCGTCAGTCCCGGATATACCTAACGTGTTCACCATCCAAAAAGTGAGTAGCAAATGCACAGAGAATAGCCAAATGAAAGGCTTTAGCAGCTTCTCGCCATTGTTGCTTATTGCGGAGTTGATCAATTGCGGTATTCTAAGATTAATGGCCCTCCAGCGGTTCTCAAAACCTCCGGCATTCCATAGTTCAATAGCCTGGTTTACATGCTCTTTAAACCTGTAATGAGCGTAAGAAAAATCGTCTTTTTCATCTTCGGCTATGGTCTTGAGCAACCTGTTCCCTCGTACTCTGGCTGTGGGATCTCCAGACACCTGCCGCGGCCAGCTCGTTAGCTCCTGACTCACCTTGTCTACATGAGAATCTTCGTAGGAGAATATCGTGTTATTTAAATTTGATAAGTCTGAATTGTTAACCTCGAGAAGTTTTGATCTGATACCTCTCAGTGTTATAGAGGTGTTGAAGTAACAGCCATCGATTCTTATTCTATCAGACTTTGAATAAAGGTAGCTCAAGTCAGTAATTCCAACTCTACAATCTCTAAAAATCAGGTCTGTAAGAATATGAATGTTGGTAAGGACGAACCGTTGCAGGCTCAAGCCTTTGAGGCTTATAGATTTAATACTGCTAGTTCTAATTGTCAAGTAATCAATCGATGGATCGGACCAACCTCCTTGTGATGCAATCTCATGTAAATCGCCTTCCTTGTGAGTATTTCTATCTTTATGAAAAACGAAACTGCCGAGCTTTGAATTTTCAATCTTGGCGTTCTGAGTAAGTACATTCGTAAATTCAACACGAGCATTTTCTCCTATATCACTCAATTGTAAACTCTTAATGGCAGATAGTTTGATCTTCAAATCCTGGAGCCTCCTCCCATTTTGAGCTTGTAAAATTTCCCCTTGGAATCTAAGTTCTTCCAACGCACATTCTGCTATCCACAATCGACTTCCAATCTGGCAGTTATTAAAAACAAATTTCAGTTTCCCATTTTTGATGTCCTTAAAGAAAATTGACTCAAAGAAGCAGTTGCTAAACTCAACCGTACCCTCTACTTCATCAAATTCCTTTTGAAGATGGAGACTGTCTGTTTTTATATTTTCAAAGTGCCTAACACCTTCCAACCACATTTGGTCAACCAGAAATTTGGGATTGATTTGTTTAAATAACATGGTTTTTAGTGGGGGATATCAATCTTTCGATTCGTTACCATTATCACCTTTTTCAACAGCCATTTTTTGGGCTTTATAGCTCATGTATCTCTTCACTACATAATCGACCACCAGTGCACCGATGGCAATCAGGAATGCATTGAGAATAAGATCGTAAAAGCTGTTTCTGTCCTCGATGCGCTTATTCATATTGAGCAGGGCATTGTCTACCTGCTTTTGATAGTTAAGCTGGTCTACCTTTATAGCTTTCACTTCATCTTTTAGCCGGGCGATGGTAAGTACTTCGTCTGGGTTTACTGGCTCAAAGTATTGCCTCAGGGCGAGGGTGGCATTGGCGTTTTCCCGCACTCCTCTTTTCAGGTTGGAGAATTCGTTTTCAATGTATAACTGAAATCCATCAGGCAAGCGGCTTGAATCGCGGAGTTCTCTTTCACCAAGAATAGTCAGCATGGTATCAAGTCGGGCAATCCTGTCGTTGAAAACATCTTCCTGTGAGATAGTTTTAAAACCAGGTTCGCTCGATCGGATTAATAATAAAGATTCGATAAAACCTGGAAAAGCGGCCGTAACAATTGTAATTGTTCCTATAAAGACAGTAATTCTTAATAACCATCGATTTAGCAAAAATTTCTTGAACTCGTTAGACTCATCGTAGCTCATAAATCAAATATAAAATAGAATTTTATTTGATAATCAGTGAATTACATAAATGCTAAGATTATCGTAAAAAAATATAACAGGACGAAATTATTCTACCTAAGCGGGTTTTCTTATTACCTCCTTCCTGATAAAGTCTATCACAAAGCGGTCAACGGAGGTGTAACCATCTTCACCATACAGATCTACCGCTATGGTGCTACGGTCAGTAGATCCGGTAACTATTACCTGGTGGTTTTTGAAGTCGTGGAAGATATGGCCGTTTTGTACAGAGGGGAGTCAGTTCAAGTATTTCATTGGGGTCAGTATTAAGTTTTTTGACTTCAACCCGGTAAGTAACCTGTATATCACCTCAATTTTTGCTGAGATATGACGTAAATACCACCTAAAACGGTCAGTTCAATGCCCGTCTAACTATTTTACTTACAATTGTGAAACTTTATTTCAGTGACCTGAGTATAATACTTACAATTGTGAAATTTATGGAGAAAATTAAGCTCGGAAACTTCGAAGAACTGGTGCTGCTATTGGTGGGCGTTCTATATGATCAGGCCTATTCCGTCAACATTGTGGCCGAGTATGAGAAACAGACCGGTAAAAAAATCAATGTCAGTGCCATCCATACTGTGCTGTACAGGCTGGAAGAAAAAGGCTTTTTGGAGTCAAGAATGAGCGAGGCCACTTCAGCCAGAGGAGGGAAGCGCAAGAGACTTTTTTATTTGACCCCTTATGCCAGCAAGGCGCTGGATGAACTGGCCTCACTGCGCGAGCAACTTCGTTATCAGATTCCCAAGCAGGCACTCAACTGGAACAAGGGCTGATATGAGCAAGATCGAAAATCAACCCCCGCGTCTGGCGCTCAGGTTCTTTCGGTGGTACTGTCGGGCAGACAGACAGGAAGAACTGGAAGGCGACCTTGAGGAATTTTATTACCTGAGACTTAAAAGAGGGGAGTCAACCTTCAAAGCCAATGCTTTCTATTGGTGGAATGTGATTCGCTGCTACAGGCGCTACTCCCGCACAACGACAAAAAACAGATTAGCCATGACATCTCTTTTCAAATCATACTTCAAACTGGCATTTCGTCATTCATGGAAGAACAAGGGCCCGGTAACTATTAATGTGGTCGGGCTGGGACTGGCTTTGAGCATGTGTGTGTTCGTTTACATCATGCAGGCCTACAATTTTGAGTTTGACTCTTTTTACAAAAACACGGATGAACTGTACAGAGTACATGCCATCACAGAGCAGAACGGAGATCAAAGACGCAATGAGTTTTCTCCGGTAGCCCTTGACTATAAATTGCGCCATGATATCAGCGGTATTGATGGCGTAAGTAGTTATTCTGTTCGCAGGCTTAAGGTTAAAAGCGGGGCAGATTTCTTTTCAGAAAGCGTGGGCATTGCTTCGGCAGATTTTCCTGAGATGTTTGATCTGCCACTCTCATATGGAACTTTTGACAACTTCGGGGAGCTACCCCTGGTATACCTGACCGGGCCGGCAGCCACGAGATATTTTGGTGACGAAGTAGCATCGGGCAAGACCTTAACCCTTTACCTCTCTGACGATAAAAAGCTGGAGGCTACAGTGGGAGGTGTATTTGAAAAGATTCCACTCAATTCATCCTTTCGCTTTGAGCTACTTATGAGTCGCGAAGACTATAATCGCACGCTGAACGTGGATGTTAATGACTGGTCTGCGCAACGTTTTACAGGACATTATCTGAAACTGACAGCCGGACAAAAAGAACGGATAACCGCTGATCTGAATCAGACAGTTACCCTTCAGAATGAAAGTAACAAGCTGATCAGGATAAAGCGGTTTGAGCTGATTCCCTTTGCCGCTCCTTTTCCACAGGATATGACAGATGGAGCGAGCTATGTAAACAGGCCTATCAGACCTGAGGCCCTGATCATCTTCACCACTTTAGGGCTGATCGTATTTCTAACGGCCTGTTTCAACCTGGCGAATACCTCTATTGCCCTGATTGCGAGAAGGCTTAAGGAAATCGGAGTCAGGAAAACACTGGGCTCCGGCAGTCGGCAGATTCTCGTTCAGTTTCTTATGGAGATGGGGATTATCAGTGCTCTGTCCTTTATCATAGCCATCTCCACAGCCAACCTGACTTCAAAAACCATTATGGGACTATTCGGAGCCAAATTTCTGCTCCAGGATGTTGACCTCACCGGAGTAATACTCTTTGTAATCGGGTTCCTCGTGTTTACTACTTTGGTAGCAGGCTTGCTGCCCGCCCTGTATGCCTGGAAGTTTCAGCCGGTAGCCATTATGAGAAAGTCAGTCAGGCTTAAAGGAGTGAACTTCCTCAATAAGGCACTGACAGTTTCCCAGTATAGTTTCACCATCATGGTGCTTATAACGGGAATTACCTTTTGGCAGAATTCAAATTTCCTTGATGAGCTGGATTTGGGCTACACTACCGAAGGAGTGATTAATCTGCCGGTAGACAACCGGTATTTCGAAGAGCTACGACAGGAGATTGACCAGATCCCTGGTGTGGTAACAGCAGGAGCGGCCCATCACATTGGTGATTTTGGCAGGTATAGCAGTAAGGTGCAGTTTCATACACTCGCGGATACTGCTACGCATCCCGTAAGATTCCATGGGGTAGGAGCCCGGTACCTGGATGTGATGGAAGTGAAAATTAACTCAGGCAGAGGTTTTATTGAAGGTAGCGGATCTGATCAGGACAAAATACTGGTGAGTCAATCCCTGGTGGATGAGTTTTTTGAAGGCCGGGATGTTGTCAATGAAGTCGTTAAGATTAATGGTGAGCGCAAAACCATCATTGGTGTGACTATCGATATCATTGATGATGTGGTAAAGGCTGCACAACTGCTGCCTACTGTCATGGCCCTTTCGGATAATGATGAGCATGAGCATTTGGTGGTGAAAGCACGTGGCAGAGATATCAATGAAGTAGAAGCACAGCTCAAAACAATCTGGAAAAGGCATGTGGATGAACCTTATGCCGGAGTACACCAGATAGATTTTGCTTTTGGTGTGCTGGGCAATGATTCAAAAAACCTGCAGAAGATTTTTCTGGCCATGGCCGTTTTAAGTGGATTCTTAAGTATTGTGGGCATTTTTTCACTGGCACAAATCAATGTGGCCAGGCGTATCAAGGAAATCAGTATACGTAAGGTGCTGGGAGCCTCCTTCAAAGAGCTTCTGCTCACAGTCAACAGGTCCTTTACGTTTATGTTGCTGACGGCCCTGTTGGTGGGCTCGGCCCTGGGGTATTTGATTTCAGATCAGGTGCTGGGACTGATATATAAGTATCATGCGGAGGCCTCTATATCCCTGAGCCTTTTAAGCGGAGCTTTTGTAGTGCTGCTTTCCATCATCATTATTTCAAATGTAGTGAGGGCTCCTGCCAACTCGAACCTGGTTCATGGTTTGAGAGATGAATAGGGAGTGAAATGTATACCTGCTGTTTCTTATGTCAGGTCAGCGTTTGCATAAATAAGCCCCGGGTTTTTCCGGGGCTCCAACCAAATACTTATCAGCAAGATCTGGGGAATCTTGCCGATGGTACCAATTAAATTTTACTATGACCAGCAGTGAGATTTTGATTTCACGGATAAAGCTTCAGCTTAGGTAGACCCCGATGCCAAAACACCGGGGCTTCCATCCAAAAAAATCAAAACACTTGTGGCATGCCAGGCCATCTTTGTCCTGTCATGTAAACCACTTTTTAATTACAGCAATGTCAGCCCTGAAGGCATAACACACTTACACACACTGCTAATGTAAAAGAATTGATGAATAATTGTTTATAAAAATAAACTTTTGTTTACTTTTTAAGTCGCAGGAAGACAGAGATTTTCCGATTCCAGAAAAAACATATCTTAGGAGCATGAATGGTGAACACCCGGGCGTTCGTGTGAAATGGATTGTAAAAGAGTATTACCAGGGCCGGACAAAACGATTAGCAGAGGCTTTGGATGTTTCTGCAGCCGGTTTGGGTAAAGTAGTGAATGAAGAAGTATATCCGGGTTATAAGGTAATTCATGGTATCCTCACTTTGCATCCTGAAATCAGTGCAGATTGGTTTATTAAGGGTGAGCCTCCTGCCATTCGCAACATGGACGAAGTGCATAAGGTAAGGAGGGAAAATGAGGAATTGAGAGCTGTGGCTCAACAATTAGAATCAATTATCAGACGAAGGAGATAGCTATTTGATACGCTCCATAATGGCCTCTGCTTCTTTGATATCGGCTCTGGCCCTTCTGACAGTTTTGATTCTGATGATAATGAGAATGAGCGCCACTACCGTAACCAGCACCCCTATGGCTAAGGGCAGGTATACCTTCATAAGCTGCTTCTGCGCATAAGCCTCTTCCTTCTCAAGCTTTAGTGCATTGACCTCACTTTGCAGGGCGAAGAGACTATTCTGAGCCTGTTGTTTTTGCTGCTCATCTCTCCAGGCTTTATTCAGCGAGGCATATTTTTCATTAAAAGCCAATACTTTCTCAGGGTTGAGTTGCAGATAGGCCTTTTGCAACCAATTGTACACTTCAAAGAGGTCCGGCTCACCTTCAACTTTATCAAAGACCTTTAGGCCTTCCTCCCACCAGCCAGCAGCCTCTTTAATCCTGCCGGTAGTATAGGCCAGCTCACCCATATCCAGGTAGGTGATAAACTGTGAACGCGTACTGCTATGTTCTTTCTTTAGTTCCAAAGCTCTGCCAAAGTAAGACTGAGCCTTGTCGTATTGTTTAGCCACTAAAAACATGGCGCCCATATTGTGCATGGCTATCGCTTTGGTTTTCGGTCTTACCCCCTCGGTCCCGATAATTAAGCCGAAGTAATACTCTGCTTCTTTTATATCTCCTGCGCGTTTCTGTATCAACCCTAACTGGTTAAGCACTTTCGCATATGCGGCTGTGTCCTTATTTTGCTCCGACTGGGCCCAAAGATCGATAAGAATTTTACCCGCTTTAGAGTAATCACCATCATCACGATACGCTAATGCCTCCCGATAAGGTAGATCTATTAACAGTTGTTCATATTCCTTATCTTTAAATTCTTCTGGGAATTCTCTCTTGTATATACTTGCTAAGATTGAAGCTCTTTTATAGTGTAAAGCACTCTGGTCGTAAATGCCATACCTAGAATAGATTCTGGCCAGATTTTGATTAATGACCATTTCATTAGGTAAATCTGTAGTATCGGCTTTTTGAATGAATTCGAGCCCTTCTGTGTAATTAACAAACGCTGTTGGGTAGTCCCTCTGCACAATGGAAATATAGCCCATTGTGCTTTTGACATTTGAAATAGTCCAGTAATCTTCTTGCTTTTTTGCAATCTCAAACGCTCTTAGAACACTCTCAATGGCGTCTTCTGGAGATGTTTTTGCACTAGCAATACCCTCATTAAGAAGTGATCTGACTTCTGATCTCCAGCTCTGGCTTAGTGCTACTTGACCGCATGTAAAAAGAATGATCAATGACAATAATTTAAAGACAGAGCTTTTCATACCTGTACGGTTGTAGTTTTCTTCCTGAAAAATATAAAAAAAGGCATAGGTATAAAAACCTATGCCCCTGGCAGTCATGTGTGTGTTGTGATTAACTAGCCTGCTTTGGTATTATTCAACTACCTGTGTGAGGTGGTAATGGAGGGTTTTCGTCCTCATCTTCATCCGTTTCCCCAGCCGGATTTTCGATATCAGGAGTTGTCATTTCTGGAATTTCGTCAGTGGCTTCCATACAGGATGGTAGAGCCAACACTACTAACAGGAGTAGGAGAAAGAGCTTTTTCATAGTCGTATTTTGGTTATGTTATACATGTGTATGTTTTAAAATAACCATTGTGAGCTACTGAGCATCAGGCAATTGGAGAAAAATGCTCTAAACGTCCACTAAAGTGAACGGGTGTAAAAAATAGTGAATACAACTTGGTCGCATTCGTGCCGATCAGGAGGCATCTGACCTGATAGATGCCGTGATCAGGGAGCCCAAAAGGAAATTAGCGGCATTGTAGATGGGTTTCTGTCCTGTCCTTTTGTTCTTCAATTCTGTCAGATGTTTTTAATACAAGGAGCTTATGTGATACAGATCACTGAGCAGAAAATCGATGTCAGCTATCTTACCTCAAAAAAATGATCGGTTTGTTTAAGAAAAAGGCTGTGGGGTACAAGGAGATCAGCACAGAGGAATTCAGGAAACTACGGATGGACATTAACCCGATTATCCTGGATGTCAGGACACCTGAAGAGTTGTCGGAAGGCTCTGTCCCCAATTATCGGCAGGTTAACTTTTACAATACCTCATTCAGGGAAGAATTGGCCAGACTGGACCCGGCTAAAACCTATCTGGTGTATTGCCGGAGCGGGAACAGAAGCGGAAAGGCCTGTGGTATGATGCATGAAATGGGTTTTGAAAATGTGTATAATCTGAAAGGAGGTATCCGGGCCTGGAATGCTCTGGTTGACTGATAGTTTTATCTTTGACCTCTCTTATTCTATTGATAGTATATTATGTCATGATGCAATGCCATTTAGTCAAAGGGCAGAATGTGGTTGACTAATTGACTTTCTTAGAGCAATAACAAATCCCTATGGAAATTCAGGATATCATCAATCTGCAACTGACCGCTTTCAGAGAGCCGGAATTGAAAGAACTGCTGGCCGGCTGTAATGTGGTGGATGTGCCCGAAGGAGCTATGATCCTGAAAGAAGGGTCATATGTCAAAACAGTACCGATTCTCCTCTCAGGCCTGGCTAAGGTAGTAAAGGAGGAGGATGGCAAGGAGATTCTCCTTTACAACATCTACCCGCTGGAGTCCTGTATTATGTCTATTTCCTGTAGCCTCAACCAGGAGAAGAGCCCGGTTAAGGCTCTGGCTGAACAGCCCAGCAAGGCCCTGCTGATTCCGGCTCATCAGATCGGTGACTGGCAGCGACTGTTTCCGAGCTTCAACCAGTACGTGATGAACCTTTACGGGAAGCGGTTTAACGATATTCTGGATGCCTTCAATGCGCTGGCTTTTCAGAATCTGGATCAACGGATTATGGCCTATTTCAAAGCCAAAACACGAAATGCCCAATCCAGTCGACTGGACATTACCCACCAGGAAATAGCCGATGAACTGGGTACCTCTAGAGAAACAGTTTCCAGACTATTGAAGAAACTCGAACATGAGGGAATCGTGGCCCTGCACCGGGGTTGGATAGAGCTTGTTTGAGGCGGTTTCAGCATTCATTCAGGCCACCCGAGCAGGCTCTTACACAAATACAAAGGATCTTAAAAATCAGGTAATCTGAGATTCCGGATATTTTTCTTTTAGTTATCAGAATAAGAAGAAAAATTCCGGAATGACCTATTGAGTTGCTAATGGAGTGCTGTCCCGATTTGCCATGATCAACTTATTGATTGTACAGGTCGATATAGTGCTGATCCAGCTCTACTGAGTCCTGATATTTCTTTCTCAGGTCTTTCAGGTCAGCTTTGAGCTTAGTCACAATAGAGGCATAGGCCGGGTCTGCGTAAACATTCTTCAGCTCATTCGGATCTTTGAGTCTGTCATAGAGTTCCCATTCATCTACATCATGGTAAAAGTGGGCAAGCTTGTACTCCTCTGTGACGATGCCATAGTGGCGTTTTACCATATGCACAGCGGGGTATTCATAATAATGGTAATACACGGCTTCGCGCTCCCAGGCGTCTTCATTTCCCTTAAGCAGCGGTAAGAGGCTTTCTCCCTGCATATCCTGAGGCGCCTCCATGCCGGCCGCATCCAGCAGGGTCTGAGCGAAATCCAGGTTTTGCACCATTTCTGTGTTTACACTGCCTTCCTCAACAACTCCCGGCCATCTGACCATCAGAGGGGTTTTAAAGGACTCATTATAGATAAACCGCTTGTCAAACCAGCCATGCTCCCCCAGGAAAAAGCCCTGATCAGAGGTATAAACTACGATGGTATTTTCTGCCAGACCACTCTCATCCAGATAGTCAAGCAGCCTGCCCACATTATCATCTACAGAGGAAATAGAGGCCAGGTAGTCCTGCATATAGCG
Organism: Roseivirga sp. UBA6061; assembly: GCA_002427745.1. GTDB lineage: Bacteria > Bacteroidota > Bacteroidia > Cytophagales > Cyclobacteriaceae > Roseivirga. The sequence continues at coordinate 40,201 of DIYF01000177.1, read as the reverse complement.
CTGATACTTCCAGATCATTTTTTCCCTGTCTGTCATACCCGGCCAGTTGGCTTTAAAATAGTTGTTGATAGAGTCCAGGATAGGTTCGTATGCTGCTTTTTGTTCCTCATTGGCTCTGCCATAAGGGCCGTAGAACGAGTTTCTGAACTCGCGAACGGAAGGTTGTACTTTTTCACCCATTTCCTCCAGTGTTTCCGGTCTGATCTTGGAGTCATGGCTGTACATCATATGGGTGAGTAAATTCATTTCGGCCGTCTTTGCTGCTGCTCCCCGGTTCTCATAGCTGTCGAAGAGTGTTTCCGGCAAAGGGAACTGCTTTCTGGTAAACTCGGCAAACTTGTCTGGTCTTGGCCACCAGGGGCGATGCGGTGCTTTATGCAAATACATCATCAGAAAAGGCTCGTCTTCATTGCGCTCTTCTTGTAGCCAGTTGAGTGTCAGGTCAGTAATGATATCAGTCACATAACCTGTGATGGTGGTATCACCTTCATTGGTAATAAAGCGGGGGTTGATATAGTTACCCTGTCCCGGCAGAATCTTGAACTCATCTACGCCTTTCGGATTGTTGCCGAAATGGAGCTTGCCAAACATGGCGGTCTGGTAGCCGTTGTCCTGGAAAATCTGTGGAAAGGTGACTTGTGTCGTATCAAAAGGCATTCGGTTGTCGATCTTACCATTCAGGTGGTTGTGCTTTCCGGTGAGGATGGTGGCACGCGAAGGAGCACAGATGGAGTTGGTGACACAGGCATTTGTGAATCTCATGCCCTGTTTGGCAATCCGATCGATATTAGGTGTTTCGAGCAGTCGGTTGCTATAAGCGCTGATGGCCTGGTAGGCGTGATCATCAGACATAATAAAAATGATATTGGGCCTGCTTTGGGCTTTTTTCTGGGTTTCGGTACCTGGGTTACAGGAGAAAAGTGCCAGGGTGAGGAGAAAAAATGCGAGTTGTTTCATGGATTGGGAAGTGAATCATCACAAGATACAATAATTACAAAAGCCGGAAGGGTTAACCATCCGGCTTTGAGTATCATGATAAATACACCTTTTGTCAGGCCCTGACTTTGGAAAAAACATAAAACAGCTCTGTCGCAATCTGCATAGAGCGTTCATCATATTTTTCAGCTTCAAGATCGGTGCCATCGAAGGCCTTTGGATCTTCATAGCGCAGGGGGATGCGCTTATCCGCTCCGGCTATAAAAGGGCAATTCTCATCCGCATCAGAGCAGGTCATTACCGCTGCAAATCCAGCGGCAGGATTGCTTTCTGCGTCAAAGGTCTTGGAAAACATTTCCAGGGCACTCGCCTCCCGGGCATAGCTGAGGCTGTATAGAGGGTTTCCGGTTCCGGACTCACCCACGCCAAAGCCTGCTCTTCTGACGGAAGCCACAGCTCTTTCGTTGAATGCAGTCGCCTCTGTGCCGCCAGAGAAACATGCCGCATCGACTCCATAAACGTGGGCGGCTGTTTGTGCCCATAGCTGTGAAAACTGGCTTCTTCGTGAGTTATGTGTACAAATAAAGTTCAGCCGAACCGGCTCCTTGTTATCCAGCTTATGCTGGATATAGTCAACCAGGTCATGAAGTATAGGCTTTCTCTCCTCCGGAATTGTATGAGTATCCAGGCGGTCAACTGTCGACTGAAGCCCAGGTAAGAGTGTATTTTTCATAGTAATGATCTTCTGACTCCGGGGTTAACAACAACCTGATCCGGGGACGCATGAACTATCTGAAACACCAAGTGCTGACATTCTGATCCTGGGCTTTTGCCGGGGGATGCCACAGTTGTCCTTGGCCAGGCAATCCGTCATTTTGGTGGTCAGATTAAAGTGAGCTCCGTTAAACTCCAGCCCGTACTTGCCGATAGTTTCTCCCTGGTACTCTACTTCAATTTCCCAGTCTTCAATACCGAGTTTTTCTTCTGAAAGACTGATGATATCATTGAGCTTTTTAGGTGCCAGTCTGTGGTCGTAATCATCGGCCTGCCATAACTGAAAGTTCACAACGGTTTCGTTTCGCAGCGTGCCACCACAATCGATAAATCTCTTGTTAATCACTCCGACTTCGGTCACATGGAAATGTTCGGGAACAAAGTCTCCGCTAGGTAGTTGAAAAGCCACTTTGTCTACAGTGGTCAGGCTCTTTTTAACTTCTGATAATTTCATATTGGGATTTGTTTTTTGCTGGTGTTAACAGGGCATTTAGCAACATTGACCTTCCTCGTCCATTCCAAACCGGTCGAACAGACTATTAAAGAGTTGTTTGATTTCAACCCATTTGACGGGATTGATACAGTAACTCATACTGACTCCTTCAATCGTGCCCTGTACCAGTCCAATCGCCTTGAGTTCCCTCAGGTGCTGGCTGATGGTGGCCTGTGCGAGTCCAAGCTCATGTACCAGATCACTATTGATGCAGGCATTGGCCTTAAACAAGTGATGAAGTATGGCAACACGTGCCGGGTTCGACAGAACTTTCGCCACGCGGGCCAGCTCATTTTGCTCTTCAGAGAACAGGTCTGTTTTTGTGATGCCCATCGTTAAAATGTTTCATTGCAATATTACGATGAATGAAAATAAAGACAAAGCATCTTTTTGTAAAAATTGAGCCTAAGCGCTCGCGCGACATTGATGAGGTTCTTTGCACCGAAACCAAGATCTGCGCAAGCAAGAAGCATCTTAGTCAGGAAAACCGACCCTCTTTTCTCTTATGTGACTCACCTCACTGACATTGGCTTACCAGATGGCTTCCTTTGTCCTGACTTAAAGAAAAAGACATGGTAAAGAATATGAGTAAGGCCGATGGTATAATCAGAATTATTGTGGCATTGGCGATTGCAGGGCTGTGGTATGCAGAGCTTATCTCGGGTACGCTGTTGATCATTCTGGGAGTGGTGGCTGCGATATTTATCATAACCGGGTTTATCAACTTTTGTCCGCTCTATGCCGCCTTTGGTCTGAGAACAAGAAGTAAAAAGGGCTGACACAAAAGCCCATACTCATCATTTCGAGTGAAGCCTTTTTGAGACAGCCCTTGATGTAGGTCAGGATTCAGCCTTGTCCTTAATCCAGGTTTTGGGCAATTACCTGATCGCGCAGTTTGGTGCCGTCCGGGTCTGCCATGGTTTTGAGCGTACAGAATTCCTCGCCCCAGGCAGAAGTTCTCGTTCTTACCGGTGGGTTAGGGTCATTCATCACGTTGAGCAGTACCTCAGCTACTTCTTCCGGAGTCTGGAAGGTGCTTTCCTGACTGGCAGCAGCCCGTGATTGCATACTACTGAGGTAGGCCTGGAAGATCGGTGCGTATTCGTCATCCGGCATGCCCGTTTCGCCAAAAGTGATTTTGGCAGCAGAGTTAAAGAATTCAGTACTGATTCCTCCGGGTTCCACAGCTGTGATGTTGATGCCGAAGTATTTGGGCAGGATCAGGGCCAATGATTCGGTGTAGCCTTCCACTGCAAATTTGGCCGCACAATAAAGCTCATTGAATGGCTGACCGACCAGTCCTCCTACAGAGGTTACATTGATAATATGTCCACTCTTTTGCTTCCTCATCTGAGGCAATACGGCATTGACGCATCGTACAACTCCGTGATAGTTGACGTCCGTTACCCACTGTAATTCTTCTTCCGTGGCTTGTTCTGTATTCCTGGCAAACCCTGCTCCGGCATTGTTGATCAGCACATCGAGCTGGCCTTCTTTTTCGATGATCGTGGCAACAGCCTCCTTGATACTCTGTAAATCCTGAACATCCAGCCTGAGTAGTCCTATGTCGACATTAGCTTCAGCAGCTTCTTTGAGCAGAAGTTCCTTCTTGTCCAGGTTTCGCATGGTGGCATAAACCTTATGTCCTTGTTTTGCCAGGAGGATGGAGGCTTTAAGGCCTAATCCCGTGGATGTTCCGGTAATGAGAATGACTTTTTTCATGATGATAAGTTTTATAATTTTCTTTAAGCGAATATTTATTCGGTTTCTGATTAAATTTTTTTACGATTTGATAGCGTCCCAGCAAACAGCGAAAGACTCATTGATAATTTGTTCTGTGAGTGGTGCTTTGGTAGCAGCCAGCTGGGAAGAGAGCTGTCGGCTGTACCCTGTCAGTAAACTCATTAAAATCCCCTCATCTGCCTGTTTTATGATCATTTGCTCCTGACCTTTTTTCAATAGTTCACCCAGATATTCCATAAAGCGATGACTCAGGCCGCGGCTTTCTTCCGATATAAAGGGTGAATTGAGAAATTGTTCCATAAAGAGCATCTGAGCGTGATTTTCAACCTGGTAATGCAGTGTGTTTTTCCAGATTTCCATGAGCTGTAGCTTGACGGGTAGCTGCTTCAGGTCATCTATCATAGATAAAGTGCCTTTGGACTTCAGCTGCCTGTACAGTTCATTTACCAGCTCTTCCTTACTCTCAAAGTAAACATATAGCGTCCCAATACCGATTTTAGCCGTTTTGGCAATCTTTGACATAGTAAGCCCCACAATACCTTCCTGCCCGGTCAGGGTGATGGTGGCATCAAAAATGGCCTGAAGCTTTTTTTCGTCTTTGGGTTTCACATCGCAAACATAGGTGAATATTTATTCGGTTAAAAGCATTTGATAAAATTTCTCAGCCTGTCCTGCCCGTGAGGATGTAGTAACTTGATAAATGGTTTCGAGATTGTTCTTAAATTAAACGTCAAATTCACGAATAATGAAGTCAGCCCTTAAATTGTCGACTCTGGCGGGTGTAGTAGCCCTTTCCTTGCTTCTTTTTGTCGAGGCTAAGGCCCAGGAAGGAGCCGGGTATTGGAAGATCACTTCCAGCCGATCCATTCAATGGGAACTGAATGGCAGTCAGTCGCTTCCTCACCAGGATAATATTGAGATGGCAGGCAAGCGGGTAGCTGGTATAGTTACCTATTCGGTGGATACCAAGGGTGTGCTGACCTTGAACCGGCAAGTATTTTTCCCACAACTGCATCCCTTCATCAAGGACAATGATCCGGGATGGTATATCTACAGGGCGTATCTGAAAGATGATCATGCAGACGATATACTACCTAAAATCTTTGTGGGAGATAAGCGCTTTATACCAGGCTCTGTGAAGTCTGTCACCATTGATGGTATACTGAACTTCGAGCACAATGCCTCTGCCCAGGGATTGGCCATGACCAGGAAACTCTTTCCATCACCATCAGAAAGGTTGTTTGTGGAGCATATTACCATGACCAATATCACCAATGAGAGGCTGGAACTGGAAATCGGCTCGGTTCTGTCTCAATACGAGGATCGGGGTGAAGACGGGAGATTTATCACCACAGTTAAATCTGATGCCCCGACTGACATGACACTGGAACCTGGTGCTTCCTTTTCTTTCTCAGTCAGAATTATGGCACAAATGGAAGGTGAAGCTTTACCTGATCAGACAAGTGAGGAGGCATTGGTGGAAAGACAGGGTTTTTTGAATTCCATGGCAGGCGCTCTGGTCCTGGAAACACCCAATCCCACGCTTAACACGCTCTTTGAGTTTTCTAAGATAAGGGGGGCTGAAAGCATTTTTGAATCTAAGCTGGGCCTTATTCACTCTCCCGGTGGTGGTCGTTACTATGTGGGGATCTGGGCCAATGATCAGGCCGAGTATATCAACCCCTTCTTTCCCTTTCTGGGCTACGATATTGGTAATGAATCGGCTATGAGTACCTATCGGGCCTTTGCTAAAGAACTCAATGATCAGTACAGACCTTTGCGCTATGCCTTCGAAATTGAGGGCAACGTACCACCATTCGAGTTAGACAGGGGAGATGCAGCTATGATCGCTTATGGCGCTGGTCAGTTTGCTCTGGCCCTGGGAGATAAGGTTATTGCGGAAGAACTCTGGCCGCTGATCACCTGGTGTCTGGAGTACAACAAAAGAAAGCTGAATGAAGAAGGTGTGGTCATGTCACAGTCGGATGAGATGGAAGGCCGGATTGAAACCGGAAATGCTAACCTGTCTACTTCCTCATTGTATTACGGAGCGCTGGATCATGCTTCCGACCTGGCCAGATCATTGGGCAAGGGCAGGAAGGTTTCCAATCAGTATCGGAAGGAAGCCAGGGCTTTGGCTCAAGCTATTGAGGGCTATTTTGGTGCGAAGGTAGAGGGGCTGGATACCTACAAGTACTACAAAGAACACAAGTACCTGAGACACTGGATCTGCCTGCCGCTGGTGGTAGGCATCAACGACAGAAAGGACGCGACCATTGAGGCTCTTTTCGACAGGCTATGGACAGAAAATGGTGTACACGTAGAAAAGAACAGCGATAATGAGGCAATCACCAGGATCTTCTGGGACCGGGGTACTCTGTATGCCTTAAGAGGAACCTTTCTCTCCGGGGCAACTGACCTGTCTTTAGACAAGCTGGAAGAGTTTTCGACACAACGCTTGTTGGGTAAGCGTGTGCCTTATGTGGTAGAGGCTTATCCTGAAGGCAACATGGCCCATTTGTCGGCCGAGAGCGGGCTGTACGGACGTGTATTTATCGAAGGCATGTTTGGTCTCAAAGCTACCGGGCTGGACAGCTTTTCACTTATCCCCAGATTACCTGAAGGCTGGGATCAGATGGCGCTCAGAAAGATCAAGGCCTTCGGTCAGGATTTTGATATAGAAGTGAAAAGAGCCGGTGACCAAACGAATGTCAAAGTAATAGACAACCAGACAGGAAAAGTACTGCTGGATACTGATTCTTCCCTCGATAAACCTCTTGCCTTCCGATTTAAATAACCCTGTAATGAAAAAGCTATTCCTCTTTTGTGGCCTTCTGCTTTGGTTCAGCTCCTGTGATGATACCACCAGTTTTATAGAAAATGACGCTCCTCTAAACCTCATTCCCATCCCGAAAAGGCTGGATTTTCAGCCAAAAGCCCTGATTCTGGAGTCCGTCTCAAAAATTTATGTGGCCGAGCCTGAGCTGGCACCTTTGGCAGAACTGTTTGCCGAAGAGTTGAAAGCTGTGGTGGACATGAGTCTGACAGTAACCCAAACCAAAGACAAGTATGCTGATATTGTTTTCAGGACCGATGAAACACTGGACACAGATGAGTACAAGATTGAGGTGACTGATATAGTGGACGTCTCCGGTGGAAGCTACCAGGCGCTGGCGATGGCCAGAACTACATTACTCCAGATGGCTTTTGTGCACGATAAACCCATAGGCTTTCCGGTAGTTACCATTCAGGACTCCCCGGATAGTCAATACAGGGGGCTTATGATTGACCTGGCCCGGCAGTGGCATAGCGTGGAAACTATCAAAAACCTCATCGATCTGGCCTCCTATTATAAAAGCAACTATGTGCATTTGCATTTCACCGATTATCAGTCTTATACTTTGCCATCAACGAAGTACCCCAAACTATCGACTGAGGGAAGGCACTATTCCTTCAGCGATCTGGAAGCACTGGAGGCTTATGCACAACTGAGAGGAGTTACCCTGATTCCGGAAATAGACATTCCGGGCCATGCAAGCTCTATTGTGAAGGCTTATCCTGAGCTGTTTGGGCTCAAAGATATCGATGAGAACCCCTGGACCATCAATATGGGGAAAGAAGGAGTGTATCAGGCTCTGGAGAGCATATTTGAAGAGATCATCCCGATCTTCAAATCCACCCCTTATATTCATATCGGAGGAGATGAAGCCATCTTTCATAAGGTGGGAGATGACCCTGAGGTGAAGGCTTATATGGCGGCTAACAACCTTGGTGAAGATGTTCATGAGCTATATCGTCATTTCCTGGTGCGCATGAATGAGATTATTAAGAAACAGGGGAAGCAAATGGCAGTTTGGGAAGGCTTCCGTAAGGAGGGGCAGGTGCCCATCCCCAAAGATATAATCGTGTATGAGTTTGAGACCAACCGCTATTTACCCAATGATCTTGTGGCCGATGGTTATACGGTTGTGAACACCTCCTGGAAGCCACTGTATGTGGTCAACCGAAAGAAATTTGCCCCGGAGACGATTTATGGATGGAATATTTCCCGCTGGGAAAACTGGTTTCCGAAGGCACCGTCCTTTAACCCGATTCAGGTAGAGAGTTCTCCCTTGATTATAGGGGCTCAAATGTGTGCCTGGGAACAGGGAGAAAGCGTAGAGTTTAAAAGCCTGAGAAGAAGGCTTCCGGTCATGAATGAGCGTATCTGGAATACGGATAAGAAAGAAACCTTCGGCAACTTTTTGAGGCTCCTGGAAGCTACCGATGCCCGGTTGTCGAAGCTTACCGGCATTACAGAACAGGACAGCGTTTTGTATGGCTATGACTATGTCGATGATCGACCCGACAGATAGTCCGACTTTCAGGGTCTCTGGTCAAAAACAGTAGTCCAGACTTCATCGGGACTGATTTTTAGTTTTTTTCTAAGTCGGTGTTTGGCCTTTTTGACACTATCAGGGGTAATGTTCAGCAGGGTAGCGATTTCCTTGGTGCTGAGGTTAGACTTCAGATAAGTACAGAGCCTGAGCTCATAAGAAGTAAGGTGGGGACACCTGGTTTTCATTCGGATCTGGAATAGCCTGTTGGTTTGCTCCAGTTCCAGTAGCAAATGGTCCATAATGTTGCGTTCAACTACAGTCATTGGAATTGGCTTTAAATACCCGGTACCTGGCTGGTTTTGGTGTTATTCTTTTGCTGAAAGTCATTGCGGTCAACAGCATTGACCACACCGTCCAGGTTAAAATCAGCTTTGGAGGTATTGTAGACGAAGGTGGTCCCGTTTTGATTTCTCCAGTTAAGCAGATCAGCAGCGTCTATATCGCCATCTCCGTCAGCATCGCCTCCCGCCATGGCAAATACACCGGAAGTTACTTCTATCATAGGGTTGGTACCGAAGGCCTGGCTTTGGGCTGTGGTGAAATCAATGCTGTATTTGCCGCCACTTTCTGTAATTGCGCTGGCAGACATCAGCGACAGATGATTGCGGTGGTACACTACAATAAAGAAGCTGCTTCCTGTCACATTTTGGGCAGTAATAGTCAGGTCGCTGGTGCCATCTGTTGCTTTCACAGAGCCATCACTCATAAGAAAACCGGCTGCTGAGCCTACTCTGGTGGAACCTGTGGCAGCAGCGGCTGACCCTGCCTCTCTGAGCTCTACCAGCACCCAGTCCACGGCTGCAGCGGGTGGACTTCCTGCACTTTCTCCTCCGGCATGCCCATTGTTGGTATAGGGCTGATTGACAGGAATATTGGCATTAAGTGTTGTGTTCAGGTCGGTGCCATTGAAGGCCCCTTCCAGGTAAACCCTGGAGGCCACAGAGGTAGTGAGATCATCATCGGTAATGGTGGCTGTGATTTGGTTGCCAGAGCCTTCATTTGCGTTACTGACACTGCTTATGTCAACGATGATACTTTCATCTGTCTCATCAAGTCCGTCATCAGAGAAGTTGAGGGTGGATGTCCCTGACAGATCGCCTGCTGTAATGATGATGGCGCTGGTACTGGCTGTAAAATCGGTGTTATTGGTGGCAGTACCACTAAAGCCGAGATTTACCGTTACATCACTGGCTGCTGCAGCCGATAAGGTGGCTACTACGGTGGCCGAACCTCCGGTTTCGCTGGCTGAACTGGTTCCGTTTTGAAAAGAAAGATTCACATCGGGCGTATTGCTTTTGTTGACTGTCAAAGTGAAAGATTTGAATTCCACTTCGCCAAATCCTCCGGAGCCAAGCCCGTCTGCAATGGTCAGCGTCCAGGTGCCAAAGGGGCTTTCGCCATTGTAGTTGTCGAGATTGTCAAGTGCATTGGTACCCTCGGGCTTGAAGCTGGTGCTGATGGGGTTTTTCCCGGCAAAATCTGAAGTTCCCGGAGAAGAGGTGGCCTGTTGGTCAAACTCCACCGTTACATCTCCTGCCAGGGGAGTCACCCCGCCATAAGTGGCCGGAATCACCCCGGATCGTGAATGAAGTCCGAATACATCGTAGACCACCACGACCCTGGTGCCATTCGGTGAAGTAAGCCAAAATCCTGTTTCTTCATGGAAGGTGGTATTGCCAAAGCCTGTGAGAAACTGGATTGACCGGTTCCAGGTGATCGTGAGATTAATATCGCTGATGGTCGTGCCGAGAGGCAGATCAACTCCCGAAACCACATCTACTGTACGGGTAATGGTACCGCCATTGACATTACCCGGGGTACTATTGGTTTTGGAGATTTCCTGGGCCAGCCCGGAAGAAGTCACCCCCAGAAGGAGGGCTGCAATGAGTGATAGTGAACAATGTGAAAATGCATGGACTTTCCTTTTTTCATGCCGTTGAAAAAAGCTTTTCATATGTAAAAGTGTTTTGGTCGTCTGCCGGCCGGGCCAGCTGATAAATTGAGCTATGGTGAGCTTGAGCGATGAAGAGCTCTGATAAGCCCTGTTCCGAAGCACAGTGGCTTATTGTTTTGTGTTATACTTTTTCACTACATCGAACGGGTTCAATATCGCGGGCCTTTGGTTCCTAAATCAGTCAATACTTGACCAAATCGGTCATGGCTTGACGGGATCAGTCAGCTCATGCTATCTTTACACCAGCCCTCCACTGGCTGCAACGTAACAGACCACCATTTCTGAACGAACCGATCTTCTGTCGGAGATCAGGCTTCTATTGCTATTGATTTTTTGACTGATATGCTGAAAGAACTACTTAATAGCGGGGTTACGCTGTCCAATTCGGGAATTGAGAATAAGCGCGTGAAAATCCTCAATATGATGTGCCGGGTATGGCTCTGCATCAACACTATTTTTATTTCAGTCGAGCTGACCATCAGCCCTGATACACGCCAAAATCTGCCCGTACTTCTTTCGTCCGTAGGGCTTAATATGCTGTCTCTTTGGCTTCAGCGGGTCGGTAGGTATGCTGCGGCCCGGGGCATCTACATGCTCAACCTCTGGGCTACCACCATGCTCTTTGCTTTTCTCCTTGAGCCCGACAGGCATATCGAATATTTTCTGATGCTTGTGGCTCCCATGGCGCTGATCTTTTTTGATGACAAAAGGGTGAGCATCGCGCTGTTGGTGCTTGGCATGTTGAGCTTTCTTATTCCGCAGATACTCCTGAACCCCGGAAGCTGGATGTACCAGGCCCCGGTAGCCAAACAGGCACTTTTTATCAGTGTATACGTCATGGTCAATTATTTCAGGAAACTCAATTTGCTGAATGAGGCGAGGCTGGCGGCCAAGGTAAGTGAGCTCGAAGAGATGCGTCAGTTTCAGCAGCAGTTCTTCCTGAACGTAGCTCATGAGGTGCGCACACCCCTGGCCATTATCAGCGGTCATCAACAGAAAATAGCCAATAACGGAGTGGGTACATCGGTCATCAGGAAATCAGGAATAGCCATCGGTCGGGAAGTAGAAAAGATGAAGCGGATTGCTGATGACGTGATCCTCCTGGCCAGACTGGATGATCAGGAAAGATCATTAGACAAAAGGCCCTTCGATTTCGCGAAGGCAGTTGAGCACAATGTACTGGCCTGTCGGCCACTGTTTGAAGATAAGGGGATCGACCTGAGAGTTCACAATCATACCAACCAGGGAGTTATGGTGACAGGTGATGTGGTAACCCTGGAAAGGGTTATTAATAATCTGCTGATGAATGCCCTGAAGTTTACTGATGAAGGAGGGTATACTACGATCAGCCTGGTTACCAAACCGGGTCGGAAACTGGAGCTTTGGGTAGAGGATTCCGGTATTGGTATAGACAGAAAAGACCAGGAGCTCATTTTTGAGAGGTTTTTTCAGGTAGACAATGACATCACACAAAGTGGAGGAAACGGCATAGGCCTGGCTTTTGCCAAAGAGGTGGTGGAAAAGCATGGGGGACATATTGAAGTGGAGAGCCATCCGGGTGAAGGGAGTTTGTTTAAGGTGGAATTGCCGGTGGAGCAGGTACTCAACAGTAAGGCTGAGTCAGAGGCTGAACAGCCTTATGTACCAGGGGGTAAAACTGATTCGGAACAATCTCATCACACTATTCTGCTGGTAGAAGACCATACAGAGATGCTGGATTATCTGAAAGAGCTATTGAGTGATTATCACCTGCTGTCCGCTAAAAACGGAGAAGAGGGGCTTAAGGTCCTGAATGAGAATTCTGTGGATCTGATCATCACTGATTATATGATGCCCAAAATGGACGGTCTTCACTTTGTAGAAACCATGCACGGCAGCGTGGGAGGAAGGCAAGCTGCTGTAATTGTGCTTTCGGCTCTTGCCGATACTGATTTGAAGATAAAGTTCCTCACACTTGGTATCGATGATTTTCTGCAGAAACCTTTTAATGAACAGGAGCTGTTGGCCAGGGTTAAAAACTGTCTGCAAAATCTTGATCAGAGAAATTGGTTTCTGGAAGCTCAGGTGCCGGAGTCTGAAGTCATCAATACGTCAGATCGCTGGCTGGAAGAGGTGCGCTCCTTTATTGACCGGGAATGTGTGTCAGCCCGGTTCAGTGTTGAGCGAATCGGTGAGCAATTTGCTTTAAGTAACAGTACACTCTTTCGCAAAATCAAGATTTCCACAGGGATGAACCCCAATGGCTTTATCAGGGAGGTGCGTTTGCAGAAAGCGAGAAGCCTGGTCCACAATCAAAAACCGGAAAGCGCCAAGGAGCTCACTTATTCAGTAGGTCTCAAGAATACTACGCGTTTTCTGAAGCAATACGAAGAGCGTTTTGGTGAAAAGTTGTCATTTTGACTTACCCCGTTAACCGGATGAGTCTGGCATATGTCTGTAAGGATTGGTAGTCCATCTTCTTTCAGCATCTGCGAGAAATTGGGGGCGTTTGTATGTCTATGAGAATACTATACATACTTTTTTTATTGGCGATCACATGTCAGCTTCACTCTCAGGAATTACCCTGTGTCAAGGCAGGTTCAGAGATCCTGGCACTAATGATCGGAGAATGGGAGGTGACAGCCACTGACCGTACATCTCCTGGTAATTATGAACAAAATCAGGGCAAATCCCTTATCACCTGGGGAATCAGCGGCTGCACGTTACACGAGGTGTATCAGGGTACTTTTAAGTCTCACAGGTATGCGGTGGAGTATGTCAGCTACCTGAATGATTCACTTTCTACTCAGCGTACTTTTTTCGACTCAGAGCATGGTAATCTTATGGCTTTTAGTGGTGAGATAAAGGAAAAATCCATTGTCAACCATTGGTACCGCAACCCTGAAAAGAAAAGGATGCAGGTGAAAAATGAAATTCGCTTTGTCAGTGATGATTCGTTTGAAAATATCACACACCTGTCAACCGATTATGGAAAAACCTGGCAACTGACGCATAGGTGGGTTTATTCCCGCTAAAGCGATCAATTGATTCAAAGCGTCCGTTTAATTAAAAGAGTACTCAAGTCCTGATACTTCTTGTTATCTTAATACCTGGTAATCAGTATGTAGCACACTTGTATCAGGGCAATGGGTAATGACAGTTTAGAAAACAGAATCAGCCAGCTTGAGAGCGAGGTTCAGGAGATAAAGACTGATAAGCGTAAGAAGCCTGTCAGGCCCGGCCTTATCCTGGCGTTGCTTCTGTTCATCTCCGTTTTTCTTTATAGTCAGTACCGGCTTAATCGGAATCAGCAAGAGTTACTGAAGGAACAAAACCGAATTGCTGAAATGCAGGCCGGGTTTAATCAGTTTCAGATTATTCAGGAGCTCTATAATACGGAAGCTGCAGATACTGTAGGGATTGATGATCTCTTTGTCTATATCACCGAGCTTGATACCGGTACAAGAAGAAAGTTTCTGGAGCGTATTCTGGACAGGGAAACCCGGAGCTATCTCAGTCAGGAATCTTTCAAACATTATTTCGGCTTTGTCAACCCTGCCTCGGCAGAATATTTTTTGAAACATGCCCGGAGTTTTGATCTTTCTTATCAGTCTGTCCGCAATCGTTATGTTATCCCCGGGGAAAACGGACCGGAACCGGGAGATAATGGGTTTATCCGACAAATGCAGCAATGGTTTGGTATGGAGTATCTGCCTGTCGGCAATTTGTCTTTCGACTCCCATATTTTCTTAAATAGTCCCGAGCAGGGTTATACAGATCATATCGCCAGAATGATCAGCCACATAACCATGAATATCAATATGGTGTATGCCCGGGGCAGGCTGGGAGACAGCAGCATGAGCACCTTGCCCAGAGGGAGTTTTCAGCTCCTGAAAGATATTGATGCCCTGGTGGAGTATATGAAAGGAGCTGCCTTTTACAGCCCTCCCAATATCAGAGACTATGTAGATATTGGCGGCTATGAAGGCGTTGGCAATAAGGTGCTGTTCGACCTGCAGGACCCTTACCTTACCGCTACCTATCGCGACAGTCGGTTTGGGTTTTCCTATTTGAGAGGAGCAGCACAAATGCGCTATAATATCTATCAGACCTACTTCCGGAAGAGTCCGGATGAAGAGCAGTATCTCAAAAACCTGCCATTCCTGATCGCCTTTCTCGATTATGAGCAGGACCTGCGACAGGAATACATTGTTGAAGCCCTTACCCGGCCTGATTACCAGAGCTATGCTGACAAGCTAAATCATTTGATGACTACGGGCTATGATTCCCTGAAAAGCGTATTTGACGAAACAGAGTTTTGAATCGGTCTTATGTCTGACAAAACCAAATGTGTTTTTTGGCAAAAGCAGGCTATCTGACACTTAGGGCAATAAGGGTGGCACTTCTTAAGTACAAGGGCGGTTTGTAAAGGGAAATCGGATGAAAGTCCATCTTCAAACCACTAATCTTGACGACATGAAAAAGAATAAAACCAAACATATTATAACCTGGATTTTCAGAGCGATTGCAGCCGTTATTATGCTGCAAACCCTGTTTTTCAAATTTACAGGAGCAGAAGAGTCTGTCTATATCTTTACACAGATCGGTATGGAGCCTTTCGGGAGGTACCTTTCCGGTGCAGTTGAGCTGATAGCGGGAGTACTGCTGTTCACCCGTTTTTATGCTGTGGGGGCAGCCTTGGGGCTGGGCACTATTTCGGGTGCTATCTTCTTTCACCTTACTGCTCTGGGCATCGAAGTGCAGGGAGACGGAGGTACCCTGTTCATCATGGCCATTGTGGTATTTGTGAGCAGTGCTCTGACCATTGCCCTGAATCTGGAAGACATTAAGGCAAAGTACCTGCCCTCAAAACTTCAGGCATCAGCAGCCTGATAAATCTTAACAAGGAAACTATGGCGAACCCTGACCTTTATCGGTCGGGGTTTTTTGTGTCATTCCGAAATACTTTTTGCAAAACTGTAATTCTATGGAAGTTCCGGTAACTAACTACATTAAGGAATACAAATTCACTGATCAGGCAATTTGGTAAGGGAAAACTCAGAGAAAGAATTTATCAGGCAGGTAACCCATGCACAGGGTATTGTGCACAAGGTTTGCGTTGTCTATTGCCCTGATTCCGAGCAGAGGAAGGATCTTTTTCAGGAGATACTGATTCAGCTTTGGAAGTCCTATCCCTCCTTTAAGGGAAATGCGAAATTCTCTACCTGGATGTACCGGGTGAGCCTCAATGTGGCCCTTCAGTATGTAAGGAAAAGCAAGCGTAAACCTGAGGAGGTTGAATTGTCAACAGCCCTCAAGAACCTGTCCGATCAGGGGACGGATGATCAATACGAAGAAGAACTACAGTTGCTTTATTCAGCCATCAGTCAGTTAAATGATGTTGAAAAAGCAATCGTCATGCTCTATCTGGAAGACAAAGGCAATGACGAAATCGCTGAGATAATTGGTATATCTCAGAACTATGTCCGTGTGAAAATGAACCGGGCGAAGACAAAACTCAGGAAAATTCTAAACACCTGATAGTATGGAAATCAACGACCTGAAATCTGTATGGAAGAAGGCCAATGATCAGGAAAAGCCGGGTTATTGGGTAAGTGAGGAGGATGTTCAGAAAATGATCCGCAACAAATCCAGGCTGACGATACAGCGTATCAAGAAGGCCATAAGGTTGAAACTGGTGTTTCTGATATTTTCCTGTTTCACGGTGACCGCGAGTGCCTTCCTGTTCAGACTTGACAAGATGGAGGGGGAGAGTTTTTGGCTGGATGAATGGGTGAGTATTGAGCAAATGGGAGACATGATGGTCTTCATGGGGGTCATTGTAGTGGCCATCACCTGGCGCAGTATTCAGCGCTATCGGAAGATCATATCGCTGGAGCGCTCATCTCTTCCGCTCAGCGAAACATTGAAACAAATCAGATCGATTATTCAGAGTGTCATCAATACCGGGATATACGGAGATGTAATCGGGGTACCGATTCTGGTAGTCTGGACCATGTCAGTGCATTATTATGGCAAAACAGGCTTTGTATTTGACATACGGTTGCTCTACATCCTTATTCCTGCCATGGTGCTGCCTGTACTCGTCTATTTTAAGAACAGCCGTTTTATGCACAGTCGTTATGGGCATCACATGCAGGCGCTGAATGAAAGCCTGAATGAGCTTGAAGTCACCAATTCAGAAAAAAGTCAGGAAGAAGTGTAATTCTGTCGGTACCCGTAGCAACTAACCTTTTAAAGACAACAAAAGAGATATGGAAACCAGACAGAAAAAACGACTTTGCTTTTTGGGATTGATGATGGTGATTACGGGCTCTGTTTCTTTCACTAATCATCCTTTGGTGGGAGATATTCTCATGGTTTCCGGAGCTATACTGATGATCGTCAAAGAGGTCATGTGGCGGAGGAACAGGGCAAGTCACACAAAATGACATAGTCATTAAGAATAATTAACAAGAGTTCCTCAACTCCGGGGAGCTAATTAAGTAAACGATAACATATTCAAAGATTATGAAACAAATGATCACGGCATTGCTATGCCTGTGCCTGACTGCGCACGTTTCTATGGCACAGGCCGAACGCGATTTGTCCGGTCCACTGGCTGCGCTGAAGAAGAGTTTTGAGACGAGAGATCTGGAAGCGGTCAAAGATTTTCTGAGCCCGAAACTCAAATTAGGTCCCATGCCGGAGGCGGCTACAGCTCAGATCCTTACTCAGGTTTTTGCCAATTTCCCGGAGCTTAAAAAGCTTGAACTCGTATCGACTCATGAAGATCATGTGAAGGTAACCTTTGCTTTTGCCGGTATTCCGGATAATGAATCTGCCATCTACTTTGATGAATCTGCCAAAATCAGCAGGATTGAGTTTATTGACAATGTAATTAATGAAGAGATCGAGGCGCAGAAAGCTGAAGCACGCAGTGTAAAACAACCTACTCCTGGTGAGCTGGGAGAGAAATTCACTTCAGAATTGATAGAGTTTGAATCTCGGGACGGTTTGCTGGTTTCAGGTAACCTCTATGAGATTGATAAGACAAAACCGGTCATCCTGCTCTGTCACCAGGCTGGCTGGAATAAGTTTGAGTATGCCGACATTGCCCCGAAGCTCAATGAACTGGGATATAACTGTCTGGCCATGGACCAGCGATCAGGAGGAGAACTGGCAGGTCATGCCAATGAGACCGCTACCCGGGCCATGGAGAATGGGCAGCGGCCCACCTTTGTGGATGCTGAGCAGGACATAGAAGCGGCTTTGGCCTACCTGGTCACTCGTTATGGACAAAAAGTGATTTTATGGGGGAGTTCCTATTCTTCCGGCCTGGCCCTTTTTCAGGCAAAAAATGAACATGTCAGGGCGGTGCTTTCCTTCAGTCCGGGAGATTATTATGGAGACGACAAGCCATCACTGTCTGCAATGGTACCTGAAATTAAAAAGCCGGTTTTCATTACTTCTTCACGTAAAGAGGGCGATGGTCTGAAGGATTTACTGACAGATGTGACCTGGGGGAAAGACAAGATTCATTTTGTACCGGAAAGCGAAGGCTTTCACGGCTCCCGTGCCTTGTGGGAAGGACAGGAAGGGGCGGAAGAATACTGGAAAGCAGTTGTCTCTTTTTTATCAAAAATCAGTCAATAAAATGTGGCCCGAGGTGCTGGTCATTTCGACTGGAATATGCACCTTGAGAGCATGAACTCAATCGATATAATCTTACTTAATTTCATGGAAATAAGAAGGCGCAGTATCAAACTCTGGTCTGGTATTGCTCCTGAAAACTATGACTGGCGGCCTGATGAAAAGGCCATGTCTGTACTGGAAATGATCAGGCATGTGCTGGAAAGCGAGCATCTCTTTCACGTGATTGTGGAGAGAAGAGGAAACCTGGCCGATTATGTCTCCCCATGGGAAGGGCTTCCTTACAAGGGGCTCGAAGAAGAGTTAGAGTTTTCTGCCTCATATCGGGAAAGTTTCTTTGATATGATAGAGTCATGTTCTGCTCAGGAGTTAGAGGAGGTTATTATAAACCGGACTGAGGTGAACCAGAAGAGAAAACTGGGTGACTACCTGATGAGAATTGCCTATCATGAATCCGTTCATACCGGCCAGATGCTGGACTACCTGAGAACCATGGGGGTAGAAAGACCAATCGTCTGGGATTAAAAGACTATCAGAAATATGGAAAGAGGCTGTCTCAAAAGCTAACCACACCGTCATTACGGGAAGTAATTTTTTGGTTCCAAACAGATGGAACTAAATGACAGATTGATGGAAACACCATCAGCTCCTTCTCCTTCAGGAGAGGGCTGGAGTGAGGCCAAACAAAGAGTATTTCCATTAATCTGTCATAAGCAATGAAAGGAAGCCTGCCTGACCGGCAAAGGCAGGTAATCCCAATCTTCGTTTCCGGGTTGTATGAGGAGATTACTTCACTGCGTTCGTAATGACAGAATGCTTTTGAGACAACCTCGTCACTTCTTAGCCCGGCCTAGTTTTCCTGGGGAGGTGTATATCGTACAATGTCGATGCCGATACCATTGGGGTCCTTGATGGCAAAGTGACGGTCGCCCCAGGGCTCATCCCGAATATCAATGGTAATAGGTACACCCTGTTCTTTTATTCGGTTGTAAATGCTATCCACATCGTCCACCTCTATGGTCAGGTACATGCCCTGACCCGCGAAGGCTTTCTGAAAGACAGGTTGCTGGCTGGGATGGTCCGGTAAGAGAAAGCTCAGGGCCGGTGTACCGTCCGGGCTGTGCATCAGCAGGTAAAATTCATTTTCGAAGGTGACACCAAAACCGAGGTGTTTCTGATAAAAAACTTTGCTTTCGGCAAGTTTGGTAGTGATAATTCCGGCATTCAGTTTCATAGTTGTTTTATTTTGTTTGAGATTTTGGGCCTGTATTTCCGTGCAGATCAGGAAAGCCATGGCCGCGATGAAGTATTTTTTCATATCTGTTGCTGGTATGTTTGATACTTCAAAGTTGGCGGATGCCGTAGGGGGAACATTGTAAAAAACGGACAAACTACTCGTCAAACGCCCTGGAGGGAGTTGTGCCGAAAAGTGTCTTGAACTCTTTAATAAAGTGCGCCTGATCATAGTAGCCCACGTCATAAAAGAGTTTCTCTTTCCTCAATCTGGTGGCAGAGGGTTTCGCCAGCAGAAGCTGCTGGAAGCGCACTATTTTACTGAAAGTCTTGGCTGAATCTCCCACATAAAACTCAAACAGTCGCCTGAGCTGTCTTGGGCTGATGCCTGTATCAAGGCCTTTTTCAATACTTACATTGCCATAGCTGGCCAGAATAGTTTCGAAGGCCTGGAAGAAGCGTCCGTCCACTTCCGGACTATTTCTTTCCTGAAGCTTCAGGAAAAAAGCATCGAGTTTCAGACTGGCCTCACCAAGTGACATGGATTCATCAAACTCAGTGGCAATAAAGTCAGCTAATGTAGGGGTCAGTGCTCTCAGTTCTTCGAACCGGTTGGTAAGCTCAGAGGCCCTGATGTTAAAAAGCTGTGGAAAGCCGGTAGGTAAAAAGCGGATCCCCAGATAATGAAAAGAGGGAGCCAGGGGAAACTCTATATAACTGGTGGAAAGGCCTGTGACAAAATTGTTTTCAGGCTTATCCAGTTCGAAGAGTACATCGATGCAGCCATCGGCCACTACCCGATAAATAAAATCGGATGAGAGCGGCTGTAAGGTCTTTAATTCCCAGTAACAATAGATGGTGTTTTGCAAAGCCAGGTGCGGTGGGGCCTCTGTATACCGCACATCCGTACCTGACTGCGTAACTGTAGGCTGGCTGGGTTGGTAGAGCTTTCGTATCTCAGGGCGATTCACAGGTTGAAGATAAAAAGAAGTGCTTTCTGTTCAAGTTGACTTTGTACAGACAGGCTCAATCCTTTGCCCCGTTCCGGGTTTCAAAAAAAAATTCTGAAGGAGGGTTACCTTTTTCTCTTTTGTCCATAAAGGTCAGATGTGAATGATTATGAACCACGTCATTCCCAAAAACATGTCCCTTTGCAAGAAGTGCAAATGAGAAAAAGATGATCATTCACATCCGGTAGTTTATTTGTGAAAATATTAAGTGTGATACGAGTCGGGTAAGGATGGTTTACTCAATTTGGTTGTTTCTTGCACTTATGCAGTTCGAGGTTGCCTTCCCAGGCAGCCTCTTACTATTTACAGTCATCCTTAATTTCTATTTCTTCTGCAATTAGTAGGGAAATGAATTTATTTCTTCTACATTTAATAGGAATATAAAAGAATAACATGAAAAGTACGAATCTGGGAGAGTTTGAAGAGTTGGTGCTGCTCACGGTTGTCGCATTGTATGATGAGGCTTATGGTGTTGCAGTGAAAGAGGATCTTGAGACCCGAACCGGCCGTGAGGTAAGTGTGGGGGCTCTGTATTCAGCCCTGAACAGGTTAGAGAAGAAGGGGTTTATCACCTCCAAGTGGGGAGAATCAACCCGTGAACGTGGAGGGAAGAGAAAACGCCTGTTCAACATCAGCAGCTCTGGGAAGAAAGCATTGATTCAAGCCAGAAATGTTCGCGAGGAACTGTGGGATTTGTCTAAGGGTCTTATTCTAAAGCCGGAATAGTATGAAAGAGTTTGATCCTCCCAAGTGGGCCCTGAGATTCTTTCAGTGGTTTTGTCGCCCTGATTATTACGAGTTTATCCATGGCGATCTGGAAGAGTTGTTTCTGGCTACCCTTCGTGAGAAAGGCCCTGAGGCCGCCAGAAGGCAGTATGCCAGACAAGTTATAAAACTCTGCAGACCGTCTGTTTTCAGAAAATTACCTGCCGGAAGATTCTTACCGGTGCTCAACCTGGCCCGACATTATACGGTGGTGGCAAAGCGCAATATCTGGAAGAATAAGGCACTTTCTGCCATGAACGTGGCAGGGCTGTCTTTGGGTATGACAGTTGGCCTGTTGGTTATCACTGCAGTGTCTGATCAATACAGCTTCGATAATTTTCACAAAGAAAAAGAGCGCATTTACCGGGTCATTACGGGTTCAGACGGGAGCTTCGATTTTGCGTCTTCGCCCCTGGCATTTGGTGAGGCTATCAAGGGTGCGGTGGCTGATGTAGAAGCTGTGACAAGTTTTACCTCCCTGTACAGAAGTTTGAAAACCGGTAATCAGAAAGGAATGATCAGCGGCTATGCGGCAGACGAGAGCTTTCTGGACGTTTTCACTTTTCCTTTGATTCAGGGAAACCCTCAATCGTTAAACGATCCATCCGTGATATTTTTAACGGAGTCTCTGGCCTCCCGTTTTTTTGGTACCGGAAATGCTATGGGCGCATCAATGTTTATGGCCGATAGTGTAGAACTGATTGTGGGAGGCCTCCTGGCTGATCCTCCTAAAAATTCCCACCTGCGCTTCGACTTCCTGGTTTCACGTCAGAATACCGATCTGGTGTCCGTAACTCCCGGTTTATGGAGCAGCCTCTTCAGCAGCTATAACTACATCCGCCTCAAAGAAGGTGCAGGTCTGAATGCTGCACAGTCGTTTGCCAATCGAATGAGTGAGATGCATTATGATGAAGACCGGAGAAATACCTTCACTTTTCAGCAACTCAATGCTATATATCCCGGGCCTTCACTGGTCAATGCGCCAGGCATAGGAAGTCCGGAACATCGCCTCTTTAAGATTATGGGAGGAGTGGCCCTGGTTATATTGATTTTTTCAGCGTTTAACTATGCAAGCCTCACTACGGCCAGATCTTTTGCCAGGGCCAATGAGGTGGGAGTAAGAAAAGCTTTTGGTGCTCAGAAGAGACAAATTATACTGCAGGTGCTTATTGAATCAGTGGTGATTTCGCTGATCGCAGGCCTTTTGGCTGTACTCCTTTTGAAGCTTATCATACCCGGTGTTTATGGCTTACACCCTGAGATTGTCAAAACTTTCAATCTGGAACCGGGCTTTGTAACGTATCAGTGGTTCTTTGTTTTTGCCTTGTTTACCGGGCTTATGGGAGGGCTGATTCCCGCTTTCTATTTTTCACGTTTTCAACCCGTTCAGGCATTAAGAGATTTTCAGAATGTCAGAGGCTTTTCCAAAACCCGGCTGAGAAAGGTTCTGATCTCTTTCCAGCTCATTCTCGGCCTGATCTGTGTAAGCACTGCACTGTTAACCCAGCGTCAGTTTAACTATGAAAAATCTTTTGACAGGGGCTATTCTTCAGACAACCTGATTAACATTGAATTGGCTGGGACAGACTATGAAGCATTCAGAAACGAACTGAAAAGAAATGCACTCATAGAATCGGTTACTGTTTCCAGCAATGTGCCTAGTTCGCAAACCTCCTCTTCCACCGGACTTAAATGGCCGGGAGCTGCCCGAAGAAGCTCTGCGAGATTTCTTAAGGCGGATGAGCATTTTATCAACACTTTCAAAATTGACATGCTGGCATCTCAGCAGGTAGCCTCATCTGCTCTGAAGGCAGGGGAAGTTATCATTAACCAGGCGGCTATGAAGCTGATGGAGATCGAGAGCCCCGAGGCAGCCCTGGGCATATATGTTACGGCTGCCGATGGCACTTATAAGATCACAGGAGTTATAGAAGACTTCAAACTGCGGGGAATCAATATTCCGGTCAAACCACTGCTTATTCTGCCCATATCAGATCCGAAGGAGGGCCTGATCATGACCGTGAAAGTGGTAGAAGGAATGAAGAAAGAGGCCATCGCCTTTATGCAGAAAACCTGGCATGAAGTGGGCGAAGTAAGCGTTTTTACCTATGCAGATTTTGAAGACAGGTTTGTTCATGAAGGTCCCAATAGTCTGTTGACAAAACTCCTGGGGTTCTTCGCGCTGCAGCTACTTGTAGTTGCTTTACTCGGGCTTTCCGGTATCGTCAAGTGGTTGACCGAAGTAAGGGCAAGAGAGATGGGGATCAGGAAAATTCTCGGGGCAGCTAAATCCCAGCTCATTCTGTCTTTGTCCAGGAGCTTTTTTGTCTTAACGCTTCTGGCTCTTTTGATAGCTCTGCCGGTCTCTTATATCGGTAATACGGAGCTGTGGCTCAATGAGCTTACCCATCGGGTAAGTTTTGACTGGAAGATATTGGTCTCCAGTATCTTACTGCTTATGGTTCCGGCTACCTTTCTCATGCTGATGCCTACCCTCAGCGTATTGAAGAAAAATCCGGTAGAATATCTGAGATCAGAATGAGAAAGAGCCTGATGAGAAAGAGCATCTTTATGGCGCTGGTTATGGTGTGTACGGGTTTTGCCTATGCTCAGGATCGCGTCTTGTCTGGTACAGTGCTGGATAGTGCCACCAGAGCTCCTATTGCGTTTGCTAATATTGGTATTGCCGGAGAAAACACAGGTACCATATCTGCAGAAAACGGAAGCTTTCGGCTGGTGGTTCCTGAAAGGTTATTAAGCCATGGTCTGACAGTTTCTGCCATTACTCATCACTTAAAAGTGCTAGATATTGGTGCATTGCAGCCTGATGAGGCATTTAAAGTAACTCTGAAGGAAAGAGTCAGCGATCTGGGACAGGTAGTAGTCCGATCGACCGAGAAACTCTCCAGTGAATTGTTTGGTATCAAAGAAGTGATTGACTTCAGCTGCTTTACCAAAAAATTCAACCGGGGTGCACAAATTGCGCAATTGATTCAGACGGAGAACTATCCGGCAAAGCTGAATAAGATCAGGTTTAACATTATGATGAAATATGCCCCCCTCGTAGTCAGGGTGAGAGTTTTCGATCGGGATGATAAGACAGGACTGCCGGGAGAGGAATTGTTACATAGGAGCATCATAAAACCGGTTAGAAAACGGAAACCCGGCTGGGTAGAACTGGATGTGTCGAAGCTTGATGTCTGGCTGGAGAATGATTTTTTTGTCAGCGTAGAGTTTGTTAGAAATGGTAACTTTCTTTTTTCCTGTCTGAATGCTGAAGAGTATAAGGATCAGCAGTATGTGAGGGTCACAAGCTTTGGAGACTGGCAAAAGGCTGAGAGCTTCTTCACGTTTAAAAATCCCACAGTTATGGTGATCGGAGCTGAAGTGTCAGTATTCAAAGAGCCTGATAATCAATGAGAAAGAGCAGCGGGCTATGTCGCTTGTTCGCTCTATCAAAAAAATATATACCTTTGTCACAGTTTTGGTTCCTTTCCTTCATGGGAAGGGATTAAAAGGGAATCAGGTGAGAGTCCTGAACAGTCCCAGCTGCTGTAATCCCATTTTTAAGTTTGCTGAAGAATGCCACTGTTCCCTACGGAACGGGAAGGCTCATCAAACAGGGAAAGTCAGAAGACCTGCCAAGACGATAAACACTAAACGCTTTCTGAGGAAAAGCCAGTAGTATGATAAAGAGACAACATATATCGTCTGTCGGCAGACAGGGTCTTCTTCTGCCATGGGCCACCTTCCTGATTGTGCTGATCTTTTCAGCATGCCAGTCATCTACCCGTGAAACGGGGAGTACTGATCGCTTTGATCCCGATAAAGATTATTTCCCTGATAAAGTAGAAGTCCGACATTCTATCGGCTTCGGTGTGGAATACGAATCCCACTATAAAAAGCTGCGTATCTTCAGACACTACAATGATCTGGCAGATACGGTCAGTTACCTACTTCTTCAGAGAGGTACACCGGCACCTGAAACGGAACTGCCGGTAATTGAAGTACCTGTACAAAATGCAGTGTCTATGTCTACCACGCATCTCGGTATGTTTGATATGCTGGATGGTATGGATGCGCTGAAGGGAATTGAGATCGGGCAATACGTAACGAACGCTCATGTAAAGGAAGCGGTAGCCAATGGCGAAATTCTGGAAGTAGCTCCTGCCGGTGCACTAAATGTAGAGTCCGTGATAGGGCTGAATACGGATGTACTTTTGGGGGTCGGTTATCCTAATTCTCAGAACGATGCCTATCAACAGCTGGAAAGAACGGGTATTCCGGTATTGCTGAATGCTGACTGGCAGGAAACGGACTTATTAGGTCGTGCGGAGTGGGTGAAGCTGCTGGCAGTTTTACTCAACAAAGAGAAGCTGGTAAATGAAAAGTTTACCGCTATTGAGGAGGAGTACAACAGAGTTCTGGGACTGGTTGAAGGCAAAACAACCGAGGCACCGCTGACCATCACAGGTATAGCCCTGGGAGATGCCTGGCATGTGGCCGGAGGCAAGAGCTTTGCATATGGGCTCCTCCAGATTGTTAAAGCCGATTATCCCTGGAAAGACGATAAGTCTACAGGGAGTATCAAGCTGGATTTTGAGACGGTTTATGAATTTGGTCTCAAAGCGGATTTCTGGATTGCTCCCGGCAGTGCTAAAACGGAGCAGGATATTCTCAACAGAGATACCCGTTATGCTGACTTCAGAGCATTCAAAAAGAAGCAGATCTATAACATTTTCGGACGCTACACGGAAGGTGGTGGCAATGACTACTACGAAACCGGGGTAGTAGAGCCGCATGTCATCCTTAAAGACATCGTAAAGATTTTTCATCCGGAGCTCCTTCCGGAGCATGAGTTGGTGTATCATTCTCAGTTAAAGTAAGTCTTGACTGATCCACAAACCATAATGCATGAAGCTCCTTCAGGGGGGCTTAAATGGCAGTCGTTGCTCCTGCTGACGGTAGGCCTGATCCTGCTGTTTCTGCTGGATATAGGTCTGGGTTCAGTGAGAATTCCCGTGGAGGATACTGTTCGGATTCTTTTAGGGCAGTCAGTGGGTAATGAGGCCTGGGAAGCCATTATCTTAAAAATCAGATTGCCCCGGTCTGTCACCGCAATTTTGGTAGGTGCTGCTCTTTCAGTAGGAGGCCTGCAAATGCAGACGCTATTCAGAAATCCCCTGGCAGGACCTTCTGTGCTGGGTATTACAGCAGGAGCCAGTCTGGGAGTGGCAGCAGTTATGCTGGCAGCAGGTGGCGTAGCTACCGCTTTTTCCATTCGTCAACTGGATTTGGGGGGCAGTTGGATGATCATTATTGCTTCAACCATTGGAGCTGCCCTGGTACTGATCGTTATTCTGGGTATCTCCTTCCGCATCAAAGACAATGTGGTGATGCTCATTGTAGGCATTATGGTGGCGAACATCACTATTGCTATTGTAAGTATCTGGCAGTACTTCAGCGATCCGGAGCAGATTCAGGAATACATCCTTTGGACTTTTGGCAGCCTGGGAGGAGTTACCAACCAACAACTGGGAGCTTTATCACTCATCGTGGTATCGGGGATTGTCTTTACTTTCTTCCTGTCAAAAACTCTGAACGTGCTGTTGCTGGGTGAAAACTATGCGCAGAGCATGGGCCTGAACATTCGCAGGTCACGGATTCTGATTATAGCAGTCACCAGTATACTGGCAGGAGCGATTACCGGTTTTTGCGGGCCGATTGGTTTCGTGGGCATTGCAGTGCCGCATCTCACACGTAGTTTCCTGAATACTTCAGACCATCGTCTCCTGATACCAAGCTGTGTGCTGGTAGGGGGGATTCTTATGTTGCTCTGTGATATTATTTCGCAGGTCCCCGGAAGCCAGACAGTCCTTCCTGTGAATGCCATTACTGCCATGATTGGCTCCCCGATAGTCATCTGGATCATTGTAAAACGGAGGAACTTAAAATCTTCATTTTAATGACTAGTGAATAATGGATAATGAGGAATTAATGATGAACAATGAAAAATGAGTGACTCGATGTGAGTGGTGGAGGTTTGAACCCTTGTAGAATTTAGGAACAACCGATTTTAACAAAACAATAGAAACTATGAAGTCTAAAGAAAATGTAATCCAAACAAAGAGCTACGCTTTTGCACTGAAGATTGTCAAAATGTATATGCGCATGTACAAGGATTCTGAAGTGAAGGACTTGCTGAGGCAGGTTTTGAAAAGCGGGACTTCTATAGGAGCTAATGTTGAAGAGGCAGAAGGAGGACAGAGTAAAAAGGACTTCATCGCAAAAATGTCAATCGCATACAAGGAGTCCAGGGAAACCAACTACTGGCTGAGGCTTTTTAAAGACGCTGAAATTCTGGAAGAAACTGAAGCCGAATCCTTGAAGCAGGAATCTGAAGAGTTGATGAGAATTATGACAGCTATTCTCAACACATCCAAGCGGGCTTAATTCTTCATTCATAATTATTCATTCTACATTCTGGAGAAGACCAAAACCATATTAAACACCTCAGACCTGACAGTGGGCTACAAGTCCAAAAAGGAAGAAAAAGCCGTGCTGTCCGGGCTCGGGCTGATACTCAGAAAAGGCGACCTGACCTGTCTGCTTGGACCCAATGGCTCTGGCAAATCTACCCTGATTCGTACCCTGACCAGTATTCAGAAACCACTGAAAGGGTCCGTGGCGATTGATAACAGGCCACTTGAATCGTATTCGCAAAAAGAGCTGGCGAGGAAAATCAGTCTGGTGCTAACCGACCGGAATGCTCCGGGTAATCTTACCGGTTACGCCCTGGTCTCACTGGGCCGGTTCCCCTATACCAGCTGGATGGGCACTTTGAGTCAATCCGATAAAGAGCTGATTCATTACGCCATGGAATGCACAGGCACGCTGGCTTTTGCCAACAGACATATTGGTGAACTTAGTGACGGTGAGCGACAAAAAATTATGATCGCCAGGGCCCTGGTACAGGATACAGAAATGATATTTCTCGATGAGCCCACGGCACACCTGGATCTACCCAATCGCATAGAGATTTTCCATTTGCTACAGGAACTCGCTCATAATTCTGATAAAGCCATTCTCCTGTCAACCCACGAGATGGACATGGCACTGTCATCTGCTGACAAGCTGTGGCTGGTCACGAATGAAAATACCATTCAATCAGGCTTACCTGAAGACCTGGTACTCAATGGTCAGCTCGAAAAAGCATTTAGCCGGGAGTCACTCGAATTTGATTATGAAACCGGTGGCTTTCGCAGAAAGTCGGGAGAGTTTAAGGCGCAGGTTGCCATAAAGGGGCCTGAAGTTTTAAAACGGTGGACCCGAAGCGCACTGGAAAGAAAAGGTTTTAAGGTAGTGGAGGAAGCCTACCTGAGAATTGATATCTCCGGAAGCCCTGATGCCCCGGAGTGGACTACGAATAAAGACAACAAGACCTATAAAACAATAGAAGCATTACTCTTAAATATTTGATTAAAAATGAGGAAAACGTTAAAGAATCTGGCTTTGATGGCTGCACTGACAGGTGTGAGCTTTGGTGTGCAGGCACAGGAGGAAGAAGAAGTCAGAGACCTTGGTAAGGTGGTAGTCACCGGAACCAAGTTTGAGACACCCATCGAGAAATCTGGAAAAGTCATCTATAAAATCACTGCCGATCAGATTACAAGAATGGCAGGTCGTTCTGTAGCCGATATACTGAACCTGATGCCCGGCATCAATGTAGACGGAGCCTATGGCACGCCTGGTACTAACCTGGATTATAGCATTCGTGGTGGCCGAAATCGTCAGACCCTGATTCTGATTGACGGACTGCCTATCAATGATCCTTCATCTATCTCTAATGACTATGACCTGCGGCTGCTCAATGCCAACGCTGTGGAGTACATCGAGGTGTTAAAAGGAAGCGCCAGTACACTGTACGGAACGGGTGCTGCTGCCGGTGTGATTAATATCAAAATGAAGGAAGCCTCAACTGAGACTCCGGAAGTGACCGTTTCACAATCTGTAGGATCTTTCAGATCGGCTAATACTACGGCTGATGTACAGGGCAAAACAGGTGGTTTAAGCTATATCGCTTCTGGCTCCTACGCTATCAGTGAAGGTATTTCGGCTGCTGAAGATACCAATCCGAATGTAGATTTCGGCAATGATGGTTTCAATCGCTATTCAGGTCGAACCAAGTTGCGATATGCGTTTTCAGACGCCTTCAGTCTGGGAGGGAACTTCTCCTATGAGCGCGTAAAGGCCGATTATGATGATGGTGCTTTTCTGGATGCAGACAATGAGTTCAATATTCGTCAGGTAAGTTATGGCCTCAATCCAAGACTGACTCACGGCCTTGGTAACCTTGAGTTGAAGCTGAACTTCAACAGAATCAAGAGAGAGTTTATCTCTGCCTTCCCATCAAATGCCAAGGGAAAAAATCTGCAGGGTGACCTGACCAACCAGTTCAATATTTCCGATAACACCAAGCTGATAGCAGGTATTCAATATCAGCAGTTTAAGTTTGAAACCGGCACAGATGAGCCTGATGTAACGAATTTTGATCCTTATGTGAACTTATCTACCGATTTGTTCGAAGGCCTTACGTTCAATGCAGGTATCAGACTGAACAATCACAGTGAGTACGGAAACAATTTCATTTATAGTGTCAATCCATCTTATCTGTTCGATCTGGGAAATGAGAATAAGCTGAAATTTTTCGGTAGCTACTCTACTGCTTTTGTAGCGCCAAGTCTCTTTCAACTGTTTGCTGATTTCTTTGGAAATGCAGATTTGGAAGCAGAAGAAACAGAATCACTCGAGTTCGGTTTTTCTCTGTACTTGTCTGATAAACTCACATTCAATGCTGAGTATTTTGACAGAACGGAAGAGAACGCAATTGATTTCGTATCTCAGTTTGATATCAATGGTAACTTCATAGGGGGAGGATACGAGAATGTAGCCGGAAAGAGAGAAATCGATGGTGTTGAGTTTGATCTGAACTGGCAGGTCTCAGAGCCATTGAGAATTACAGCGCACTATGCAAATTATAACTTTGGTAATCCGGCTCAATTCTATCGTATTCCTGATCAGAAATATGGTTTAAGTGCTCAGTATGCTATTAAGGAGGGTACCGTTATTGGCTTGACGCATAACCATTTCGGTGACAGAGAGGCTGCCATTTTCTCAGATCCTTTTCTGGTAACACTCGATGGATATGATATTGTTGATTTCACTATTTCGCATGAGCTTTTTGAAGGCAGATTGATTTTTACAGGCGCTATCAATAATCTCTTTGACGAAGACTTTGTTGGCGTATATGGCTTCAATACAAGACCAGCCAATTTCAATATTGGGCTTACTGCCAGATTCTGAATTGATAAACGAGAAACTAAATACATGCTATCCCTTCCTCTGCTCCTGGAGCGGAGGAAAGGATAGCTATTTTGCTTTTTATAAGGCAATTCAGGGTGGAGCGAACCCCAGAGTGCTGTTCAATGTGATGAACGAGCACGGAGATCGGTCACGTTCCCACGGTATTCCCAAAGAGGTTTTGCTGGAGCAGGCTCAATGCCTGGAACTACCTGTTGAGTTTATTGAGTCCACCTGGTCTGAATATGCAAAACGCTTTATAGCAAAGCTTAAAGCACTTAAATCAGACTATGGATTCACTCATGCCGTGTATGGTGATATTGACATTCAGTCACACAGAGACTGGGAAGAAAAGGTTTCCGGGGCCGCAGATGTGGAGGCTGTCTTGCCACTTTGGCAGGGAGATCGACTCGATCTGGTACATGATATGATAGACAGTGGCATCAGGGCTCTCATTGTCTCCTGTAAAGCTGAACTGGCCGACTATATTTTGGGTAAGTACATTGATAAAAGCCTTATTGCTGTTTTCCAGATGCTGGGAATTGATGCTTGTGGCGAAAACGGAGAATACCACACCCTGGTGGTTGACGGTCCGGTACATAAGCAACCGCTTGAAGTAAAAACAGGCAGTCAGGTAACACATGGGCATTATTCATTTCTTGAACTATCATTATGATCTATTATATCACAGGTGGACAACGCTCCGGTAAATCAAGTTATGGGCAGAATCTGGCTTTGAGATTATCAGATAATCCGGTTTACCTGGCCACCTCAAGGCATTGGGATGGCGATTACGAAAAACGCATTGAGCGACATAAGGCTGATAGGGATGACCGCTGGGACAATGTGGAAGAAGAGAAGGCATTGAGCCATCACGATTTTTCAGGCCGGGTAGTCCTGGTAGACTGTATCACACTTTGGCTGACAAACTTTTTTGTCGATACTAAAAATGATGTGGAGGCTTGCCTGGAGCAGGCAAAAAGTGAATTTGAAAAACTTACGAAGCAGGATGCCACCTTTATCTTCATCTCAAATGAGATTGGTATGGGTACTCATGCGCATACAGAGGTAGGTCGAAAGTTTACTGATCTGCAAGGCTGGATGAATCAGTTTATAGCGAAAAGAGCGGATCAGGCCTGGCTGATGGTTTCAGGCATACCGATGAAATTAAAGTAATATGGCAAATCAATCCTTATTCAACTGGAGTGGAGGTAAAGACAGTGCACTGGCCTTGTACCATACCCTTAAAAACCCTGATTTTGAGGTCAGCCACCTGATGACCAGTGTAAACAGTGAGGCAGATCGTATCTCTATGCACGGTGTGAGAAGGTCTATGCTCGAAGCGCAGGTGGCCGCTATTGGACTGCCACTTTCCCTTCTCTCACTGCCGGGTGAAATTTCTATGGAAGACTATGACGCGCTGATGCGAAAGCAGATGACCCGGTTTATTGACCAGGGCATTACGCATTCTGTTTTCGGAGACATCTTCCTGGAAGATTTAAAGCAATACAGAGAGCAGAGGCTGGCTGAGGTGGGGCTCAAAGGTTATTTCCCCTTGTGGAAGCGTGATACGCGTGCATTGATTCAGGAATTCCTGGAGTTGGGATTCAGAACCCTGGTGGTATCAGTGGATGGCAGCAAGTTGGATAAGTCTTTTGCCGGCCGGGAACTAGACGAAGCTTTCCTGAAAGATTTGCCGGAAAATGTGGACCCCTGCGGTGAGAATGGTGAGTTTCACACTTTTGTCTTTGAAGGGCCGATTTTCAAGAGCCCGGTGACCTTTAAAAAAGGGGAGGTAGTGGGTAAGGAATATAAGCTGTCGGGCGAGACAGATAAGACCGTTACTTATTGGTTTCAGGATTTACTTCCTGTTGAAAAATAAAGCAATGAAGAATTACGATATCAAATCGCTGTCTGAGGACTTGTCAGAGCAGATAAAGCATAAAATCGATACCAAAACAAAGCCACTGGGAGCCCTGGGAAGGCTTGAAGAAGTAGCGCGACAGGTAGCACTGATTCAACAGACCCTCTCACCGACTCTGAATAAGCCACAAATCGTGGTTTTTGCAGCAGATCATGGCATTGCCAAAGATGGCGTCAGCGCTTATCCGCAGGAGGTGACTTTTCAGATGGTGATGAACTTTCTGGCAGGAGGAGCGGCCATCAATGTCTTTTCACTTCAGCATGATATTGCATTAAAAGTGGTGGATGCCGGAGTCAACTTCGATTTTGAGGAAAATCCTGCTTTGCTCAATGCTAAAATAGCCTACGGTACTAAAAGCTTTCTGCGCGAAAGTGCCATGACGGTTGAGCAATGTGGATCAGCGATAGATAAAGGAGCAGAAGTAGTTCGGAATATTCATAAAGAAGGCTGCAACGTGATAGGCTTTGGAGAAATGGGGATTGGTAATACTTCATCCGCTTCGATGCTGATGCATGCCTTCACGGGAATTCCACTGGAAAACTGTATTGGCAAAGGCACAGGAGTGGATAAGGCGGGTTATGAGAAGAAGCTCTCTATTCTGAATGAAGCGCTGGAAAGACATGGTGTCTCGGATGACCCGTTACAGGTACTCTCTACCTATGGTGGTTTTGAGATAGCCATGATGTGCGGGGCTTTTTTACAGGCAGCTGCTCTGGGCATGGTGGTGCTGGTGGATGGTTTTATCGCCTCAGCGGCTTTTTTGGCAGCAACTCAATTCACCCCTCAGGTAAAGGACTACGCTGTGTTCTGCCACAAGTCAGAAGAAAAAGGGCACCGCAGTATGCTGGACTACATGGGAGTCAACCCATTGCTTGATATGAATATGAGACTTGGGGAAGGAACAGGGTGTGCTGTAGCCTATCCGGTCCTTCAGTCAGCGGTGAATTTCTTCAATGAAATGGCTAGCTTCGAATCGGCCGGGGTAAGCGACAAAGGTTAATTTATCTGTTAATGGTGATTAGAATGCACTATGAACGAATAACTGCTAACGAATCACCTGATATATGAAAGAACAAGTCCGGATCTTCTTCACAGCGCTGATGTTTTACTCGCGCATTCCCTGTCCGAAATGGGTAGATCATTCAGAAGATTACCTCAATAAGGCTACCCGTTTTTTCCCATTGATCGGTTGGATTGTGGCTGCTTTTGCCTCACTCTTTTATCTCGGCTTTTATCATCTCGAGCTTCCCTTGATAGGGCTGTTCGTTTCCATGATCGCCTCTATCTGGATTACCGGAGCTTTTCACGAAGACGGTTTTGCCGATGTCTGTGACGGTTTTGGCGGGGGCTGGACGAAAGAGAAAATTCTCACAATCATGAAAGACAGCCAGGTGGGGGCCTATGGGGCCATCGGGCTTATTCTGATTTTGGGGTTAAAGTTCTTGCTCCTCCATCACATACTGCTGCTCGCTCCTTTCAATGAATGGTTGGTGGTAAAGGTACTCTTTGCAGGACATGCGCTGAGCCGCTTTACCGCGGCTACCTTTATCTTCACACATGAATATTCACGTGAAGACGCTACCAGCAAAGTGAAGCCGGTAAGTAAAAGTGTCAGGGCTAATGAGCTCATAACTGCCGGGATATTTGGTTTATTGCCGCTGTTTCTATTCAGCGACACCCACATGCTGGTACCGCTGCTGATAGTTCCTGTCTACCTTTCGAAATGGTTGCTTGGCCGGTATTTCCAAAAATGGATCGGAGGATATACAGGAGACTGTCTCGGAGCTACGCAACAGGTGACTGAGATCGTATTCTACCTCTCCTTTATCATACTATGGACATCCTACTGATCCGACATACCACTCCGCGTGTAGAAAAGGGAATATGCTATGGCCAGACGGACCTTGAACTGGCCGACACATTCGCTCAGGAGCTTCGCATGCTGAAAAGCCAGTGGTCGGATAAATGTGAACTTATCTACACCAGCCCACTCAGGCGCTGTGCGCAGTTGGCTGAAGAGTTAAGTAGCACTGTGAGAACAGATGCCCGCTTAATGGAAATGGATTTCGGAACCTGGGAAATGAAGCCCTGGAACGATATCCCCGAACAGGAGCTTAATCCCTGGATGGCCGATTTTGTCACGGTCAGGGTGCCGAAGGGAGAGAGTTTTCAGGAACTGATGGCACGGGTTAATGAATTCCTGGCTGAGATTCTTGCTGAAAACCATGAAAGAATCGCCATTGTCAGTCATGCCGGGGTAATCCGGGCTGCGCTCGGTTTCTTCATGGGCTTGCCCCCTGAAAACGTCTTTCGGTTAAACATAGATTACGGGAGTATCTCAGAGGTTAGTGTGAAGCATGGTATGTACCAGGTGAAGTACATCAATCGTTAATCTCCTGATACTCAGGAAATGCAGTCTGTTGCCACTGAGCTGACTTCAATTGGTCTACTGGAAGACCTGATCGCAGAATTCGGCACGAATCATGCAACTTTGGATAGCCTTAGCTGGTTTTACCACTGAAATCGATACGATCATGAAAAAGATATATAGTATAATCATTCTCACCCTGGCCATTGTGGCACTTTCCTGCTCGGGAGGCAACGAGAGTTTTGCAGGTTCACCGACAGCTCCGGATCATACAGCCTGGACTACTTTGCTGAATAAGTATGTAGAAGATAACGGCATGGTGAACTATCAGGGCTTCATTGACGAGAAAGAAGCATTAGCGTCTTACCTGGATGTGTTGAGCAATAACGCTCCCGGTGATAACTGGACAGATAACGAGAAGCTGGCATACTGGATCAATGCCTACAATGCCTTCACAGTGAAGCTCATCGTAGATAACTATCCACTAAAGAGCATCAAGGATCTCAATCCGGCTCTGAGTGTACCGACTGTGAATACCATCTGGAGTAAGCAATGGTTTCAGATAGGAGGAGAAGACTTCAGTCTGGACCGTATAGAGCATAAAATCCTGAGAAAGGAATTTGAAGAACCCAGAATCCACTTTGCGGTTAACTGTGCCTCTATCTCCTGCCCGGTATTAAGGCCAGAGGCCTACACGGCCGAAAAAGTAGACCAACAACTCGATGAACAGGCAAGAATCTTTCTCAACGACCCTTCAAGAAATACGATTACTGAAAAGCGCATAGAGGTGTCCAAAATATTCAGCTGGTTCGGTGGTGACTTCAAAAAAGGCCAGAGTCTGGTAGAGTTCATCAACCAATACACTACAGTAGACATTGATGATAAGGCGAAGGTGCGCTTTATGAAATATGACTGGAATTTGAATGTAGTTCAGAGTTCCAACTGATCCTCTGAACTTCAATTCACTACAATATCCAACCCGTTCACTTCATGAGCGGGTTTTTTTAATGCTTTATTTTTTGACAAAAGCGAAAGAAATATATAGTTTGACAAAAGCGAAAAATATAAGAATCAATGAAAGGAGATCATCTGGGAGAATTTGAGGAACTCACATTGTTGACCATTGCGGTGCTTTTTGACGATGCCTATGGGGTAGCCATACAGAAAGAACTGAAGGAACGCTGTAACCGCGCGGTGACAATCAGTACGGTACATGCGGTTATGTATCGGCTGAAGAATAAAGGTTATGTGGATTCCCGATATGGTGATATCACTCCTGAAAGAGGAGGAAGACGAAAGCTGCTTTTCAGGGTAACGAAAGAAGGAGAACGGGCTTTGGCTAGATCGAAGGAGATGCGAAACAGCCTTTGGAATGCCATTCCTAAACCGGCCTTTGGTCAATAGCATGCGCGATCAGAAACAGCTGCCAAAATGGATGAGAAATCTGGTCAGGTTTCTCTGTGGCGATTACCTGGCTGAGGGAGTAGAGGGCGATCTTCTTGAAAACTTCCTTCACAGAATCGATCAGGGCAGTCGACTCAAAGCCTGGTGTTGGCTCTACTGGGAGCTGATGGTACTGATGCGATTCATTTTTTACCGGAAACAAAAGGATCATCCTGACAGGTATCGGAATAAAAACTCAAATGTCATGTTTAAAGAATACTTCAAAATCGGTTATCGCGTGATCATGCGAAACAAAGTCTATTCGTTCATCAACCTCTTCGGTCTGGGAGCCGGTATGGCCTGTACCCTACTGATTTATCTGTGGGTGCAGGACGAGCTCAGCTATGATCGTTTTCATGAGAGCATTGACGAACTCTATCATGTGGAGTTTGATCAGGGAAACCCGCAGACTTTTAGCAGCAGCCCTGCTGAACTGGCTCCTGCCATTCAGGAGCAGATTCCAGAAGTGGAGGCTGTTTCTCGTTACAGAAGCTATAATCGAATGATCCTTCAGAGAGATCAGAAAACTTTTCATGAAGACCGGGCAGCAGCAGTAGACCCTGATTTCTTTCAGATGTTCAGCTTTAATTTCCTGGAAGGCAATGCTGTTTCGGCCCTTAACGAGCCCTATTCCATCGTGTTGACGAAGAGGCTGGCGACCAAATACTTTGGTGATCTAAGCCCAGTGGGTAAGACGGTTAAGCTAAACAATGAGTATCTCCTGACGGTAACGGGTGTTATTGAAGACATACCTGACAATTCCTCTTTTCAGTTTGAATTTGCCTTCTCTTTCGACTTGCTGAAGATTATGGGGCGGTATGAAGCAAGTTGGTCATCTGTATGGTTAAGGACTTATGTAAAGATCGAGGAAGAGGTAAATCGCGAAGCCACAGCCGAAAGGATTCTGAGCACCATCGTACGAGGAAAGCACAATCGCTGGGATGAGAAGAATGTTAAGGCCCTCGTCTTTAACCCTTTTAAAACAATGAGGCTTAGGGCCTACAGTTACACCGGCTCGGGTTTTGAGCAAAAGACGCTGAAGACCATTTACACTTTTTCAGGACTAGGGCTTTTGATTCTCTTAATTGCCTGCATCAATTTTATGAACCTCGCCACGGCTCGTTCTGCCAAGCGAGCCAAAGAGATTGGTATGCGCAAAGTCATCGGAGCGGTAAAGCGTAATATCCGGACACAGTTTTTAGGAGAGGCTCTCTTACAAACCTGTTTCGCCTTAATACTTGCGCTGTTGCTGGTGGCTCTGTTGCTGGGACCCTTCAACCAGCTGGCAGGTAAAAATGTCGACATCAGTCAATTATTCAGAGGGCCGTTTCTTCTGGCGGTTTTAATCACCACACTGATTGTTGCTTTTGTGGCGGGAAGCTATCCGGCCTTTTATCTTTCTTCGTTTCAGCCCCTGAAGGTACTGAAAGGGCACCTGAGTAATGGGATGAAAAGCGCTGCTTTCAGAAAGTCATTGGTTGTGGTACAGTTCGGGCTTTCTATCTTTCTCATTATAGGCACGCTGGTCATCTATTTTCAGATGGATTATATCCGTGACAAAGACCTCGGCTATGACAAAGAACAGGTGCTCTATGTTTCTTTGGTACATGAAGATACCCGGGATGCCTTTCAAAGCCTCAAAGCGCAATGGCTTGCTCAACCTGAGGTAAGAAATGTAAGTGCCTCCCAGGTAAAGCCTTCGCAGATTGGCTGGAGTTCCAGTGCCTACTGGGAGGGCAAAGATCCTGAAGATTACAGGGACGTCTATCACAACAGGGTAGATATGGACTACCTGAGCACACTCGGTATTAACATTTTAAAAGGAAGGGATTACAGCTCGGGATTTCCGGCTGATAATGCCGCTGACGGTAAGGGCGGCTTTATCGTGAATGAACAAATGGCTGAACGGATGAGCCCCGAGGGCCATGCTCTGGGGATGAATCTCAGAATGGCCGGAAATGAGGGCCCTGTTGTCGGCATTATTCCTGATTTTCACTTCAGCTCTTTAAAGCGTCAAATTGCTCCCATAGCGATTATTCTGAACCCGGATGCGAGATCTTATGCCCTGTTGAAGCTGAATACCGGTGAGGTCAGAAAAGCTATGACAGAGCTGGAAGACATCTGGTCTTCTATACTGCCTGATTACCCTTTTGAGTATCATTTTCTGGATGAGGACTTTGAGGCTATGTATCGCACGGAAGAACAGCTGGGCAATTTGCTGGGGACCTTCTCGGTACTGGCTATTGTCATT
This sequence comes from Roseivirga sp. UBA6061, assembly GCA_002427745.1. GTDB lineage: Bacteria > Bacteroidota > Bacteroidia > Cytophagales > Cyclobacteriaceae > Roseivirga. The sequence goes on along the minus strand of DIYF01000177.1, from coordinate 1,936 downwards.
GCATCTTTGGGGCTTTTTGGGCTGGCCTCATTTACCGCGGAAGAGCGTAAAAAAGAAGTAGCCATCAGAAAAGTGTTGGGAGCCAATCATTTCAAGGTGACCTATCTGCTTTGCAAAGATTTCCTGTTGCTTGTAATCCTGGCCAACCTGATTGCCTGGCCCCTGGGTAAGTGGATCATGGGAGGCTGGCTGGATGGCTTTGCTTATCGCATAGACTTTGGTCTGGAGATTTTTGCCTTCTCCGGTCTGATGGCGCTGTCAATTGCTTTATTGACCATTGTTTTTCAGACCCTTAAAGCAGCTTTGGCCAATCCCGTGATTGCCCTGAAGTATGAATAGTCCTGACCGGGGAAAAAATTAGTATCGAAAACCGGACATTTATGAGTTATTACACAGGAATGTGCCTTCGGCCTTTTAGGAACATTTTGTATAATTGTCTTTCCAAAAAGGGAGCCTCAAAGACTTATGCAACGATACCGGAAGTTCATTCCTGTTTTCATTCTTATTCTGGTTACTATTGGCATCACCGCCTTCCGGGGCACTGATACCTCCGAGACTCCCGACCTCCCTGTAAAAGCTGAAAAACGAGCCCTTAAGAATTCTGATTCAGACCTGAAATCTTTGCAGCCAATTGATTCTATGATGAAGAGGGTGGTGCGAAGCCTCAGACTGGCAGGAGCCACCGTAGCCGTAGTGAAAGATGAACGTCTGGTTTATGCGAAAGGCTTTGGCTATGCCGACAAAGAGAGCAGTGTCGGAGTAGAACCTTATCACCTTTTTCGTATTGGTAGCGTCTCCAAGCTGGTTACTGCCATGGCGGTACTCAAGCTGGTAGATGATGGTAAGCTATCTTTGGATGACTATGTGTTTGGTGAAAAGGGGATCCTGAAAGGCAAAGGCTATGGAGGGATCAAAAACCGCAACTTCTACAGAATTAAGGTAAAGCACCTGCTCAATCATACCAGTGGCTGGAGTCTGATCACATATGGGGACCCGATGTTCATTCCGCATAAGATCCATAAGATGGATAAGGTATCTTATCCTATTGAATTTGACGATGTGATCAAGTTTGTGATCACGAGACACTTGCCCTATACACCCGGCACGCACTTTAACTATTCGAATTTCGGCTACACCCTTTTAGGAAGGGTGATTGAAGAGGTCACGGGGGATGATTATGAAGAATGGGTACAGGAAACGATTCTTGAACCGAATGATATCAAGAGTATGCGGATTGCGGGTAGCTTCGAGAAAGATCGTGTGAAGAACGAGGTGAAATACTACGACTACAGCCCGGATAATGAACAACTTTCCTTTAATGGCTCCGGTAAGAAAGTATACAAGCCTTACGGTGCCGATGATATTGAGATGTTGGGCCCTGCCGGTGGCTGGCTCGCTACCTCCGTAGACCTGATGAGAGTGCTCGTACTGGTAGATGGCTATTCCAGAAGGTATAAGGATATCCTGACAGATGCCACTATACAGCAGATGACCAAAGGGGTAGGAGGTGTCAGACGGCCTCTTGGCTGGAGAGATGTAAAGGGTGATCACTGGTGGAGAACGGGTACACTTTCCGGTACCTCGGCTTTACTTACCCGCGATCGCAATGGGATGTCCTGGGTAGTGGTTTCCAATACCACACCACGCAGAGGCAGTTTCCCGGGCACCAGCCGCTGGGCCATGCGCGAGGCCTTTAAAATGGTGAAGAAGTGGCCGGCCCATGACCTTTTCGAAATAGCCGAATAAAGCTCTAAAAATCCTCTGACTAACTTGAAGAAACTCCCTTGGTCTGACCACTCAAAGTGATAGGATCAATGATGTCTGCATCCTCAGGGTCCTGCTATGCAGAGACCGCTGAGGGAGAGGAGAGATTTTTCCAATCCCCCATCAGGGTCTCCGCAGTGATCCTGATAAACTCTGACAGGGGGTAAATGAA
>DIYF01000071.1:103758-104141 GCA_002427745.1 Roseivirga sp. UBA6061 | reverse complement strand
AGCAAACGAGTTTATCAGTATGGTCAACCGACAGAGCAAGGCTCTGACCGGGCTCAGCAATGTTGACCGTGACGCTGGATGAACAACCGTCTTCATCTCTTACTTCTACCAAATAAATGCCAGCCAACAGGCCGCTCAGCGATTTGGTAGTTGCTCCGTGGCTCCACTCATAGACATAGTTGCCACTACCGCCATAGACATCCAGAGTAATAGCCCCGTTGACCCCTCCTTTACAGGACACATCCGTTTTGGTAACCTCTATATCCAGACCACGTTCAGATCCGAGTAAAACAGACTGAGTTATGGTGCAGTTGTTCTTATCAGTAATGGCCACCGAATAGGGCCCTGATACCAGGTTATACTGATCTTTACTGGTGCTGCCA
>DIYF01000071.1:0-103683 GCA_002427745.1 Roseivirga sp. UBA6061 | reverse complement strand
TGATCTTTACTGGTGCTGCCATTGCTCCAATGATAGGTATAAGGACCCGTACCTCCGCTCACCTCCAACAGAATACTCCCATTCGAATCTCCTGAGCAATTGGGTTCGGTAGTGGTAAAAGTAGCCTTGATAGCCTCTGATTGACTGATTTCATAGGAGGCCGAAAAAGTACAGTTATGCGCATCAGTAATCACAACAGTGTAGCTGCCAGTATAAGCACTCAGCAAATCTCTGAGTGTATTTCCATTACTCCATGAGTAGGTATAAGGTGCTGTGCCTCCGGTTACAGTCAGACTGACGCTTCCCGTCTGATCCCCATTACAGGAGATATTTGAAATGACTCCTGTTGCTGACAAGGCTGCAGTCGGGGCGTCTACCATGATATCAGAAGAAACCCGGCAACCTGTTGCATCTGTAACTGTAACGGAATAAACACCTCCGGCCAGGCCATCAAGGTCCTTCGCTGTGCTTCCAGTCGACCAGGAATAAGTATAGGGAGCGACTCCTCCTGTTACCTCAAGGCCTATACTACCATCACTTTGACCAAAGCAGGAAACAGCCCCGGCAGTCGGTTCAACTACCAGTTCCTGTGGTTGGCTCAGGGTAAAATGAGAGGTCAGCCCACAGCCTGAAGCATCTGTAACAGTAACACTATAGTCTCCCGCTGAAAGACCGGAAAGGTCTTCGGCAGTTTGTCCATTGGACCATAAATAGGAGTAAGGGGCATTCCCCCCTGAAATGCTTATGTCTATGGCTCCATCACCTGTCTCAAAACAGGACAGGTGCGTAACGGATTGAGTCAGAGCTAAAGGTTCAGGACTGCTGACAACATAGGTCTTTTGAATGGCACAGCCTTTTTGGTCAGACAAAGTCACTTCATACACTCCTGCAGTCAGTCCATCAATGTCCTGGGTGGTCGCTCCGTTGCTCCAGCTGTAGGTATAGGCACCGGTTCCTCCGGTCACTGTTAAATCAATACCACCCGAACGGTCCCCGGCACACCCAATGTGAGAAATGCTCTCTGTGACAGTTATGCCTTCAGCAGGTTCGCTGATAACCACTATCTCTTCTATCTTACATCCGTTGCCATCTGATACGATGAGAGTATAGGTACCAGCAGAAATTCCGGTCAGGTCTTCTTTGTCACTTCCATCAGACCATGAAAAGCTATAGGGTAAAGTACCTCCGGTGATGGTCACGTCAATCGACCCACTTGCAGCACCCTTACAGTCTACATCTGTTTTGTCACTGGAAATGGCCAGAACTGTCGGTTCTGCAATCGTGAAAGAGGCCGGTTCCTGACAACCCCTTTTATCAGTCACAAGGACTGAGTAAGAGCCGGGAATCAACCCAGAAATATCTTCCCCTGTGGCACCATGAGCCCAGGCTATGGTATAAGGGGCTTCTCCCCCGGTAACCGTCAAATCGACAGCACCATCATTTGCCCCAAAACAGCTGATATCTGTAACGAGTCCTGATACCTCCAGGGCCGGAGGTTCACTGATCTCAAAAGTCAGACTTTTTTGACAGCCTATCTTGTCAGTGACCTGCACGGTATATGTACCGGCACCCAGATCATCCAGATCTTCGGAGTTGCTGCCATTGGACCAGAAATAGGTATAGGGTGCCTCTCCCCCGGTAACCTCCAGGCTAATGGCTCCATTTGACCCTCCATAGCAGGTAATTTGCTGAACTGTGGAGGCCAGCTTAAGCGCTGTAGCAGGCTCAGTGATGGTGACTGATTCCATGATAGCACAGCCATTGGCATCTGTAATTTTAACATTATAGTCTCCGGCTGAAAGACCGGAAAGGTCTTCTGTAGTCTCGCCATTTGACCACAGATAAGAATAAGGAAGCGTACCTCCCGTTACCATGAGATCAATCGAACCGGTATTATCATTCTTGCAGAGGATATTTACAGAGGTCGAAGAGGCGGCCAGTTGATTCGGTTCTGATATGATGTATTCTTCATGAACAGAACAGCCCCTGGAGTCTGATATGGTCACAGAATATGTACCAGAGGTAAGCCCTGAAATATGATCTGTGTTTGTACCATTGCTCCAATGATAAGTATATGGACCAACTCCTCCGGTAGCCGCCAAGATCACACTACCATCGACTTCGCCATGACAGCTAATTTGATTTACAACAGCATTTGAAATCACAAGCTCCGGCTCTGTCACAACAATCTTTTGCTCCAGGGTACAACCTATATGATCCTCCACTAATACAGTGTATTCGCCTGCCGGAATGTTGTCTAAGGTTGAGCCAGTAATTCCGTTATCCCAGGTATACCGGTAAGGACCTGTACCATTGGAAGCAGACACTGTTATGCCTCCATCAGAGCCTCCGTTGCAAGAGGGAACCGTGACAGATGAAGACAGAACCATTGGTATAGGATCGCTCAGAACATAGTCAGCAGTTCTGGAACAGCCATTGGCATCTGTAACTGTGACGGTGTAGGTACCTGCTTTTAGCCCCGAGATTTTGGGGGTGGTTTCATTGTTGGACCACTGGTAGCTGTAAGGAGCATTACCGCCCAAAACACTCACCGTAACACTACCATCTGAGCCTCCGGCACAAGTAACAGGGGTTTCGCTAAAACTATCAATAGAAAAAACTGAAGCAGGTTCTGTGATCGTATAAGTATGACTCACCTGGCACCCTGTGTGATCAGTTACTGTCAAGATGTATGATCCTGCTGAAACACCTTCAATGTATGAATCTGTAGAAATGGCCAAACCATTATGTAACCAGGAGTAAGCATAGGTGCCTGATCCACCTGCCACAGTGGTCGTAATGGCTCCTGTACTTTCTCCTTTACAGCTTACATGGCTTATAGATTCAGTAACAATGATGGCCGTTGGTTCAGCGACATCAAAAGCCTCATTTATACTACACCCATTGGCGTCTGTAACTGTGACACTATACGAACCTGCAGCAAGGCCTGAGATATCTTCGGTTGTCGCCATCTGAGACCACTGATATGTATAAGGGCTGGTGCCACCTGTTACCGTAATATTGATTTTTCCATCCTGCGCTCCGTGACATGAAACATCCTCCACGGCTGATGCTATATCGAGTATCAATGGCTCACCCAATGAATAGTCCAAAGACTTAGAACATCCATTGGCATCTGTAACCGTAACGCTGTAGGTGCCGGCTTTCAGTCCTGAAATAGTCTCAGAAGTAGCTCCTGTCGACCATAGATATTTATAAGGGGCATTCCCACCAGTGGCATTCACCTTCAGGGCCCCATCTGCCAAACCTGAACAAGAGGGTTGTGTTTCTGTAAAGCTTTCAATCGAAAAGAAAGTGGAAGGTTCGGATACATTATAGTTTTCTGTGGTTTTGCATCCGGCAGCATCGGTAACAGTAAGCGTATAGGTACCGGCCGTGAGGTTTGAAATGTCCGGAGTTGTTGCCCCATTGGACCAAAGGTAGGAGTAAGGGGCTTTTCCTCCTGTCAGACTTGTGGCGATTGACCCTGTGTTCTCCCCCTTGCAAGCCACATTTATAATGGATTCCGAGATGACGATATTGGTAGGTTCAGTCACCTCAAAATCAGCTACCAGACTACAGTCGTTGGCATCCGTTACGGTCACTTGATAAACTCCTGCTGAAAGGCCTGAAATGTCTTGAGTACCGGCCGTGTTACTCCATTGATAGGTGTAGGGCCCTGTCCCTCCTGCGACTGTAATATCTATTGCTCCGTCTGAATCTCCATTACAATTGAGTTCTTCGATATCGGCACTTAGCTCCAGGGGGGAGGGCCCGGTAATAACGAAGTCTTCAGAATGTGCACACCCATTCTCATCTGTAACCACCACGGTATAGGTTCCCGCAGCCAAACCCGTGGCGGTAGCACTGGTGCTGACCACATTGGACGGCTCGTTACTGTCTGACCAAACGTAAGTATATGTATCACCAGTCCCTCCAGTACCTTCCACCGTGATCTTCCCATCAGAACTACCTGCACAAAGCAGGTTCGTTTGCTCTATCAAATTCACCCCCACAACTGTGGTGGGCTCGCTGATAAGGAAATTCAATTGCCCTGTACAACCATGAGCATCAATAAAACTGATTATGTAATTGTCTGCCACGAGCCCGGTGACATTGATGGTAGCACTGGGTTCAGAACCGGTTCCCACAATTTCATTCTGAGAATTAAAGAGAGTCCAGTCATATTCGGGATTCCCATTGTCCATGACCACTTCAATCGCGCCATCATTTCCATCTTTGCAGCTTACATCTTTCACAGTCAGGTTGCCTACCAAATCCGGTGGGTCTGTAATGGTGTAGGGCCCTCCTGAGACGGTATGGCCCTGAGCATCCGTTACAATGACGGAGTAGTCATCAGGAACAAGAGATGTGATGATTCTGGAAGTCTGGTTGAGTAGCTGGCCATCACCGTCTCTCCATTCATAGGTATAAGGAGCTTGCCCTGAAGAAACATTGATGGTAATTGAGCCCTGGCAGCTGTTAATCACGACCCCGACAATGACCGGGTTAAAAGTATCATCCGCTTCCCCTGTGGGAATACCGGAGGCACTTGAAATCAAAATGACCACAAGACCCCACAGCCAGACCATATATCGATTAACTCTGGAAAACACAGTTTTGAACCTAAAAGGTTGAGGGTTTTGAATTCCTCAATTAAGAAACAGGAGCTCGTTTTTTAAAAGGACAAAGTGAGGACCGCTCTTAAGAGACCTTTCCTGCCGGTCTTGATGGACGTAAAGAAAGACTTACGAAGCCCTGAGAATAATCAGAAAATGACAAGTCTTGAGTTGAGATACACTCGCAAAAAATACGGCCTGTGGCTGCATACGCGTATAATTGCACCATTTGATCGATAATGATTATTCCTGCTCTTCTGAATTTTTCAAATCCAGATACGATGAGAATGGGACGCGAAACAAGCTTCGGCCTCATATAGAAGAGGTCTACAGAATGTCTATCCCGGCAATCCACCACTTCAGCCAAAAACGGCTCAAACGGATAGAATAACGGGACCTGGGTATGACTTTGTTAAGTAGAAAATCAGCGATGCTGCTGTCCTTCTTTTAACACAATACAAGAACATTTTCAGGTGGTGCACGCTTTTCTTTAAAGCTGGTAACTCATGTTAAAAACCACCCTTTGGGGCCAGAAACTAACTCTCTGTGATTAATACTTGAAACAAGGCAAGATGGTGTCCCTGCGGGTGCGTTTGACGATTTTACCGAAGGAGAGAGTCAGTGAGAATTCATGAGCACCACCGGTAGAACCGGCCAGTCGTGAAACAGTGAAGTCATAGCTATAACCGAAGGACAGGTCCTGATTCAACTCCAGCCCTACCAGCGCAATCACGGATTCATTCTTAATTACTTTGTTGACACTCTGGACTGGTATACCCCGATACCAGCCTCCAATCACCAATGGCTGAAAATAGAGTTGCATACCGGCATCTAACTGGTTAAAACCTCCCTGCCGCTTATAGTTCACCGCGAACGTAACGGAGCGCTCCTGAAACTGATATTTCACTGTTCTCAACCTGCGACCATCACTCATCTTCAGCTTATAACCAGCATGCATGGAGAACTTACGGGCCAGGTCACTGCCATCATTCCCCAGAAAAGACTGGTCGGGTTCATTGATATGGTGCATGGCGGCCCCCAGCCAAAAATTATTGGTATACAAGAGCCCCCCGGCTGAGGCACTGACAAAGTTCACAGTCAGTCCCTGATCAAAAACCTCCCCGGAAGGCCCTATCACCTGTCCATTGGCTATATCGATCTGGTTGCCGAACACCAGGTCTTCAAAATTGACATTCTTCTGAAAATAGGAAAGCTGCATGCCCGTCCGCAAGATCAGGTCGTCTGTCACGCGCATTTTATAAGAATAAATCGCCCCGATTTCAGTGGCTTTATACTTGAGAAAGCTCTCTTCATGCTGGGTGACAATTACCCCAAAACCACTTTCCACTGACTTTACAAAGGCATCAAGGTAAGCTGAGCGGGTAGTAAAGGAATGGGTGAGGGAAGGCCATTGGTTGCGATAGTTTACTCCTATTCTGGCCCGGTCGGTGGAACCTGCCAGAGCCGGATTCAGGTAAACCGGAGAGGCATAGAATTGTGAAAACTGTGGATCCTGGGCCTTTACCTGGTGAGTGATAAAGCTGATAAGAAATGCCAGCAGGAATAATGCTCCCAGGACTTTGATAAAGCCCCGGGTAACATTAACCGCCAGCGATACGATTCTGGTCGCACGCATGGTCATCTATTTTGGTTGAGGATATGCCTGTCACCACTTTGGTGTTCAGGCGTATTATTTTTAATGCTATTCTGTCTCCCGCTTTGGATTCCTCTCTTTGGAATCAAAAAAGCGGGGAGAGTATTACTTTCGATCAGGGTCTCTCGAAGAGGACCCTGCATCACACCATTCAGTTTTGTAAATGCCTGACCACTTAAAGTGGTCGGACGAATGAGCTTTCTGAGAACTGTCCGTCCTTCCCGGCCTGACCGGGAACCTCTATCGCTTCTCCTACATTCTCCTTTTCCCTCACAGAGGAATTGAAACAGCCTCCACTTGCTCAGAATCTTAACAGAATGACTCTGAGCGTGGTGTCAGTTTATCAGCGCAAAGACCCCGTCACGCTCTACTTTCAAGCCGTTGAAGCTTAGCCCCACCAGCTTGTATACATAGTTGCCATTTTCAGCAGGTTTACCGCGAATCGTACCATCCCAGCCAGGTGTATTCACATCTTCCGTGTTGAAAATGACCTCTCCCCAGGTATTGAAGATCAATAGCTGTACCTTTTCCAGCCCCAGTAAGCGAGGCCTGAAAAAGTCGTTGTTACCATCTCCATTAGGGGTAAAGGCATCCGGAACCATAATCCGGTAGCCCTCTGTAATTTCTATGATATCCGTCTTCAGCGAGGTGCAGCCACTACCGTCTGTTACCGTGAGCGTAACGGTATAGGTACCCGGAGCACTGTAGGTATGGATAGGATCAACCTCCCGAGAGTCAAAGCCATCACCAAAGTTCCAGGCCCAGTCAATGATATCGCCAAAGGACTCGTCAAAGAAGCTAACCGGATCGTTGGCTGCCGGAGCACCATCCCGCACGATGGATTCAGAGGTGAAATCAAAGTCAGCCTCCCCCAGCTCGGGAATGCGGATGTCGATTGACTTTTCCAGCTCACAACCCCGGTCATCGGTGATGAACAGAGTAAGCCTGCCCGGCTCTGAAACGATAATCTCTGCCCCATTACTCTCACCGCGGCTCCATTCATAGCGATAGCCTCCAAAACCACCGGATACATCGGCCACCACACGGTTGCTCACCAGGCGCGTATCGCAATTGACAAGGATTTCGGTACGCAAACCAATTTTCAGAGGATCGGGCTGCTGAATGCCATAAGTACCACTGGTCGTACAGCCATAGCTGTCAGTTACCGTGACAGCGTAGGTTCCTGGAAATAAATCGGTCAGGCTTTGTGAGGTAGCACCATTTGACCAGCGATAGGTATAGGGGGCACGGCCTCCGGATACAATCAGATTAATCTGACCACTTTTCGGATCACCACATTTGATGGCATCCTGCACAAAGGCATCCAGCGTAACCGGCAAGGGCTCAATGATATTAAAGGTCTGTTGCAGGCTACAGCCGTTTTCATCAGAGACGGTGACATTGTAAATGCCCGGACTAAGCTCTGTAAGCGTTTCTCCCACATGCCCTGTATTCCAGCGAATGGCGAGGTCACCTACTCCTCCTTCAATGTTCAGGGAAATAGAAGCATCATTGGCTCCTACGCAGCTGATTTCGGATACCTCGGGGCTGAGTCGGAAGAGTCCTGGATCGGCCAGTGTATAGCTGGCCTGTACCGAGCAGCCCCGGGCATCCGTCACGACCACGTTATATTCTCCTGAACTGATGCCGATAATGTTTTTCGTGGTGGCCTCATTGCTCCATTGATAGTGATAGGGTTGGGTGCCTCCTGTAATCTCCAGCTCTATGGAACCATTCCGGTCATCAAAGCATTGACTCTCATTCACAAAAGCATTGGTAATTCTCAATTCGTCAGGCTGGCGGACTGTAAAAGTCTGTTCCTTCACACAACCCAGGGCATCCACTACGCGCACTGTGTAATCTCCGGCTACCAGATCAGTGATCGCATTATCGTCAGAACCCGTACTCCACAGATAGGTATAAGGGCCTGTGCCTCCTGTGACGGCCAGCTGAATATTCCCGTCTGCATTGCCCATACAGGCCAGATCAAGGTTGCCATTTGCCACAATACTGATGGGTGCCTCGGGCTGGTTAATTCTGAAAGACTCACGTACCGTACAGCCATTGGCATCAGAGACTGTGATGGTGTACTCCCCGGCAGGAATATCTGTGATTTCAGCCGTTCGGGCTCCGTTACTCCACAGATAAGAGTAAGGCGCCACTCCTCCCTGCGGTACCACCCTGGCAAAACCTGAGGTCTCGCCAAAACAGGTCATATCGGGTGAGCGATCTACATTGATGCCGAGCACAGCTGCGGGCTCTGAAATAACAACTGAGGCAGTGGTTGCACAACCACCCGCGTCTGAAATAACAACCTGGTATACCCCCGCAGCTACGCCACTTAAGTCACGAGAGGTTTCACCATTGTTCCACAGGTAAGTATATGCACCACTACCACCAGTTACGTTTAATGATATAGCCCCGGAGGGTTCGCCTTTGCAGAGAATATCTACTTTGGCTACATCCACTGATAAATCTCTTGAATCACCTACAAAGGCAGATAACACCACCGAGCAGTTATTGGCATCGGTAATGGTAACATTATAGGTACCTCCGGCAAGGTTGACCTGATCTTTGCTGGTACTGCCATTACTCCATACATAGCTATAAGGGCCGGTACCGCCCACGGGGGCTACCAGAATAGTACCATCTGAATCACCAAAACAGGAAGTAGGTGTAACATTGAAAATGGCCGACAAGGGATCGGGTTCTTCGATGGTATAAGATTCAGTAAAAACACAACCTTTGATATCCGTTACAATGACCTCATAGGTACCTGCAAAAGCATTGATAAGGTTTTGCTGAGAAGAACCGTTGCTCCAGGCATAGCTATAGGGTGCCGTTCCACCCGTAACGGTAAGGTCAATACGGCCGGTAGGCTGGCCATTACAGGAAACACCCGTAATACTGGTAGTTGCAGCGAGTGGAGCAGAAGGCGCCTCCACTGTAATCACTGCTGTCACCTGACACCCATTGGCGTCTAACACTCCCACCGTATATGCACCTCCTGAGAGATCTGAAATATCTTGTGTTGTAGCTCCATTGGACCAGCTATAGGTATAAGGGGCTGTACCTCCGGTAATGGATAAATCAATGCTGCCATCATCTGCACCAAAGCAGGTGACATCTTCTACCAGAGAATTGGCCACCAGCTCCAGTGGTTGTGTAATGGTAAAGGACTCTGAGACCGTACAACCGTTGGCGTCTGTGACGAGAACAGATACACTGCCGATGTCGAGGCCTGTAAGGTCTTCTGCTGTTTCACCGCTGGACCAGGCATAGGTATATGGGGCTGTGCCTCCTGTAACAGTGAGGTCTATCTCCCCATCTGCCGCATTGCGGCAGGTTATTTGGGTGACTGTCCCGACCAAAGAGAGTGGTTGAGGACCGGTGATCGTATAATTTTGAATGATTTCGCATCCGTTATTATCCGAGACAGTCACCTGATACGTCCCCGGCAGTAATCCTGAAATATCTTCTGTAGTGTTTCCTGTGTTCCAGCTATAGCTATAAGGGGCTGTACCCCCGGTAACAGTGAGGTCAATGCTACCATCTGCGAAAGTGGCGCAGGTTTCATGGCTAAGGTCAGCACTGGCCGAAAGGGCAGCGGCCGGCTCACTGACCGTGATTGTCTGGCTAATAGAACAACCCCGGACATCGGTAACCGTGACCGCATAACTTCCGGCTAAAAGGGTATTTACATCTTCCGTGGTGGCACCATTCGACCAGTTATAAGTATAGGGTGAGGTACCTCCCGTAATGGTGATGTCGATGCTGCCGGAGTCATCTCCGAAACAGCTTACATCCACCACATTCTGACCGAGGGCTAGCGCATCGGGCTGGGTAATGGTAACAGATTCTGAACTCTGACAACCATTAGCGTCTGTAACGAGAACAGTGTAAGTTCCGGGAGTCAGGCCTGTACGGTCTTCTGTGGTCACACCATCCGACCAGGCAAATACATAAGGGGAGGTTCCACCGGAAACCGTTAAGTCGATGGACCCATCCCCTACACCAAAACAGCTTACATTAAGAAAAGTAAAGCTTGTCGTTAATATCGTGGGCTCTGTGATGCTGTATGCGTTAGATATCTGGCAGCCGTTGGCATCCGTAACAGTCACCTCATAATTACCGGCCGTTAAGCTACTGCGATCTTCACTGGTACTGCCATCTGTCCAGCTGAAGGAATAAGGGGCTGTACCTCCGGTAATCGTAAGGTCAATGGCTCCATCGTTGTACCCGTTACAAGTAACCTGGGTGGTCATTTCAGCACTGAAAGCCAGAGCTGCTGCGGGTTCCGTGATAGTCACCACTTCAGCTGTACTGCAGCCATTGGCATCTGTAACAGTAACGCTATAAGTGCCCGCTGCCAGGTTTGTCAGGTCTTCCGCAGTTTCTCCTCCTGACCAGTTATAGGCATAGGGCGCAGTTCCACCGGTTATTGTAAGGTCAATCCCTCCCGTAGCATCGCCAAAGCAGTTAACATTGGTTTGCGTATAGCTCAGGCTTAAGACAGCCGGCTCATCAATTACCACGGCCTGACTGACCTGGCAACTGTTAGCATCCATTACGGTCAACGTATAGCTTCCCGGCCCGAGATTATCCCGGTCTTCAGTAGTCACCCCATCAGACCACAGGTAAGTATAGGGCGCTGTTCCGCCAGTAATGGTCATATCAATTTCTCCGTCTGCTGCGCCAAAGCAGCTGATATCATCTGAGGAGTAATTGAGGGCCAGTGCATCAGGCTGATCAATTGCGTAAGTCTCTGATACCTGACAGTTGTTGGCATCCGTCACGGTTACTGTGTAATTGCCTGGAGCAAGGCTGATCCTGTTCTGATCTGTACTTCCATCACTCCAGACATAGGCATAGGGTGTGGTACCACCTGCCACACTGGTTATGATAGTTCCATTATCCAGTCCATTACAGGTAATATCAGTGGCTGTGCCAGTCAATGTCAGTTGCGTAGGTTCGCTGATTACAACAGTTTGTACAGCACTACATCCATTGTTATCTGTCACCGTGACTGTGTAGCTTCCTGCACTCAGGGCAGACAAATCTTCACTGGTTTCACCGTTTGACCAGCTGTAAGCATATGGGAAAGTCCCCCCGGCTACCGTCAGGTTAATACTGCCATCAGTACCTGAAAAGCAGCTGACATCTGAACCTGAGCTGGTGAGATTGAGGACTGCAGGCTCCTGTACGGTCACTACTTCCGTCAGAGAGCAGCCATTGGCATCGGTAATCAGAACCTGATAAGTTCCGGCTGATAAACCGGAAATGTCTTGCGAAGTAGCCCCGTTTGACCAGGAATAACTGTAAGGCACCGTGCCTCCGGTAATACTAAGATCAATTTCCCCGTCTCCGGCACCATTACAGGAAAGGTTGGTCACAGAAGTGGCAGCCTGCAAGGCATCCGGGCCGGTTATTGTGAAGGACTCAGTCAGAGAACAACCATTGGCATCTGTGACCGTGAGTTGATATGCTCCCGGGCCCAGACCTGAAATATCTTTGGTAATCGCTCCCTGATTCCATGAATAGACATAAGGAGTGGTACCTCCACTGATGGTTGTGGTAATGGATCCATCATTCACACCAAAGCAAGACACTTCTGAAGTAAGTCCGCTGATGCTCAGTGCTGAGACCGGCTCATCTACCACAAAGTTCTGTACGGTCTGGCAACCATTGGCATCAGTCACCGTCAGCGAATAGTTACCGCCATCCACATTGAATAAATCTTCCGTAACGGCTCCGTTAGACCAGAGGTATGCATACGGAGTGACACCACCACTGACGCTCACCTCTATGGAGCCGTCTCCCTGACCGAAACAGACAACATCTGTGACCAGACCACTGGCAATCAATGTCAAAGGCTCCGTAACGGTGAAGTTTCTGACCAGGGAGCAGCCGTTGGCATCGGTGACCGTAACGCTGTAATTACCTGCTGCTATTCCTGTAAGATCTTCAGAAATAGCACCGTTAGACCAGTTAAAACTATAAGGGGCGGTTCCTCCTGTTAGTGTCAGATCAATTTCTCCATCTCCTGCACTGTTGCAGCTGAGGTTTTGAACTGAAGAGCTGAGCTGAAGTGCGGCTGGGGAATCTATCGTAAAGGAGCCTGAGGTAGTACAGCCATTGGCATCAGTCACGAGCACCTGATAATTGCCCACCAACAGACCGGAGATATTCTCGGTGGTGGCTCCATGAGCCCAGCTAAATGTATAGGGAGCCGTACCTCCGGTCATATTGAGCTGGATATTGCCGTCATTGGCCCCGAAGCAGGTGATGTCATTCACCACCTCATTGATGGCAAGAGGCTGGGCAGGCTCAGATACGGTAACAGGCCGGATCAGCTGACAACCATTGGCATCCGTGACCGTCACGGTATAAGTTCCGGCAGTCAGGCTACCCAAATCTTCCGTACCCGATCCGTCAGACCAGGCATACAGATAAGGAGTCGTGCCTCCGCTGACGGTAATGTCAATGGCTCCGGTAGCGTTCCCAAAGCAGTCGACATCGGTTACTACCTCAGTAATACCCAAAGCAGAAGGCTCTGTAATGGTGATGGCTTCATTGGTCTGGCAGCCATTAGCATCGGTAATGACAACACTGTAGGGTCCGGGACTTAAATTGCTCCGGTCTTCAGTGGTAGTACCATCTGCCCAGAGATAAGTGTAGGGGGCGGTTCCCCCGGAAACAGAAATATCGATTTCTCCATCATCCGCTGCAAAACAGCTGATATGATCAGCACTTAAAGAGGAAGACAGAACAGTGGGCTCCGTAATGGTATAAGCTCCCATAATCTGACAGCCATTGGCATCTGTGACCGTGACATTATAATTACCCGGAATAAGGGCCGTTTTATCTTCCAGAATGCCACCATCGCTCCAGCTGTAACTATAAGGTGCTGTGCCTCCGGCCACCGTAATATCAATAGTCCCGTTGCCCAGTCCATTACAGGTAACATCTGTCACAACCTCTGTAAGGCTCAGTGCGGCAGCTGGCTCAGAAACGGTAAAGGTTTCTATAACACTACAAGCGTTGAAGTCTGTGACCGTAAGCGTATAGGTTCCGGCCGCCAGATTACTCAGGTCCTCTGTGGTTTCTCCACCTGACCAGCTGTAGGCAAAAGGAGCAGTGCCCCCTGAAACAGTGACATCAATGGCTCCGGTAGCATTCCCAAAGCAGTCTACATCGGTAGTACTTTCGTTGACAGCCAACACGGCCGGTTCGGTAATGGTAACGGAGGTATTCTCCTGACAGCCATTGGCATCCGTCACGACAATGGTATAGCTTCCCGGACTCAAACCGGTACGATCCTCTGTAGTCGGTCCGTCTGCCCAGGCATAGGTATAGGGTGCTGTACCTCCGGTCACGGTCAGGTTAATGTCTCCGTCATCCGCCCCAAAACAGGACACCTGGTTGACTGCTTCTGAGAGTGTCAGCACATCTGGCTGAATGATGGTATAGGAATCTACCAGCTGACAACCATTGGCATCGGTAATTGTCACGATGTAGGTTCCCGGCCCGAGTGCATTGCGATCTTCGGTGATAAACCCGTCATTCCAGGAATAGGTGTAGGGTGCCGTTCCACCGCTAACCGTTAAATCAATCGTGCCATTAGCCAGCCCGTTACAGGTAACATTCGTCAGGGTTTCTGTCTTAGACAGCGCTGCAGCCGGCTGGTCAATTGTGACAGTTTCCGTATCACTGCAGCCATTGAGATCAGTGACGGTAACAGTATAAGTGCCACTGACAAGGGCACTCAAATCCTGTGAATTACTACCATTCGACCAGTTGTAGGTGTAGGGGCCGGTGCCTCCGGTAACTGTCAGGTCGATAGTAGCGTCATTACCACCAAAGCAGGAAACATCCGTTTTCAGACTGGAAAGGGCCAGTACACCCGGTTCTGCAATGGTAAACGAAGTAAGAGCCGAACAGCCCCGGTTGTCGAGTACCTGCACCGAATAAGAGCCCGGCCCCAGACCCGACACGTCCTCCGTAACCGGCCCATGGGCCCAGATATAGGTATAGGGGGCCTCTCCGCCCGTTACTACCAGGTCAATGGCACCGTTAGCAGCACCGAAGCAGCTAACATCTGACTCAGTACCCGAAAGAGAGAGAACCGGAGGGTCTGTAATGGTAAAGGTTTCATTGGCTGTACAGCCCTGGGCATCCGTAATCACCACATTGTAAACTGCAGCCGACAATCCACTCAGGTCTTCCGAGGTGCTGCCGTTAGACCAGTTATAGGTATAGGGACCGGTGCCTCCGGAAACTGTCAGATCAATACTGCCATCAGCAGCTCCGTTACAACTGATCTGAGAAACCGAAGAAGTATAGGTGAGGGCGGCAGCGGGCTCCGTGATGGTAACGGTCTCGCCACTTGTACAGCCGTTAGCATCGGTAACGGTTACTGTATAAGTGCCTGCAGCTATAGCCGTAAGGTCCTCGGGGGTTGAGCCGGAAGACCAGGCATAAGCGTAGGGTGCGGTGCCGCCATTCACCGTAAGATTGATTACACCGGTACTCTCACCAAAGCAGTTGACGTTTTGCTGAATAGTAGAGGTGGTGAGTACAGCAGGTTCGGAAATAGTGAGCATCTGAACGTTCTGACATCCGTTGGCATCGGTAGCGGTCAGGGTATAGTTGCCTGGAGCCAGGCCACTCCGGTTTTGAGTAGTTGGTCCGTCTGCCCAGCTATAGGTATAAGGGGCGGTACCTCCTGACACGGCCAGGGTAATGGCTCCGTCATTGTCTCCATTACAGGTAATATCATCGACTGTGGGATTTACCTGAAAGGGAGAAGGTTCCGTGATAGTAAAAGCAGTATTACTAACACAGCCATTGGCATCGGTCACCTGCACCGAATAGCTCCCGGCTGCCAAGGCTGTGATATCTTCTGTTGTTGCCCCTGTATTCCACAGAACCGTATAGGGTCCTACTCCTCCACTTACCGTCAGGTCAATGGCTCCGTTACTACTGCCATTGCAGGTAGCATGTGTTTCTATACCACTGACCGACAAGGAAGTGGCTGGTTGGGTGATAGTGGTACTGGCCGTAGTGGTACAAAGTGAGGCATCCGTAACGGTAACGGTGTAAGTTCCGGCTGCCAGGGTACTGAGGTCTTGTGAAGTAGCTCCTGTTGACCATAAATAGGTATAGGGAGCTGTACCTCCACTGGGCGTTAGGTTGATAGAGCCGGTACTGTTGCCACGGCATAGTACATCTATCTGCGTAAGGCTGGTACCAATGGGCGCTGGCTCAATAATGGTAAAGTTATCTACCTCTGTACAGGCGTTGGCATCCGTAATCGTCACCGTGTAAGTACCACTCGAAAGACCTGAAATACCGGAAGAGGAAGAACCGGTATTCCAGTTATAAGTATAAGGCCCCGTTCCTCCCGTAACAGCCAGAGAGATATTGCCATCAGTCAGGCCGTTACAGCTGATATCATTAACGGCAGCATTGGAAAGAATAGGATCCGGTTCACCTACGAGCACGTTTTCCACTACTGAACAACCGTTGGCATCTGTCACGGTCACATTGTAGGTACCCGTACTCAGCCCGGTCACTGTGGCCCCCACATCACCGGTATTCCAGTTGTAGACATAGGGAGCGAGCCCGTTGCTGGCACTTGCAGTAATACTGCCATCAGCCCCTCCGTTACAGGTAGGTATAGTCACAGAAGCACTGACAGAAATGGCCACAGGGTCGTTAAGAGTATAGTTACCTACCGTCACGCAGCCATTGGCATCGGTGACATTTACAGCATAAGAGCCGGAACTCAGCCCGGTAATGGTAGCCGTAGTCGCACCAGTAGACCACAGGTAGGTGTAAGCCGTTGTACCACCGGTAACATTTACCTGCAAGGTGCCATCGGCCCCTCCAAAACAAGTTGGCAGTGTCTCGCTAAAACCTGTAACCGCCAGGGGTTGTGCAGGCTCCGTCACGGTAAAAGTTTCTATGGTCTGGCAGTTATTGACATCAGTCACTGTCAGGGTATAGCTGCCGGCAGACAGCCCTGACAGATCAGCCGAGGTAGCTCCTGTAGACCAGGTATAGGTATAAGCTGTGGTGCCTCCACTTACACTACTGGTGATGGTACCATCGCTCCCGCCATTACAACTCACGTTGCCGATGCTTTCATTGATGGCCAACACGGCCGGTTCTGTGATAGTAAAGTTTTCGTTGTAGGTACAGCCCTGAATATCGGTGATGGTAACAGAGTAGCTACCAGCCCCGATGCCGCTGAGATCCTGCGTCATGGCACCATTACTCCACAAATAGCTGAAGGTACCATTTCCTCCTCCCGGAGTAATGTCAATGGCCCCGTCTGAATCTCCGTTGCAGGTAGCATGAGTGAGTACAGCACTATTGGTAATCGCTGCAGGCCCCGTGATGGTATAGGTAGGACTCACCTGACAACCATTGGCATCCGTAATCACAACAGTGTAATCACCAGGGCTCAATCCGGAAATAGTAGTACCCGCACCCAGAAAGGCCGATGCCGCGTTGTACCAGGCATAGGTATATCCACCCCAGCCTCCGGTACCCACCACTTCCAGGCTGCCATCCGTGGAATTACTACAGGTAGCGTTATTCTGATCGACCAGTGTTGCCCCCAGAAACTGAGCCGGTTCAACAATATTGAAGTTAATGGTACCGGTACAGCCATCGTCATCCTCTACTTCCAGGGTATAAGAATCTACCCCCAGACCTCCTATGGTAATGATGTTGGTAGGGAAAGGAGCGGTACCGGTCTGAACGGAGTTGTTACCGCTGTCAAAGAGCTCCCAGTCATAATCCGGATTTCCATTCGTCATGGTTACAATGACTTGTGCATCGGAGTCTCCACGACAGGTAACATTATTGACAACGACAGTTCCGACAAGATCAGGAGGATTGGTTACCGTATAAGTAGCTGTTACGTCATCACCATTGGCATCGGTAACGGTAACTGTGTAATTGTCTGGCCCGAGGCCGGTGACAATGAAGGAATTGGTTCCTATGGGATTTCCACCGCTGTCCTCCCACGCATATGTGTAGGGGGCGGTGCCCGATGTCACGCTGATGGTGATGGAACCGATGCAACTATTTATGACCACGCCAGCAATAACTGGCCCCGCGTCTTCCTCCGGTTTCTCTGTTGCGAGTCCGGGGTGGCATAAGAAGA
Organism: Roseivirga sp. UBA6061; assembly: GCA_002427745.1. Taxonomy (GTDB): domain Bacteria; phylum Bacteroidota; class Bacteroidia; order Cytophagales; family Cyclobacteriaceae; genus Roseivirga. Next base: position 86,234 of record DIYF01000071.1, on the reverse strand, counting down.
TGATGTGGGCGGCAAATAGTATTATTCCAGTATAATACTTTTTGGTTGAGGTAACCCGCATTTGTTAGGTGTTAGAAAAAGACCATTTCTAAACACGACCCGATTCAAAAGACAGGCTTAATTCATAAAAAAACAAATGGCCTGACAAGTAACCCTCTCTTGAAAGAATACAATTCCAAAATCAACAGCCTATAGCCACTACAAAGCATAATTGAATTATTTGAAGTCAACTGCAGAAAACAAAAAGATCATCAGCAGTTTTCTGCATGTGAATGACTTTGCAGAATCTCCAGTTGTTTTTTCACAGAAAGAGGATTTTGTCCAAAAACTTTTTTGAAAAAAGTTGGCTGTTAATAATTGTTAAATCTGTCTGAGTCAATTATGCTTATCATGCTAAAAACCAGATATTTGGCGCTTGCGCCAGTCAAAAAGACGAAACCTTGTGCGTTCGCATAAGTATTATTCATAGTTATTTGACAAAATCTTTATTTTAGCGCGCTCACAAATTCAAGCATCATGGAGGAAGTCATTTCAGAAGACTTAAAAAGAGAACATCAGGAGAAAATCGGCAGAGTAGCTGCTGAGGTAAGCAAGATTGTGGTAGGTCAGGAATATATGGTAAACCGGCTGATGATCGGGCTGTTTACGAATGGCCATATTCTGCTCGAAGGGGTTCCGGGAATTGCCAAAACCCTTACCGTTAATACGCTGGCAGATGTGCTCCACCTTGATTTTCAACGACTGCAGTTCACACCAGACCTCCTGCCTTCAGATTTGATCGGTACCATGATTTACAATCAGAAGAAAGCTGAGTTTGAAGTGAAGAAAGGCCCCATCTTCGCCAACGTGGTTTTGGCGGATGAGATCAACAGAGCTCCGGCCAAAGTACAGTCAGCACTGCTGGAGGCGATGCAGGAAAAAACAGTGACCATTGGTGAGACCAGTTTTCAGCTGGACAGACCCTTCCTCGTGCTGGCTACCCAAAACCCGGTAGACCAGGAAGGAACTTATAGCTTACCAGAAGCTCAGATTGACCGGTTTATGCTGAAGGTGAAAATCGACTATCCTACCAAAGATGAAGAGCTTGAAGTAATGCGCAGGATGGCGAATATGAAGTTCAAGCCTGAACTGGAAACGCTCCTCACAAAAGAAGACATCTTTAATATTCGCAATGAGGTAAATCAGGTCTCTATTTCAGAGTCACTGGAACGTTATATCATAGAGCTGGTATTTGCCACCAGAAACCCGAAAGACTTCGGACTGAATGAAGAAGCCTATTATATGCAGTTCGGAGCTTCACCAAGGGCCAGTATCAATCTGAACCTGGCTGCTAAATGTATGGCCTTCTTTAATCAGCGGGATTACGTACTCCCTGAAGACATTAAAGAAGTTGCTTCAGATGTACTGAACCACAGAATTATTCTGAATTATGAGGCTGAGGCTGATGGCGTCACCACAGAACAAATTATCGAGAAGCTTTTGAAGAAGATTCCGATCAATCACTGACAGATACAAGACAATTACTTAAATACAATCGAAGAGGAGGTCCCGAAAAGGGACCTCTTTTTTTTGTCCGGGTGTTAAAGCAGAATTCTTGGTAAAACCTTAATCACATTAAGCGAGTCAGCGTATTTATCGCAATGATATTGTCAAGTGTGTTTTCCTATTATTAACAATGTTAATTCAAAAATCGCCCCTGCGTGGCAGTACAGAATCAATTCCAAAATCCGGTTAACATTTCCTTAATATGCTTAACTCATTGTTAACTGATTTGACAACTATTCTTAACAAATGAGTAAAGGCTTTTTAGGTCATAACCACTTCTTTTGTGCTCAAATAAAACCTAATCAAAAAACATGAAAAATTCTCTAAAACAACTACTTAGCTTAGCTATTGCGCTTGCTATGGTGTTCGTTTTTTCTGCCTGTGGCGATGATGACACGCCAATAGACGCACCTACTGTCGCCAACCCGGCTGCTTCTACTGTTACTGTTGGTGAAACGGTAAGCATTAACTTTACTGTTAATGTTCCCGGTGGTTTTGCTTCTTCCAACGTTAACCCAACTGGTGGTACTGCTACTGTTTCTGCTGACCTGACTGCCGGAGCTACTTCCGGTACTATTACAGTTGACTTCACTGGTACTACTGAAGGTGCTGGTTCTGTAGTTTTGACTGTGACTGACGCTAATAACAACTCTGATGATGCTACTGCAGTTGTTACTGTAGGAGCTGTTCAGTCTACTTTTTCTGTAAGCGAATTCACTACTGACAATGTGCCTCATAGCCAGATCACTGGTACTATCGATGAAGACTTCACTTTCACTTCTGACAAAGTATGGGTACTTGACGGTCGTGTGATTGTGGGTGCCGGTAACGAGCTGACTATCCAGCCTGGAACTGTTATCAAAGCAAGAGAAGGTAACGGAGCTTTGGCTTCTGTATTGATCGTAGCAAGAGGTGCTACTATTCAGGCAAATGGTTCTGCTACTAACCCAATCATTTTCACTTCTTTCAGAGATGGCATCAAGCCAGGTGAAAACATGAGTACATTGAATCCTTCACTTGACCTCGGTCTTTGGGGTGGTGTATTGATTCTCGGTAATGCACCTATCGTAGCCGGTGCTGCTGAAGAGCAAATCGAAGGTATTCCTACTTCAGTAACTGAAGGTCTTTACGGTGGTACTGTTGCTGATGACAATTCAGGTTCTTTTACTTACGTTTCTATCCGTTTCTCTGGAACTGAGCTCGCTCCTGGTAGCGAATTGCAAGGCCTTACTTTGGGTGGTGTAGGTAACGGCACTACTATCAGTCATGTTGAGTCTGCTAACTCTGCAGATGATGGTATCGAGATTTTCGGTGGAACTGTAAACATTGACAACTTCCTGGTACTGAATCCTGATGATGACGGATTTGATGCTGACCAGGGATGGAGCGGAACCGCTACTAACCTGATCTACATCGGACAAGAAGACGGAGCTGGCTTCGACAGTGATCACGCTTTCGAATTGGACGGTCCTGAAGGTGACGATGCAGGTGATCCGGAAATCGGAACTTTCACTAAAGGTTCTATCTGGGGTAGAAGTGCTTCTGACCAGGCTGACCTGAGAGATGCTGCTCAGTACAACCTGAACAACATGTTCTTCTTCGGTTTCGAAGACGGACACCAAATTGAACTGGATGCTGACGGTTCTGTTGACCCTAACGATCCTGATTCTAACCTTTCAGATAACGAAGACAACTCTATCAACTACGATACTGATGTAATTGTACTGACTGGCCTTGAGTTCCTGCAGAATGCAGCCATGAGCGTGACTATTGGCGACCTGCTGGGTGACAAAATCAAGCCGGAGCTGACTGGTGACGAAGCTGCTGCTACAGCAAGAAAAGAAAGAAATGCAACCAAGTTTGCCGCTAACAACTCAGTTGTAACTGCTGGTTCAGCTGCTGCTAAAGCAGATGTAACCCAGTTCAGTTGGACTTACGCAGCAGATCTTGATCTGCTGACAAACGCAAACTTCTAAAAATTGAGAATAACAGAAGTTTGACACATACAAAATGCTCGGAAGTCTTAATGGCTTACGAGCATTTTGCATGTTAGAAAGAGATACAAACAACGTTTATACAATGAAAATTATCCGAATTTTTACACTGCTTGCCCTGATGATAACCACAGGCGTACTTCAGGCACAGCAAGGCACTATCCGAGGCACCGTTTTCGAAAAAGCGACAGGTGAAGGTATGTGGGGTGTACAGGTTTTTATCCTGAACACCAGTAATGGAGCTACTTCCGATTTTGACGGAAAGTTCGAAATCAAAATTGCTCCGGGTACCTATGACCTCAAAGCTTCTTTTGTTGGAAACAAGACCGTGAACATTACAGGCCTCGAGGTAAAAGCCGATGAAGTGACGGTTATCGAAGCCATCTGGATGGAAGAAGAAACCGGAGATTTAGGAGTAATTGAAGTTGTAGCAGAGGCTATCAAAACCACAGACATTGCCTTATTGAAAATAAAGCAGAAGTCTACCAACCTGATAGATGGTATTTCTTCACAACAAATCAAACGTGCAGGTGACAGTGATGTGGCCGGAGCGATCAGACGTGTGCCCGGTGTATCTATCCAGGGCGGACAATATGTATTCGTAAGGGGGCTTGGAGATCGTTATACGAAAACTATCTTGAACGGCATGGAAGTTCCGGGACTTGACCCCGACAGAAACGCCATTCAGATCGATATCTTCCCAACCTCGCTGATTGACAATATCATCGTATTCAAAAACTTTACCCCCGATCTGTCTGCTGACTTTGTAGGAGGTACCGTAAACATAGAAACAGTAGATTTCCCTACTGAAAAGACATTTTCAGCATCTGCCAGCATCGGGTATAACCCCGACATGCACTTCAACAACAACTTTGTTACCTACAATGGTGGCGGATCTGATTTCCTGGGCTTTGATGATGGCACCAGAGATTTACCCTTTAACGGTAGAACCGGTAACCTGCCAACTCCACTGGACAATGATCCGGAACTCAACAGGATCACCCGTAGCTTCGATCCTAACATGGCTACCTTCACAGATAATAGCTTTGCCAACTACAGCTTCAGCTTATCTACCGGAAATCAAGTTGATTTAGGTAACAATAAGTTCGGTTACATTGGTGCCCTGAACTACAGAAACACTACTTCGTTTTTTGAAAACGCTATTGATGTAGCAGCTGTACGCCCCAATGAGAGTGATATAAATCAGCTCGAAAATGATACCCGATTCCGTGGTCCTCTGGGCACCAGAGATGCACAGATCAGTGCGCTATTGGGTGGAGCCCTGAAAATGGAAAACGCCAAGTTCAAGTTGCAGGCCATGCACATTCAGAACGGTACTGAGAGAGCTGCTAAGAGAACCCGCGTAAGATCTAATGAAAACTTTAACACCTCCATTGTAGATAACCTGGAGTATACTGAAAGATCTTTGACCAACCTGCTTGCTTCCGGTGAGCACTACTTCAGCGGCAACGAGCAGGAGCTTACCTGGAAACTGGCTTCTACTTTCTCCACCATCGATGACAAGGACATCCGTAGTACTCCTTTTACACTAGAAGACGATGGTACTTCGTCTATCAACGCACAAGAAGGAGGAGAGCCCAACAGAATCTGGAGACTTCTGGATGAGACTAACCTCGTGGCCAAAGTGGATTTCCGTAAAAACTTTGAATTCAACGGACGTCCTTCTAAACTGAAAGTAGGTGCCAGCAATATCTACAAGAAAAGAGACTTTGAAATTCAGAACTTCAACCTCTCAATCCGAGGTAATCAGGATGCTCTCGGACTGAATGATGATCCTAACAGGCTCCTCACCGAAGAAAACGTTTGGAATACTAATGACGGAACCGGTGTTTATGTCGAGAACCAGTTCAACCTATCGAACTCGTATGCGGGTAGAATTAATACCATTGGTGGTTATGTCTCTGCTGAGGTACCATTGACTGAAAAACTGAAAACCATTGCCGGTGTGAGAGTTGAGCAGTACGATCAGTTCTACACGGGTGTAAACCAGGCCGGTGCTAACCCTAATGATCCATCAGGACGTGTTTTTGATGATGAGAATGTACTGAGCTCTTTCGAGTTCTTCCCATCTCTTAACTTCATTTACGCTACCAGTGAAAGTGCTAACCTGAGAGCATCTTATTCCAGAACCATCGCCAGACCTTCATTCAAAGAAAAGTCTACCGCTGAGATTCAGGATGTACTGACCGGCAGAACCTTTATTGGTAACATCGACCTGGTTGAAACCAACATCAACAACTTTGACCTGAGATGGGAGCTTTTCTGGGAAGGTGGACAGACTATCTCCGTAGGTGCTTTCTATAAGACCTTCACCAATCCAATCGAACTGGTACGTTCTTCAGCACAGCCTAATGACCTTTCTCCACAAAATGTGGGTGATGCTACCATGGCGGGTATTGAAGTTGAGTTGAGAAAGAACCTGGGCTTCCTTACTCCTAAGCTTGAGAACTTCAATTTCTCTACCAATGTGACCTTTACTGAGGCTTCCGTAGAAATGGACAGCGATGAAAGAGCCGGTCGTCTGAACGGATTGAGATTGGGAGAAACACTGGATACGGAAAGAGATTTTCTCGGTCAGCCTCCTTATATCATCAATACTTCGCTGAACTACACAGACTATGAGAGATTCTGGAATGCCGGTATCTCCTACAATGTTCAGGGTAGCACGCTGGCCGTTGTAGGTATCAACAGAACTCCTGACACATTCGATGTACCTTTCAACAGCCTGAACCTGAATATTTCCAAAGGTTTTGGCGAAGAGGGCAGACATCAGATCGGACTGCGAATTACCAATATCCTGAACGATGTGAGAGAAAGAGAATTCCAATCTTTCGGCAGTACGCCTATCATCGAGACCAGCCGTGCGCTTGGTACAGAATTCCGTATCAAATACAGCTACTCTATCGCCAGATAAGGTATCATAACTAAGATCACAAAGGCGGCTCCTGAAAAGGAGCCGCCTTTTTTTATGTCTGATTTCTTGAACAAGCCCCGGGCCTTTTTACTTTTATAGTATATGGCTCAGAACATACTCATTACAGGAGGCACAGGCCTGGTAGGTCGTCTCCTTAGCCAGGAACTCACACAGCAGGGTAATCAGGTTTCGTTACTTGGCCGCAGCAAAAAAGCCAACAGCCCTTATCCCAACTTTACCTGGGACTATACCAAAGATCACCTGGAAGAGGGCGCGCTGGATGGTGTGGATACCATCGTTCATCTGGCAGGAGCCGGGGTGGCAGAGCAAAAATGGACCAAGGACCGTAAAACAGTCATTCTTGAAAGTCGTACGCAGACCTCACACCTGCTGTACAAGCGACTCAAAGAGGGTAACCATTCAGTAAAAACCATCATTGCTGCTTCGGCTATCGGCTTGTATGGCAGTGATACCGGCAATGTCATAATCAGGGAAAACAGCCCCGTAGGGCATGACTTTCTGGCCCATGTGGTAGATGCCTGGGAACTGGCTACCCGCAAGTATCAGGAACTCGGAATTCGGCTGGTACAGCTGAGAATCGGGGTGGTACTAAGTCCGGAAGGGGGTGCTCTGGTAGAGTTACTGAAGCCTCCGGTTGCGGCAGGTTTAGGCAAAGGCTCGCAGTATATGAGCTGGATTCATATAGCTGATCTGGTACAAATGATCACCCGCAGTATAGAAGATGAGTCGTTTGAAGGTGCCTACAATGCCGTGGCCCCCCGGCCCGTTAGTAATAAAGAGCTGACGAAAGCAGCGGCAAAAGCCTTTGGCAAACCATTTATGCCCATCAACGTGCCTGCTCTGGCACTTAAGGTGATTATGGGAGAAATGGCAGCCATCGTACTCGGTGGCTCTCGAATAAGCAGTGAAAAGATTCAGCAGGCAGGTTTTGAATTCAAATTCCCTAAGATTGAAGAAGCGGTACTTGACCTGGCTGCCAGGGGTAAGCATTAAAAAAAGAATAACCTATTCTTGAAATTCCCGTTTCATAATTTTTGCTGCCTGGTTTTTAAATTACTCCTGCCACGGGAATCATCGCGGGCCAGCGTCTCCGATACGCCAGCCAGTTATCATAATTTAAACTGAAACACTATGACAAACGAAGATAAAATCAAACAAGCCTTTAAAGACCGCAACTGGAATGAAATCAAAACGAATGATTCCTGGGTGATCTTTAAGGTAATGGCCGAATTTGTAGATGGCTTTGAAAAAATGGCCAAAATTGGTCCCTGTGTATCCATATTCGGATCGGCCCGAACCAAGCCTGAAGATCCTATTTACAAAATGGCTGAAGATATTGCGGCCAAACTGGTACGCCATGGATACGGGGTGATCACCGGAGGTGGACCGGGTATCATGGAAGCCGGTAATAAGGGCGCCAGGTCAGAAAACGGAAAATCAGTAGGACTTAATATCGAACTGCCTTTTGAGCAGGGTAATAACATCTACATTGATCCGGATAAACTGATTTCCTTCGATTACTTCTTTGTGCGTAAAGTTATGTTTGTGAAATACTCGCAGGGCTTTATCGTAATGCCGGGTGGTTTTGGTACACTGGATGAATTTTTCGAAGCGGTTACCCTCATACAAACCTCCAAGATCGGCCGGTTCCCGATTGTACTGGTGGGAAAAGACTTCTGGGGCGGACTGATGGACTGGATCAAAGGCACCATGCTCAGCTATGGAAATATAAGTCCGGGTGACCTGGATCTGATCAATCTGGTGGAGACTCCTACCGAAGCTGTAAAAGTGATTGACGAATTCTACTCCAAATACTTACTTTCTCCGAACTTCTAGTCTAATAGATTTCAGACTTAAGACGTTAGACTTGAAGACGGGATGCATTCATGATGAATCTGATTCCCGTTTTTGGAGAATGTTGGTATTAAAGTAGAATCAGGTTGGAAAGAGCAGGAGAAAAAACAAAGACAGGTGGAGATGGTAACCGGTGGACACGACTGGCACCGCTGATATTATTAATACTCTATATCGGTTACAATGAGGCACGCAAGGTAATGGCCAATCCTTCGCCTGGCAGTGCCGATTATATCGCCCCGAATACCTCCTCTCCCAAAGTACTTTCTGAACCGGTCATTAAGACCATCCCCAATGAGTATAACGCCCAGAGCATAGCCTTGCCTGAAACGGCCAGCTTTGCAGGAGAACCGGTCCCGCTTAATATTCCTGATGTAAGAGAGCGACTGGACCGTGAGTTGCACATTAATACTTACTGGCACAATAACACGATTTTTCTGATCAAAAGAGCCAACCGATGGTTACCACAGATTGAGCAGATACTGGCAGAAAACGGTATTCCCGATGATTTCAAATACCTCTGTGTCATAGAAAGTGGTCTTGAGAATGTAGTTTCCGGTAAAAGAGCTGCCGGTTTCTGGCAGTTGCTGCCCGGTACCGCCAAAGAGCTGGGCCTGGAAGTGAACCGTGAAGTAGACGAACGATACCATCCGATCAAAGCCACTCATGCCGCGGTAAAGTACCTGAAGAAGTCTTATGAAGAGTTTGGCAACTGGACCAATGTGGCAGCCTCTTACAACCGGGGCAGGGCCGGCTACCGAAGAGCGATTAAAGACCAGAAAGAGGACGATTACTATAAGCTCCTGCTCAATAGCGAGACCTCAAGATACCTCTTCAGAATACTGGCCTGCAAAGAGATTTTGAGCGACCCGGGTAAGTTTGGTTTTGATATTGACCCTACACACCTCTACCAACCCTATGAGCTCAAAGAGATAAAGGTGACCCGTACCATTCGCAATATGGTAGACTGGGCGCAAGACCACGGCATCGACTACAAAACCCTGAAAAAATATAACCCCTGGTTGCGGAAGAAAAAGCTTACAGTAAAGCGAAATACCTATTACTTTAGCCTCCCCGCAAACATAGATTCTCAATGATTGAGCATATCATATTCGACTGTGACGGTGTATTGATTGATACTGAAATGGTCGCTGCTGAAGTAGTAGTAGAATGGCTGCACACCGAAAAGGTAGATATCACCGTGGAGCAGTTTATTCGCGAACACACCGGTAAGACTTTCACGGCCATTATCAATCAGTTAAAGGAACAGCAACAGCTGCCCGGTCATCTGGACACCCATAGCACCATGCTGGAACTGGAGACCCTGGTCAGGAACAACATGCGGCCCATTAAGGGAGTGAGCGAAATGCTGGAACAGATCGCCTTACCCAAATCAGTTGTGTCTAACAGTAACATAGACTATGTGGAAGAGGCCCTTGAAAAGTTTTCTATCACCCATCACTTTACAGACACTGTTTTCTCGGCAGAAATGGTGGCCAAAGCCAAGCCCAGCCCGATGGTGTATGAGTTAGCACTGAAGAGCCTCAATAAGGAAAAAGACCGTGTTATTGCCATAGAAGACAGCTATACCGGAGTACAGTCCGCCATAGGTGCAGGCATTCCTACTATTGGCTTTCTGGGAGGCAGTCATATTCTCGATGGGCATGGAGAAAGGCTGAAATCTCTGGGAGTTATCGGACTGGCCGGTGATCACCAGGAGCTGACCAACATATTATCAGAGTTGTAAAAGGTTGATTTCTTCTGTGTAAAGTAAATATTGCAAAGTCCCGTATTACTCATTTCGTAAGGCATTTACCGGGTTCGCTCTGGCAGTTCTTATCGTCCTTTGAGCGATGGTAAGCGTGGCAATGAGCAGCATCACAATGGATGGAACAAGAAATACGGGTAAACTCAGAGGAATCCTCGTATCGTAATGATTAAGCCAGCGATTGCCTGCCAGCCATGCCACAGGAGCACCCAGTAATATAGAAACAGCAAACAGGCGCAGGTACTGTTTTGACAATAGTACCAGAATCACACTGACGTGAGCACCGAGCACTTTTCTGATACCAATCTCTTTCACTCTTAGGTTCGCATTGTAGGAAACGAGAGCAAAAAGACCTATGCAGCCAATGAAAATGGCCAGGATTGAAAAAAACAGGAATAACTGACTGAACTTTTGTTCTGATTGATATTGCTTGTTGAATGCGGAATCAGCGAAATAGTAATCGAAAGGATTACCGGGAAAGAACTTTTCAAAGCTGTCTCTCAGGTCAGTCAGTGTGTTAGACAGATCGGAGGTATTCAGCCTGATGGATACATGCTCTGTCAGGTTGTTTTCATACAAACCGATGACATAGGGCTCATGCGCTTCGCGAAGGGAATGCCAGTGAAAGTTTTTCACTACTCCCACGATTCTCTCATTTCTGCCTCCTGATTTTCCGGCCAGTTTCTGGTTGATAGACTGTTCAGCAGACTCAAAGCCAAAGGCAGCTACCGCTGCTTCATTGATGATCACTACTTTTTCGTCTGGCATTTCCCGGGTAAAGGGTCCCCCTGCCACAAACTCAAGGTCATAGGTTTCAGCAAAATTCAGCGTTGTATAGAATGTTCTGGAGTAAGCGGCCTCATTACCAGGAACACCTGGCTGACGATAGGGTCTTGTCCAAAAGTCACCTGGTGTAAAAAGAGAACCTGTAACGGCTTCGATATTGGCATGTCTGGCCATTTCTGTTCGGAAGACCTTAAAATTCTCTAGTCCTTTTTTCTTATCCGGAACTACTCTCGGGCCTTTAATCACAAGAATTTTTTCCATATCAACATTGAGTTCCCGGGTCTTCAGGAAGCTCACCTGCTCATAAACAAGATAAGTAGCGGTGATCAAAAGAAAGGAGATAAGAAATTGAAAGACCATCAGGCCTTTGCGAAAAACAGAGGTTCGGGGACTGTTGGCCTGAGGCTTCAGAGAAACAATGGGTTGATGACCAGATAGTAGAAAGGCAGGATATATACCGGAAACTATAGCGCCCAACACTATAAAGGCCAGGAAGACGGCCCAGAACTCCGGCAATCGGACAAGGCTCATTTCAAGTGGCTTATCCAGAAAATTGCTGAGTAATGGTAAGATCAAAAAGGCCAGTCCGATGGCTAATGCTCCCGCAAGAGTATTCAGTAGCAATGATTCAGAGATAAATTGAGCCATGAGCTGATGCCTGATAGCCCCCAGGGTCTTGCGAATGCCCACTTCCTTTGTTCTCTGAATGGATTGCGTAACAGAAAGGTTGATGTAATTGACCCAGGCAATCAATAACACAAAACCCGAAATAATTCCGAAGATCAGTATGTCCCTTATGCTGCCAGTACTATCGAAATGCCCCTGATAAGAAAGATGACCTGACTCCAGGTATATGTCTTTCAGCGGTTGAAGTGACACTTGTTTCCGGGTGTCCTCTTCTGTCCTGCGGGCCGCTATCATCGCATTGAGCTTATTTATCACGGCAAGCTTGTCTGCAGTTGCTTCGATTTTCAGATAGTTGATCACATTAAAGCCATTCCAGTCATCGTTTCGCTTAACCGCCCCACCCCATCCGTATTCTATATAGTTTTTGATTGGGATCAGAAAGTCGAACTGCCAATGGGTATTGAGCGGGATGTCTTCAAGTACACCTGTCACCAGGTACTCACCGGGAGAAGGCGGGCCACTGATGACCAGTCTCTTGCCAATAGGATCCTCATCACCAAAGTATTTTGTTGCGGTTTTTTCTGTGATCACAATGCTATAGCTGTCATTGAAGACAGATTTTTCATTGCCTCTCAGTAGAGGGAAGTTGAATAGTTCAAAAAAACCGGCATCCGCAAACAGCAGATCATTTACTTCTTCATAAAAGACGCGTTTGTTGTCGGGATTTGTTACGGTGGCCACTCTGTTGACCCTCTCTTTTCTGAGATAGCCCGTGATTTCGGGGATCTCGTCCATAGCAGCCGGAGCGAAGCCATAACCTATACCATTAGGGTAAGACTCATGACCAGCACCATTAGTCTCCTCGATAATTACCCTGTAAATCTGGTCATGGTCTGTGTGAAACTGATCATAGCTTAACTCCAGATAGGTGTATTGAAAGATTACCAGGCAAACTCCCATTCCTACGGACAGCCCCAGCAGGTTGATGATGGAGTAGGCCCTGTTCTTGAGCAGAATGCGAAAGGCCGATTTGATATAAAGACTGAAGACTGATATATGGTTGAGTTTCTTTTGACCTGCCCAATTCCGCATGAGCGCAGGACGTATATGAAGGAGGGCATCCCGAACATACTCGAATTTGGCCCTGCGCTTTCTATAGGCCAGAAGGTTATCATGAAACCGCTCTTCCAGGTTACCTTCGATCTCTTCCAGATAAGAAGCTTTCAGGAAAAACCGGAGGAGCCAAATGGGCCACCGGGGTGGACGAGATTCATTGCTGTTTTCCATCACAAGCGCTCAGGTTTTAAATCATGTATGGACTGCCACATCTGACTGCGGACCTGAGTCATTTCTTCCAGCACTTTACGGGCATAAGGCGTGGCTGTGTAGTATTTTCTGCGCTTACCACCTCTTACGGGTGTAGCTTCTCCCCACTCAGATGTAAGCAAGCCTTTGTCTTCCATTCTTTTGAGAGCAGTCTGTATGGCCCCCATGCTCAGTCGCTCGTTGAGTCGTGACTCCAGTTCTCTTTGTATTTCATTACCATGGGCTTGCTCCCTGAGGAGGATTACCGCCATAAGAATAAGCTCTTGAAATTCACCCAGTCGATTCTTCTTCATATGTATTATACTCAATGAAGTAAATATACGAATCGAATTTATTTTATACTCATTGAAGTAAATATAATTTCGTACTGAAAAACGAAAATACATACCTCGTTAAACAGCGCATGCAGGCATCTTCGCCTCAAGTGCCTAATTGATAAGAAAAAGCGCTAATTGATGAGCTGCATGAAAGAGGGTTCTTTCCTGTGCCCCCCCTTATGGCTGAAGCTTCCAGTAAAGGGCTCCTTTATTTCAGAGGGGTTCAGAGATCAAAAAATACCAAACTTCACGGTCACCCCTCCTGAGAAGTTGTTGAGCCCACCTCCGGCCAGAATTACATCCCCGGTGTCCTCGTAATTGAGCTCAGCAAATGAGGTATAACGATAGCTGACATCAAGGGCTACTTTTACGTATTTAATGACATTGAATTCCAGCATAGCTCCCGGTTCTACAATAGCGATGACCCTTTGGTCCTCGAAGGCACGGGGAAGGTTATTGAGGGTGATATCTTTCTGCACATAGGTCATGGCTCCTCCTGCCACTACCAGTGGAAAACTCAGGTGGATGGCCTTATTGGGATTGAGGTTGTACTCGAGCAGTAAGCCTCCGTAACCTCCTGCCAGTTTATAGGTATCGTTAGACAAGGCCGGATCGGTATTAGCAGGCCCCTGGAGAGCATAACCGGCCAGGCCAATACCAAAACGACTGTTTTTAAGCCAGACAGCACGGCCTCCCATTTTGATAGCAGCGTCATTTCCCATGGCGGTGAGTGCCGTAGTGGAAGCCCCGTAGATTCTGAACTTCTTTTCTTCGGGCTCACGGGGAGGTCTTTCTTTTTTCTCTTTCTTCTTTTTAACCTTCTCAGGTTTTGGTGATTCCCGTACCACATTCGTTGTATCCATGGGGAGCGGAGGTATTGCCGGCCTCTCAAAGCTATCGACCCGGTACTGGTCGAAATCTGAAACAGACTGCTGCTTGCGAACAGGCTCCACAGGTTTTATGGTGGGAGCTGAGCGGACTCTTGCCGGGCTGGTCATTTCATCAATAATGGCCATAATGGCTGGCGAAGGCTTTTTGGATTCGGTCAGCTTCTTTGGAGGTTCTTCAGCCGTTTGTTCAGACGGCAAGGGAGTTACCTTGTTATCATCGGTAGATACTGGCTGAACCCAATTAGTATCGGCCGGCTCCTTATGAACCAGAGGCTTATTGATTGGCTTTTGTTCAGATTGAGCAACAGGCTTCTTCCTCACATCGGCCTTGAGTATGCGTTTGCGCCTGGGCGTAGGTGTGCTCTGTCTTCCTGAGCTGGTCTTCTTTTTTTTCTTCAGAAAAATCTTCCCACGCATCTCGGCACACTCCAGGTTTTGATCTTTGAAAATCCGGTGAAGAATTTCATTGAGCGGTAGCTCATCGGCCTCGATACTCACCTTTCTTTTCACATCAAAAGTACCGGGAGAATAGGCGAAAACAACGCCCTCCATCTCCTTTTCAAGCTGTTTCAAGACATTTTCCAGCGGCTCTTCCTTAACAGAAATGCTGAGCTTTTTGGGAAGCCAATGCTGATCTGCCTGGGAATAAGCATTCAGCATCAGAGTAGACATAAATATGATCAGCAAAGGCTTCTTCATTTCTTCAACAGACTTCAGTCCTAAAATTTACCAAATTTCAGAGTGACACCTCCGGATAAACCATTGAGTAGGTCTTTACCCGCAATTGCCTGGTTATTGCTTCTATACGTAAGAGTGATGTCTGAGGTATAACGATAACTCACACCAAAGGCCAGTCTCATAAACTTTACCAGGTTCAGCTCCAGTTCTACCGTGGGTTCCACCACAAAAAAAGCCTCGCTGTCTTCATCAAATGTATGACGATCCACACCATTGAAGAAGTCATTATCACGGAAATATGATACACCTCCGGCTCCTACGGTAGTAGAAAAGCTCAGGTGAACCGGGCTGTGAGGAGTGGCAATAAATTCAAACATCAAGCCACCATAGCCCCCGGCAAATCGGGAATCGTCTGTAAGCTCGGCATCAAACCTGCGCTCGGTCATAAAGCCATGACCCGCCAGACCAATTCCTATTTGATGATTGATCAGCCAGGCACCTTTACCGCCTACAGTAATAGCATCCAGGCCATCTATTTTAGTATAGCCCGTGGAAACACCCCCATAGCCACCATTGCTTCTGATGCCGGAGTTGCCAAAAAGGGTTTTCATTTGTTGTGGTTGTGTAGTTTGTCCATCCTGGGCAAACACACCTGCTGCCATCAAAAGCAGCATTACAGATAAGGTAATTCGTTTCATAATTCTGAGTTTTTAATTTTCGTTTTTGACTTTTTTGAAAGGCTCCACTACTGCCAGGCAGTCAGTGGAAGCCTGTTTCTGATTGTATTTCTAAAAAGTAATCTTATAGCTCAGCACAGGTATGACCTCACCTGTAAATGAGCTCTGAACGATCTGGCCTGTTGATGCTGAGAAGCGCTCTCCAATCAGGTTGCTTCTTCCCGTCAGGTTCTGAACATCCAGTTTTAATTCATGAGTAATTCCCTTCTTATTCGTTTTCAAAGCGATCTGAAAATCAAGGCGCATATAATCCTTGAGCTGGCGACCAAAGGGGGTATCAGCCGTGAAAACCGTGGCTCCCTGGGCAATGGATGCCGGCAGGTCAATCTCCCGCACCCTGGCGCCACCGCCAAATACAGCTTCCATGCCGATATTGAGTGTCTTCTTTTTGGAAGCAGAGCCGAGCTGAATCTCACGGCCTCCCACCATATTAAAGTTGTACCGGCCGTTATAGCGTGTATTATATTTGACCCCGGTCAGCGTTTTATAGTTCGACTCGAAGAGTGTTCCGGTCAGTAAAAAGAAGTAGCCCTGTGACAGAAACTTCTCCAGTGTCATCTCGATGCCATAATTCTTACCGGTACCCTCGTTGATCAGGTAAAAGCGCTGAAAGGCATCTCCCTGGTTGAGCGAAGAGTAGTCACTGCCGGCAATGGCTGCTATCGGAATGTCATATAAATCCTGATAGTAAGCTTCCAGCTTGAGATTCAGGTTTTTACCAAGACGATTGTCATAGCCCACTACAAAGTGTCTGGCCTTGGCAAGCTCCAGGTTGCGATTGGTACGGCCATCCGGGTTGGTGTCATTGAGAACATCTGTAAAATACAGCGAGGTCTCTTCCTTACGGCTATGCACGCCAAAACCAAAGCTAAGGGCCTGATTAGGTTTGAACTGCCAGCGGAGGCCAAAACGTGGCTCCAGATTGTCCTGGCCCGCGAGGTCCAGTCTGAGGTAATGAAAGCCTCCCGTCAGGGTCAGTTCATTGCTGAGCCTGAACTGGTGACTGACAAAAGCCTGGTACATACCGAAATCACCTTTTTCGTCAGATCTGTAGCTTGGCGTGCCATCATTGAAAAACCCGGCTGACTTCAGTTCATACTGATTCTGTGTATAAATGAACCCGAACTTGGTAGAATGCCTTGCGCTGAACTTGGTATTCAGGATAGAAGACATTCTGATGTTTTTATTAATGTAATTCTCGGTGTCCTCTACAAATACCGCATCGTTGAAAAGGTTTTCAAACAGATACTTGTAGTCATAGCGCGAGTAGGAAAGGCCTGATTCAAGGAAAGATTTCTGCCCCAGGTTGATCACGTGCCCCAAACCGGCCAGCCCCATGCTATATTCTTCTCCTTCTTCAAGGTTAAATGTCTGGTTGTTGCTGTCGATGGTATAGTCATCGTCAGAATTACTAATCCCACCCAGGCCATAGAGTGAAAATGTGCCGGCTTTGGCAGTCGGGATATTGAATTTAAAGGCAAGGTCCTGAAAAGCCGGTACCTGTCCGCCTTCTCCCGCAATATCAAGCCCCAGCGACTCCAGCATGGTAATGGTTGAATAGCGGTAGTTAATCAGGTAAGATGCGTTGGCGAGGTCTTTTCCTTCCTTCCTCTTGAATGGCCCCTCCAAAGACGCATCTAAACCTAATAAACCTGCCTGAATGGCATATTCCCGCTGCTCGTTGTTACCATTGCGCATTTTCATATCGAAAACCCCGGAAAAGGCGTTGCCATACTCAGCCGGAAAAGCTCCGGTGAGAAAATCCGAGTTGGTCATTACATTGCTGTTGAGCATGCTGATAGCACCATTTGAAGAACCGTCAGAAGCAAAATGATTGGGGTTGGGGATTTCCATTCCCTCCAGGCGCCATAGCAGGCCTCTGGGCGAATTACCTCTGACAATAATGCTGTTCTCCGTATCATCCTGACTGCCCACTACTCCCGCATAAGATGTAGCCATACGGGCCGGATCATTGAAGCTTCCGGCATAGCGGCTGGTCTCTTCCACAGAGAAAGACTTGGCACTTACCATCGCCATTTCATTGATAGGACGGGCTTTGTCCAGTTCGGCTGTTACCACCACAGATTCGAGTTCTGTCACTGATTCTGACAGCTTGATATCCAGTACTACTTCTTTACCTGCATCTACAGACAGTCCGGGAAGGAGTTTAGGCAAATAGCCCAGGAAAGTGATCTGAAAGTTATGTCTGCCTACCGGTACACGCTGAATTCTGAAACGACCATCAGGGTCTGTTGAGGCCCCTATAAGAGGGTCGGAACCCGGAATGATAATATTGGCTCCCGGAATGGGCTGATTCGATACTTCATCGAGCACACGGCCACGCACGGTCTGATAGAGTACATCACCCGGAACTTTGATGGTATCTCCGCTTTTGTAGATCAGCAGCTTACCTCCCAGCTCTCTGAATTTGACCTCGCCATTGGGAAAGATCATATTGAGTATGGTCTGAAGGCTCTGGTCGAGGACATTGATGGTTACCTTTCTGCGGGCCTCAAACGATCCGTTGGAATAGGCAATGGTAAAATCTCCCTCCTTTTCAAGCTGCTTCAAGACAGCATCTACCCGTTGCTCCTGTACATTCAGACTGAGCTTTTTCTCTAACAGAGAAGACGTACTTTGGGCACCCAACCCCACTGTGACCAACAGCAGAATTACTATAATTCTGGTTCGAAATTGCATGATATTTTGAGTTTTCTACGGTGGCCGCTAGTCTTGCGCGCAGCCTCCTCCCTTGATAATGTAGCCTTTGTCGGTTTGCTCTACCTCGGCTTCAAAAAGTATTTTAAATGTATCAAAAACACTCTCTAACGGATCATTCTGGAAGGTCACAGTAAGCGGACAATTCTTAAAGCTGTCCTGTTCTATCTCCAGTGAGATGCCATACAGCTTTTCAACATCGCTTACCACATCCCGCATGGCGGTGCTGTCAAACTCCAGTCTACGGGTTTTCCATGCCATAAAATTGCGCTGTTCATTCCGGCTCTTGGTGACCATCCCTGCCTCGTCCACTATCACTTTCTCACCCGGAACCAAAATCTCCTGCTGCTGCCCTTTGCTGAACTGCACCTTACCGGTGATGAGTACCAGCTCCAGTTCATCACCTGCCTTTTCTTTCAGATTAAAGGATGTACCCAGCACACGCGTTTCTGTATTGTCGGCCATCACACTAAAAGGCTTTTCAGGGTTGTGCATCACCTCAAAAAAGGCCTCGCCTGTAAGTGACACCTGTCGGCTATCGGCTGCAAACTCCTCAGGATATTCCAGAGTTGCTCCTGTATTGAGCCAAACCTCAGTGCCATCCGGCAAAGAAACGTTCATCGGCTCCGAGCTGGCGGTAACAGATAACATGTCCGGAGTGGTCATCCATTGCCAGGTCAGAAAACTAACGGTTGCGATGAGTACAATGGCAGCGGCATAACGCCATACTGTCGGGAAGAATCCGATTTGTCTGGTCGGTTTCTTATCCGCTTTGATTTTGCGCTTTACCTGTTCCCAGTTTGCTTCTACATCTATGGCCTCAAAATCGGCCATGGCACCGGCATGTTCCCAGGCCTTTTGCCACTTGTCAAACAACTGCTGATTTTGACTACTGGCGGCCAGCCATTGTTCTACCTGCTGCGTTTCCGCCTCGGTAGCCTCGCCTCTCCAGTAGCTTACCAACAAATGTTCTGATATAGTCGCTTTGTTTTCCATTGAGTTCACTTGTGTGACGGATTTATTTAAAAATACACGTAACCATCACTTACATTTTTCATGAAATAAATTCTAACACCATGATTATCAAGGCTTTCAGGTACGAAAAAATATCTTTTCTGAGTCGCTTAAGCGCATTACTGATTTGGGTTTCCACCGTTCGTTTTGACAAATTCAGCTCATCGGCAATCTCCTGATTGCGCTTGCCTTCCAGTCGGCTTAGTTTAAAAATCACCTGGCACTGTTCCGGCAGATCTGCAATGGACTGATAGATTTTCTGCTCCAGTTCCACCTGCTCCATAAAGTCTGCAGCATCTATATCAGATCCTTTCGAAAGACTAAGAATATTATCGTGATGGGTAGAGCGAGTCTGCTGTGAACGGATATGATCGAGACAGCGGTTTTTTACCGATTGATACAGCAGGGCTTTGAGAGAAGTATGCACCAACATGGTGGACCGCTGCTCATAGAACTTCACAAAAACTTCCTGCACGATGTCCTGAGCCAGATCCAGATCGTTCAGAAACTTCCTGGCATAGACAGACAGTACCTTAAAGTACTCCTTAAAGAGCATTTCAAAGGCATCTTCATCGCCTTGCTTTATCTGATCGATCAGGTTGGTCTCGGTCAAGAATCTGGAATTAAAAAATGAGTGGACGTCTCAAAAGTATTTAGTCATTGCTAACAAAGTGAAGCCTGCCTGCGGCAAAGGCAGACAATCTCTTCATATATACCGTAAACTAAGCTTAAGATTAGTTCATTCCATTCGCAATGACGGTTTTTTTGCTTTCGAAACAATCTCCGTTTCGCCTCTTCCGTCTATTCGCACAAAACTATTACAATTTTTTCTCCAACATACGTTGCAGGTACAGTTTTGATTTTCTACTTTGCAATTCAAAGTACTTTTAAGATGGAAAAGGATTACCTGAAAGACATCTCGGAGATACGCTCCATAATGGAGAAGTCTTCTCGCTTTATCTCATTAAGTGGCCTGTCTGGTGTTATGGCGGGGATTTACGCATTGATAGGGGCTGCCATAGCGTATAACCTGGTATATACCAGCCAGGACCTGGTTTATGATCAGCTTATAATCAGAGATGTGCGGGGCAATGTGGGCAGCCTGATCCTGATTGCGCTGAGTGTACTGGGGGCTGCCGTATTTACAGGCATTTATCTCACACGCAGAAAAGCTAAAAAACAGGGATTAAAAACCTGGGATGAGTCGGCCAAAAGATCGCTGATTAATCTGTTAATCCCCCTGGTTGCCGGAGGAATCCTGGTGATTATTTTCTATCAGCAGGGCCTGATTGCCATGATCGCACCCCTGACTCTCATCTTTTACGGATTGGGGCTCATCAATGCCAGTCATTATACCTACCGGGATATTCGGCTTTTGGGAATTTCCGAAGTAATATTGGGGCTGATAGCCAGTGCAGTGATAGGCTATGGCCTGCTGATTTGGGCAATAGGCTTTGGCGTATTGCACATAGTGTATGGCGCACTGATGTACTTTAAATACGAGCGTTGAAAGTAAACATACATAAACTCAACAAAGCCTTTGAGAACAGGGTGAGACTGGGCATTATGTCGGCACTGATAGCGGGAGAACAGATGGATTTCAACCGCCTGAAGGAGCTGCTGGACGTGACGGACGGCAATCTGGCCAGTCACCTGAAGGCACTGGAAAAAGAAGAATTTATACAAGTAGAGAAATCATTTGTGGGACGCAAACCCAATACGAAATACGCAGCAACCAAGGCGGGAAAAAAGGCCTTTACTGAGCATATTGATGCATTGGAATCACTGATTAAAGAACAACTGGGGAGAGGGTAATATTTTTTTACCCTATCACTTTGAAACACAAAGTACTTTTAAACTCATTAAAATGGAACAACAACACAAACAGGAAACAGCCTCCGAAAAACTCAACAATGCCCTCAAAAACTCTGTCAGCATCAAGCTGCTCTCTATCGGTTTTCTGATAGGTATTCTTCTCATCCCTCAATCCATGATTACCTCACTGATTGACGAGCGGGAGAGTAGTCAGTACCAGGCTGTCACAGAGGTATCGCAAAGCTGGGCAGCTCCCCTGGAGCTTACTGGTCCCATTTTGACCATACCTTTTGATGATGTTTATGCAGATGGAAAGAAGGAGGTATATGTAAAGCGATTTGCTCACTTCCTGCCTGAAAACCTCAACATTGCCGGTGATCTGAATCCTGAAACCCGGAAAAGAGGCATTTATGATGTGGTCGTCTACACTACACACCTCGACATAACAGGCAACTTTGATCAGATAGACCTGAGTGCTTTTACAAGCTTTCCCGACCGTATACGCTGGGATGAGGCTACCCTCACCATTGGTATTCCGGACATGCGGGGCATTCAGTCAGATGTGCGTTTTGAACTGGGAAGCGAGATTTATCGCATGGAATCAGGTATTCCGACTCATCTGCAGCTAGACATTGCCCAGGGTTCAGGCAAGGAGCAAACGGGTGTAAACAGCCTGGTAAAAATTGATCCCGAACAGGAAGGCACAGATTTTAGTCTGAAACTCGATATCCGGGGCACCAAAAACATCATGTTCAACCCTGTAGGTAAATCCACTCACGTCACCATCAATTCCAGCTGGCCTCATCCCAGTTTTATCGGTCAGTTTTTACCCGATGCCCCCAAAATCACAGAAGACGGCTTTACTGCAGAATGGTCTGTTTTTGACCTGAATCGTAATTACCCTCAGCAGTGGGTGGGAAAACAACATCGCATTGCCTCAGCAGACTTTGGTGTAACACTCTACCAGCCGGTAGACAACTATCAGCAAAACGAGCGCTCGGCCAAATACGCGGCACTGATTCTCTTCCTGACCTTTATCTCTTTCTTCTTTATCGAGATACTTAACAAGAAGCGCATCCACCCGATACAATACATTCTGGTAGGACTCACACTTACCATTTTCTACACCCTTTTATTATCACTCTCCGAACATCTGGGTTTTGCACAGGCCTACCTGATTTCAGCCGGTATTGTGATCACCATGCTGACACTCTATACCATCTCGATACTCAAAAGCACGAAGCTGGGAGCCTTTATGCTACTCTTCTTCTCGCTTATCTACAGCTTTATTTTCATCATTCTGCGTATGGAAGACTTCGCCTTACTGGTAGGCAGTTTCGGGCTGGTATTCGTGCTCGGCCTGTGCATGTACCTCTCCAGAAAAGTAGACTGGTACAACATCAAGTCAAGAGATAAAATCAATACAGCAACTACTTAAATCAACTAAAACAGAACTATACCATGAAATCAAGATTATTAACCACTACCTGTGTCATCATTCTGGCGATGATTGCTTTTTCGCCCATGCTCAATGCACAAAACGATATGCGCGAAACGGGTCTGAGACTGGGGGCTTTCGGCTCTGACTTCGTCTTTAAAAAAGAAAAGAAACCCAACAAGTTCAGGCGATACCGGGCCGGAATCAACAATCTGGGCGTTATCGGAAGTGATAATTTTGTCGCTTCGTTCTCCTTCGGTCTCGCAATGGAAAAGAGAAAATCCGTGGGGGAAGATCTCTGGTTTATCAGTGGTCTGGAGCCAAGGCTGAACTTTGCCACCATCCGCGACAATTCGTTCCTGAGGCTCGGTATTGGCTACATCCTGGGCTTCCAATACGATATATCCGATGCCTTCAGTATCAACGCTGAAATTATTCCGTCCATCAGTACCGATATCGGTGACAATGCCGATAACACTCTGGTCATAGATGCCGCCCCAAACAGCAGTGCCGCCATTAGCGTGGTCTATCGCTTTCAAAAGAAATAATCTGTTAAAAAATGAAAGAGCTTAAACTCAAAATATTCCTAAGATCCTTCCTTGTCCTCATCAGGGTGTATTGTTTTTTCAGACAACGAAGAAACAAAGAACGGGTAATGGCAGCTTTGCTGCTGTTACCTGCCCTGATTCTTCTGGTGCCCACCTATACCTATGCTCTCACCCTGATCCAGTCCTTCCTTTTTCAGGCCATGCTGGTCTATGGCCTGCTGAGCATTTTCTGGATCAGGCGCCATCACTATCGTCTGGCAGGGATCAACTTTTCCATTTATCTGCTGCTGCTTATAAAAATTAACACACCTATTAACCCCGGTTATCAGATTCAGCAGGGAAATGAGCGCCTGAGTGTTTTACAATTCAATGTGCTGGCCGATAACAAAGCCTATGACGAAACGGTGGATAAAGTGCTGCAGATTGCTCCGGATTTTGTGTCTTTTCAGGAAGTAAGTGAACCCTGGGCAAAAGCTTTAACCCATGGTCTTTCAGAAATTTATCCGTACCACAGGATTGCCAATACTTCAGAAAAGCATCAGGGAATCGCTGTTTTCAGCAAACACCCTCTGGAAGACCTTGAGGTGCTCCAATGGTATGGTACGAGCAATATCATTGGTAAAATCAAGGTAGGCAGCGAGTCTGTTAATTTTCTCAGTCTTCACACACGCTCCCCGGTGTCTCGCGACCGCTGGAGAAACCGAAATGCCCATATCGCCCGGGCAAAGCGATATGTCAACGAGCAGGAAGGAGAGTTTATCGTGCTGGGTGACTTTAACACAGTACCCTGGGATAAACGACTATTGAATTTTAAAAGCTCTACCCGGCTTGTAGACAGCCGTAAAAAGCTCACCCCTACCTACCCGACCTGGAATCCTTTTGTGGCACAGATTCCTATCGATTACATCTTCCACTCCAGGGGGATAGGCTGCGATTCTCTCAACTCAGTGGACATCACTTCTGATCACAAAGCGATTCTGGGAACTTATCAAATTGCGGGGTCCTGATGTCCGGTTTTCTCAAGTTGCTGGGCACAGCTTTTATGACCATATCCAAAGCAATCCTGGTGTTAGGGTTTATCTTTTTCCTGCTTCTGAGATGGCTATTCGGACCTGTATATGATACCAGGGATCTGATTAAAAATTTTGAAAGGAGGGAGTCGGAAATACAAGAGGCCAAAAACTACTTCACCTCTATTTTGCCGCCTGATACCTATGTAGATATTGAGTTTAGTGGCAAACATCCGGATATATTTCATGTAAGGCTGCCAGGTAAACAGCTCGATAGCAACTGGAACCTGAAGCTTGACTCTGGAAAAACTGACACATTGCTTCATCAACTGGGCTGGACAAATGAGACACTTTACAGGCTTCGCAAAAAGCTCAAAAAAGCGAATTGTATCTCAATCAGTGGTAAGAATCCTGTTACCGTTGGTTGGCAGCGTAGCCTGATGTCAAAGTACTACTACCTACTGTTTGATCAGGATTTGAGTCCCGATCAAATCAGTCAGTATAATGATGGCTGCCTCTATCAGGTTTATAATTCAAAGGTAGTTCTCGAGTATGGCTCCGGAGCTCTTGGGTCAATGTGCTTCCCGGAATTTCAATAATACCCGTCTATCATCAAACAGAACATATAATGAGTAAATGGATTAAAGCAAGTTACCAGGCATTCTACTGGGAAACTTTAGGAGCCATCTGCCTGCTGGCACTTGGCATTCTGGTCATTCGTATCTACCTGCTGATACCATGAAACTGACGAGAAAGCAACTGAAAATCGGGTTCTGGAGTTCACTCACACTTACTGTCCTCATCTTTTTCCTGATTGGATACCAACACTATATTCCGATTCAGTTCACCAGTGAAACAGCGAGATCCAATGGTCAGGGGGCTTTGATTATAGCAGTACCAGTCCTGGTTTTCACCACGATGGGTATCCATTACCACCTATACCATATCAAAGGACTTCCGGTCCTTCACGTCATTTTCGGTACAATACTGGCAATAGGGCTTTTCATTTTCAGTGGACTGATGAGTTTTTTCAGTCCACAATGGTCTGACCAGCAAGTGCTCTATGAGGGCAGGTTCACCAACAAAGAGATCATACTACAGAAAGACAGCTGGAACTATAAGGAACGAACGATCAGGGCTACCCCCCTAGTCTCAGGTATCAGATACATTGCTCCGGTTGATACCACCAGCCTGCCCGAGCACAAATGGATTAAATCATCCCGTCTCAAAAACTCAAATTAGTATGAAGGTCAAATTTATACTTCCCTCTCTGGCCGAAGCAAAAAGTCCTCTTTGGCGGCCTATCAAGTATTCTCTGTTTCCACCACTCGGCATGGCCACGCTGGCTGCCTATTTAGACCCGGGAGATGAAGCCATTCTTCAGGATCAGCATGTTGAAAAAATCGATTTAAACGACTCACCAGACCTGGTTGTCATTCAGGTCTACATTACCAATGCCGGCAGAGCTTATGAACTGGCCAGGCACTACAGAGATCAGGGAGCTTACATTGCGCTGGGGGGCCTGCATGTTACTTCGCTGCCGGAAGAGGCAGCCTTACACGGTGACAGCATTTTCCTGGGGCCCGGAGAAGTCACTTTTCCTCAGTTTTTAAAAGATTTCAGACAAGGAAGGCCTAAAAAGCGCTACTTCTCTGACCAAAGAAGTCTTGCGGGAATCCCGCCTGTTCGCAGAGACCTGATCAAACGCAACCGCTACCTGGTGCCGAATTCTCTCGTAGTGACCCGCGGTTGTCCACATCACTGTGACTTCTGTTACAAAGATGCCTTCTTTGAGGGAGGCAAGGGCTTTTATGTACAACAAGTAGATGAGGCTCTCGCTGAGATTGACAGGCTTCCCGGCAAACATCTCTATTTCCTGGACGATCACCTCCTGGGCAATGCAAGGTTCGCCACATCACTTTTCGAGGGCATGAAAGGCATGAATCGCGTGTTTCAGGCTGCCAGTACAGTGGATGCTATACTACGCGGAGACCTTATAGAAAAAGCGGCAAAAGCCGGCCTGAGAAGTGTATTCATTGGCTTCGAAACCTTTTCTCCACAAAACCTCAGAGACAGCAACAAGAAACAAAACCTCAAAAGAGATTATCAGGCCGCGGTAAACAGGTTGCACGATTTGGGAATCATGATCAACGGGAGCTTCGTATTTGGCCTGGACGATGACGATCAGGATGTATTTAAGAGGACGGTCGATTGGGGTGTGGAAAATGCCCTGACGACCTCTACTTATCACATCCTGACTCCCTACCCGGGCACAGCACTTTTCAAACAAATGGAATCTCAAAACCGCATTACTACGCGGAACTGGAGTCTCTATGATACCCGCCATGTCGTATTCAAAACAGCAAAGCTCAGTGCATCTCAGCTGGAAGAAGGCTATTGGTGGGCCTATAGGGAGTTTTACAAATGGTCCAATATTTTAAAGGCTTCATTAAAACATGAGCATGTCAGACATCAGTTAAAACACCTGGCCTACACTGGTGGCTGGAAGAAGTTTGAAGGTTTGTGGAAGCTGCTTATCAACTCAGGTTCATTGAAGTACATGCTACCTGTGCTGGAAGCCATTCTCAGCAAAGTCCCGGATATCAAACAGAAACAGCCCGATACTGCTTCACTTCAGACTGTATAAGGGAATTATCCATTCCCTCAAATAAACCACTGGCGCACAAACTATAGTCGTTTGCACCGGTATGTAAGCACAATAGCCTGATTTTAATTTAATTATATATTATTTTTTGATAATCAGCTTAGCTTCTTCCATATGCAGATCACTCCATATATCAACAAGGCACTACAGTATGCACTAGGCAAAGAGTTCGTCACCGGGCTCATCAAAAAGCTCTCGACCGTTGAAACCGAAGCAGGGAAAGACTACATCAGCTTCAAATGGTCGACTCAGCTTCTGTCACTGGGGCAATTGAATCTTACCGGTACCCTGCTGCTTGATGAAGACCGGGCCACTAAAGCTATCCAGTTTGAGTTGGATCAATCAGATCAAACATGTGTTATACCCGGTTTTGATAAGCTGAAAACTCAGCTTACTGCCTTCGAGTTGGAAATAGACAGAGACAAAAGACCCGGTGGTAAGCTGTTTCTGAACACAGAAATAGCCGGCAAGGCGCTACAACTGGCAGGCAGTTTGGAGCAAGAGGAGGAGCACAGTCAATGGACGCTGGACTTTAGCCAGAACACGGCTATTCGCGACCTCCTGAGCAACTCGCTTGTGCCGGTAGAAACCCTCGATACCATAGGAGAAAAGCTGAATATTGACTTAACAGAAAAGCTGTCGGGCAAACTGGTATTGGTTCCCGAAAAAGAACTGGCTTTCCACAGCACATTGCCGCTCAAACCACTCAGGCTAAGTACAGGGCTCAACATTACCAAAACACGTTTTATCACCCGGGTTTCTCTCAATAAAGAGAAGCCCGGGATGGGCCTGCTTCTATCGGGTGATCTCAACCGAGAAAATAAAGTACTTGCACAAACAAGTATTAAAATACTGGCTGATAAAAAACGGCTCTCCTTTGAGGTTAATCTCAAACCAAAGAAGGGGAAAGAGCCGGGGAAGCTCAACCAGAGTCTCACACTGGAAGAGCTCTTAGCGATTTGCGGACTTAAGGATATCGCCCGGGTGCCCGACATGCAACTTCAGCTTACCCGGTTCTATTTTGATACCGATGAAAAATTTGAACTAAGCGGAGGTACCAGCCTTGATATACCACATCTGGCCAAAGCGGAATTCCCTGTCGTGACCGTAAAGGCAAATGCTCAGGAGAAGACCTTTAGCCTGGATGGCAATGCTACCATTGCCCTGGATGAAAACCTGCTCACGAGAAAGGTTACCTCGGAAAGTAGCCTTAAAGTGCAAAAAGAGCGGGACACTCCGCTGTCATTCAGCCTCAGTGGTAGTTTTTCGATCAACAAGCTGGGCTTTGAGTACAAAACAGATCTCAACAAGGAGCAGAAATCCTTCTCTGCTTCCACCAAAAATATCAGTCTTCACGAAGCCGTATTGACCTTTTCAGAGGCTGAGCTACCGGTTGGTATTCCCAATCCCAGCCTGGATAAGCTGACATTCGACTATACAAAAGGCAAGTCTCTGAAAATTACAGGGCAGACCAGCAATAGAGAAGACCTGACCATAGCCGGTAGTGACATCAACATCAGTGAAATCGACTTTACTTTCAAAAAACTGGCTGAGGCCGCTCTTCCTGATATCACCCTGGCTACAAAGTTTAATCTCAACCTGCTGGACACCATTAAAATTGACCAGGGAACTTTCGATTTTAAACTGACTCAGAAAGACGAAAAAGCCCTGTGGGAGCTGAAAAATGGTATGACCATGGATTTCTTTGGTCATAGACTGGGTCTTCAATCCTCCTATACCTACACCGACAGCAGTCACAGCATAGACTTTGAGGTATCGGACTTTCCGAAAATAGAATTCATTGAAGGTATTGGTTTCCAGACCCAAAAAGTCAGAATGGGTCTGGTAAAGGAGAAAGACAAAGAACTGTCTCTGGCATTAACAACTACCGCGTCTTTTACCAGCCCACTGCTCAACATTGAAAATGGCACCATAAGCCTTGACAGAAACCAGGACCACATAGCTTTGAAGTTCGAGAGCGACCTCAATCTGGAGCTGCCCATTGCCAGTATCCCCGAATTACCTCGGTGCTCCCTTTCTTCGCCTGAATTACACATCACATGTAAGACGGCAGAAAGTCAGTGGGTCAGTGGAGGAAGTGCAAAAGTCAAATTCTCGAATGTCCCTGAAGTGGTATCGCAGATTTTCCCGGCAGATACGCTTACAGCCTCCTTTGCCTTCGGCAGTGATGAAGCCAACATGATGATCCGTTTTACAGAGAAGAATGGCAAACCTTGGGAGCTCTATACCATACCACTTCCTCCACAACAACAGAGCCAGGGACACTCGGAAATAGACCTGGGGAATCTCTATCTGGGAACCAACGACTTTAAAATCGATTTCAGAGAGTCAGAGCTCAGTGCCAAAGTTTACCTGGGGCTGCCTGATAAGCTCAACGATGTTTTCAAAAAAGAAGACGGCTCCCGCATGGAGCTCTTTAAGACCAGCAAAACCGCTGATGCCAAAGAAGCAATCAGCTTCAAATTGAGCATGAAAGGGGATGACTTGTCTATTCAGATGCTGGACTCTCCGTTGAAAGATTTTAAAATGACTGACGGGCAGCTGACCGTAGACATGAAGGTCAGCGATGATCTCGATTTCGGAGCCTTTTCCATCGTTGCTCCCAAATTCAAGTTCGACAGTGGCAACCTGGCTGCTGAGGGAGGTATTGAAATTAAAAGAGAACTGGGCATCCCCACCACACTGGTCAAGTGGTTTTTGCGCAAGATCGGTGCCGATGCTATAGCCGACCAGCTCACACCCAGAATACCTATCAAAGGGCTCGACTTCGCCCCTATGGTTGACGGCAACCGCACTTTCAACTCAACAGCGCTGCTCGATCTGTTTATACAAAACAAACATAGCCTTGATATTCCTGACTGGCTGCGAACCGCTGTTTCCACACTGGATCATGCGGTCGGAAAGTTACCGGATGCACTCCTGGATTACGGAGATTTTGAATTACCCGACTCCTTCAGCTTTGCGATAGAGTTCAGTGCACCCAGCAACCTCAAATTCGATATTTCCTTCAAGCCGTTAAGTGATAAGAAAAAGACCAAACCATTGAAGGTGCTGATTCCTCAGTTCCCTCAGCTGATGGGCGTTGAACTGTACAGCATAGGCTTCGGTGAACTCTGGAGCGGCACACTTTTCCATGTAGACATTGACTGTGGCTTCGACAGCTTCGACATTCCCCGCATCATGGCTTCGATCGCGGTGGATGAGACCTGGCCTGATTCGGGTAATTACCTACCCAGCCCGAAAGATCTGCATCAGCGTTTCAGAATAAAGAACCTGACCACTCTGATCGTTTATCAGACTGAGATACCGATACCTATCCCTCTGTTCTATGATGAGATATCAGCCAGCAGCATGGCCTTTGAAGGCATGGGGTCCGGGGCTTACCTCTCTTTTAAAAAGCCACAGCTGGGTATGGCCCAGCTCACTGCCCTTTCTAACCTGACGATTGAACTGGTGAAGTTCTTTAAGAACCCCTCTACCTACAAAATACAGTGGAACCGTATGAGCGAGGGAGATCTGACTAAGCTGGTGGTAGGTCCTAACTACTGGCAATACCCTAAGTACATTGCTAAAGAAGTGACTGTAGAAGGGGATGGATACAAAGGGCTTCGACTGGGGCATGAAAGATTTGAAATCGGAGCTATTAAAATACTGACGGCCCTTATGAGCGCCATCCAGAATGGCTCCATCAACGAACTGATCCAGACAAAAGAGCTCAATGAACGACATGGTCATAAGGTTATCAAGGTACTGGAAACCATTGATGTGGATTTGAAATACGCCTTGACCACCCCTCCTGAGTTTACCTCAGGGGAAGACAGTGTAAGAGCAAAGTGGAAAGAAACCGGCCTGTTTGCTAATGCTAAAACCAACGAGTTTCTCAGCATGCTTCCACCTAAGCGCAAAGAGGTAAAAACGACTGAGGACGGAAAAGACCTGACCATCCCCGTTGACGACAATACCGAAGGCCTGGTCACCTTCTTTGACGGCAAAGCAAAGCTCGGTGATCATTTCAATTCGCAAACGAGCCTGGGTGTTATCATCTCTAATGCCGGAGCAGGGCTGGGAGGTCAGTTTGATCTCAATATTGGTGAGAATGTGGTCAATGCGCTTCTGAAAGGACATATCACCATTACCAAAGAAGGCCTTGAGCTGGCCGGAGCGTCTTACTTCCGCATGCTGGATACGGAGTTCTTTTCAGGAAGCCTTTCCCTGAAAAAAGGAGAAATTCATCTGAAAGCCGAGGCAGGTGTTAATCCCAACCCGATCTTTTATGTGAATATGAACCTGGACGGTCACCTGAACAATCAGGAGTTCTACCTGAAAGGCGATGGAGAGCTTAACCTGTTTGGCTTCAGAAGCTCAGGCGATGTACTCTACCATTTTTCTTCGTCACAGCGCACCTTCAGGCTCAGCCAAAGCCAGTCACTTTTCAATAACCTCATCGATATGAAATCCTCCCTGGCCTACTCAGGCGGACAGGGGGTGGAAGCACTGGCCGGTGACTTGCATTTTGGCATTGCCAATCTGATCAACATCGATGCAGCCGGCTCTGTAACAGGTAGCTCAGCGCAGTTCCAAATGTCGGGATCGGTAGGCATCGAGATGCTGGGCGTAAAAACTGAGGCCAAAGGACTTCTGAATTTCCGAAAGGATCAGTTCGATTATAACGGCTATATCAGCATACTCAATGGTGTGATTCGCGGCAATGTAGCCGGTCATATCAACAATACAGACTTTTTGCTCGGAGGGGAAGGTGTTGATTTCAAGGTGCAGGACATCAGTTTTGCCAAAACCGCATTGACGATCAGAAAAGCAGAGCATGACAACAGCCTTTTGCTGGGGCTGACCGGTGAGCTCCTGGGCAGTGCTTTCAGGTTATCCAGCTCCCTGTCCCATACAGGACTGGAGTTAACCGGGTCGGTCGATCCGATTCGCTGGCTGAGCTTTGTAAAACCGGGAGGAGGAGAGGTATATATGATCACCATTCATGACGGTGAACAGGGGCCTGTCATCTTTGAAACGAGCCTGGATCATTCCGGGGTGAAGTCTGCTTACTTCAAAGGCCATGTAAGCCTTCTGGGACTTTCCGAAACCGGAGTCACCATCTATGTGCGCGATGGTTATTGGGAAACCGATATTACCCATCACTTCAACCTTGGCAATTTCCTTTCTTCTCAATTCGCGCTGAATCTGAAAATGAAAGAGGGCTACTGGGTGACCGGTGATGGTCGCTTGTCTACCCAACTCAGCATTGCGGTACCGGCTGTAAAATTCAGTTTCAACGTCTGGCTGCCTTTTGTGGGCACCAAACGCGTCACCACCACGCTCATCCCGGCCATTCACCTGGGAACACTACGAATCCAGCATGACCTGAAGTTCAGGATTTACCTGAACGAGGAAATTGCCGAGCTAAGTGCCAATCTCAGAAAAGCTATTGCTGACCTGCAAAAAGAGGAGGCGGATGCCAACGCCAGGCTTCACAAGTCAGAACAGGCCTTACTGGCTCAGAAGAATGCCGGAGGTTATAATGGGCATAAGGAAGCCGTAACCAACGAATACAACCAATACAAAATTGACTCTGACCTTGGCAGGCAATTGAGAGACCTCGATACCTACCGGGCAGAGATCATGACTACCATGCGTCAGATCCTGGATGAGTGTTACGATAACGACCTGAGCAGGCATGAGAAATTCATTAATGACAGCCTGGATAAGCTCGTAAGAGTGTTGGAAAAAATTGGTTATAACCAGTTTGAAAGCTCCTGTCTGTATCAGCAGTTTCGATCTGACCTGTTCACCGAAATGAATCAGATTCTCAAAGACAGATCATTGAAGGTATTGATCCAACACACGGATTATAACATGGCCCGTCCAGGTGGTTCCAGTGAGAAAGTAGAGGGAGAAATGCGTAAGGAGCACGCGGGAGATGAGTTTGATCTTCAGGTGGCCTTTGATCACACAAGAATCAAGCAGGGATCGTACACGCTCACTAATCACTCTCAGAACCCGACTTATAAAAATTACAAACAGGCCATTTTCACCAAACAAGAGGTACTAGGCCCTCCTCCGGCCAGTCAAAATATGGGTATACCGGTCTATGTACCTGAAGAGCTGCATGAGATTGACGTAAATCTGAATATCTCGTACGACAAAGGCTTCAAAATAGCTCATAAGAGCACCAAAAATGTACTCAGCTTCAGAGGTGACCACAAGGACATAGAGAAGCTACAATGGAGACCTGAAGGGCCTGACCGCTACAAGATGTTCGTACAGATTACAGGGGATGACCTGCCTGCCGGCAACTTTAAAATCAAAAGTGATTACCAGCACTTTGTAGTCCGGCCGGGGGGTGATAATGACATATATCAGGCCGAAATCCGCACCAAGGGTACTGGAGACAGGTTACACATCAGCGGATATGATACAGGGACCTATAAAATCAGGCAGGGCGGTTACTACATGGTAGTACCCGGCAACCACAGTAATGTAAGAAGAGCCGACTTCAGAAAGCAATCCAGCCCCAACGAAGGCCTGGCCATTAAGTATGATGCCGGTCAGGGAGGTCATTACATTTCTTACGCGAACTACTTTCTCTATGCCAATACTGACAACGGTCAGCTTCAATTCAGAAGCGATGGCCACAAAACCGCATTCAAGCTGTTCCGCGAAGTAGAGAGCGATGCCCTGTTCAGGGCTCTTGAGTATATTCCTAAGCGCACATTTGCTCATTTTGAGTGGCTTTGGAACGGGATGGATGCTAATAAAAATGAGGGGCATAAGTCTTACGGCCTGTTTAAACATCATGCCATCGATGAATACAAGAAAGCCTATGGAGACATGGGAAGAGTACATTACCTCGAAGACAAGGTAATGCAGGACAAGCATGAAGTACTTAAGATCACAGAGAAGATCAGAGAACTCACCGGTCAACTGGAAAAGATCAAAGAACAGCAAAGCTCAAGTGACATCCACTTCTGGATGGAGTTTTCCACAGAATTCAGTTATGCCGGTATCTCCTTCAAGCTGGGGCAGATCAGGATCAACTTCAAAGTGTCTGAATACACCAACTTCAACAAGTGCCTGGAGCAGATTCCCGGTATCGTGGCAGAAAACCTGAAAGAGAATGCACTCAGGATATTCTCTGGTAAGCCATTACCAGATCATACCCGAAACTATGCGAGGTCTGTGCGAAGCTTTTCATCAGGACCACAGCCGGATTTCAGTAAGCTCAACAAAGAGTATCAGATTGAAGAAAAGGGCACGAACGAGATAGATCATAGCCTGGATGAATTCCTTTAAAAACACCTGAAACGGTCATTCCGGAATCTTAGGTCGCTTGGTATTAGATACTTATTACTGCCAAAGTCATGTACGGGCAGGCATGACAGTCTTGCTTATCCCAGGCTTAATACTGAGTAGCAGGGTTATACTATATGCCTGCCACTTATCACAAAAATGCCTTTTTAGTACAAACTAATCCCCTCATACTAAAACCAAATACTATCAGGTGAGTTAAAGAGTATAGACCAAATAGTAGCTGCTGATGGAGAATTCGCACAACTCATCAATCGCTAAGGGGCACCTCAAAACATACACTGACACCAGGCATTTGGTGTCTTTCAATCGCAGGACAAAAAGACCTACTGCTTTTCTGTTCCTGCTTATCGGTGTTTTCCTGGCCATACTCCTTGTCTTTTCATGTAATACCGATGATGCCCCCCTGTTTGAAGGAGATATCACGATACGCAGTCAGGCAGATTTAGACGACCTGGCTAAAAAGGGGATCAAACGCATCAATGGCAACCTGTCAATTGGTCAGCACAATGAAATTTGGCTGCTGGCAGACCTTACGAGTTTAGCCGGCCTGGCCTCATTAGAAGAGGTAACCGGAGATTTCTCTATTTTACATGCCACTGAACTGGAAAGCCTGGAAGGTTTGGAAAATCTGAGAAGTGTTGGCGGTGATCTTTCTCTTTTCAGCAATAGTAAGCTTGAGAGCTTTTCTGAGCTTTCGCAACTTCAGGAAATCAATGGTACTCTCGCCATTGTCGGTAATCTCAAAATCTCTGATCTGACCCCCTTTGATGGTCTCAGGGGCGTAAGGCATCTTGACGTAAGAAGTAACAGTCACCTTGAGAGGCTGTTTGATATGTCAAATATCCAGACTTTGGGCGAGGTTCAGATTGCGGCTAACCCGGAATTGATCAACATTGAGGAGCTTACCAATACACGAATATCTGCCTTGAACATTCGAAGCAACGCGAAGCTGACCAGTCTGAAAGGCCTGGAGAGTACCACCTTATTAAGAACATTGCAGCTCTGGCAACAGGACCTTATCACCAGCATGGAAGGTCTGGAAAACCTCAGAAGCATCACAGATAGCCTGATTTTAAGGTCAAACACTAACTTACAAAACCTGGATGCCATGGGGCTTTTAGAGCAGGGACCTTTTTGGCTGGAAGTAATCAACAATGACAAGCTTGAATCCATCGACCGATTCAGGCTGAGCTCAGATACGCAACCTGCTCTCGCCTCAATCATGGGCAACCGGGAGTTGAGAGGCATTGAGCCACTGCAAGGTTTAGAAACCATCAAAGGCCTGAGTGTCATCAGCAGCAATAAACTCGAAGATTTAAGTGATCTGGTGTCTCTTAAAGAAGCCGAATTTATAGAACTGGGTGCCATTGCGCTGTTGCAAGACCTCCAGGGACTGGAACAATTGCGGAATGTTGACTATCTGTACATTTCTTCCAACCCAAACCTGACCCATATGGATGCACTCAGCGGGCTGACTCAGGTGAGCTCCATGCTTTCCATCCGATGGAATTCAAGCCTGACAGACCTTTGTGGTATCCGATCGGTGGTTTCATCAGGAGGGTTCAGTTCAGACTATGAGGTAATGGAAAATGCCTTTAACCCTTCTGTTCAGGATATGAGCGCTGGTAACTGCCGGAATTAAGCATCTACAGGACTGTGTAAAAGCAAACTTTTAGTTTGGAAGCCGGGTTGTAATTCCGTCTCTAAATCGAGACCTTTGTGAATTCTGCATTTTGCACGCCCCTCAATGGAAAAATTCAAGGAAAACGCCACAATCGAGCCCGCCCCTGTAGACCTCACCGGTCACG
Organism: Roseivirga sp. UBA6061; assembly: GCA_002427745.1. GTDB lineage: Bacteria > Bacteroidota > Bacteroidia > Cytophagales > Cyclobacteriaceae > Roseivirga. The sequence goes on along the minus strand of DIYF01000071.1, from coordinate 50,399 downwards.
AAAACATTGAAATTTTCGGAGCCAGAGAGCACAACCTTAAAAACGTAGATGCGGTCATACCCAGGAATAAGCTGGTCGTGATCACGGGCATCTCAGGTTCAGGCAAATCGTCACTGGCCTTTGACACCATTTATGCTGAGGGACAGCGCAGGTATATGGAGAGTTTTTCTGCTTATGCCCGCTCCTTTATAGGTGATATGGAGCGCCCTGATGTAGATAAGATCAACGGGCTCAGCCCGGTAATTTCCATTGAGCAAAAGACTACCTCTAAAAACCCAAGATCTACTGTGGGCACGCTTACAGAGATTTATGATTTCCTGAGGCTGCTCTATGCCCGTTCGGGACGTGCTTACTCTTATAAGACGGGTAAGGAGATGATTCGTCAGAGTGAGGATCAGATCATCGACCATCTGATCAGCTACTTTGTGGGCAAAAAACTCATCATTCTGGCTCCGGTCGTAAAAGGCAGAAAAGGCCATTACCGTGAGCTGTTTGTACAGATCAGAAAAATGGGCTTCACCAAAGTGCGCGTAGATGGCGTGGTCATGGACATGGTGCCCAAAATGCAGGTAGATCGCTATAAGACCCACGACATTGAAATAGTAGTGGACCGCATCATAGCAGACGAAAAAGACAGATACCGCATTGCTCAGAGTATAAAAACAGCCATGTCACATGGCAAAGGAGTGATCATGGTGCGCGATGAGGCCGGAGATATTCACCACTTCTCCAAATACCTGATGGATCCGGAAAGCGGCCTTTCTTATGATGAACCGGCACCAAACTCTTTCTCTTTCAACTCACCCTATGGCGCTTGTCCTAATTGTAACGGGCTGGGGGTAGTGGAGGAAATCAGCAGAGAATCTGTAATCCCGGATGACTCTCTGAGCATCAGCCGTGGTGGAATTGCCCCGATGGGTGAGTATCGGGATATCTGGATTTTTAAGAAGGTTGAGGCGATTCTGAAACGATACAAGGTCAACCTTTCTACACCTATCAAAGAAATTCCTGAAGAGGTGATGAACATCATTCTCTACGGAGACGATATGCCGGTGGCGGTAAGCTCCAAAAAGTACCCCGGTACTGAGTGGCAAACCAAGTTTGAAGGCATCATCAAATTTCTGGTGAAGCAGATGACCGAGGGCACCGAGAAAATGCGCAGACAAGTGGAAGACTACATGTCCATCAAAACCTGCCCGGAGTGCAATGGTGACCGTCTGAAAAAAGAATCTCTTCATTTCAAGATAGCAGATACCAATATTGCCCAGCTGGCTAGAATGGATATTCAGACGCTGCACAACTGGTTTGTTGACATTGAAGATCGCATGACCGAGAAGCAAAAGCTTATTGCAACAGAAGTGCTCAAAGAAATCCGCAAGCGTATCGGCTTCCTGCTGGATGTGGGGCTGGACTATCTGACCCTGAACCGGCCCTTGAAAACCCTCTCAGGAGGAGAAGCCCAACGCATCAGGCTGGCCACCCAGATAGGAACCCAGCTTGTAGGGGTGCTCTACATCATGGATGAGCCGAGTATTGGCCTGCACCAGCGAGACAATGTAAAGCTCATCAACGCCTTACAAAACCTCCGCGATATCGGTAACACCATTATCGTGGTAGAGCATGACAAAGACATGATGCTGGCCTCTGATCATATTCTGGATATCGGGCCCGGTGCGGGTAGACACGGTGGTCAGATAGTGGCATCAGGAGACCCTACCAGATTTCTGGAAGAAGGAGGCATTACAGCGGATTACCTGAAAGGCACGGTTACGATACCGATTCCTGAAAAAAGAAGACCTGGCAATGGCAAAAAGATCGTACTCAAAGGAGCTACAGGCAATAACCTGAAGAAGGTAAATCTGACACTGCCTCTTGGTAAAATGATCTGTGTGACAGGCGTATCCGGCAGTGGTAAGTCCACGCTGATCCATGATACGCTCTTTCCTATCCTGAACCAACACTTCTATCGTTCCAGAAAGACTCCGCTGCCCTATGATTCCATAACTGGTCTGGAGCATGCAGATAAGGTCATCGAGGTAGATCAGTCACCTATTGGCAGAACTCCCCGCTCTAATCCGGCCACTTATACCGGTGTCTTCAGTGATATCCGGGCCCTGTTCACAGAGCTGCCGGAAGCTAAGATTCGTGGCTATAAGCCGGGTCGCTTCTCTTTCAATGTAAAGGGCGGCCGTTGCGAAACCTGCGAGGGTGCCGGTATGAAGCTGATTGAAATGGACTTTTTGCCGAATGTTCATGTACCCTGTGAAACCTGTAAGGGCAAGCGATACAATCGAGAAACCTTAGAGGTTCGCTATAGAGGCAAATCTATCTCAGATGTACTCGATATGACGGTAGAACAGGCCGTAGACTTCTTTGAGCATATGCCCAAGATTCTGCGTAAGATCAAAACCCTGAATGATGTAGGCCTGGGCTATATTTCACTCGGACAGCATGCTACTACCCTTTCCGGTGGCGAGGCTCAGCGTGTAAAACTGGCTACCGAACTTTCAAAAAAAGATACCGGTAAAACCTTCTATATTCTGGACGAGCCCACCACGGGGCTGCATTTCAAGGACATTCAACACCTGCTGGATGTACTCAATCGCCTGGTAGACAAAGGGAATACCGTGCTTATTATCGAGCATAACCTGGATATCATTAAAGTGGCTGACCATATCATTGATCTCGGACCTGAAGGAGGTGATAAAGGTGGTACCATCGTGGCGGAAGGTACTCCAGAAAAAGTGGCCAAAAGCACCAAGGGCTATACAGCTAAGTTTTTGAAAGACGAGTTGGCAGGAAGTTAGTCATCAGGGCTGGGACAGCCCCTGTGCCTTAAATCGAAGAAATTAGCCTCAACCCCTGCGACAGAGTCCTGGTGCTCATAGTACCCCTCAGTCCACTACCCTCTAATCTGGCCTCATAGCTCTGATAAGGACAGCTCCCCTTCAAGGGGAGCAAATTCAGACGAAGCCCTCAAAAACAAAACTCAGGTCAGCGTTATACAAGAAACAATACTGTTTATTAAGATATGGAGCCCCGTCAGCACCACCAGGTCAGACGGAAACAGGATAATAGAGAGCTACAAGTACCACTCAATCCACTACCATCTAATCTGGCTTCATAGCTCTGTTAAGGACAGCTTTCCTTCAAGGGGAGCAAATTCAGACGGAGCCCGCAAAACCAAAACTCAGGTCAGCCCTTATACAAGAAATAATACTGTTTATTAAAATATAGTGTCACTTCACTCCATTGGTAATGAGCCAGTTACAACTATTTGAGTCGATTTGGCTTCATTGATTGTAAACGCAAAACCAATGAAAGCACTTCTCACAATTATGTTCGTCTTTCTGACGCTTTCTCAGCTTGAGGCACAAGACAGAAAAATGGTTTACAAGCTCTATGAAAAGGACGGCAAGGAAATCAGCAGACAGCAACTTGACAGCCTCGAGCATATTCACAAGGTACTGCACTTCGAATATCACAATATGCCTGATGAGTTTTTGGTGGTAGTCAATCTGGTAACGGAAGAGATGAAAGCTCGCCAGAGAGGAGGTTTTCAGTTTGAAATGGTTCAGCAGGAAGACGGCTCCTATAAAGGAAACATAGTCGGTGAAGACGATTTAAGAGAAAAGTGGATCGGCAAGGAAATCTTCCAGGCAGACCTGAAAGGCACAGATAGGAACAGCTATGCATTGGGCAGAAAAAGCGACCGGGTGACCGTACTCAACCTGTGGTATACCGCCTGTGGTCCATGCGTTAAAGAAATGCCTGACCTGAACAAGCTTGTAGCAGAATTTGCCGGTGACAAAGTAGACTTTCTGGCTCTTACTTTTGATTCAAAAAAGAAGGTGAACAAGTTCCTGAAGAAAAAGCAATTTGACTACCAGATCATTCCGGAAGCAGAAGAACACATGGCCAGGGTCTGGGTAAGAAGTGGTAATGAAGAAGAAACCACCAGTTCTGTATATCCTGTGCATTTTGTAATCGATCAACAAGGTGTGGTTCAGGAAATGTTCCTGGGGGCCAAAGAGGACATTAAAGATCTGCTTAGAGAGGCTATTCAGGCACAGTTGTAGGTAAGACAGTGTAACTCTTGATCAAAGCCCCGGTGTCCATATACAGATTCCTCCTAATTGGTGAATAAATCAGAGAACCTGCGAGGTAGTCACAGGCACCCCTCAGTCAACCACAAACTGATCTGGCATCACAACTCTGATAAGGACAGCTCCCCTTAAAGGGGAGCATTATTTATCAAGAGAGGCTCTATTCACTGACAAAACAACGCGTCAGTACTATACGCTTGTGCTGAGCCCTTGCTCTGCCCGTGACCAGAGCTTCAGTGTAAGAGCAAGGTCAGACGGAGTTCGGGTGTCCATAAAGGCAGGTGGGTACTATCATCAAAAGAAGAAAACAACGCGAATCCAGGGTTTTCAGGTGACTGCTCCCGAGTTTACCATGATAATATGCCATCTCACAGCGTAATTAGTCGCTTTAATACCATTTATTGGCATATTTTATTTTCTTGATCCGATAAAACCTAAAAACATGAAGGCTCTTTTCGTTACGCTGCTCTCCCTTTTAGCACTTTCTCAAATTCAAGCCCAGGAATGGACCGCTACAGTCAACGGGCACGATAAGAAAAAAGAAAAGACGGCTGTTGACCAGAGCTCTGAAGACCAGGCCTCTCGGAGAGGAAGCTGGTACTCGAAAGTAGTCCTGATGGACAACGGTGCGTACAAAGGCAGTTTGCCCAGTGAGGCGCCATTGAAAGAAAAATGGATAGGTGAAGCTATCTACAGCGTTGACTTAACAGATATCGGGAATAAACGCTACACCTTGGGAGCCAAAAGTGACAGGGTAACAGTGCTTAATCTGTGGTTTGCAGAATGTGTCACTTGTATAGAGAACATACCAAATCTCAATGAACTTGTCACTGAGTTTGCTAATGAAAAGGTAGACTTTCTGGCCCTGACGCTGGACTCTAAAGAAAGAATCATCCAATTCTTAAGTAAAACAAAGTTCGACTATAAAGTCATTCCGGATGCCCGGGAGCATATGGGGAAAATCTGGACTAAGGGTGATGATAAAGCGAAAGCCATTGAGGCAATATACCCCATGCACCTCGTCATAGATCAGCAGGGTATCGTTAAGGAATTGATCCTGGGAGCCAAAGAGGACATTAAAGAATTGCTAAAAGAGGCTATTCAGGCTCAGCTATAGGCCGGACAGTGTAGTACTCAACCAAAGTCCCGGTGCCCATACACAGATTCCTCCTGATTGGTGAATAAATCAGAGAACCTGCGAGGTAGTCACAGGCACCCCTCAGTCCACCACAAACTGATCTGGCCTCACAACTCTGATAAGGACAGTGTCCCCATAAAGGGGAGCATTATTTGTCAAGAGAGGCTCTGTCCACCGGCAATAAAACCTTTACCCATCAGACCTGCAGTACTGACGGAGTTCATAAAACCAAACCCCGGTTCAGCCCCAGAGGATCAGACAGGAGTTCTGGCCACTCAGTCACGATTTCCCTGTTATCGCAACCCGGCCAAACCACCAATGGTACAATTCATACAGGCAAAGTGTCATTTCACTCCATTAGTCATAAAGGCATCACAACTATTAAATTAGTTTCTGTTTCATTGACTGTAAACGAGAAACCGATGAAAGCACTTCTGACATTGTTTTTTGCCTTTTGGGCTCTTTCTCAGATTGAGGCACAGGACAGGAAAATGGTTTACAAGCTGTATAAAAAAGACGGCAAGGAAATCAGCAAACAGCAACTCGACAGCATGGAGAATATTCATAAAATCCTGCACTTCGAATATGAATATACAGCTGAGGCATTACTGGTAGTAGTTAACCTGGCCACTGAAGAAAACAGGGTTCCGAAAGAAGGTTCCATCCAGGTCGAAGTGACTGAGCAGGAAGACGGTTCATTCAAAACCTCCATTGTTGGTGAATCAACCCTGAAAGAAAAGTGGGTAGGAGAGAAAATCTTCGATGCCGACCTGGAAGATATGGAAGGCAACAGATACTCGCTGGGTGCTAAGAGCGATCGGGTGACCGTGCTCAATCTATGGTATACGGCCTGTGGACCCTGCGTCAAAGAAATGCCCGATCTCAATGAACTTGCGGCTGAATTTGATAATGATGTCGATTTCCTGGCACTTACTTTTGATCCCAAAAGCAGGGTTAGTTCATTTTTGAAGAAGAGGAGGTTTGACTACAAAATTATACCTGACGTCAAAGAGCACCTTGCCAAAGTATGGGCAAGCAGTGGCGATGAAGCAGAAACAGTCAGTACTATATACCCGGTACACTTTGTGATAGATAAGCAGGGTGTAGTTCAGGAAATGATCCTGGGAGCCAAAGAGGACATCAAAGAGCTACTCGGAGAAGCCATTAAGGCACAGTTGTAGATTGGACGGGGAGCACTTAATCAAAGTCCCGGTGTCCATACACAGGTTCCTCCTAATTAGTGGATAAATCAAAGAACCTGCGATAGCTAGTCACGGGCACCGCTCAGTCCATCACAATCTAACCTCGCCTCACAACTCTGATAAAGACAGCTCCTCTTAAAGGGGAGCAAATTTATTCCCTGATGCAAAACCTTTACTCGTCAGAACCGAAGGTCAGACGAAGCTCTTAAAACCCAGACTCTGGTAAGTCAAAGGGCCTGTGACAGGCTGTTCAGGGAAAACGGTAAATTAAATCAAGGCGCCAACGCCAGATAACACTCCTCTGCCCAGGCCCTAAGCTGCAATTCGTTGCTCGTATCCAGTTGAGAGGCCTGTTCCATAAACTGGCTGTAAATATCGGTCAGACGGTCTTCCTGATCCTCTACCCCATAGCCCATCAGTTGCAGTACAGCCGTGGCAAAGTCTGGATAGAACTCAATGTGCACCTCATACTTTTGCACCCCATATATCATATGATGATATAACAGGTCTTGCGTGATTAAATGAATAATCAGGTCTTTATGCGATGACACCATTAGATACTTATTTAGAGCATTAAATACTCAATATTATGCATTTAAAGGTCAAAACAAAATATTAAGAACTGCTTTTGAATACTTTAATTATTCAAAAGTAGCCTCAGGCGGTTTTCAATAATTCATTATTTTGCCTGAAACCCACCGAAATCATGGCTAATAAAGTACTGAATCGCATCAAAGCAGTGATTGCTGAAAAACAAACCACCAGCAACTGGCTGGCCGATCAGCTACAGGTAAACCGCACTACCGTATCGAAATGGTGCCGTAATGAAAGCCAGCCACGGGTAGAAAAACTATTCCGCATTGCCGATGCCCTGGATGTAGATGTAAGTGAGCTACTGGTGCGGAGTAAAAAGAAAGACTGAGTCTTTCAGCCCTTAAAGCACGTAGAACAGATAATACAAGAGCGTCACTACTGCCCCGGCTCCCACAGAGATAGAGGTAGCCAGCCACCAATTGGATGTTCTTTTTCTCTCTTCCTTCAGGCCGGTCTGATAGATTTTCATCACATCATAGTCCTTTGCCTTTTGTTCCAGTACCCTGCGTTCCTCTTCTTCTGAATGAGGTTCAAACTTAGCCTCAGTTCTGGCTTTTCTTCTGGCCTCAAGCTCTTCCTTCTCCAGAATTCTTTTCTTAAAACCAGCCAGGGCAGGGTGATTGGGTGTAATAGACCGGATAGCGTTGGACGCCTCCTTCAACACCGAAACGAAAGCATCGTCTATCAGCCGCTCAAGATAGGGCAAAGACTCTCTGTTCCTGATCTGAGCCAGATGAGCTATTGCCTTGAGCCTTATCTGATAACTGGGTTCAGACAAGGCTTTGTGAAGCCGTTTCAGGTCGTGTTTTCTTGCCCAGTCTTCCAGTTTCTTCTCTGTAATCGCCATGCAAGACTAATATACAAAGTACCGGATGTATGTACCCAATCAGACCGAAAACCGCATTCGCATGGGTTAGTCAAAGATTTTATACCTAAGCTCCAGGTTCAGGCTTCTGCTTTGAAATTTAAACAGATCGTTTACCTCAAAATCCTCACCCCTGAGTCGGGTTTTAAATACCCTGGTATCGAACATATCTCTCAGGTTAATGGTGACCACCAACCTCTTGTTCCTGAAAGCCTTTCGAACAGCCGCATTCATATAATAATTCCCCTGATCTTCTGACTGAATACCTATGCGGGGCGCCTCATAGTTCTGCGAAAGCTCAATACTCCAGTCTCCTTTCAGGTTCAGCCGTTGCTGCAGGTTGGTTTGCCAGGTACTTTGATTGTTGAAGCGCACTTCCAGATCACCAGGCTCCGCAGCGAAGCGGGTATGATACCAGCTAAAGTTGCCGGTGAGCTCCAGAACAGAAAAGGGTTCCCAACTGGTGCTCACCTCCATACCGAGGTTCTTCTGTTTTCCAAAATTGGTGTAGCTGTAAATAAGCCGGTCTGTATCAAAGGCCTCAACTGTTTCCTGAATTACATTGGCGGTAGTGCGCTGAAAACCCACCACATCCAGGCCCAGCTTGCCATAGTTCAGCTGATAGCTCAACTCGTAGTTATGAGCAAACTCAGGTTCCAGCTCTGGATTACCTCTTTCCAGAATCAGCGGGTCTGTAAACGACACGAAGGGGTTCAGATCAAAAAAGCCGGGTCGGTTAATTCTTCTGCTATAATTAAAGGCAAACTGGTGATTTTCGGCCGGCTTGTATACCAGCTGCAGGCTGGGAAAGAGTCGCGTGACATTCTGCTCATTGATTTCACCCGTAGTGAGCTGATTGGCGACAGAATTGAAATGCTCCAGTCTGACTCCCAGGCCATACTCAAATCGCTTCCATTTCATTTTATGGATGAAATAGCCCGCGTATTTCTTGAAAGTAATTGTGAAATCGTTCTGTGGTAAAAACAGTTCATCGCTCAAAAAATCGAGTGTCTGGGCTATTTCAAAACGAATATCATCAAACTTGCCCCCTGTCTCTATCGACCCGAAACCGGCAATGGGAGACGTATAGTCGATCGTAAGCTGATACAACGCCTGATCTTCCGTGTTTCTGGATTCACGCACGGTCTGGGCCAGCGGACTATTGGCCAGGTCAAGTCCATCAAGGTTATAGCGGCTTTCATTGTCCTCTACCTCACCACCTCCATTAAAAAGTAGCTTCAGGCTTCGTTCTTTACTCCACTGCTTATCCAGCGAAAAAGAAAGGCTCATTTCATCTTCCAGCTCCCGGCCCCAATTGCGGATACCATAGGATTCATCGGCAAGTCCTCGGTAGATGAAATTGTTGTTCTGCATGATGCTCTCAATATCTTCCCAGCGCCAGTAGTTGTACTCAAAGTTGAGAGAGAAGGAGGTATCAATGTCATAAGTAAGCCCCGCTGTCACATTAGCTGTACGCCCTTTCCCTGCCGACTGCACCAGATTTTCGTACCTCTCCAGCGTACCACTGTCATTGACCCTGGTTCTTTCTTCCCTGTTTTTATAATCCGAACGTCTGATATTGCCACTCAGGTAGCCTGTCAGTTTTTGCGAGCTTACCTGTAAATTCACACCTGCTGAAAAACGGTAAGGAGTGCTAACTGATGTAATGGTTTCCAGCTTGAAATCACTGGCAGCATCTTTTCTGAAAACCAGGTTGATAATGCCCCCGACCCCACCCGCATCATACTTGGCCGATGGATTTGTGATTACCTCTATCTTTTGCAAAGCCCCGGCTGACAGAAACTGCAGTGATTTAGTATCGCGCTGGGTCTCCTTGCCATTCACATAGATGATCACATTACTACTACCCCGAATACTCACACCGCCATTGATATCAGTACTGACGGAGGGTAACCTTTGGAGCGCATCGGTTACACTGGCACCCGCTGTAGATAAATCTTCCCCGATATTAAGCACCTTCTTGCCAAGCTGAGTTTCAACGGTACTTCGCTTGCCGGTAATCACCACATCGTCTAGCTGGCTCACACTTTCAGTGAGCAGCAGATCGCCTAAAGCAACATTACCGGTCACCTTGACCGAATCTTTAATCAAGTCCTGATAGCCTATACTTCTGACCAGGAAGCGGTAGGTACCCGGCTTTACCTGATCAATGGAAAACAGGCCTTGATCCGAGCCAATCGTTCCATCAACCAGACTGCTGTCAATTCGGGTGAGCAGGGCAATGGTGGCAAAGGGGATGGGCTCATTACTTTTTGCATCGATCACCCGACCGCTTACACTGAATTGCGCACTGACCGCTTGTGCCCAAACCAGCATGAAAAATAAGATGTTGTATCGCATTTTGAGTTCTTTTAACCCAAGGTGCCACTGCAGCGAGGATCCAGGAAAAAAAATGGGCCAACGACCATCTGGATTGGGTCAACAACAGCTTGGCCCCTCAGAAACGGTCGATGGCACAAACCAAAGGGTCGTAGGCGAATTAAATACCACCACATTCATCAGACTGATTAGCTTTGTTATATGAAGGCATTTATAGAGCGCTATGTTCTGAAAAATCACACCTACCTCCTCCTGGTCATCATCTTTATGGCCATGGAAGATGAAGGCCTGGTACACCAGGTAACAGAACATGTTGGCGAAACACTTAACGCGATGTGGATCACTGCGCTACTCATTTATGTGCTGATACCACGCTACCTCAATGAGGCCAGATATTTCAGGTTTCTTCTTTTCTATTTACTGGCGATTTACCTGGGTATTTTCTTCATGGAAGTGATTATTGAGGAGGAAACCGACATTCTGGATGCCCTGAGCTGGTTTGCCATAGAACATGAAGGTCCCGAACTCATCGGCACTACCGGGTTGGTAGGCGCCATCAAACTGGCCATTGACTATGGCCAGCGACAAAACCAGATGATCAGTCTGCAGAAAGAGAATGCCGAAACCGAGGCTATGTTTCTGAAGTCTCAGCTCAACCCTCACGTACTTTTCAACAACCTGAATAACCTCTACTCCTTTGCCCTGCACAAGTCAGAGCATACAGCTCCCATGATTCTAAAGCTGGCAGAGATTATGCGTTACATGCTCTATGAGGCCAATCAGGATCGGGTAGAGCTAACAAAGGAGTTGAGCTATGTAGAGAACTATATTGGGCTACAGAAAATCCAGCTGGAGGGCAGGGGAGAGATCATTTACGAGGTGCACGGAAATACAGCTGATTTAAAAATAGCCCCCATGATGCTGATCTCTTTTATCGAGAACTGCTTTAAGCATTCGGCTGAGACCAAAACGGATGGCCTGAGAATCATCATCAGAATGGAGATTACAGATGATAAAATCGATCTTTATACAGAAAACAGTTTTGAAAGACAGGAAGCTGACGAGAAAGACCCTCTCCAGGCAGGGGGGATTGGCTTGAAGAATGTAGAGCGAAGACTGGAGCTCATCTACCCGGAAAAGCACCAGCTGATCGTAAAAGAACTCAGACAGCTTTATATTGTCAATCTTTCCATAAATCTCGCATGACCCTCAACTGCCTGATCATAGAAGACCAGCTACCTGCCCAACGGATTCTCCGGACTTACATTGAGAGTATGCCGGAGTTGAGGCTTGTCAAGGCCTGCTCTAATGCCCTGGATGCCACCACAGTGCTGAGGCAAGAGCATATTGACCTGATCTTTCTGGATATCAACCTGCCAAAAATCTCAGGAATCAGTTTTCTGAAAAACCTGACGGCACCCCCCGGGGTAATCATCACCACGGCCTACCCGGACTATGCGCTGGAGGGTTTTGAACTGGATGTGACAGACTATCTGCTAAAGCCCTTCTCCTTTGAGCGTTTCCACAAAGCAGTACTCAAGGCACTCAGTCAGCCCAATGAAACCAGGGCACTTGACTACCTCTTTATCAAGTCTGACAAAGAGTTTTATAAGGTAGAGGTAGCCGACATTCTCTTTCTCAAGTCAGATGATAACTACGTGAAAATTATCACTTCTGATAAGCAGCATATGCAGTCTGGCTCGCTTCAAAGCTGGACAGAGCAGCTACCTGACGGATTTATCAGGGTACACAAGTCGTATATGGTGAACCTTTCTAAAGTAGACAAGGTAGCCGGCAACCGGGTGTACATCAACCCCCATGAAATCCCGATTGGCCGGGCCTACCGTGATGCTTTGCTCAAGCGGATAAGCTCTTAACCCGGCACCTGTTTAGGCGGAGAAAGTGCTTTGTCAAGAGCTGACTAAGCTGAGGCCAGTGCCCGATAGCACTCCTCTGCCCAGGCTCTGATTTCCAGATCACTTTCCAGTTCACCGCCATCTACCTTACCCATAAACTGATTGTAGGTATCCGTAAGGCTGTCTTCCTGGTCTTCACTGCTATACCCCATCAAAAGCAATACAGCCGTAGCCAGATCCGGGTAGAACTCAATATGTACTTCATGCTTTTGTACGCCATAAATCATGCGGTGATAAAGCAGGTCCTGAATGATGAGGTGGATAATGAGGTCTTTTTGCCGTGATTCCATAGTTTTAAGAATTAGTTATATTCGCAAAGATCAAACAATGTTATTTCTGGAGGAATTTGTTTGACTTTAGTTATTAATTATAAGCAAGTAGGCGATAAATATCGTATACTCAAAATTTTATTCCATAAATGTCGCGCATAAAATCAAAAATCCTCGAATACCTGAAGGATAAGGGTATTAAGGAGTCAGAATTCAATAAGGGTTCGGGTGTAGTAAGAGGGGTATTGAAGAGCTCTTCAGGTATCAGCGAAGACAATATTGCGAGATTTATCGCATATGATCTGGAGAATAACAATGGAATGCGCGTCAGCCTCGACTGGCTTATCAGAGATGAAGGCCCTATGTATGAGCCGCTGGACCGCCATTCTGTACAGGATCCGCGAGAACCCTACGGCAAATTACAGGAAGAAAAACTCGAAAAAGTACTCGATCACCTGGGCAATATCACCGAATCTTTTGCCAAGGCATTGCAAGACTCCTCAGAAGCGATTAAAGGCATTAAAGAAGACAAATAAGAGCTGTCTCAAAAGTCAAAGAATCGTCTGTACAGGCTTAGCGAAGCCTGCCTGCGGCAAAGGCAGGCAATCTCTTTGAGACTTTCGGACAATCCTGGCGCAGGGTTGAAGACCAGGAGATTGCCGCACTTCACTTTGCCTGGTTCGCAATGGCGAAACGCATTTGAGACAGCTTCGCTTTTTAAAGTTTTCTCAGCAACTCCTGCATTGAAGTTCTCTCGGCAAGTTTGCCACGCACCTCGTCAACCGAAACCCTGATTTGCGAAAGATCATCCCGATCACGGATTGTTACCGTGTTGTCTTCCAGACTTTGGTGATCTACCGTTACACAGAAAGGTGTACCGATAGCGTCCTGCCTGCGGTATCTGCGGCCAATCGCATCCTTTTCATCGTACTGGCAGTTGAAATCCAGCTGAAGTTCAAGCAATATTTCCCGCGCCTTCTCAGGCAGACCATCCTTTTTCAATAGAGGTAACACCGCCACTTTATAAGGTGCCAGGGCAGCAGGAATCTTCATCACCAGTCGCTCACTACCATCTTCCAGCGTTTCTTCAGTATAAGCAGCCGTCAGCACCGCCAGGAACATACGATCCAGACCAATAGATGTCTCAATGACATAAGGCACATAAGATTCGTTATCTGCTGTATCAAAGAATTGCAGCTTCTTGCCTGAGTGCTCTTCGTGGGCCTTCAGGTCAAAGTCAGTGCGCGAGTGGATACCTTCCAGCTCTTTGAAACCCATTGGGAAGTTAAATTCAACATCGGTAGCCGCATCGGCATAATGTGCCAGGTTCAGGTGATCGTGGAAGCGATAGTTTGCCTCGCCCAGGCCCAGGGCTTTGTGCCAGTTAATACGTTTCTCTTTCCAGTTCTCAAACCACTCCTTCTGCTCACCCGGCTTCACAAAGAATTGCATCTCCATCTGCTCAAACTCACGCATACGGAAGATGAACTGACGGGCAATGATTTCATTTCTGAAGGCCTTACCAATTTGTGCGATACCAAAAGGAATTTTCATCCTACCCGTCTTCTGCACATTCAGGAAGTTCACAAAAATACCCTGAGCCGTTTCAGGTCTCAGGTAAATTTTATTGGCTCCCTCGGCCAGCGAACCCAGCTCTGTTGAGAACATCAGGTTGAACTGGCGCACATCGGTCCAGTTTTTAGAACCAGATACCGGATCGGCAATACCCAGCTCTTCTATCAGGGCTTTAAGATCAGCCAGATCGCCTTCCATACCCTTTTTCAGTCTGTCATTGATCTCATCAATCTTAGTCTGGCTTCGGAGTACATTGGGGTTTGTGGCCAAAAACTGCTCTTTGTCAAAAGCCTCACCAAAGCGCTTTTCAGCCTTGGTTACCTCTTTATCTATCTTCTTCTGAAGCTTATTGGCAATGTAATCCTCAATCATTACATCGGCACGGTAGCGCTTCTTGCTGTCTTTATTATCGATCATAGGATCGTTGAAAGCATCTACATGACCAGAAGCTTTCCAGGTGGTAGGATGCATGAAAATGGAAGCGTCCAGCCCCACAATATGCTCATTCATCTGCACCATGGCTTTCCACCAGTACTCCTTGATGTTGTTCTTCAGCTCTACCCCGTTCTGGCCGTAATCATAAGCCGCACTAAGACCATCATAGATCTCACTCGACTGAAATACAAAACCATATTCTTTTGCGTGACCTGCTATTTTCTTCAGCAGATTGTCGTCATTCTGTGCCATGCCGCAAAGATATGTAAAAGGGTCTGACATAAACCCAATAATTAACACTGAAATTGCCTTTTTTGGCGCGTTACTTGCTAAACCTTTTGGAGTTGAATCACTCTAAGCTGGGAGATTTAATATATTTACATGCATGTGCCCCTCCGGCCTAAAACAGGCTTCTGCTGTTTTACCGGACATGGCAAGAGGGAGGAAAAAAGTATCGGTAATTCCTTAAAACACCCGGACAAAGCTCCGTGTGATAAAATGATCATTGCCACAATACCTCCGGTTTGCTATTATGGGCTTAGAATAAAGTGGAATGAATCGCAAAATCGTCATAGTACTGGCAGCAGTAGTGGTAGTGATAGGGGGCTACTATGGCATTCAACAGTACAATCTGTATCAGACCAAGAAATTCAGCCCATGGCAGATGGTCACTTTTGACAATGGCAATGTGCTGGTGGAAGTAGGCTACTGCCGCCCGTATATGCGGGGTCGTGAAATTTTCGGAGATCTGGTACCCTACGGCAAATGGTGGCGCACCGGAGCCAATGAAGCCACGCAAATAGAGCTTTCGAGGGACCTTAAATTCTCGTCCGGCACACTCAAAGCCGGTCTTTATTCCCTGGTGACTATTCCTGACAGAGAAGAGTGGACCATTGTATTCAATAACCGGCTTCCGGAATGGGGTACAGACTACTACCCCAAAGAAGATGAAATGCGGGTCAAAGCACCAGTAGAGTTGCTTCCTGAGCAGGTGGAGCAGTTCACCATTGATTTCTCAGAGGAAGACGGCCACCCCACGCTGATCTTTGCCTGGGACCATACCAAGGTTACCGTGCCTTTCGAGGTACTTTAGAATCAAACACAGAGACAGGCTGTTCAGAAATTGTGGCTTCTATAGAATAAGGTATTCTGAAATGTCAGGAGCCTGATTAAAACCCCGAAGCCTGTGGTAACTCCCTGTAATTAAAAGTAGCTGAGTAAGACCAGTTGGTAGTAAGCGAGGTAGGAAAGCCATTGGCACTATACTGATAAGACACTGTACAAGGCTTACAGGCAGTATCCAACAGTCCGGTGTAATCTTTCCAGTCGGTACTGATTATGTTATTCTTGGTCGCAGCTTCAGGGTGCCCCAGGGCGGAAGCACTTTCCAGATTCAGGGCTGCTTTATTATCATAAACCAGATAGAACTCCTGCAACAGAGATGTACCATTGTAGCGATCTACCTGAACGATATTACCGTCCTTCCAGTGATACACCTCTCTCGGATTATAGTCGTCACTCTCTGTAAAATCAGAAGCTACTTCAACCAACTGACCCTGGCTGTTGTAGGTCATACTCTTTATCTGGTACAGGGGCAAATCAGCACCTCCATTCACTGAAAACTTGTATACCTTTTCTACCTGACCTGCTGCATTATAGGCAATGGAGTCTCTGAAGATGAGTTGCTCGTTGTCTAACCGTATCGTTTGCGTTTCCAGAAGCCGATCTCCTCCATACACATAGCTTCTCCTCCGTCCCAATCCGTTTTGATCCTCCACAGAAGTGAGTTGCCCTGCGTCATTATATTCAAACAACTCCAGCCAGCTCTGGTCTCGCATATCATGTGTGACCGAAGCCAATACCACACCATCAGCAAGTGGGTCTACTGAGTCGCAACTCATCAGAGCAAAAATGACAAAAGCATAAAGGCACAGGGACTTTTTCATAGCAGGTTCTCTTTCTATTAACCCTGACACACTTTCCACTCCTTTGGTTGGACAATGGATCAAAGGAGAAAAAATCAGCTCTGAGCCATTTGAAAGCGATTCAAATACTTATTGAGTACCGATGACAGTTCTTTTATCTCTGAGACATCGAGGTCACCCGGTATGGTCAGCGTACCATACCCGTAGACAAAAACCAGCCTGTGTCGATTTAAAACGCCTAGCATTTGAAACATAGCTGCAGGCCCCATATTCGCTGAAAAATCATGATAACTGAAGGTCTTTATCTTCATAAGATCATACGACTTTTCAGTATTTCTGAAAGGTGCCTTTCTCTTGAGAAGCATAACTCCGTTTTCAAGTGTCAGTGTGGTTTTGCCTTTCAGTTGCCAGCCTAACCCTCTCAAAACAAAGTAAAGCACCACTGCCAAAGCAATCACCATCCACAGGGTATGTATCGTGGTGGTGATGGTCAGCGTAACACCAATGGCTAAACCTGTAATGCAGTATAACAGTAAAAAACTCAAAACAACTACTGCTCCCGTTCTTCTTTGCTGGGGTATGATCACCCTGAGTTGGTTATCAGACTCCTCAATCGTGGATTTTCGCTCAACTGGTTTTTCCATAGTTCTGTTAGCCATTGCCTCTCAGGGTTTCTTCTCCAAATGATAAATCTTAATCTTCACCTTATCCCCCATGATGAGATGCCCCTTGCCCACTCCGTAGTCTCTGCGGTCTATCTCGAAAGCTCCTGAGAATACCTTTCCCTCGGGTGAAGTCTCAACGGTAAAAGGAATTTCCACGGGCAAAGTCGTTGCTTTCATGGTGAGGTTGCCTTTGAGCAGATATCCGGCAGCTGTTTTACGAATGCCAGTAGAGGTAAAGCTGATTTGCGGGTAATTCTCCACATCAAAATACTTTGCCTTTTTCAGGTGCTTATCCCGCCCTTTGATACCCGTGTTCAGGGTATTAACCTCAATGGTAGCCGACAGACGCGAATTGGCCAGATCATCAGCATTCCATCGAGTGGTGACACTATAGCTGAGAAATGTGCCTTTTACATTAACACCTGCATTTTTAATGGTGAAGCTTACCAGCTTTTGTGGCTCCTGAGCCTGACCGCTGACTCCTGCGAACAGCAGCGTAACAACCAGGCTAATTCTTAAGATCTTCGATAACACTCCCATCCTTGATCAGCTTAACATAATCTGTCAGTTTCAACTCCAGCTCGGTTGCTCCTAGTGCATAGGGACCTATTTCGTAGGGATTGAAATAAAACAGCAGACTCCGGTTCATAATGGCAAAGTTGCTGTTGAGCTTGAAACGGTTTCCTTCAAAGAAGTAGCCTTCATCATCCAGGTCACGGCTTGGGGGAATCTGCTTGGCCATCCTGAACTCCAGCTCAGCGGCCTCATTCAGGTCAAGTTCATAGCCTGTTTCCAGCAAATCACCCAAAGTCAGGGCTTTGCCGGTAGTCAGGTCATAGCTGCGATATACCTGGTAAGTGTTGGGATGTGCCCCTCCTGTAAAGGAATAGATAGTACTGGCTACGCTGATAAACAACGAGTCCTGATAGATGATATCGGCACTCACCTCAAGCTGCCATCGGGTTTCATAACCGGGAAAATCCTTGCTTACCGATTCGTATTCCCTCTGAATTTCTGTGATCAGCGATTCAAAATTATCGGGTTTCTCACTGATAAATGCATAGTCCAGGATGGTGGACTGGATACTGCGATTCAATGTATCGAGTACAACCTTTGAAGCCCCTTCCTTAATATTGGGATAGCTGATATCTACCTCAACACAGGCCGTCTTTCCCTCAGTACCACAGGGTTCTTTGTTTCCTTCCAGTGTGGCAATTTCGTATTCCACAAAGGTACCCTGAAAAGCAGGAGTCTCCTCCCGGGTCTTGTTGTCTTTGGCCTTATCGCCAAACTCACAGGCCAGAAGCCCCAACACCAGCAAAAGCGATAATTTCTTCATCAGTCAAACTTGAAAGTCACCACCTTTTCATCCTTGCTCAGTCTGTGACTTTTCAGCTTACCCCTCACTTTGAAATGAACGATGTTTTCCTGATCGTCAAAAGTCTCTGTCAGAATAAGATTGCTGATTTCAGCCTCCTTGACAGAGGGAACATTGGACACTTCCAGATAAGCCCAGCGTGCATCACCTTCCAGCTCGCTTCCCAGGTAGTTGAAGTCCACATCCTTACCGTCCACCCTGATAAACAGTTTGGCCTTCAGGTAAACCGCAATCAGACTGTCGAGCTGATCCGGATCTTTGGGTTTGTAAGTATCAACCATTTCCAGCTTATGAAAAGCTTCGAGTCCCTCTTCCAGGTCATCCATGAAGATACGCTGACTTATTTGCAGGGCCTGGCTCCCAGCATCGTACTCAATATCACAAACGCTTACGTGAAACGGATGATTCGCCACGAACAGCGCTATAAAGACCGTACATAAAAGCTTCAATGGCATGACAACATCTTTCTTATGTGGATTTAAAATTAAGTTTTATTATTACAATCCTAAATTATTTGAGGGCCCTTTACCCCACTTATTTTCCCCCGGATGGAACAATTCAAACTGTATTTTGAGCTTGGTGCTGAACATATTCTCGACATACAGGGATACGATCATATTTTGTTCGTAATAGCCCTGTGTGCTATCTATACAGCACAGGATTGGAAGAACGTACTCATATTGGTAACGGCATTTACCATTGGTCATTCTATTACCCTGGCCCTAAGTGCACTTGAGATAGTCAATTTTCGTACCGATATCATTGAGTTCCTGATTCCGGTCACGATTTTCATTACGGCTTTCTCCAATATTGTACGGAAGCAAAACTCTATGAAACCGGGGTATCTCAACCTCAATTACTTTTTCGGCTTGTTTTTTGGACTAATCCACGGATTGGGTTTTTCCAACTACCTGAAGAGTCTGTTGGGAAGAGACGAAAGCATTGTCACCCAGTTGCTCTCATTTAACCTGGGGCTTGAGCTGGGTCAGATTATCATTGTACTCATATTTATGGTGCTTGCCTTTATATGCACCGGCCTCTTCAATGTGGCACGCAGAGATTGGAATCTGGTGATTTCATCGGCTATTGCCGGTATAGCAATCACCATGATGATGGAAACGAAATTTTGGTAAACTAAACTTATAAAACATGAAACGATTATTGCTCACATGCATGGCACTGACGCTGATGGCATCTGCTACGATGGCCCAGGTGGTGAACAGTAACCATGGCAAGCGATTCGAACAGCTGGAAAGAATGCTGAGGGATCCTAGTGTCTACAGAACTGCCTCGGGTGCTCCGGGCTCTAAGTACTGGCAACAGCGAGCTGACTACAAAATAGAAGCGGAGCTGGATGACAGCAACCAGAGACTGACTGGTTCGGAAACTATCACTTATTACAACAATTCTCCGGATCCGCTCGACTATATCTGGATTCAGCTGGATGAGAATGTCCGTCACCCTGATAATGATGCATACAAGTTCAACCCAAGCTCAATTCGCCCACGCATGTCTTATGGCCAGCTGGACGCTCTGGACGGCCATGACAATGACTGGGGCTTTCACATTACGGAAGTGAAAGACGCCAGGGGAGGCAATATGAAATACACCATCAACCAGACCATGATGCGTATTGATCTGGCCTCTACGCTGAAGCCCGGCTCTAAAATCGATATCAAGATCAAGTGGTGGTACAACACTACCCCCCGTTCTGTTTCTGGTGCCCGTGGCGGACACGAGTTCTTCCCGGAAGATGGTAACTACATTTACACCATCACAGGCTGGTACCCTCGTGTAGCAGTATACTCTGATTTCCAGGGCTGGAACAACAAGCAGTTCACAGGTCGTGGCGAGTTCGCGCTGACCTTTGGTAATTTTGATGTAAAAATGACAGTACCGGATGACCACGTAGTGGGTTCTACCGGTAGCCTGGCCAATGCCAAAAGTGTACTGACCAGTACCCAGCTGAAAAGATGGGAGCAAGCGAAGAAAGAGCAGGTAGAGCCAGTGAAGATTGTAACACTGGAAGAAGCCAAAGCCAACGAGAAAGACAAATCTACCGGTAAAAAGACCTGGAATTTCAAAGCACAGGACGTAAGAGACTTTGCCTGGACTTCTTCCCGTAAGTTTGTTTGGGATGCTATGGCAGTAGATATTGAAGGCCGCAGCGACAACCCTATGGCCATGTCTTACTATGCTAAGGAGGCTTATGGCATCTATGAGCGCTACTCTACAAAAGCCGTAGCACACACCCTCAAGACTTATTCTAAATTCACCATTCCTTACCCTTACCCGGTGGCTATCTCAGTAGAGGCTTCCAATGGTATGGAGTATCCTATGATCTGCTTCAACTATGGTCGTACCAATGCAGATGGCACTTACTCTGAGGGTACTAAATACGGAGCAATTGGTGTAATTATACACGAAGTAGGACACAACTTCTTCCCGATGATTGTGAACTCTGATGAGCGTCAGTGGACCTGGATGGATGAAGGCCTTAATACTTTTGTACAGTACCTGACTGAGCAGGAGTTCGATAACAATTATCCCCACAGAAGAGGCCCTGCTTACAAAATAGCACCTTACATGGGCTTGCCTAAAAACCAACTGGAGCCGATTATGACCAATTCTGAAAACATCATTCAGTTTGGCTCTAACCAGTATGCCAAGGCGGCTACCGGCCTGAATATTCTTCGTGAGACCATTATGGGTCGTGAGCTTTTCGATTTTGCCTTTAAAGAATATGCCAAAAGATGGGCCTTCAAGCACCCGACACCAGATGACCTTTTCCGTACCCTGGAAGATGCTTCTGCCGTTGATCTGGACTGGTTTATCAGAGGCTGGTTCTTCACTATCGACAATGTAGATATCTCAATCGACAATGTAGATTGGTACCAGATTGATACGAAGAATCCTGAAATTGAGAACCCGATTGCCAAAGCCGCATTTGAAAAGGCCAATACCGATGTAGCGGACAGCCGTAACAGAGAAGAAGGTATTCAATTCTATGTGGAGCGCGATGAGCGTCTGCAGGATTTCTACTACTCTTATGATCAGTTTGAGGTGACCGAGCAGGCTAAGCGTGCTTACCAGCGCTTTGATGCTTCACTGACACCTGAGGAAAGAGCCCTGATTGGTGATGGCACGAATTTCTACCAGATTGACTTCTCTAACGTAGGTGGTTTGGTGATGCCATTAATTATCGAGTGGACTTTCGAAGATGGTACCACAGAAGTGGATCGTATCCCGGCTTATATCTGGAGAAAGAATGAGGAGAAAGTGAGCAAGGCCTTTATGAAGAAAAAGAAAGTAGTTCAGATTCGCCTTGACCCTTACAGAGAAACTGCCGACACAGACGAAACCAACAATTACTTCCCACGAGTGAATGAGCCAAGCCGTTTCGAACTCTTCAAAAGAAGAGCAGGAGGCGCCAGAGGTCAGTCAAGAGGTTCTAACCCTATGCAAAGAGCACAGCAGACAGGCAGTAACTAATTTGAGATATTAGATTTTAGACGTCTGACGTCAGATAAAGGAGCCGGAGGTTAAGACTTCCGGCTCTTTTGGTTTATATCGATGCCTTGAGAGTCTGTAATACAAAGTGTGTTCAAAGACCTCAGGGTCCTGTTACACAGAGACCGCTGAGGGTGAAGACCCTTCCAGTCGCTCGCATTCTGCGAGTGACCTTTTTGATACTAATCTATGTCGTACTTACCTAGATGTGAACAGAGGGCTCAATGCTCAATCCCCACTTCTTTCATTCGCTCCATGCCCCAGTTCCGCAGTGTATCGATAATAGGAATAGCCTTTTCTCCCTGCTCGGTAATACTGTACTCCACTTTCGGGGGAACTTCTGCATATACTTCTCTATGTACATAGCCATCTGCTTCAAGTTCGCGCAGCTGTTGTGTCAGCATTTTGTGCGTGATGTTCTTAAGGCTTTTTCTCAGCTCACCATAGCGCCATACCCTGTCCTTCAATCTCCATAGAATGGGCATCTTCCATTTCCCTCCAATCTGATCCAATGCAAATTCTACCGGGTTCTGATAAGTCTTGTCTTTGTAAATAAATTCAGGCATAGCGCAAATTTATGGATTTATAACTATTTGATAATCAGCATTACTCACTTTTTTGTTAGTATCATACATAAAAGTGCATACTTGCATTTAGGAACTATATAATACTAAATATGCATTAAATAGACGTCACAAGCAGAAATAAAAAAGACAAAACTATGAGTGCTAATATCAACAAAATGCCTGTTCCTAAAAGGGTCGCTATCATCGTAAGCAACCCATCCGTATCAAAGCAAACAGGGTGGCCTATTGGCTTCTGGTGGTCAGAAGTAACCCACCCTTACTGGGAGTTCACTGAGCAGGGTTATGAAGTAGAAATTTTCTCTCCTGAGGGAGGCAGCCTGCAAGCCGATGGCTTCAGTGATCCGGAAGATGAGAGCCAGTATTCCGCTGCAGATATACTCTCTCTGGGCTTCAAAAAATCTCCTGCCCATGCCGCCTTGCTGGAAAACACAAAACCCATTTCGGCCATCGATATCAGTGACTTTGATGCCATCTTCCTCAGTGGAGGCCAGGGGCCTATGTATACCTTTTATGAGAATGAGGAATTGCATAAACTCTTCGCAGACTTCTATGAAGCGGGTAAGGTAGCTGCTGCCATTTGCCATGCCACAGCCGTGCTGCTGAAGGTAAAAACATCGGAAGGCAAACTGCTGATAGAAGGTAAGACCTGGACGGGCTTTGCCGATGCTGAAGAAGCCTTTGCCGATAACTTCGTGGGCATGAAAATTCAGCCTTTCTGGATTGAAGAAGAAGCCCGAAAAATCGAGAATACCAATTACATCAATGCCGGTATGTTCAAACCCTATGCAGTCAGAGATAATAATTTAGTGACCGGCCAGCAACAGTTCAGCGGCCAGGCTGCGGCAAAGCTGGTAATTGAAGCCCTGGGAGCCTGATTATTAGGTTATGATTGTTAAAAGAAACCTGAGCCCATGGCGAATATGGATCTATGTGCGGAGACCCATGATGATCATCATGGGTTGGTCCCTGCTGGTTTGGATAGCCTCTGCGCATTTAGGAATAAGCCGACTGACTCTGCCTTTCACACCCATCGGTATCCTTGGGTCAGCCTTGGCCATATTCGTAGGTTTCCGTAATAACTCTGCCTATGGCAGATGGTGGGAAGCCAGACAGGTGTGGGGAGGTATTGTGAATAGCAGCCGTGTGCTGGCAAGGCTCATCATTACCTTCACAGACAGCCACGCACATCAGGAGCAATACGATCAGGAACGAAGCGAGGCTTTCAAAAAGCGTCTGGTCATGAAAGCCATTGCCTGGACCCATGCCTTACGGCTACACCTGCGAAGGCAAGACGAATGGGGCATTTTAAAGGAGTATCTGACTGAGGATGAGTACCAACAAATTCAAACAGCCACCAACAAACCATATGCCCTGCACATGTCCATAGGGAGAGATATTTACAAGGCTATGGCCAACGGGACACTGGGTGGCTTCGATAGCTTTCAGATGGAGGGGCAACTCCTGGCACTTACCAATTACCAGGGAAGCGCAGAGCGCATCAAAAACACCCCGCTACCCAGGCAGTACGACTACTTTACCAGGCTTTTTGTAATGCTCTTTGCCCTGGCACTACCTTTCGGTTTGCTCGACTTATTACCTTTTACCTGGCTTATCGTGCCCGTAACAATACTGGTTTCAGGGGTATTTGTAATTATGGAGCACACGGGAGCGGCCAATGAGAACCCCTTTGAAAACCAGGTAACCGATGTGCCACTGACGGCTATCTGCAATACGATAGAAAGAGACCTGCTGAGTGCCCTGGGTGGTCAGGAAATTCCGGAAGTGACACCTTCTGAAAAGGGCTATTTATTTTGAAAGCGCTATTGAAACCGTAAGAAAACAACAAGCAAATGAAAATCACCATTATAGGACACGGCAATGTAGGTGGAGCTCTGGCTACCGCCTGGGCCCGGGCCGGGCATAAAATCCTGATCGGTACCCGAAAGACGGATGACGCAAAGGCTAAAGACCTGATAACCTCTCACCCGAACATTGAACAAAAACCAATGTCGATGGCTATTACAGAATCAGAAGTGATACTCATTGCCACACCTGCCCATGTAACTGCTGAACTGGCTCAAAGCTGGGGGGCTCTGCCGGGAAAAGTGATCATAGATGCCACCAACGCCATCTGGAAGCAACCAGAACCTTATGAAACAGGATACCATGCTTTTGTGGATATCTGTAAAGCGGAGGTCGTAAAGGCCTTTAACACGACTGGTTTTGAAAACATGGCAGACCCTCGCTATTGTGACACCACTGCTGATATGTTTGTAGCGGGAGACAGCGAAAAGGCGCAGGATATAGCAATCCGGTTAGCGAAAGATGCCGGTTTTGAAACTGTCTATAATTTCGGGGGAGCAGATAAGGTAAAAGCCCTTGAACACTTTGCCTTTGGGTGGATCAACCTGGCCATTATGCAGGGAGAAGGAAGACAGATGGCTCTGAAGATTCTAAAACGGTAATGCGCAATCACACAGTCGCGGAAAGAAGTAGGTCTGCAGTGGTTATTCCTCCTCCAGCTCCCGATAGGCATAGTAACCCATTACCTCTTCCATGGCCTTGAGCATGGCCTGATTAATAGGTAGAAGCCGGGTGCCCAAATCAGGATCAATGCTACGCATGCGAAAGTAATAGTCACTCATAAAGGGAACGGTATTTCTGTCCTCTTTCAGGCCTGCCTCAACTCTGGCTACCGTCTCTGCCTGACTGGTTTTGATGGTTTGACAGGTAACCAGTTTCGCCTGACCATCCATTCCCTTTGAGGCAGCATAACCGAATAATCTACAGATAAGTCCACGATATTGATACTGCAAACAACTACCATGGGTAGTTGAACCAGGAGCAGGTCTCAGAAAAGAGCACTGTCGGCTGGTATTCTTTTTTAATTCACCATAGGCCTCCTCAATGTGGCCGGTACGAATCAAATGAAGCGCATAAGGCAGCAACTCCAGCACAGAAGCTTCTATATCTGACTTGAAGCAACACCTGCCACAGCCCGCTACACAGTAAAGACCTGTAGACTGACGAAGCCGGTCCATTTCTTTTTCCAGGTCAGCGAATACACGCTCTACCTCTTTCACTTTTTGCTGCAACGACATAGATCAGGGATAAGGTAAGCCTAATATCCAGCGCTTTTTCTAAAAGCCAACAAAAGTTTTGATTTGTATATATATCATTTTACTTGCTTACACAAGTATTGCTATTACTGAGAGAATAGCATAGATTGACTTAAACAGAACGCCAAAACCTTGATAATTCGCAAAAACCTCAATTGGGGTAAAATTCTTCAATTCAGTGCCAAAAGGCTCATTTACTTTCTCATTGTTTCCTCCTCTGTATATCTTCTTCATGAAGAGTTCGATTGGACCCGGGTCGCGATTCCTTTTAGTATAGTCGGCACATTGGGAAGCGCCCTGGCGATTTTTCTGGCCTTCAGAAACAGCTCTTCTTATGATCGCTGGTGGGAAGCCCGAAAGATCTGGGGAGGTATAGTGAATTACAGCCGTACCTGGGGCAGACAGTGTACAACCTTCTTTCAGGACACCGAGCCGGCCTTCATCAAAACGCTCGTGTATCGCCATATTGCCTGGATCAACGCATTGAGGCTACAGCTCAGGCAGCAGGACCACTGGCAAGACATTGAGCCGTTCCTTTCCGCAGAGGAGAAGGCCTGGGTCATGGACCGAAAGAATAAGGCCACACAACTGGTACAGAAGCAGGGAGAGGACCTTTCCATAGCCCTGAAATCAGGCCAGATCAATGATTTCAGACATCAACTCCTCGACAACACCCTGACTGAATTCTATAACCTGCAAGGCATGTGCGAGCGTATCAAAAACACTCCCATGCCACGCCAGTATGACTTCTTTACACGATTTTTCGTGATGGTCTTCGCCACCCTGCTGCCTTTCGGGCTTATCGATTTACTGGATGCCAGGCACATTGCCTGGGTGGTGATTCCACTCTCTGCTGTGGTTTCATTTTGCTTTTCTGTGCTGGAGACCATTGGAGAATTTAACGAGGACCCCTTTGAAAACAGAATTCACGATACTCCCATGACGGCTCTTTGCCGCACTATCGAGATTGACCTGAGAGAGCAGCTCGGAGAAACGGACCTTCCACCGAAGCTGGAACCGGTAAATGGTTTCCTCTACTAGTTAGCGCATAGTCCGGGTCATCAGTATTCTGCCATTGGTCCGATACCCTGATTTCTTATAAAGCTCTTTCCCGGCTTCATTATGTGATTCTACTTCCAGGTATAACTCATCTATAAAAGCATCCCGTCCTCCGTATTCAAAACTAAAACCAAAGGTAAGCGCAAGATACCCGATGGCCTCGTCCTCAAGTTTAAGTAACCAGAGCCTTCCAAGGTGCTCGTCATTTATGAACTTTTGCACATTAACCCGCGCAGCAGCTTCCTCAAAAACATAGTCATCTATGGCATAGAAAGCCTCCATGAAGGTTAAAACCTGTGGAATGTGAGAATTAGTTGCCTGCACAAATTGTATCATATTGATCACATTCAAGTAGATACCTCTTCGTTCAAAACCTTATTGAGTAAATACTGATAACGCTCTTTGTTGCCCTGTAGAATTGCGGACCAAAGGTCAGAAGACCACTCAGAATCAGGGTTTTCCTCTTCCAGCTCGTTGAGCACTGTTCGCAGCTTTTTAATTTCGTGTACTCCCATAGTCTGCATCCTGACAGCATACTTTTTCAGTACGAGACTTTCTTCCATGTCAATTGACCTGGTTGTCGCCCCGGCCATGCTCAGAGGTCCGCTCTCAGCCCCATTTATCTCTACTGAGTTGTCTAAAACCGGAATGCTGAAGCTTACACGGGTTCCTTTCCCCGGTTCTGATTCGGCCCAAATTCGTCCTCCGTGGGCTTCAATAGCAAGCTTGCAAAAAGTGAGCCCCAGGCCCGTAGAAGCCACCCTGCCTGATGACCTGGCTTCAGCCTGGCGGAATTTATCGAAAATGTATGGCAGGTCAGATGCTGCGATACCTGTACCCGTATCAATCACCGAAACAATCATTTCAGGTGTTTGGCTGTTCAGGTGCAATCCTGCTTCCATTATTATCTGTTTCCCATTATCAGAGAACTTAATCGCATTGACTAACAGGTTGACCATAACGCGCCCCATTACTTCCTGGTCTATCTCAAGAGCTACTGTCTCGTTTCCCTGAGTGATCAACTGAATGCTCTTTCCCTGAAGCAGGGATATAACCTGTTCGTGAGCATAGCTAAAGATGAAACTGATGTATGAACGCTCTTTGTTTAACTGAAATTTAGCTTCTTCAAACTTTTGCACGTCCAGCATGGTAGTTACCAAGTTGAGAACATTACCTCCTGCCTGACGAATGCGCTCTACCCTTTTCTTATCCAGCACTTTATCTTCATGGCTGACATTGATGATGGTGCTCAATGAATTTTTCATATCATGAGCAATCATATTCGTCAGCCCTTCCTTAAAGTTTGATAGTTTCTCTAACTCGCCAGCTGCCTTAGAAATTTGCAGGTTTTGCTCACTAATAAGCTTGTTGGCCTTTTTCTTTTTTTGTAACAATGAGGTCACGTAAATCATGAAGATCAGAACTGTTATAATCACAATAAAGGCCCCCCACTGAATGGCTTCCTGCCTTTGAAGCTCATTCTCCAAAGTGAGTTTTTGCTGTTCCTGATCAGCAATCAAGGCGTTTTTCTCCTTCTCAAAACGGTAATCAGCTTCCTGAAGAGCTAACTCTGTTCTCTTTTCTTCATTGAAAAGACTGTCCTTGGCTGCGCTCCATTCTTCATGGTATCTAAGAGCAGTTGTATTATCACCCATTGCCCGATATGCCCTATAAAGGCCAAAGCTCGCATTAATTAATTCAGTGGTTATCTTTCCTCTGCTCTTGGCTATAGAGTAAGCCTCTTTTATGAGTCGAAGGGATTTACGCGACTTACCTCGTTTGCGATAAACTTCCCCAAAGTCATAGGAGGCCAATGAAAGAACGTAGTTGTCTTCGCATTGCCTGGCATTCTCTACCGCTCTTTTAAGGAAGAAATGCGCTGAATCCAGCTCATCGATTGCCAGAAAGGTATTTCCCAGGTTGTATTGAGGATACATGATTTGACAGTCACCCGGCAATTGCTGTTCATAAGCCTTCATAGCCCGATGCAAATAGTGAAACGCACTATCATATTGGCCCAGGGAAGTAAGGTATCTGCCAAGGTTATTGAGAGAGGTCCTATTTATTTGAAAAGCATCCCCCAAGACCTCTCTCTCCAGTTCTATTGACCTCATCAATAGGTTATATGCCTCTTGATAACCTTTAACATCATCATAGACAACGGCCATTCCTCTGAGAATCTGGATGACAAGTCTCCCACTATTAAGGTTCTCAGCAGTTATCAGAGCCTGTCTGTAGTGATATAGTGATCCCGGGAAATCGCCCAGTGCCCTCAGTGCTCTGCCAATGTATCTGTGGTTTTCTGCAATGTACCTTTGCTGATTGTGCTCATTGGCCAATAATAGTCCACGTTCGGCATAGATACGAGCCGAATCATGCTGTGAAAACCGATTATGCTGTTTTGAAACATTCGAAAGGGCAACCAATTTCAGGTTTACGTTCTCCCGGGAAACCAGTTTTTCTCCTTTTCTATGATAATAAAACAGACTATCTCTGTCTGATAAGCGATAATAAATGGCCTTAAGCAGGAGACCGTAGTATTTGCCCTGCTCATAATTGAGCTGCTGAGAACGCTGAAAAAGTGTATTCCCAATCAGAAGTAAA
This sequence comes from Roseivirga sp. UBA6061, assembly GCA_002427745.1. GTDB lineage: Bacteria > Bacteroidota > Bacteroidia > Cytophagales > Cyclobacteriaceae > Roseivirga. Next base: position 21,112 of record DIYF01000071.1, on the reverse strand, counting down.
GAATCAGGGCTGCTATTTATGGAAACAGGATAGGCCCTCCTTGCCTCGAAAAACATCTTATTGATCCATAAGGTATCTCTTTCACTCTGTTTCCAAAGTTCCGTTATCTCATTCTCCTGACCATTGACCAGGTTTACACTGAACAGAAGGGTAAGTATAAAGCTCAATTGTGCCAGCAGATTTTTTCTACTCGAAATAACTGATAGGAGCTTTGACATGACATGTTTAGTCTCAAAAACTGACTACATAATTAACAAAAGTTAGTCAAAATTTGTTGAAGCCCTTCCCGCTTTCAGTCTGTCAGCCAAAAGTCTTATAAATAGCAGAGAAATCCAGGTCTCCAAGGTCATCGTCCAGAGCAGTCTTATAAAGCGATTCCGTTTGCTCAAGTGAAGGCATGTTAACCGATAACTCAGAAGCGGTATCCAAAGCCAGCATGACATCTTTATGAATCCATTTCAACGGAAAGTTCACATCAAAATTACCTATCAGTAGTCTCTCTTTCAATAACCCCATAACCGGGGCCACCACCGGTGTGGCGGTGAGAATATTCAGCAATTGCTCTTCTGCCAGACCCATGCCCTTACCCAGGGCGATTGCCTCCGAAAAGGTAGCCATAGACTGAGCGAGCATCAGGTTGATCAGCATTTTTACATTGGCTCCATTGCCGGGCTTTCCAAGATAAAGGGTCTTCTTACCCATAATGTCGAGCAGCGGAGCCACCTCAGTCAGCTCTTCTTCAGTGCCCCCGGCCAGAAACAGTAATTCGCCATTTTCTGCAGGAGCCTTACTGCCAGCTACCGGAGCATCTACAAACCGGGTTCTATGTTTAACCGACAGTTGGGCCATCTCTTTTGAAAACGAAGGGTTGACCGTACTTACATCTACCCAAAAGATTCCCGGTTTCATTGCCGGCAGAATTACTTCCGCAGTCTGTCTCACCACATCAGGAGTTGAGAGCATGGTGATCACCACGTCCACATCTCTCACTGCTTCCGCAGGGTCAGGAGCTAATAGAGCACCGGCCTCTACCAGTGCTTTGGCCTTTTCAGGAGTACGGTTATACACTATCAGGTCATGACCTGCCTTTTGAAGATTGGCCGCCATGCGACTACCCATAATACCCAAACCTATAAATCCAATTTTCATATGCTTATTATTATCTGATTCCCCGGCAAATACGCGGTATTACATTATCAAAAGTTGTGTTTTTCGATCAATCCTCTCTTCTGACTTTAATTTCTTTTACTCAGGGCATATTGCTTTGGTGAGACGGTGAAATACTTCTTAAAGGACTTGATAAAGTGGGGCAAATCCGTGTAACCGCATTGCTCTGCTGCCAGGCTTACTGAAACATCACTTCGGCCCAGTAGTTTTCGGGCCCTTTCCATACGCTGTGCGATCAGCCAGTGCTTGGGAGAGGTATCAAATTCTTTGTGGAAGTCTCTTCGAAAACTGGAAATACTTCTTCCCGTAAGCCGGGCATAATCTTCTACGGCCAGGGGTTTATCAAAGTGATCCTGCATAAAACGCTTTAACTGCTTTTGTGGCCGGGCCATAAGTTCATGTACCTTGTCCGTAAACCTGCCTTCCGGGTCTTTGCTGTCGATCAGATGAAGCGCTTCCAGTAGCTTGAGTCTGACCAAAGCTGTATCGGCCTCCACCAGTTCATATAGAGACAGAAGCTGATCAATAAAGACAGAGAGAGATACACTGCTTGTAAATACTGAGGGTTTTCTTTCACCATGAACCTCTATAGCGTGAAGACCTTTGGTCCGCAGATATTGCTCAATCAGGGCTTCATCAAAGAAAAACACCACCGCCTCAAACACATCATTCTCAGGAATCAGATCTGTAATCGCATAAAGGCCTTTAGGCAGTAAAACCATTTGATCTTTAACCACACGGGTGGGAATACCTTCATCGGTATGGACGATCAGCCCTCCTTTTTTAACCACGGTAAGGGCATGAGCAGACAACAAACGCTGATTGTCTAAGTCTTGCTGATCTGTTTGCTTATGGATCACACAGCACTGGCCATCCACCATAATCTTTCGGATGCCGGCCGACTGATAAAATGCTTCGGGTACAACTCTCATATCTTGCTGGTTACCCCGTAAAGGTGACCCTTTGAATTTACTAAAAGTTGTGTTTTCCGGTCAAATACTCAAATTGGTATGAGGTATATCAGCAGACAATCACCTGTTTCAGGACTGAGCTTCGGAAAAGTCAGTCTGACCAGCCTAACGCCTTAGCGTAATGCGGGTCTTTTTAGGTCTGATACCATCCTCTATCAGCGCATAGAAAACTCCTTCCATTTTCTTTCTACCCACCTTAGTGATGTAGATAATGCCTATGTAAGATTTGGGCGTGTTTACCACGAATTCAATAGCAAACTTATCCTCAATAGGATGAATGTAGTACTCCCCAAACTCAGCTTTTCCATTGAGCTCACTGGTCAGCACCGAGTCCTTCCTGAAATTGATGATCTGATCATTCAGAAATGAGTCTCCGGCAGTCACATTCCAGGTAGTGTTTTCCACCTTGACTCTGGCCGCAGACCTGGCAAACTTCTGTTTTTCAAATACATACTCCGTAGGACGGTCGTCCAGAGTGGAAGAGAGAATGAGCCTTCCTTCAGTATCGAAACTACCATAAAGAGAATCCCGGGCTCCGTAGAACCAGTACTGATTTTCGAGCTTTTCAAAAGCCCATTTTTCTGTATCCTCCCAGGAGTAGCTGATAGCACTGTCTTTAGAAAAAGGCTTCATCAACATAAGTCCGGGACTGTAGATGATAGTAGAGTCCTGCGGGGTTTCATCTTCCAGTTTGAGCTCTCCGTCCTGCTGAATCATGGTAAACACCGGCTGTTTTGCCTTGATGTAGCTCATAATCCAGGAACCGGAAACCTCCTGTGCCCAACCAATAGAACAAGAACCAATTAACAGGAAAAAAAACAGGCCTTTACGCATGCCTGAAGATACGTGAAAAATCCAGCCAGGATTCTTTATTGTCATTCGAAAATACGATCACATTGTTTTTTTAAAAAAAGTTTGAAATAATTGATGACCTTTATTTTACACAAGTAACTCACAACTGTATCATGATATAAGTCAATTTTCAAATTAAATTTCAAAATCAATGAAAATCAAAAGAAAAATTTCCGTTTTGTTAACCGGAGTTAGTCTATTCGCCCTTACTTTCAGTGCGAACGCAGTAGACTTATACTGTAATGCTCTTGGTAGTTGTAGCAATACATCTGTCAACTGTGGCGATTCAGGCTGGTGTGGTGTTGCTTACGATGAGGAGACTAATCTGTCAACCATCACATGTGGCAATGGCGATGTGACCATAGTTGGGTGCATAGCAGGCCCTGGTATTCAATAAAGAAATGGGCTCTTCGGAGCCCATAGTTTAAAATCTTCTACATGTATAAAAAAGTAGTTTATAACGCACTACTGTGCCTCTTCGCATTGCTTATGTCCTGTGAGGGTCAAAGACAAGTCAGTTGGAGCAGTGCCACTCCCAATAAATATGTCGATGCTTTTTCCGACACTGTTTTTTTCAAATGGATTTCCGATATCGAATCAGAAAACGGGAATTGGGTAATTCTGGATAAAGGAGCCGGACAAACACATATTGTCGATGACAAATTCAACTACATCAGGTCTTTAGGGAAACCGGGGCCGGGGCCAGCAGAAATTAAAGGTGCGGCCAATGTGGAAGTTACGGATGAGACCATCTATATCTATGACTACACAGGCAGGAAGATAAACAGTTACTCATTAAATGGTGATTTTCTACAATCTCAAAGGACTCATTCGTTTATATCTGAGTTTTTTATCGATGCAGATAAAATATTCGTTTGCTCAAACCAGGACTTCAATCAACCACTGGAAATGGTTGATTTGCAACCTGATTCGAACACTTTTCGCTTTGGCCAGGCAGCTATCAAAGAATTGAACTACCCTCCACAGCATTTAGCGAAGGTGGGCGAATACATCGTCTCAGCATTTGCTTACAACCGCCCTGTCATAAACTCTTATGATGCTGACGGGAACTTTGTGGAAAATTATGACCTGTCTGATGATCCCATACTCTCACCATGGCTGGAAGAGGCGGATGTAATGAATATGATCAAAAATAGCCCTCCGGGAGTACAAAGAGCCAAGACCATGTTCTGGGATATCTACAACACCGCTAATCATTTCTACCTCATGACTCCTGCCATCAAAACAGAAAAAGCCGAGAAAACATCCTTTCTGATTCAGCTTTCAATCAGTGAAAAGGGAGCAATCAGTATCGATAATTATATCTATCTGAAAGTAGATGAAAATTGGTCTTTTAACTGCTTTGCTGTGTCAGAAGATGACAGCAAAATAATAGCTTACGACCCGGGTAACGGCATGTTGGTAGAATTTCTAATGCAAGATTAATCATGAGAACCACCTATCCATATATACTTCTGATCATACTCCTTTTTACGTTCAACTCTTGCAATACAAAGGAGGCCGTTGATGTTGTCGAGGAAGACGATCAAGCAGTTCCCCAAGAAATGCTTAGCTCTTTCAGGAGTAAGAATGCCAAAGTAAAGAACCTGTTGAAAGGTAAAACAAGTCTCAATCTGAATGATTTGCTCGAAAAAAATGAAATCACAGATTCGAAAATCATCATCTTATACTATTCCAGTATTGATTGTAGCTCCTGTATTGAGACAGGCCTCGATCTTTTGAGTAGAGTGGAAAAGGTCAATCAAATTGAAAGTGCTATTGTGCTCTCCGGAGTATATTATGAAAATGGCCCATTATCGATGATGTCTGGTTTTATTCATGATGAAACTGCCGAAATTCAAACCGAGTTAGGGTATATTCTTACCCCGTCACTCTTATTCTATGATAAAGAGGATGGCATTCTTAATTTCTATATGATCCCTACTTTCAAGGATGAAAAAGGCCTCAACGATTTTGAAAAATCTCTGGCAAATTAAACAGCTATGAAAAACATTATCTCTTCATTTTCCCTGGTAGTAGCTCTCTGTTTTTCACATAATTCTACAGCACAAGAATTTGTACTTAAGAATGGCATTCAACTTAAAGTTACTTCTGACAAAAAGAAGACAATCATCTCCAATCAGGAGAAAACAGAAAGCAGATTAGAAATTGAAGGAGAACTAATGCATAGTTTTTTAATTGGCAGCAGTATGCTCTCAGTTCAAACGACAAAGAGCACTTATCACATCAATGGGGAAAACCTGAGTATTGAGGAAGAGATGGAAATTCCAGAAAACCTGCGTGACTCAGACTACTACTATTACTTCAAATACGACTCCTTAACTTTTGAAATCAGTTTTTCAGGGAAGTACTATTTGGTCAAGTATTACCACCAACCGGACATACCTCTGAAGTTCGTGTCATCATCTTATCGTCAGGATTTCAAACAAAAAAAGAGACAACATCAGGCAGTTTGGGATCTGAGAAATCAGACTTTTTATGTCAGTTTCCTTAATTCTTCAGGCTTTTACGTGATTGACCTTGCCCAGGATAAAATGACGAATGGAAGAGCTTTGTCAAAACTATCGCAAAAGAATACGGAAGGACTCTATTGGTTCTGGGACTCAAAGAAAGAACAGGTATATGTGCTGGGAGCTAAATCCAGCGGGCAGGGAGGAAAACTATTCTCATTTCCGGATGGTCTGCCGGAGCCTGAAGAAACATGGATTTCAGGAGGAGTAAAAATGTCCCGAGACGATACAATCTGGGAAGACCATAATCTTCTGGTTAGCAAAATCCCTTTTCAACCGAGGTACATATTCAATGGTAAGTGGGTAAAATGAATCATGTCGTCAGAAGTGAGGCAGAAAAACTCAAGATCGTTTTACCCAGTTTTTTCTAAGTCTGGTATAAGCCAAAGCCCCAAAAAGCATAATGATGGCGGTGGCGAGTCCCACCATACCATAAAAGGGTGTATCCGGAATGCGAGTGAGTGTTTCTGAGGCAAAGGCAGCATAAAGACCAATAACCGACCAATACATAAAGGCAAGGTGCCGATAAAGCGCTCCTTTCTGCTTTTTAATCACAGGTACCATTCCTCCTAAAACAGTCAGCCCACTTAAAATAGCGCCTACATGAAAAATGCCGAAGCGACCATTCAGTGTGTAGATGAAAAGGGCCGTAATATTCAAAACCGCCATGGAAAAGACGTAGATATAGCCCACCTGTTTGTGCCTTCGGGTACCTTTACGCACCGCCAGTACAAATGACCCCGTAACGGTAGCCAACAGTGCTGCCAGCAGGTGCACGAGCCCAAGATCGTTATGTACAAAGTTGTACATCTTAACGATCCAGCCACTTTTTAAAAGCCTGCACCTTGTCACGACTTACGATGGCATCCATATCGTCAGAGTGCTTCAGAATCAACCTCAAACGACTGTTGGAATACGTCACGATGTCCTTTACCGCCTCCAGGGTTACCAGGTATTTTCGATTGATACGGAAGAATTTATCAGGGTCAACGAGCTGCTCCAGCTGCTCCAGCGTGTAATCAATGATGAAGCGATTCTTCTCCAGGGTCTGCAAAAAGGTGGCTTTCTCCTGGCTGAAGAAGTAAGCTGCATTGGTAGTGGGTATAGTGTGGATATGTTCTCCGATTTTCACTACAAAACGCTCCTTGTACTGACGGGTCATCATCTCCATGGCTTTCTGGATCATACCCATATCAAAGGCGGGCTGTGGTGCAGCCGGTATAGTTCTCTCTCTGAACTTGATGAGCGCATTTTCCAGCTCCTTAGGGTCTATCGGTTTCAGCAGATAATCAATGCTGTTTACCTTAAAGGCCTGTATCGCATATTCATCAAAAGCTGTTGTAAATATCACGGGCGACTTCACTTCTGTCTGCTCAAACACTTCAAAGCTGATCCCGTCTGCCAGCTGAATGTCAAAGAAAATCAGATCAGGAGCGGCATTTTCATTGAGCCACTTTACCACACGCTTGACCGAGTCCAGCTTGGCCAGTACCTCAATCCCCGGCTCCAGTTGTTCCAACAGGCTGTTCAGCCTTCTGGCCGCCATGGCCTCATCTTCTACAATCAATACTTTCATGATACTAAGGCTAACAGTGGGAGTTTAACAATGAATTCCTTTCCGGTTTCGAGCACCTCCACAGGTGTCTGACTCAGAAACTCGTAACGCGATTTAATATTGGCCAGCCCCATTCCCGAAGAGGCTTCAAGTGGAATCCGCTTCTTTTGAAGGTTGTTACTGACCACGATATACTCATCGTTTTCGATGGATATACTGACCGTCAAAGGTTCCTCTTCTGCAATGGTATTGTGCTTGATGGCATTTTCCAGCAGCATTTGCAGGGCGATCGGAGGCAACATTCTCTCCTCATAACCCTTTACATCAATATCTACTGTGAGTTTATCATCGAAGCGCATCTTCTGCAGGAAAATGTAAGATTCCAGGAAGTTGAGCTCTGTTTTGAGAGATACCAATTCTTTGGACTGTGTATCGAGCACATAACGATATACCTTCGACAGCTGCCTGATAAAGTTAGCCGCCTGGTCCTGATCTTCATAGACCAGGTTGGTGAGAGCGTTGAGACTATTGAAAAGAAAATGAGGGTTGACCTGATTTTTAAGTGATTCGTATTTAGTAGCCATTTGCTCCCGCTTCATACGCTCTGCATCAAGCGAGGCCTTACGCCAGTTATCGAGGAAAGCCTTGGCGAACATAAAAAAGGTGATTAAGAAAGTAATACCTATGGAAATGAGGATATCAATACTACTCCAGTCTGCCCCCATCCCCACGAAGGTTTTAAAGAAGAAATTCAGAATGTACATGATCGATGGTGTATAGATCAGCACCGATACGAAACCCACGATAAAACGCTTACCAGGCTCTTCCAGCCAGGAAACCCGTTTGTTCCAAAACTCAACCAGATATTGATTGCCTTTCCAGAAAAGCACCCACATACAACCTGAATAAGTAGTAGTAAGGCGAATTGAGAGCCAGGGCCTTTGTAACAGGTCAGGGTTGAAGAGAAAAGACATGGCTGCTCCAAGCAGGAAGATGAGAGCTGCCTCAGTAAGCTCTCTTAGCCAGATGGGCTTCTGGGGTATAAATGACATGGCTAAATATACTATTTAAAGGACAAGCACATTCAAGGGTTTCAAGTCTGTCTGCCTGAGACAAAGCACTCAGGCCACAGCATACTTACCCATTTTAAACTGCCTGCGATATTTGTTGCCATAATAGGCACTGAGAGGAAGCCCAACGAGTGCAGGAAAAACCCAGGGAATCCAACCCAACTCATTGGGTAGATTAAAGATTCGCCCGTTCTGAACCAAAAAGGCCGTGATACTGGCAATAAAGGATCCCGTCATAGCGCCCATATGAGCCAGCCACCACCACATCTTTTCAGCTTTATCCAGGTTTTTGAAGGTTTTGAAGTTGACCCAGCCTGTTTGTGCTGTAAAAAAACCAAAGAACAGGCAGAGGTAACCAATTACTGAAGACCAGTCTGCTTCCAGCTGATAACTCACACCCATGATTAACATGGCGATACCAAAGCCCATGGTGATAACAGAGGCTGCCCAGTCGATCGGGGCCGCCTTCATTGTCTTTCTTATCGTAAGCACCCTCACACCAGCAAAAGCCATGTAAAAGCTAAAGACAGCTATAACCAACAGAAACGGGCTGAATCGCACAAAACTGATGATGAGAATGGCACTGACAAAAATCCAGAACATAGACCAGAAGAATATCCTACCTACTTGTCTATGCAACTTTCCTCCTTTTTTACCGAAGAAGGCTGCCAGAATACCCGTGACCAGTGACAGGCCACCGGCTACTACGTGAGACAGGATGAGTATACGTTCTATCAATTCCATGCGGTTATCAGGCGATTTTGAGTTATTAAGATGTATTCAGGTTCTGGTAATTATTCGAGGCGGTGTGCCGAAGGTTCTTACTGAACCTTCGGCCTATTTCTTACCGTAAGCTTATTTGTCGCACTGACCTACCAGGCCTTCTGCCATTTCCTTACCCCAGGTAGGGTTAAAGCTCTTTCCCTTTTCTTCCGCTTCGAAAATCGGGATACTTTTCCTGACCATTTCACAAGGCTTATCAGTGGGCGACCCAAAAAACTGGGCGGTACCATATTGCATCTGAGCCATTAAAGCCATTGCTCTTGGATTCTCGGGAGCCATACTCACGGCTTTACCAAACTGCTGCATTGCTTTGGGAGACAGCATCTGCCCTCTGGAGCCCGGATCTGCTGCGAGCTGTGCCATATAGTTATAGCCCTGTAAAGCCACTACCTCTGCATTGTTTGGCTGCAGCTTCAGCGCAGCATCGATATAGGTCTGCGCTTTTGTTGTCAGCTCATCTTTTGTCTTGAGGTCTGCCGCATTAAATGACATATTGATGTAGCTCAAAGCCGCATAATAATGTGGGTGCCACTGGTCTTTTACCTTAGCAGCAATTCTCTCAAACTGACCTGCCGCAGACTGTGGGTCACTTCCCAGGGTAGACAAGGCCTTACCCATGGCTTTCATGTAAGCTTCCTGTCCCTGAGCATGCATAGCAAAGCCTGAGATCAATAAGGTGACTAAAACGATTATCTTTTTCATAGCTGAATATTTAGAGTTTTCTGATTTCGTTTGATGAATCAAAAATGTCTCACTTCAGAGCTGAAATGAAAAAAGACTTACCGAACTGTAGAATTGTGCAGATGAATCGTAGAGAAGAAGTCTGAACTGTTGGTCAGATGGGATCAATTACCCCGGGCAGCCTCAAAAGCATTTACCCTTTCAAAATACAGTTGCATACTATCGGGGTGATTGAAAACCCGGATATTGTTAAAGAGTCCTTCGATCTCCTGCGTATTAGGCCGGTCGATAAAAAGGTAGGGGCTCATGAAAAAGTCACCTGCCGCATAAATCAGGCCTTCTTCCATCTCCAGCGAGGTAATTCTGATACCCCCCAGTTGATTTTCATCACCCTGCCATTTACTGGAGTACTGGTTTTGCTTATCTCTGAACTGTTCGTATTCAACAGAAACCTGTGTAGGCAACTGGGTATTCAGCAGATTGAGGGTATCCACAGGGGGCCAGACAAACACATTATCGGCAATATTAAGACGCAGGCTTCGCTTGTAACCTTTATTAGTGCTGGAACTGGCCTCGAGATGAATATAATGGGGCTCCTCTTCCAACTGTACCAGAATGGCAATGGTACTGGGAAACCACTGCTGGCCGGAAACCCAGGTAACCACCTCCGGTTCCCGTCCTTCCAGAGGCTCTGGCTCAGGCCGGTCTACTCCCAGCTCACAGGCAAATATCGCCCAAACAAGAGCCAATATGAGGAGAGCAGGTCGATGGTTCATGGTAGTATTGATACTAAATATAACAGTTAAACGTGATATCCTGTTCGCTATTATCTTTCGCGGAAAAGCGACTCCCTGTAAAGAAATAATCCCGGCCAACAATCCATCTTAGAGAGAGTCTGGCCGGGATTTCCATTTTATTCAAATGGACCCTTTATTACCACGTTAATAATATTAACTGCCCATGTAGATCAATGATACAGTTATATCTGTGTCTTTTTCTGCCGAGAAGGCTGCCTGATCAAAGTCTGGTGGTCCCATGTCGCCCATGGCATCATTGGAAAAGCCAAAGCCTTCTATAGGCATACCATATTCATTGAAGTCTATATCGCCATTGTCGTTTTCATCGTGCATTACCGCTACAGCATAATCTCCTGTAGGGATGTTTTCAAATACAAATTCTACCGTTCCGGATGAGTTCAGAGATATAGACTCTTCTCTGAAAGCCTCGGCTTCGGGAAAGTCTGAATCCGAGTCTTCATTGTGCAGAGCGATACCAATGCTGCCACTGCTATTGCGAACACCCTCTATGCTAACGGTGATGGTAATGGTGTCCTCACTTTTGTTCTGATTGATACCGGGTATCAAAAGCATGAGGGAAAAAACGGTTGTGATTAAAGCTTTCATGATTTACTGAGTTTTTGATTTCGTTTGATGAATCAAATATGCCCGAAACCCGAAGCGATTAGAAAAAAGACCTACCGAACCGTAGAATTAACCGGATGAACCGTAGACGCTGTAAAGAGATAAGTAATTAACCGTTTGTATACCGTAACCAGGCATTTACCTCAGCGAAATAAGCATCCATTTCAGCCTGGCTGGTAAAGACACGTACATTGTTGAAAAGGGCCGTAATGATGTGAACCCGGGGAGACAGATCATCATTTCCCACAATCATATTGAATTCTCCTGCCGCATAGGTAATCCCCTCTTCTTCCTCAATTTTATTGATTTTTATGCCTCCCATTTGTGGGCGACTACCTCTCCAAAGATCATAGTTGCGATTGCGCTCATCTCTGAATTGCTTGAGGCTAAAGGAAACAGAAGTCGGGAATTCGTTATCAAGCAGGTCGAGCGTATCTTCCGGGGGCCAGTTAATGCGCTCATCGGTGATATTGAACCTGACCTCACGGCTGTAGCCCAGATTCGTACTCGAGTTCACCTCGACAACAAGCCATTCAACATCATCACTATTCGTTCCTCTGAGGATGCCAATCGTTGCCGGAAACCACTGACTGTTGGAGATAAAGAGTACTGCTTCGGCTTCTCTGCCCTCCACCGGTATAACAACCTCCTCATCAGGAGCATTATCACAGCCGGTGATCAGAAGAAAGACAAAAACAGGAAGAAGAGATTTGAGGATTTTCATGACGGCCTGATTATGCAAAGATAACGCCCTGACTCAAAACTTGTTATGTTTTTGAGCGTGAACCTGTCTCCTGGGGTAGTGAGTTAAAAACCGGCCTGTATCATCCCCAGCCTGGTTGGGAATCTCTTTCAAAGACAGTAATGGCTGTAGATATTCCCGATTTCCAGAGAATGACCATTCTGGTTAATCACCTGACTACTTAGATAAATGAGCAAGCCCTTTGGGTGAGCAAAGGGCTTGAAAATTATAGTATTGAACACAAGTAGCTTTACAGGTTATCCAGCTGATTCTCCTGACCATCTTTGGTCAATGTGATGAACAAACCTGCGAAGATAAAGCGCTTCGCTCCCTGTCTGATCGGTCTGCTGGCATAGTAGCCATTGTTATCAGCCTGAGAGGCAAAATCATATCCGAAAATATTGTCCCTCCCGAAAATGTTGGAAGAAGAGAAGTAGAGAATAATGTTCTGCTTGATCAGAATGGCCGCATTCAGGCTCAGGTCGTGAAATTCCGGTGTTTTGTCATTTTGAAAACCAGCCCTGTTCGGGTTGTGAAACAGTCGGGGTGAGGCAAAGTTATAGGTGGCTCCCACCTGTACTCTCAGCGACTCAATGAAATGCTTAACCACATAAGAGAAGTTATGCTTTGATACAAAACCTGGGGTGGCCTGTCCGTTGAAGTCCTGATAATCACGCTCTGAATCAACATAAGAATATGAAATCCAGTAATCTGTCTGCTTAATGGTCTTACTGTCTCTCCAGAAGATATCCACCCCTTTGGCCTCACCCGTACCGGCATTGGAGTAATTCACCGGATTGAAGTCATTGGGGTTGGTAAACTTCACCAGATCGTCATATTGTTTGAGGTAGCTCTCTATACGAAACACGCGCTGATCATGGATGTACTGATAGTTGAGAATATAGTGGGTTGCCTGCTCAGGCTGCAAGGCTCGGTTAACGAGGGCATAGTCGTTCTGAGCTGACTGCAGGAACTTGCCATAGGCGAGTGAAAACTGTCCTTTCTCGTCTAACTTGTAAGACATAGCCAGACGAGGACTTACCCAACTGCGGTTTAGCAAACTGGAATGCTCCAGCCTTAAACCAGCCCTTAATACGAAAGCATTCGAAGCAAAATAGTCTGCCTCAGCAAATGTGCTGGTCATATTCTCTGTAAAATCGAAGCGGAGCAGGTCACCACCCGAAAGGTCCAGCCCTCTTCTGAAATTCTTGTGATAGTACTCTTGCCCCATGTTCACGGTCACCTTCTCACCGGCATCCCAGTTAAAAGCCACCTTGGCATGAAGCCCTTTCTCTTTTTCATCGATGTCATCGCTGTTAAAACGGAACATATCATGGCTGGAGGTAGTGGAAATTCCTCCCCGCACAGACCATTTTTTACTCAGAATATCCTTGTAACTGGCATTCAGATAGAAGTAATCGTTCCCCACTGAGATAGTATCCTTTTGTCCGTCACTATCGATATTGGGCTGACGGATGATAAAATCGGAAAGGTCCATATTGGCATATACTTTCAGTAATCCATTGGTATTGACCTTTTGTCTGAAAACCACTTCACCTACTTTACCTACAGGTGCCTGCTCCCAGTCAAAATACTGGGTCACCAGGTCCTGGTAAGGCCTCAGATCCGTGTATTGTATCTTCCCTGAAAGAGATGTGTTCTCCCACTTTTTAGTATAGGCTGCATCACCTCCTACAGACATTACAGAGATATCTCCCTGGCTCTGCAGCGCTATGTCGTTAGAGTTCAAAACCAGGGCAGAAGACAGCGCCTGACCATATTCGGCAGAATAGCCTCCGGTGCTGAAAACGGTGCCCTTGAACAGAAAAGGGCTGAAACGGCCTCGGGTGGGTACATTGGGAGCCGTGGTGCCAAATGCATTGCGCACTTCCAGTCCATCGATAAATACCTTGGTCTCGTAGCCTTCACCACCTCTTACAAAAAGGCGACCTGACTCGCCCACTGTGGCAGTACCGGGCAAAGTATTGATAGCGCCCATAATGTCTCCGGCAGCACTGGCGGTGGTGACGATGTCCAGGGGTTTCAGTACGGTAACTTTCTTAACATCGCTAGCTTCAAAAGCACCGGCACTGATTGTGACGCCATCGAGCTTATTGATTTCTTCGGTGATCACCAGCTCTAACTGAAGCGTACCTCCTTTCAGAGAAACCGGCTTCTCGAGGGTTTTATAGCCGATAAAGCTGACGATAAGCATCATATCTCCGGACTCTTCTGTTTCAAAGGAGAACGTGCCGTCTGCCTTTGAATTGGTACCATCAAAGGTGTCCTTCAGGTAAATATTAGCGCCTGGAATGGTTTCTCCTTTGGTATCGGTAACTGTACCGGAAAGAATGGTCTGCCCCATTATAGTGACCGGAAGGAGCAGGCTGAGTAAAAGTGTGAGTAATTGACGTTGCATGTTGTTGACTTTTGAATTTGCGGCTCTCTGAGCTCGTTGTTGATTCAAAAGTGCAGCATGCCACTACCCTTTAATAAAAAGACTTACCGAATCGTAGAATTGCAGGGATGAGTCGTTGATCTTGAGAAGAAGCTAGTCCTCCCCGGTATCCACATCCCCGTTCTGGGAAAGCATAATGGCCACGCTGCGGGTGTTTTCGAACTGAGAGAACACTATCACCATAATCACAGTAATAGGTGTACTCAACAGCATACCCGTAATGCCCCATATCTGCCCCCAGACAATCAGAGCCAGAATGGTTACCAGTGGACTCAGGTTGAGTGAATTGCCCATCAGCTTGGGCTCAATCACATTGCCTATAATCCACTCAATAACACCAAGGCCCACCAATATGATCAGGAAAGGAGTGTATTCTCCAAACTGCATCAGACTGAAAATAGCCGGGAAGAGTGTGGCAATCAGCGATCCTATAGTTGGGATATAATTGAGCAGGAACATCAGCAGTGCCCAGAAAAAAGGAGAGTCAACTCCCATAATAAGCAAAAAGATATAGCCGACACCTCCAGTCATCAGACTCACATAGGTCTTGAGCCTGATATAGTCACTGAATGAAGTACCGATCTTGCTCAGCATACCATTTACCCGGGCATACTCAGCCTTATCGCGGAACATTTTCTCCAGCTTCAGTTTAAAACTCGACTCTTCCGAGAACATAAAAGCTGCATAAACCAGTATGATAATGGTGTCACCAAAAACACTGCTGATAGAGTTGGCTATGTTGGTGAGGATTTCACCGTATTCGAAGCCTTCCAGGGCTTTGGTTACGCTCTCTACCACATCCACATGAAAGCGCTCATTAAACATGGCCAGTATCTTATCGATATTGGATTTGTAGTTATCGTAAGAGAGAAGCAGTGAGTCGACATTGCTCGTAATAAGCTTTGACAGAACACCGATCAATACTACCAACAGAGCAAATACAATGATGTTGACCAGGGTACCCGGCAGACGATTCTTAATAAAGGGAATCTTCTCTACGAGTTTTTTGAACGATTTGCCCAAAAACCAGAGAATTACTCCGAAAACCAGGGGAATCAAAATGCCCTCGGCATAAATAAGCAGGGCTAAAACTCCCGCAAGGCCCAGTGAGGCATAAGCTAATTTCTTCATAACAGGTTCAATTGATCACCCGGGCAACTTAGCCCGGGTGCTATCCTCTTAAGAAGGTAAAGTAATGCTTTTTCCCCGGCAAATGGAATGCTACTTCAAAACAACCTGACCTGTTTTATTGCCAGCCTACTCATGTCTTAGCGCCTGGGTAGGGTTGATACGGTTGGATTGCATGGTTTTGAGGCCCGCAATCAGGTAGATAAGCAAAAAGGTGAGTCCTATGGTTGCGATAAAAGTCATAACTCCCAAACTGACCCGGTAGTTGAAATTACTCAGCCAGCCATCCAGCATATACCAGGTAACCGGAATAGCCACCACATTGGCAATGATCAGCAGCTTTACGTAGTTACTCGAAAGCAAAAACAGCGTTTGCTGAAGTTTGATGCCTAACACCTTTCTGATAGCCAACTCGCGGGTGCGTTCCTGCACTGCAAAAGTGAGCAATGCATACAGCCCCAGTACAGCCAGCACAATGGCCACTGCCGTCAAAGCACCCACAATCTTACTGGTACGGGCTTCAGCCTCATACAGCACAGCAAAGCCCTCATCCATAAATGTGAATTCAAACTGCATAGCAGGCAACACTTCCTTATAGGCAGC
This sequence comes from Roseivirga sp. UBA6061, assembly GCA_002427745.1. Taxonomy (GTDB): domain Bacteria; phylum Bacteroidota; class Bacteroidia; order Cytophagales; family Cyclobacteriaceae; genus Roseivirga. The sequence continues at coordinate 5,150 of DIYF01000071.1, read as the reverse complement.
TTCTAACTGCGTCAGTACATTGCGCAGGTTCTGGCCATCTACCTTAACCGCCAGCTGACTGTAACTGCCACTATTACGGATGACCAGTACACAGGGGTCAATGCCATGGTGCAGCGAACGGAAGTTATAATCCTTTACCACTCCGGCCACCGGCTTTGCATTTTTCTGGCCCTGAGAGCTGAAAGGTTTGCCCAATGCACTGTCCCAGCCTATATATTTTACCGCAGCTTCATTGAGTACATACTGCGTCCCCTGACCATTAAGGATCTGATTCATATCCCCTTCAATCAGTTCCATATCTACCGTCTTGATGAATTGCTCATCCACACCAATCAAAAACATGCTGACAGCCTCTTCCTGGCCGTCCCACCAAACGGTCTGGTTCCAGTTGGCCCCTCCGGGAATGAAGTTGGACCCTGCCACATCCCGCACTCCCGAGATTTGCCCGAAGCGACTGGCCAGCACCTCTCCGTTTTCCTGGGCAGTTTTATTGCTCAGAGATACATTGACAATCTGATCCTTCGACATTCCCAGATCTTTTTCTCCCAGAAACTGTAGCTGCTGATAAATAAAGAGGCTGGAAAGGATCAAAACCGTTGAAATGCAAAACTGAAGTCCCAGTAAGATATTCTTGAAAACAGTACCCTTTCCTCCAGCTGTATGTGTTCCCTTCAGCGCACTGATTGGCCTTGAAGAAATGATAAACCAGGCAATGTATGAGCCCGAGCTAAGTGAAATCAGCAGGAGCATCCCCAGCAATACAGCCAGCATAACCGGGTCAGTAAAGTCCATGACAATACGACTGCTCATCAGCTCATTGACCGCTGGAATTAAAAGGTAATTAGACAATACCAGGGACACCACTACAGCAAAAAATGCAATCAGAAATGCCTCTGCGATAAACTGCAGAATCAACTGGCCACGAGCAGCCCCTACTACTTTACGCACACCCACTTCCTTGAGCCTTTTGGTAGAACCCGCTATACTCAGGTTCACAAAATTGATAAAAGAGATAAAAAGAATGGCCACAGCGATGGCTCCGTAGATGTAGATATACCTGAAATTGTAAGCCGGCTTGAGATTACCCCGGTTATCTACAAAATGAATTTCGGAAAGTGGCTGGATGCCTATACGCGAAAGATCAAAGTTGCGGTTATCTCCCAGGTTAATCTCTGTAGACTGGATCTTTGTTTGAACCACAGCCGGATCGGCACCAGCTGCCAGTTGCAAATAGGCAAAGTAGTTGAACTGCCCCCAATTGCCCGTCAGACTGGTGTAAGGCAAAACCCTCTCCAGGTTTTGGAAAGAAATCAGGAAGTCAAAATCAAAATGAGCATTAAAAGGGATATCCTCAAAAACACCGCTTACCTGAAAATCGAATTGATCATCTACCCGAACGGTTTTACCTACCGGATCTTCACTGCCAAAGTACTTTTGAGCCACTGAAGCCGAAAGAATAACACTATTCTGATCTGCCAATACCTCTGACTTTTGGCCTCTCAGCAATGGTACATCGTAAATCTCCAGAAAGTCGGGGTCAGTGAGATAAAACTTGCTTTCGCTGAATATTCTGCGGTTATACTCTACCGTTACCTGCGGATCGCGCGTAATATTGGTAAGTCGGGCATATCGCTCTATCTCAGGAATATTGCGTTTCAGGGCTGGTGGCATAGGAGCCGACACGCGCACCCAGCCATTACCACTTTTAAGGTCTCCGGTAATGAGCCTGTACGTATGTTCAGCATTGGTATTGTACTGATCGTAGCTTAGCTCATAGCTGATATGCAGGTAGCAAAGCAGACAGGCCGCTATGCCGATGGAAAGACCCAGCACATTGAGGAAAAAGTAAAACTTGTTTTTAAGCAAAGTGCGCAGCGAGGTAAGAAAGTAGTTTTTGAACATGGCAAAAAAGTTTGATCGATATCCGATGGTTTTTCTTTTGAGTATACCGTAGCGAAAAAATCTGAAGCTGTTGTAAACAAACAGCCAGTTGGAAACTGAGCGGCTCTTTCTGGCGAGATTAAGCTCATACTGCTCAAGCAGGTCACCCAGAATACCTTCCTGTAAATGTGAAGGACAAAACCAGGTAAAAAAACGGAATGCCCACTTGGGTGGCTGTGGTTCCATCTGTTTCTTCACGACTGTGGATTGAGTTCAGGAATAAGACTCCAAAGGTTTTCACGCTTTGCTTTGGCTTCTCTGAGAATTCTGATACCCAGAGAGGTGACTTCAAAAACACGCTTGCGTCTTCCACCACGCTGACTGGTAGCCCCCATCATGGTGGAATTTACCAGCCCCTTATCCTCCAGCCTGTAGAGTGTTACATGTACCGCACTCAGATTTACTCTACGGTCCATTTTACTGAGTATTTCTTCCACGATTCTGATGCCATAGGCCTCATTTTTCAGCAGCACGCAAGTCAGCATAACCAGCTCTTCAAACTCACCGAGATTCTCTCCTTTCATTTATATATATTTTGTCAAACTAATATATGTATAACTTTTGTTAAAGAAATGATCCGCGCTACGAATCAGATAATCTCTTTTCCATTCAATACGCTTTAATTTGACTGAAATCGACTTTTTGGAATTAAAAGTCAATTAAGAGATGCACAAAAACCGAAAGGGTTGCATGGTCAGAATGATGTGGACCGGGATGCCCCACATAACCACTCCCCAGGCAGGAACCTTAACGAAGTTGAGAATATCAGCAACTCTGTAGCCGACTAAGGTGTTAAATACCGTCTCACCTGCGGTACTGATGGGTTTCAACATCCCGATAACTGATAACCTGCCAGCAGAAACGCTTCAGCCCGACCACTTCCGACTACAAGAAACGCTTGGAACGTAAAAGCTAGTACCTGAGTACTTCCTTCAGCTTACCATGTCCGCTACGGCTCACAGGTAATTGAGCCCCTGTTTTGAGGGTGAGGAGGTAGGAGTCTTTCTCATAAAGCTCCAGCTTTTCTATGCCCTTAACCCTTACGATATGCGAACGATGAATTCTGACAAATTCACCATCCGGCAAACCTTCTTCCAGATGCTTCATACGCATTTGCTTCAGGTATTTTCCCTGATCAGAGTGAATTTCCACATAGTCATCCTGCGCCTGAAAATGTGAGATCTGGTCGAGCGCCAGTATATGAATTTTGTTGCCGGTTTTCACAACTACCCGATCCATCATTTCACCTGATTCTTTCTGCTTATCGCGCAGAGAATCCAGTTCTTCTTTAGGTGACTGTCGGCTACTGATTTTATCCAGGGCCTTCTTAACAGCTTCGCTAAACCGCTCTTCGGAATAAGGCTTGAGCAGATAATCCGTAGCATTGGATTCGAAAGCCTTAATCGCATACTGATCAAAGGCGGTGCTGAAAATGACAGCCGGAGGTTCTTCCAAAAGTTCCAGCATTTCGAACCCGGTAATCTTAGGCATTTGAATATCCAGGAAAATCAGGTCGGGCTTCTCTTCCTGAATAGCCTTAAGCCCTTGAAAACCATCCCCACACTCTTTCACCACCTCTATTTGTTCAAATGGCTTCAGGTACGCCCGAATGATATCCCGGGCCAGCTGTTCGTCATCAATAATAATGGCTTTGATCATGGTTCAAGGTTGATTTGGGGTATATCCAGCCGCACAGAAAACAGGTCATCTGTTTTCTCGGTAAACACTAATTTAGGCACACCATAGATTACTTTCAGTCGCTGGGTTACATTTTTTAAGCCGATGCCCTTTCCTTTGCGGCTTACCGCATTGGGGTCATACTCATTGCTCACGGTAATGCGCAGTATATCTCCGTCCTTTACAGCTTTCAGCCTGATGGTCACCTGCTCCAGGCTCTCATAAATTCCATGCTTTACCGCATTCTCAAAAAGCGGCTGTAAAATCAGGTTGGGCAAGGTGCAGGACATGGCCTCCTCCTGTACATCCGTTTCAATCTTCAGGCGGTCACCAAAGCGTACTTTCTCAATATCAAGATAAAGCAGCAGGTTGTTGAGCTCTTCCTCCAGTGAATTGAGCTGATCATTTTCTTTACCCAGTGAATAGCGCAGGAAGTCCGAGAGCTTAATGACCATGGACCTGGCTCTGTCAGGGGCTGTAATGGTAAGTGAAGAAATAGAATTCAGGCTGTTGAAGATAAAGTGGGGGTTGATCTGAGACTTCAGCATTTCCAGCTCCGATTCTTTCAGCATGGTCTCCAGCTGTGACTGCTGCTGCATGCGCTCATTCAAGTCATAATAGTAGCGTATGAGGTAGTAGACTAAAATAGTCACACTGTAATACATCACCCCCAGAGCGGAGCGCCAGGCAATAGAGTCAGTCAGGTATTGGGTATATTCATCATCGGGCTCCATAATACCCTTGAGCACCGCATTGGTAAGAAAAACCGCCAGTGTGATGGAAAGGGCAGCCGAAGCAAAATGACTGGCCAGCAGATTGATAAGCTGAGAAGCATCAAAGGAATTATACCTGACGACAAACCAGAAAATAAGCCCTAACCCATAGAAAAGCCCATTAAAAATCAGACTGTCGGCCAGTGCCTGATTCGTCTCGAAATCGTAGAAATAATAGAGTGCCAGTGCATAACATGCTGCTATTCCCAGCCAAATGGCTGTGTAGATAAAGATGTTTCGGTCTTTTAGAAATGGATGGTTCACTACAGGGTATAAAAAAATCCGCCAGAAGCGGAAATTAGTGATTTTTTTTGAGCCCCTTGGCCTCCCCTGCGCCCGTTTACTGGATCGCAGGGGGTATGACGGAGGGGTTAGGCATGACGTGCTTATTTCACATCGCCTCCGCCAAACAGAACCAGACCTTTGATGACGAGTTCTTTACCATCGTTGTCAGGGTTTTCGTTGAGTATCTTACGCTCATCTGAAAAACCTCCGAAGATTGACGTAACCTTAATTTTCACATTCATGTCTGAAGGAACCAGTATATCCGTGCCGCCAAAAAGAACAAATACATCCAATACGTTCGTGCCCATGGCTAAATCTGCGTTCACAAGATTTAAATCTGTTCCTCCAAATATTGAAGTGAGCTTACCTCCCTTGAATTCTTTTGAAGTGATAATTCTGTCCGATCCTCCGAAGAATGCCATTTCGTCCACGTAGTCGGTGTCGGAGTCGTCAAACTTTTTTTTTTGATTCCAG
>DIYF01000134.1 GCA_002427745.1 Roseivirga sp. UBA6061 | reverse complement strand
GATAATGAACATTCCTTTTTACCACTTCTGCTATTGCTGGCTACTAAGAGTGAGTTTGTTGGGGAAACAGAAGTTTCTACTTGCAGAGTTCCTGATAACTGGTTATCGATTAACTGATAACTAAACACGGAGTAAGCATCAGGAATAGGATAGGCCGGCCACCATTTGGGTGGAGTTGATTAGTATATCAGTGTATTAGTTTAACAGTGGTTTGGAGGTAGTAGCTATTTTCTCGTATTACCTCTTTTGCTATTGCCGGCTACTAAGAGAGCTATGTGGATAAGTTTGATACCTGAAGTAAATAGCCTGTTGGGCGCTGCAAGTCCCTTTACGCTAACTTTATATGAAATGATGTATGAACATTTGTACCACCTTGTTTTAGAAGCTCAAAAAGATGGTACCATCTTGTACAATCAGGTATTATAATAAGAAAGTCGTTGTACAGTTTTTGTGTCTTTTAAAATTCCAAAAAATGACTACACTCCAAACTATCAGATATTACTTCGATATTGGAAATGCCTCATTGGCGAATTACTTTGGCATTTCCGTGGCCATGATGAACTCTATTTCAAACGGTCGGAGAGTGTGGGCATGTCGCCATCTTGAAGGACTTCTCAGACTTTCCAAAGCCCTGGAACTGGAAACTCCTCCGGATTTGCTTGAAAAAAAGGCTGATTTCACGCAAAGTGAAAGACAGACAGTAGCAGAATTGACAACAGGGGTTATAGTTGGGTTTGAAAAAGACCTGAAGAGGAAAAGAGAGCAGTTGGATAAGCTAAAACACACACGCATGACAATTCTTCGCGGCTTGCATGCCTGCGAAGGGTTGTTATCGACTGACCTGTCTCCACATGAAGAGAGATGGGTGCTTCTAAGGCAGAAACATCTTCAGGGTAAGCTAAGTGAGAAAAACCTGGGCAAAATATGGTTGCTCCAGGCTGAAGTATGTGGATTGGAAGCTAAAACCAGACACTTAAAGATATTTCTGACAGAGTTGATTGTAGAATGATCAGTTCAAAAGGAATTCATAGGATGGTTTAGCCTTTGTCAGTCTTTACCCGAATAAAAAACCCCACCCAGTGAATTGAAATAGTAAGGTAAAAAACCATGTTCTTTGATCAGTTCCTTATTCAGGGAGTTGCCAAGGCGTTTCTCAAGCCACCCTGATAACTTTTGAGAAAGTAGTTGCTCAAGCCGTTTGTATTCATCGGTGTCATTCGGGCAGAAAGACTGTGGTTGAAACCCATTTTGTTGTGCAACCTTTACGAGTGATTGTCTTTTATCATCAACAATTGTTTGCTCCTCGGTTTTCACTAGCACACAGGCCATACTTCTCGGATTTTGGGCATAGTCGGTGTCTGACAGCACACCGGTGAGCAGATTTAAATCTTCGTAAGCTGGCGTAGAGTCTACCATCAGCTGTATTTCCTGAAGCAGCTTTTGAGGTTGTTCCGGTGCTCCGGTGGTCTTGTCATGTTCAAAAATAATATGCAGGTTATCGTTGAACTCTTCTGCGAGTCCTTTAAAAAGGTGAGTTTTTTCAGGCTCGCTCCTGAAGGTTTTTCGCAATGAAGCTACGGCCAATTGGTCAATGTCAAGTGTATAGCGTATAAGCCTGCGGTGTTTCTCCGCGTAGCGATTGTAAACATAAACCAGATAACTGCCCTGAAACGCAATGGCTCTTTTCTGTTTCCAAAGCTTGGATTTGTCTGAGTCGGGGTCTTCAAAGCTTAGAATATTCTGATCCTTATGATTAAGGTAAAGCTTCAGGTCTACAGATAAACCCTTGATCTCTTTAAAGTCTTCATAGCTCATGCTGGTTTTGTGATGATACGCAACAGGTAGTTTATTATAGGGTAGTAGAATTTCTGTGATCATATCTCCCAGATCATTACTGTGATCTTCTCTGGTAAAAGAACCCATGGCCAAGAAATGCGGACCACTTTCTGTATCTTCTTCATCGTATCGCAGGAACATGATTTTGTGAGCGTTGTCTGATGAAAAGTTTACCCAGAATCTATGGTTATAGTATTTGATTTCACCTCTCAACTTGTGAGGCGGAGAGGCATTGGGTAAGCTTGATTTTCTCACTGCCGTAATAGATTGCCTGAATTCATGGAACTCAAAACTCCATCTATTTATACTGATATCATTTTGTGGGCGCGGCATGCGACAAAACGAAAACCACGGTTGGTTTTTCAGAACGGACTTGTGAGTATTAAAAGCTTGTCTCCCTTTGTGCATGAGATAAGAGTTAATATGCTTGCCTAGCGGTTCTTTTCGGTTGAGAGTTGGTATTCGGGTTCTGTCATCTGATAAAAGTTGTACGTACCTAAGAATGGTCTCTTCCTGATCGTACAGTGGTTTGTTTTTTTCTAAAGAGCTGAGCAGAGCACAATGTGCCGTAGGAAGTTCTGTTATGCTTTTGTCAATTCGCACCGCTACGCAGGGCACGAGCGTTGTTGGTATGCCAGACGTGGAATTCGTTTGAATCATACCGGAAATTATGTTAAAATCAATGTCTTTACACCCTTTAAATAGTGTGCCGTATAGGGTTAGTTTGATTTGTTCATTAATGTTTGTGGAGACATAAACGGTATTAAAAGCAGCATTGGTGGAAACACTGCAAGATGATGGGGTAGAGGTAGGAACATCATAAAAATAGCGATGATTGTCATCTTGACAGGCTATTAAAAGTAAAGTACGTTGTATCACATCGTCATTTGTCTGATAAACCATCCAGGTGCCATCGAGTAATTCGGCATCAATGGGAGCTTCTTCTTTTACCTTATCGTAAAGCGAAAAGTATTTTGCTATTAAGGTTTTGTCCAACTGATAATCTTTGAGTCTCTGCTGCCAGAATTTTACTGTGACTTCCCGAGTGCCACTGGCTTTAGCTTTTTCAAAATGCTCAATAACCTGTATCAGAGCTATTACTTTGACAGCGGTTTCTATAGTGCATAACCGGCTTGGTTCAAACATCCGGACGTACCTAGTGTAGTTCTTTTGCTCTATCCTTTGTTTTTCAATTGGGGCCAGGGTTTCGTCATAACCGTTCAGAAGGAATTCTATGGCTTGGCCAAGAGTCTTATGCCAGGTCAGGTGTTTTGGGAGTCCGTATCGTTTTTCAAGTTTGCTTAGAAAAAGCTCTGATTGAATGAGGCTCCTCAAACTGTTATTACCCAAATAAAGAAGAGATGAAGGCATGATGTACTGTAGATATATGGAATCGTTCCATGCGCTGTATCGGAGTTTCACAGAAACGATTCAAATTCAAATTTTTTCTAATCAATATATGGTTTTATAAAGACCTGACTTGTTTAAAACGGCTAATTATGAATGTTTCATGTGCTAATTCAATGTCATTGAACTCTTCCATGGTCTTCAACCAGGAGGAGGATGTCCGCTTTCTATCTAGCTTTGTATCAGTTAAACAAATGTAGAACAGAGCACTTGTTGAACTGAATCAAACTCCGGGAGTCGTGCCTTTGGAGGGAGATTGCACGACCTGGGAAATAAGTCTCACAACCAAAATTCATTATGAATAAGTTGAGCTTAAAAATGGCAGGTGTATGCCTTATTTTATCATCCCTATTCTTCAGTTCCTGTACCGATCTGGATGATGACTTTTCTCCTGTAACAGAAGAAAGTCAGACAATCAGTGACATGAAGTCATGCAGTACAGATCCTGAGGATCCTGAAGATCCTGGAAACACGAACACAGGTTGTCAATAAAACCCTAATTATAGGTTTTTAACCGAAAGACAGGCATCTTATGCCTGTCTTTTTTTGTTTTAAGATGATATTTCTTCTAATCATCATATTTAAGGTTGCTTTTTAATTGAAAACCATACTTTAGTGTCGAAAACATAAAGGAAAGTGTCAAAGGTCCTGGCTTCACTCGTTTTATCATTACACCTCTGTGCCTGTGCTGATACGCAGAAACCAGGTAATCCGGATGAATCTGAGGCAGACCCGATCAGGGAGTACCTGGTGGAAGCTGTGGCTCAAATCCGCAATGGGAACTATGACCTGGCCCGGTTGAATTTAGAGTCGGCTGATTCACTCTCCCGCCTGCTTCAAAATCAATATGCACTGTCCAGTGTTCTATCCAACTATGGATGGATGTGGCTAAGGCAAAACCGGTATGATTCGGCTGTTCAGTATTACAGACGATCATTGGAGATTGACCTGTCTCTGGAGGACACCACTTCTGTTATAAAACATTCGAATGACCTGGGAAAAAGCTACAGGGCCATGGGAGATTTTAGTGAGGCTACGGTACATTATGAACGTGCGTTAGCACTGGCCGAAACCGTAAATGATAGTGCTAAGATCGCCTTATGTGCCAATAGTCTGGGAAACGTGATGATAGAGCTGAATGATTTCCGAACTGCAGGTTTGTATTATGACAGGGCTATTCTGTATTGGGCGGCACTTGGGCAAACAAAGAATTATGCGGTAGGTCTGCAAAACAAGGCTGGCGTTTTTTTGAACACCGGCTCAATCTATGAGGCCATTGAATTATTGAGGGAGTCACTGTTGATCAAAGATTCGTTGAGCAGTCCCGCTTCACAGGCTTATACCCTGGCTAGTCTGGGAGATGCCTATCTTAGATTGGACCGTTTGCAGGAGGCAGAAAATGTACTGGCCAGAGCGCTCAACCTGAGAGAAAGACTTAATGATAAAGCTGCGATAGCAGAAACGAAGCTCAGGCTTGCTCAACTGACTTTTCAGGAAGGAGAATACCAGAGGGCTGTGCAACAGCTGGAAGAAATTGAGAAAGCAGCGATAGAATTAGCCAAGCCGGACCTTCACCGCGATGTATTGGAGTTATTTAAGAAGGTGTTATGGCAGCAGAAAAACTACTATCAATACGGGCTTGTTGATCAACGATTCGATGTCCTGAATGATAGCATCTACAAAGAAGAACGGTTGAAGGTGTTACAGGCTCAGGCGGATATGCGACTTGATTCGGAAAAGCAAAAGACACGACTGGCAGAGCAGAATGCCAGACTCTCTTCGCTTGAAACGGAGATTGAGAAAGGGCGATCAAGTCGCAGGCTACAACTTCTGTTGGTGATTCTCCTGGCGCTCTTGGTAATAACGTGGCAATTGCGCCTGATTGCTCTGCGCAATAAGTCTCTGGTAACGCTCAATGCCCGTATTAAGCTTATTACAGACAATGCCTTTCACTCACAGGCGAATGCCATGGGACTGCTTTCTTCTTTGATGCGATCACAGTCTCGTCAATTCACAGGTAAGGGAGAAAAAGCGGTTATGGACATGGTAAACCAAAAAATTGATGCACTGGTCGTATTGTCCAGACAAATCTTCAGAACCAGGCTCGAAGATGAGGATGGTCTTGCAGACAAGCTGGAACTATCTGCTTACCTTCTGTCACTGGCGCATGAAACGGTAGAGACCATGCCCGGGGAGGTCAAAGTACAGACCGATCTGGAGGATATCTTTGTTGCCCCGAAAACAGCTCTTAACCTTGGGCTGGTTACCAATGAGTTGATTACCAATACATTTAAGTATGCCGTGCCTGAAGGTGCATCTCATATAAGTCTTTCCACCAGTAAAAAGGAGGGGAAGCTGTACTTATCATACGAGGATAATGGGCCGGGCTTTGATCAACAGGTACAAAAAAATAAGAGCTCCTTTGGCACAAAAATGATTCATATCCTCATTGAAAAAGACCTGAATGGAAAAGTGACATTTGAGTCATCCGAAAAGGGCGTGAAGTATGTACTTGAACTCGGCATCTGATATGAAAAAAAGGCTGAATATACTTATTGTGGAAGACCAGTATTTTCTGGCTGAAGACCTGGCTTATCAACTTTCCTCCCACGATATAATTGGTCCTTATGACAAAGGAGAAGATGTATTGGCTAATGAGCAGGATGTAGACCTGGCCTTGCTCGATATAGATTTGAAAGGAGATGTAGATGGTATACAAGTGGCTGAATGGCTGAACAGGAAGAAGACAGTACCTGTAATATTTATCACCCGAATAGCAGACGATAGTAAAATCTACGAAAGGGTAGAAGGGCTGGGGTTTCCCAGGTTTTACCTCTCCAAACCCTTTACCCCAAATGAGCTTAAAATAGCCATGAGCAATGCATTACAAGCTATGGGTGAGGATGTTAAAGATGCAGACACGGAGTCTGTCCCTGATATTACTTTACAGAATGGTAAGGTACTGATCAGAACTCATCATGGTCTTGAAATCCTCGATATTGAAGAAGATGTATTATATGTTGAGGCAAATGGCGAAAACAGTCACATAATTACCGCTTCCGGAGCAGAACTGATAGTTACCAGCTATCTCAAAGTCTTGCTGAAAAGAATAGCCGCGTTGAGCGACTGTATACTTAGGGTACATCGTTCTTATGCTGTGAACATCCTGAAGATTGGCAGCATACGAGATAGCAAACGCAATCAGACGAGGGAAAAGACTATTGTACTTCGCGGCCTGAAAAACAAGGAGATTCCCCTTAGTCAGGGTTATAGAAAAGACCTGCTTGATCGGTTTTCGAAGCTTTAGCCGTGTGACGGCTCAAAA
>DIYF01000049.1 GCA_002427745.1 Roseivirga sp. UBA6061 | reverse complement strand
CTGCCTACCTACAGACTGCCCGGCCTGAGAAGTGTGAGGCGCGGAGAGCCGGTGGTTTTCAACTATCCTCCGGAACTCAACTTTCCGGTAGACATTAAGACATTTTATGTAAAGCGCTGTATGGCCGTTCCTGGCGATACCCTGGAACTGCGCAACAAGCAGATCTACATAGACGGAGAAGCGGTGGAAAACCCACCGAATATGCAGACCAGTTATTTTGTGGAAACGACTAACGGGGTACATAAACGCACCATGCAGGATGTAGGCATCACAGATTTTGCCCCGAAAGATGCCCGGGGAAATGCTGTTGCCAGCCTGACCCGCCACTCTGATAAACCAGGCTTTGTCATCCACGCAAGTGCTGACAGAGCAGAAGCCCTGGCCAAAGTAAATACAGTAAAGGCGGTAACCGAGATCTTTTATGAAAAGAACGGAGACCGACAGGCCTTCCCTGAGTATACGGGCTATCTTTCTGGACACCTGACCGGCTACAGGCCTGTTACCAAATTTGGCTGGAGTACTGATAACTTCGGTCCGCTGGTTATGCCGGAAGAAGGTATGACCATCCCCCTCACTCAGGAAAACATAGACCTGTATCGTACCATCATCGAGCACTATGAAGACAACGAAGATGTCGTAATCAATGGAAGTACGGTTAGTATTGAAGGCGAGGTAATTGATGAATACACCTTTAAACAGGGATATTATTATATGATTGGGGATAACAGACATAACTCAGAGGATTCACGTTCCTGGGGTTTTGTACCGGCCGATCACATTGTAGGAAAGCCCCTGTTCATCTTCTGGTCTGTAGACAGAACCGATCCTGAAGCCGGCTTCTTCTCAAGAATTCGTTTTAATCGCGTTTTCGATCTGATCAAATAACTATGCGTTGCTCCATTGTCTTGTTGTTCTTTTTAGGAAGCTCCATGGCGATGGTACAAACAACTAATGCCTGGAAGACCCTGGCTAAAGTAGATTATAAAACGCGCTTTGATGAGCTTACCCAGTTCGAAGAAGAATACCCTATCTTCAGTGAAGAGGTCAAGGCACTGGACGGTACTGAAATCACCTTACAGGGCTGGATGATCCCTCTGGATGAACTCAGAGGCGAAAACTATTTTGTACTCTCTTCACTCCCTTTTGCCAACTGTTTTTTCTGCGGAGGTGCCGGACCGGAGACGGTCATGGAGGTCTTCAGCAAAAAACAAATTGACTTTACTGAAAAAAAGATCAAAGTTAAGGGCAAATTGAAGATCAATGCGGATGATCCATTGAGACTTATGTATATTCTCAATGATGCCAAGCTGATCGATTAGCAAACCAACCCTTATGAAAAAGCTTATCCTGATCCTCTTAATGGGGCTCACCCTACCTGTTTTGTCCCAGACCCAGGGGGACGAAGCCATGATTAAAAAAATATTTGATGAGGCACTGGCCAATGGCGAGAGCTACGACATGCTGAGATACCTGACCAAACGCATAGGAGGCAGACTCAGCGGCTCGCCCGAAGCAGCAGCAGCGGTGGAATGGAGCCGCCAACAGATGGAAGCTTACGGCTTCGACAGGGTATTTCTACAAGAGGTGATGGTACCGCACTGGGTGCGGGGTGAAAAAGAAGTCGGCAGAATTGTGAACTCCAGAAAGCTGGGAAGTCAGGCGGTAAACATTACGGCCCTGGGCAACTCGGTAGGCACGGGTCCCAAAGGCACAGTCGGGCAAGTGGTGGAAGTACAGGATTTTCAGCAACTCGCCAAACTGGGAAGAGAGCATATTGAAGGGAAGATTGTATTCTTCAATCGCCCCATGGACCCTAAACTGATCGATACTTTCAGAGCTTATGGCGGAGCTTCCGGCCAGCGTGGTTCAGGGCCATCTGAAGCAGCCAAGTATGGCGCCATAGGAGCCGTGGTTCGCTCGCTCGGATCTTTTCAGGATGACATCCCACATACGGGAGGTACACGCTATGCACTCAATACGCCCAAAATTCCGGCTGTCGCCATCAGCACAAATGACGCTGATCTGCTAAGCGGTTTATTAAAAGATGATCCGGAATTAGAATTCTATTTCGAAACACATGCCCGAATGCTGCCGGATGTACTCTCTTATAATGTGGTAGGTGAGATCAAAGGTTCGGAATTTCCTGACGAGATCATTGTGGTCGGAGGTCACCTGGATTCATGGGATCTGGCAGAAGGAGCACATGATGACGGTGCGGGTTGTGTACAGTCTATTGAAGTATTACGAATCATGAAATCGCTGGGCTACAAACCTAAAAGAACCATCAGGGCTGTGATGTTTATGAATGAGGAGAACGGACTGAGGGGTGGACGTAAGTATGCAGAACTGGCTGAGCAAAACGGTGAAAATCACATTGCCGCTATGGAGTCTGATCGCGGAGGTTTTCTACCCATTGGCTTCGGTATCAGCGGTACCAGCGCACAGCAGGAAAAGCTCATTGGCTGGAAAAGTCTGTTCGAGCCCTATGGTATCTATCAGTTCAAAAAAGGCGGAGGCGGTGCTGACATCAGCCCGCTGCGGGCACAGGACGTACCATTGATTGGTTACCTCCCGGATAGCCAGCGGTATTTCAAATACCATCACACAGGTATCGATAATTTTGAAGCCGTCAACCAAAGAGAACTGGAGCTGGGAGCTGCAGCCATGGCCTCAGTCATTTACCTGATTGACCAGTATGGGCTCTGAATTGCGAGCCCTGGTGTAAAAAAGATCCAGGGCTCCCCTGAACTTTTTATATTGGTGTACTTTTTAGTTTAATCAACCGATATGAAACGTTATTTCTCAGCTATACTGGCCCTTAGTTTACTGGCCGGCTGCCAAAAAGCCTATGAACCACACCAGCTCACTGACTTCGAATATACCAGCAAGGTAGACACGAATGACCACCCAATTACCCCCAAGCAGGAGCGCAGGTATACCACACAGGGCTTTTCCATCGACAACATGTTTGATGCTGCCAGGATGAATGGATTCAAAGAGCTGGGAGAAAACGAATTCGAGATTCAGATCAATCCTGAAAACAGCCCCATCAACATGAGCCCCTGGTATGCTTTTCGTATCGTATCTACCGAGGCCAAAACGATTGACATCACCCTCAATTATGCGGATGGTCACCACCGCTACTGGCCTAAAACCAGTGCAGACAGAAAAAACTGGCAGCCGGTAGATAGCAGTCGTTTTTCTGTAGCGACAGATTCGCTCAGGGCCACCATGACCATAGACATCAGTACTGACACCCTGTACATATCTGCCCAGGAGATTATTGATTCAAACGATATGAAACAATGGACCCGAAGCCTGAACACTGAGAAAGTAACCTACGGTTCGCCTGGCAAGAGCCGACTGGGCCGAGAGCTACTGAGCATGGATATCACCAATGGCAGTCCTGACGGCAAAGAGGTACTCATTGTACTTAGCAGGCAGCATCCTCCGGAAGTTACCGGCAACCTGGCCATGATGCACTTTCTGGAAGAGATTGTAAGTGACAGTGAACTCAGCAATCGGTTTTTAGATAAATACAGGGTACTGGTTTATCCTATGATGAACCCCGATGGTGTAGACCTGGGACACTGGCGACATAATGAAGGAGGTATTGACCTGAACCGCGACTGGGCTTATTATCGTCAACCTGAGGTAAGGCAGGTATGTGAAGATATCATCGATAAAGTGAATGCCTCTGAAGGCGAAGTTACCCTGGGACTCGATTTCCACTCCACCTGGTCTGATATTTACTACATCTATGACGATACGGTAAAATCGGTAATCCCCGGTTTCGCCCGTGAATGGATAGCTGAAATATTTGAAGAGATACCGGAAGATCAGGGGGTAATCAGTCCTTTTGCTGTCAACTCTCCTGTATCCAAAAACTGGTTCTACAGTGAATTCAAAGCGGAAGGCATTACCTATGAAATAGGGGACGGCACTCCCAGAGACCTGATTAAAAAGAAAGGTCAGGTGGGCGCCCGTGAGATGATGAAGATCCTGCTGGCCAAATAGACATCAGACAACGATATGAGCCTTTTCAGGGGCCATACTAATCTTTACAGATGTTCCGGTGTTGAATTCCAGGTGATCAGCTTCAATCCCGTCACTGAAGATGATGCCATTACCAGCCATATGTGATTCTATGTGCAGGTGATCATTTTTATTGATACGCCCGAAGCCCAGCGCCACCTGTGTATTGACACTGGCATAGGGCTCCCGCACCACGAAAAGCAAATGATTGGTATTCCAGTCCATGGCGGGTTGTCTGTGCTTTTTACCAGGCCTGAAATACTGATTCACGTTGTGCGTCATATTGAAGACGGAACTCAGCCAGCCTGTAGAACCGGCCCCCGTGGATACGATGATACCACTTGAAGATTGCACCTCTGACTCCCCCTGAAAAGAGAGTCTATACCGGGCAGAGACATGACTGGAGGCCCCGATAAAAAAATCGTTGAAGGCTAGGAGACGCTGTCCGTCACTCATCACGGCCTCTGCCATGGTAACCGTTTTGACCTTATGAGTATTGGCCAAAACAGAGTTAAGAGCATTCTTAAAAGTGGCAGGGCTATAGGGTAGCAAAACTCCGGTATAGCTGGCCGGGTCGGGGTTCACCGCAATAATGGGCTGATCATTGACATACTTGGCGGTATTGGCCACGAGCCCATCCTGACCGACCACAATTACCAGCTCCTGTTCGTTGAAGAGATAGGTGGGCAAAAAAGAACGGTCCACCACCTTGTATTTGAGTTCCTTTTTCAGCCCGTCCTGTAACTTTCTGAGCCCCGTATAAAAAACCCTGTGCTCCTCTTCATAGAGATCAAAGTCTGCCCCGGATCTTTCAATATAAAACCTGGCCTGAGCTTTTGTATTAAAACGTTCTGTCAGTTGCTCAAGCCTGGTTTTATCTCTTATGATGACTGCATGCTCGAATCCCATGGTCTTATCCCTTAGTACTGATCATAGAATCGAGCAAATCAGGCGAAATATTCAAATTGCCGATCTTATCCGCATTTTCGGCCAGCTCGCGAAAAGCCAGAGCGATATTGTTTTTAGGATTATTCCCCCTGCTATTAATCGCCATTAGCGTTTTCCAGTCCAGTTCTCTGTACGGCTTCAAAGAGGCATTCAACACATACTCTTTCACATCGGCCTGCTTCTTCTCATTCTCCACTTTCAGACTGATCAAACCTTCTTTTTGCTTTTCAATTGAGATATCGGCTTCCATGGCCATTTCTTTTAATCGCTGATCATTCTCCTGTTTCACAACTTCGGTTTCCATCTTCTTTTCAGCGATTTGTTTTTGCTTTTCTTCTACTGCTATCTCCGTATTGAGCTCACTTTCCTGAATCATTCGCTCCTGCTCCACAGCAAAGTTTCTTCTTTCATAAATGGCCTTATCGGCATCCTTCTGAAGTGCCTCCCTGGTTTCTGCCTCAAGGGCCCTGGCCATTTCCGGGTTAGGCACTATACCCAGCAAGTTCACTCTCATGATGCCCAGCCCCAGTATTTCGAAGGTTTTTGACGCCTCCATTTCCTGAAAAATATGAGCCTCCACATCCCTCACCCGCGTCAGCGCATCCCGGAGACTAAGCCTCTGTATCATGGACGAAGCGGCTGTCTGTACTTCATTGATAATGCGTTGCTCCAGCTTCTCAAAATCATCCTTCAGATATTCACCTCTGGAATTGACCGTGAAATCAAGGTTATCTGCCAGTTGCCTCGGTTCTCTTACCTTATAGGTAACCTGCCCCTGAAGGGTCACCTCCTGGTAATCCTGAGTCTTCTCCTTAAAAACAAATTGAAAATCATTGCTCTGGAGAGGAATGGAAACAATAGAGCTTACCGGAGAAAAGTACCAGAAAGCAAGACCTCTACCCTCTTTCCGAACCTTACCCTTCTTGTAAAGAATAACGTAATCGGCTGTATCGAATTTGATGTAATTAAAACCAAACATAGCTCTTCAATTTAGATTGGAAACTTTTTTTGCGTTTATTATACACAAATATAGAAGGCTCAAAAATGCTAACCTAGTATATTTGTGTATTTTTTACACTAAATTGATTTAAGGTTCAGAAACACTGTCTAAAGCCTCTTCAGAGACGTATCAGAACGATAGGGAAGTTCACAATTCACTACTATGTATAAAAAGGTACTGGTTAACACAACATAATGACTGATACTGCGTTTCCTCTATCACAACAACACCATTGAAACCTCCTTCCCATTTCTGTTGTCAAACATGCTTTGACCGTCAGTGAGAGTTTTCATTGGCAAAACTCAAAGTATCATGACCACACTCAAAGAATTCTTTTGGTTCTGTGCAGGAGCCAATCAATCCCTTCTCAAAAGATGCCCCACAGAAGCCTCCAAATTCACAGGCATGGGCGCTGCCGTATTTTTCACCGGCCTGCTGGCTGCTCTTTCAGGGGGCTATGCCTTCTATACAGTATTTGACAATGTCTGGTGGGCCTCTGGCTTTGGCCTGCTTTGGGGCACGGTGATTTTCAACCTGGATCGTTTTATCGTTTCTACCATGAGAAAAAAGAAGAATGACTGGCTGAAAGAGTTCGTTATAGCCAGCCCCAGAATTGTGCTGGCTGTCGTGCTGGCTATTGTCATCTCCAAGCCGCTTGAGCTTAAGATTTTCTCAAAAGAAATAGACAGAAAACTGGTCACACTGGAAGAAGAAATCTATCAACGCGAAATCACAGCTGTAGAGTCTCGCTATACTGCTCAATTAAACACTATGCAGAGCCAGATAGATCAGTTGAAGCAGGAAATCACAACACAGGCCACTAAAAGAGATCAGCTGGTTACGCTTGCTCAACAGGAAGCCGATGGCACAGGCGGTTCCATGAAACGCGATATGGGGCCCATCTATCGCGCCAAAAAAGCAGATGCAGACCGGGCACAACAGGAATTAGATGCTCTCAAGGCTACGAATACCCCGCTCATTGCTCAAAAACAAGCGGAATGGGATCAACTCTTTGCCAGAAAACAAACTGAAGTGGTTGATCTGAAGAGAAACCCCTGGGATGGAATGGCTGCCCGGTTGGAGGCACTGAGAATACTGGGCGAGGAGAACAACGCCATTTATGTTGCCAATATCTTTATCATTTTCCTTTTCATTCTGTTGGAGTGTACCCCCATATTTACCAAGCTTATCTCTCCCAGAGGGCCTTATGACGAACTACTGGAAATCAGAGAGCATTTCTTCAAGAACCTGAACCTGGAGAAAATTGCGGAGATGGATCATGCTACTTATGAGAAGCTCAAATACTATACGCATTGAGCCATTGACCACCAATCAATTGAAAGCACTAAAAAAACCGTTATCCAGTTATTACTAACCTTTTCAATAAACCAGATAACGAAAAAGCCCCTGACGTTTCCATCAGGGGCTTTTTAATGAGCGTATCACGCTTATCTCTTTACCATATAAATTTCCTGCTGTCTCATTCTGCCCCTGTACCCTTTTGCATATGAGACCAGCTTATCTCCTTTCATCATCCATACATCATCATCGTCTCCGATATTGATGTGTCTTCTTTTGCTTCTTCCTCTTCTGTCATGCTCGTCTTCAATCACCAATTCTCCGTCACGATTGATATACCATTCGACATACTCTGTTTCTCTGACACCAAAGGCATTCACTGAAATTTTCAGTTCACCGTCTTCTCTGAAGTCCATTCTGATGTCGATTTCCTCAACGATATTGAGAGCAAAGTTGCTGATAGACCTGGCAAAGCGGGCTGCAAGCCAGTTTTCATCCTCAAGATCTCTTTCGATCTCATCTTCTATCTCGTCAAGATCAATGATAAGATCCCACTGACCGATGACGTCTTTTTCTTTCACCTTTGATTGAGAAAAGGCTGATACACTGACTGTTGCTGCCAGCATAAGTGTAAATAGTTTTTTCATTTTGACCTGGTTTTTGTGTGAGTGATTATTCTAAAGACTCTTCAAATTAGAAAAAGTTATCAGGCCCCTGTCAATTACCGGGCTAAACGGGTGAGACAATGACTGATCGGTAAAATACGCTCTACATTTTCACGCTGTCAGCCAGCTAATTAACTGATCCTTAACCATTAGGTGAAGTTCAGTTGATCTTAGAAAGCTAGCTTTCAATGACTGCAATCACCATGAAAGTTAAACTTGTCAAAGCCAAATCACCTAAACGCTGGTATGCCGGAGAAAAGGGAGATGTTATCGGTAAGACTTTCAAAGTAGCTTTCTCAGAAGAAAAGTCCCTGAAGCTGGAACGTAACGTCTTTGAAATACTCAGCGGCAAGTACAAGGGCAAATTCCTGGACGTAAAGGACACCCGGATTGTGGTAAAGCTCAAAGCAGAGGGTTAACCGGAATACCCGGGTAAGCTGGTCAAAGGCTTAGGTCCTTTGACAAATATGCCCTCACCCTGAGCCACTACCTTACCATTACTATTGTAAATCACGGATTTGGCCACCGACTGCCCATTGTCAACAGCTATCACTTCACCTACTGCTCTGAGTGTATCAGCTTCAACCGGCCTGCGAAAATGGATGTTGTACGACTTGGTGAGAATAAAGTACTCCGCTTCCAGAGAAGCCGCAGCAAAATAGGCCGCATCGTCCAGCATCTTAAAGTATACAGCACCGTGCATCGCCTGCGCAGCGTGAAAATAGGCCTCCCGGATGTCCAGTACGTACTCTGCCCTTCCTTCAGACACCTTCATACTTGCTCCCGGCAACAGGTCCTGTATAGGGGCACTGTGAAACATCTGCTCCAGTCTTTGATAATGTTCACTCATAATCGGGAATCAGGTTAAACTGAATCAGATGATGCTTGATATGCTTGCGGTGAAAAAACAGCCATTCTTCAGCTGTCATAGGTCCGCCATAGGGATGATCTGCCAGAAAGTCCGGCTGCTCTTCTGTAAAACGAATAAAGTGTTCCGTCTCTTTCAGCACCTTTTCAATCGCCTCCTGCAAAGAAGCTGATCGCAGGGGCTGTAGTTTATTGTTTCCCGTAGGTGAAGGAACTGACCTGCGCATGGGGCTGTCCTTCATCAGATAGGCTTTCAAACGCGGGTGATCTTCTACGGCAGATATAACCGGGATCTTAATACGGCCTATAGACATTTTATAAACCACAATGAGATGTTCCACCATATGCTGAGGCGTCATCAGGCCCCAGGCAGGCTTCGCGTCCGGGGAGAGTTTCTTTAGGATGGCGGGAAACTCTGCTGACAGAAAGGTTATTATCTCTTTTCGATCTTCCATATGCCTAAATTAAAAAGCCTCTGATCAGAATACTATTTCGATCAGAGGCTTTATCCATAATGTACCTGACTAAATTTTAGTCTTCTCCTAAGAAAGGATATCTGTAATCGGTTGGAGGCACGAAAGTCTCCTTGATCGTACGTGGAGACACCCAACGCAACAGGTTGATCATAGAACCCGCCTTGTCGTTGGTACCCGAACCTCTGGCACCGCCAAATGGCTGTTGTCCAACTACAGCACCTGTAGGTTTATCGTTGATATAGAAGTTACCCGCTGATTGCTCCAGTCTCTTCGTAGCCAGCTCAGCCGCATAACGATCTCTTGAGAAAATAGAACCGGTCAGCGCATAGATCGAGGTATTGTCTACCAGATCCAGCGTCTCCTCAAACTTATCTTCATCATATACATAGATAGTCAGTACCGGGCCGAAAATCTCCTCACACATGGTAGTGTACTTAGGATCATTGGCTTTCAATACGGTTGGCTGCACAAAGTAACCTTTTGACTTATCATGGTTACCACCGGCTATTACCTCCACATTATCGTCTGCCTTGGCGGTATCAATGTAGTTGGCGATTTTGTCAAAAGACTTCTCATCGATTACCGCATTGATGAAATTGGTAAAATCTTCAGTACCTCCCATTTTGAAAGACTCCAGATCAGCCTGTACGTATTTCTTCACATCTTCCCAAAGGTTAGAGGGAATATAGGCACGTGATGCCGCAGAACATTTCTGACCCTGGTACTCAAAGGCACCTCTGGAAATAGCCGTAGCCACTTCCTTAGCATCTGATGATTTATGTACCATGA
Organism: Roseivirga sp. UBA6061; assembly: GCA_002427745.1. Lineage (GTDB taxonomy): Bacteria > Bacteroidota > Bacteroidia > Cytophagales > Cyclobacteriaceae > Roseivirga. The sequence goes on along the minus strand of DIYF01000049.1, from coordinate 17,177 downwards.
TAAAATCTTTACCACCGGTTTCACCTACAATTCTCGGATAAGAACGATACTTATAGATGTTCTCGCCAATTGTTTTCCAGATATGCTGGAACACTCCGGTACTACCGGTAAAGTGAATACCACCGAAGTCGGCATGATTAAAGATCACGTCACCTGCCGTAGGACCATCTACATATACCAGGTTGATCACACCTGCAGGAACACCAGCTTCGATGAACACCTCCATCAGCACATTGGCCGAGTAGATTTGCGTGTTAGAAGGCTTCCATACAACGGTGTTACCCATCATGGCAGCAGAAGTAGGCAGGTTACCGGCAATGGCAGTAAAGTTGAAAGGAGTTAAAGCAAACACAAAACCCTCCAGAGGTCTTTGCTCTACCCTGTTCCAGATACCCGGAGATGACTCCGGCTGCTGTGCGTAAATTTCAGTCATGTACTTCACATTGAAGCGCAGGAAATCTATGAACTCACAAGCGGCATCAATTTCAGCCTGGAAGGCATTTTTAGATTGAGCCAGCATGGTAGCTGCGTTGATTTTAGCACGGTAAGGTCCGGCTATCAGCTCAGCGGCTTTCAGGAAAATACTGGCTCTGTGTTCCCAACCCAGATTGGCCCAGTCAGCTTTAGCTGCCATAGCGGCATCAATCGCTGCTTTTACATGTGATGCATCACCCTCAGAGTAATGTCCCAGTACATGCTGATGATCATGCGGAGGCGTCATAGCCTGCTTGTTGTCAGTATGTACTGCTTCGCCACCTATATACATAGGTACGTCTATCTGCTTAGCGCGGGCCTCTGCAAGAGCCGCCTGCAATGATTTTCTTTCCGGAGAACCGGGGGCATAGCCCTTTACCGGCTCATTTACGGGAGTGGGTACATTGAAAAATCCAGTAGCCATAGGTTGTATCTTTTTCTTGATTTCTATTATAGTCCGGCAAATATAGCCGTTTCACGGAGTGTTTAAAAGGCCAACACTAAAGCAAAGTCATCAGTTCTTTTAAGCCCGAAATTTCATAGGTCACCTTGTCGGTATGGGACTTCCGACCCGGGTTAAAAAAGACCTGATCCATACCGAAATCACGGGCTCCCCCAATATCAGTCCTGAGGTTATCTCCGATCATAAGACTGTGCTCTGCCTGTGCCCCGCTTCGGTCCATTGCCAGCTGAAAAATCCTCGGGTCTGGTTTTCTGAAGCCGGCTGTTTCTGAAGTGATGATCGCCTTGAAATAATCAGCTATTCCAGAGCTGGACATTTTTGTGCTTTGTATATCGTCAAAACCGTTGGTAATGATATGCAGTTCGTATTTCGGGCTCAGGTACTCCAGCACTTTATGGACGTGATCGAATACTTTGCCTTTGGTAGGACTCAGCGCAATATATTCCTTCTCAATGTTCTGAGGCCTCAACTCAATTGCCAGACCCAGTCGCTTGAATATGGTGGGGAACCTCCTTTCGCGCAGGTCTTTGCGTTGAATGCGATGATGATTGTAATCATCCCACAGCATGTCATTTACCGCAAAAAAGGTTTCGACCAGTTCCGCCTTGGAAAACATACCTTTCTCACCTAACTGATAATGGTCGTAAAGTTCATGGAGCGCTTCTCCGGCATTTCCCTCATAGTCCCAAAGGGTATGATCCAGATCAAAGAAAATGTGTTTGTATGTTTTCAAAGAGAGTGTTTTGTGAGAAAACCCCGATCGGTCATAAAAGTTCAGGAAATCCAGCCCCTGTTTTGAACACGGTTCTCTGCCAGCTCCCGGTTTGATTTCAGAATCTCATAGAGTTCCTGGTCTTTCTGCAGTACACTGTCTTTATTCAGGAAAGTGAAGATCTGGCTGATAATATCTTCTACCTCCTCCCTGATCCCGTAAAAAACCCACTGATCTACCTTACGGGCATTCACAATATTGGAATTCTTAAGATAGGTAATGTGACGCGAGGTTTTGGTCTGGGTAAAATCAAGGATATGCTCAAGGTCAGAAATGGTCAGTTCCTTGTTTCTGTACAGGAGATGCATGATCCTGATCCGGGCCTCATCAGACAAAGCCTTGAAGATCTGACCACCGAAAGGAAGGCTAAAATTCTTGAGTTTCATTGCGGTTAATAATTGTTAAATTGAAAAGAATAATGACCAGTGGCAACAATTTTCCTCCTTTTGGTTGTTAATATTGCAAACACGAGCTGTTTCGGTAAATCAGGTTAATCCTTATTTCCTCAGTTTCGTCTTAATAAGTGGAAACCAAAGCTGCGATTTTGAATAAGCTCACAAGAAAATTTCTCCTCGTTGCGTTCATCATTACCGTGATGTGCGGGCTTTCTCTGAATCGTGCTGTAGCCCAGCAGGATGACGGACCCAAAATCGTACAGCTTGCCGGACTGGTAATGGACGCAGACAGTACAGGTATTCCCTTTGTGAACATTTACAATCCCAGAACCGGCAGAGGTACGGCATCAAATCTGAAAGGATGGTTCAGCCACCCTTTTATTGCAGGTGATGAGGTAGTCTTTTCGGTAATTGGTTTTAAAAATCGCGCCATAAAAATTCCGGATGATGTCGGGGATAAGTTTACCGTCATCATGGTGCTGGAAGAAGAGGTTACCCAACTGGCAGATGTAGAGATTAACCCGTTCCCCACAGAAGAGATATTCAAGGAGGCCATCATGGCCATGAACCTGAGTGAGCAGCAGGAATCCGTGTTGAGAAACTTTGAGCCCAGCGTGGTCCAGGAATTGATTCGCACGATGCCCATAGAAGGGAGTGCCGACCTGAACTATCGCTATATGATGAACCAGCAGTTCCAAAACCTGCAGAACAGTGCAGGGCCAAGAACCAACCCGCTTTTGAATCCCTTCGCCTGGGGACAGTTCATCAAATCTCTGAAGAAAAAGAAGAAGAACTAGTCCGGCCTGCCGGCTAATCCCAGTACCGCTTCACTTCCATATTTACGAGATAATCTGTACCCAACAGCCTGTCATCAGCATTGACATACCAGGCACGGTCTTTGGGGATACGCATTCCATTTTTAATGCTCATGCCACTGAGCACAATGTACTCCCCGTCATTTTTGGCCTCGTCATGATAAAAACGGTAGCCTACCATAGCGTAGGTATTGGGGTTGAAATAGAAATACCAGGTATCAGAACCTACCTGCTCATCATAAGTAACTTTGAGAGCCAGTACCGGTTGTCCCTGGAAGGTTGTACTAATAACGCCTTCGGCAATGTTGACTCCACTGTCTTTTAGCTTCATAGGCAGGCCATAGAGATAGCCATAATAGTCCCTCCAGCGCCTGGCACGATCCGCAGTCAGATCAAATGAAGCTACCTGTGTTGAATCAGGTACTCTGAAATCAATCATTACTTCTGTGGAGTCAAGCCCGTTTACTTTGTACTGGAGCATATGTCCGCTGCGCAATATATCCAGCCCGAAGGTTCCCTTTTCATTATCAATGGTCACCTTGCTGGATCTCACAGGTCTGTCAGGAATCTCCATGTCAATCACCAGGGTAAACTTACAGTCCATCCATTGCCCGTCAGGGTCATGAAAAGCAATGCTTCTGTCAAGTAACTGACTTGTGGTAAGGCTTTCCTGGGCACTGGCAAAGCAAAAAGTGGTGCATAAAAGGAGGGTTACCAAAATTGATCTCATAGGACTGGTCTCTAACGTTATTTAACAGCTAATCTACCCAAATCTGGCAGATGTTCTTATTTTTGCACTCCATTTTAGAACCGCAATATGAACGTACCTTCCTGGGATGCCTCTTATCTGGAATCTACACTGGCAATGGCCCTGGTAACGGCCGGATTCAGCGTCTATCATTTCGTTTCCATTTCAGACAAAACCAAAGACCGATTCTTCTCAAAATACGGAGAGGAAAAAGGTAACACTAAAATGATCCATTTCACCCGTTATCTGGGAGCGATGACCATCGGTATCATTCCGGCCATTATCATGGTGCTGGTGATGGGTAAATCGTTCGGAGACTACGGGCTGAAATTCCAAAACGGGCTGACTTCTCTCTACTGGATTCTGGGGATTGCCTGTATCGTAGTGCCTATGAACTTCTTCAACTCCAAAAAGGAGAAGAACCTGGCGTTTTATCCCAATGTGAGGGAGAAAGTCTGGAGCAAAAAGCTGGTAGCCATCAATGCCTTTAGCTGGTGTGCTTACCTCTTCGGTTACGAGTTTATGTTCAGAGGACTGCTGCTGTTTTCTACAGCTGCCCTGATAGGAGACTGGCCTGCCATAGTGCTTAATGCGGCATTCTACGCCTTAGTACATGTACCTAAAAACCTGGCTGAAACGGTAGGTGCAGTGCCTCTCGGCATTCTGCTTTGCCTGATCACATTGACTACCGGTACCATTTGGGTAGCGTTCTTCGTGCACATCACCCTGGCGCTTTCCAACTTCTTTTTCTCCCTGAGACATCACCCTGAAATGAGTGTTCGCTAATGAATAAACGTATTTTCATTACCGGAGCCACCGGCTTTATAGGCCGTAAGCTCGCGCATAAACTGGCCGATGAGGGTCATGAAATTGTGGCCCTGATCCGGTCCAAATCAAAAGCTTCAGCCCTGACTCATGAACGCATTTCGTTTGTGGAAGGTGACCTCTTCAGCATTGAGGCACTGGAAGAAGGTATGCAAGACTGTCAAGAGGTGTTTCACCTGGCTGCTTTTGCCAGCGTCTGGGCCAAAGGAGACACCTTTAAAGAAGTAAATATTGATGGTACACTCAATATCCTGGATGCGGCCAAAAAACAGGGTGTTGAGAAAATAGTGGTCACCTCCACTGCCGGGGTAATAGGCCCTGCCGTAGACGGACCGGTCAATGAAGAAACCCCCAGACAGGTTGATTTCTTCACGGACTATGAAAGTACCAAATACGAGTCTGAGCTCAAGATCAAAGAACGCGTGCTGGAAGGACAGCATGTCGTCATTGTCAACCCAACCCGTGTTTATGGTCCGGGCCCGCTGAATGTAAGTAACTCGGTAACCAAGCTGGTAAAGCAATATATCGCGGGTAAATGGAAATTTATTCCGGGTGACGGCATGTCTACGGGTAACTATGTGTTTGTTGATGACGTCATAAACGGACATGTGCTGGCCATGAAAAACGGAAGAGCGGGTGAACGCTACCTGCTTGGCGGAGACGATGCTACCTACTGGGAGTTGTTCGACCTGATTGCCAAAGTAGGTGGAAAGAAATACAAGCTGTACAAAATGCCACTCGGAGTACTTCTGGCCTTTGGCAAAATCCAGCTATTTTTAGCGGAGAATTTTGGCAGACAGCCCATGATCACTCCCGGATGGGTGAGAAAGTACCTCTATAAATGGAGTGTATCCAGTGAAAAGGCAACGACAGAGTTGGGCTATCAAATCACCTCATTGGAAGATGGTATTCAGAAGACCGTTGATTGGTTGAGAAAAGAAGAATAATGGCTGAAAAAAGGATGTTTACCCTTGTGACAGGGGCAAGTAATGGCATAGGCCAGGCCCTGGCAGAACACTGTGCTCTGAGAGGAGAAAATGTACTGTTGGTAGCTTTACCGGAACCCAAACTGGATGAAGTTACAGATGCTCTGAAAGCTCAGTACCCTGATCAGGAATTTCATTGCCTGGGTAAAGATCTGATGCAAAAGGAGGCTCCTCAGGAAATCTATGACTGGTGCCTGGAGAATGGCTACGGGGTAGATAAGCTGATGAACAATGCCGGCCTGGGCAACTCAGGAGCTTTTGATACCAAAGCGGCACAGTTCTACTATGGACAGATGCAGCTGAACATGGTAAATCTGGTGATGCTCACACATCTTTTCCTGAAAGACTTTAAGCAACTCCCTAAGGCTTATATCCTCAATGTGGCCAGCATGGCGGCCTTCTATGATATCCCTTACAAAGGAATCTATTCAGCGAGTAAGCGATTCGTCTATTCCTTCTCCAGATCACTGAGAAAAGAGCTGGAAATGACGAATGTGGGAGTTACGGTACTTTGCCCTGCCGCAGTACTGACCAACCCCGATGTACTGGCACGCAATGAGCAGATGGGCTTTTTCTCCAAACTGACTCAGGCAACACCGGAAGAGGTGGCGGAATATACTATTGACCGCATGTTGAAAGGCAAAGCGGTGGCCATTCCCAAGGCCGTGCCCCGATTCTACAAAGCACTTGGTAAGATCATCCCTTATAACATGAAGATGAATATTCTGGCCAAGCAGTTTATCAAACAACAGCAATAGCGAAGGCTGACCAACGGCCAGCCTTCTTACCTGAAAAATGAAATTTACAGGTAGTTTAGTGTCTTTATCTTAAGGGAGTCTCCTTAGTTGTCCAGCATGTACTTTGAGAATCCACGACCGTTAATCTTGGTGTATTTCGTGTCGATATCCCAGCGAACGTAGAGTCCTTTGATATCAAAATCACCTCTTACTTCGGTGTATTTCATATCCAGAGATCTCTCGAAGCGGGCCTCCTCAAAAGAAACACCTCTTCTGAACTTGGTGTATTTGAACATGGCGTTCTCATCAAACTTTGTGCTCGCAAAACTGGCTTTCTCTTCGAAGTGAGCATACTTGAAAGTAGTATCATCGTAGAATTCAGAACCTTCGAACGAAGCGTTTCGCTCAAATTCAGAATACTTAAACATGGCATCACGCTCGAACTTGCAGTTTTTGAATACCACATCGTTTTCAAAGTCAGCGGTAAAGGTGTATTCAGAACGATCATCGTGATAATAGGCAATCACATCCTGAGCGAAAGTGACATTGGTAAAGGTGATTTTGCTCTCGATCACTTCATTTACCGTGTTATCACCACCATTTCTCCACCACCTTCTTCTTCTCGGCAGGTCGGGAAGCTTCTCATCCATAAAGGTGAAGTCCAGCACACCGGTAACGGTTACATTTTCATAGCTGACTTCTTTTCCTTGTTTGAGGGCATCCATGATATCAGATGCTTTCACGGTATTCGACTGGGCCTGTACTCCGATAGTAAAAAGAGTAAAGAGCGCAGTGGCTAACCCGAAACGGGTAAGGTGGGTAAATTGATTCTTCATGATTTGAGTTTTTGACGTCTTCCTTGAAGACCGCCATTTTCAAAAAACGTTACAGTCTTCTACGAAATAGATGGAAGAAACAGCCAAAAGGTTGCCTGAAATTATTTTTCTCTTCTGTAAGGAAACAACAAAAGACAAAAGAAAAGGCCTCGGACGTCTTCCTCAGCCTTTTGCACCAACCAATTTATAGATTCTTAAATCCGTTTATAATCTCAGGGTAATCCCCATTTCAATCCTGGAGTTGAAATACTCGCGAAAGCCTCTGGTGAGCAGATCATTGCTCGATGCCCGGTTAACTACATTCGACTTTATATAGAAATTCGTCTTTTCCCCAAGGGGCACACTGGCTTTCACATAACCACGGATGTACTTATACTGAAGCGGCACTTCTTCCTCGCCAACTTCGCGCTCTGAAAAATTTCGGTAGACATAGCTCAGGTTACCACTAAGTGTCCATCTGCTCAATTTCCATTCGGTACGAATTCCCGGTGCCAGTTCTTTATAACTGTTCTCTTCTTCACTGTCCAGCCTGATAGTAGTATAAAGTCCCACAGTGAGTTTGAAGTTCTGGTGCAGGGGCTTAATGCTATATTCCAGATCATTGCTCAGGTAAGTCCATACCCGCGAGCTCTCTTCAACTTCTTCCGGCTCCGCAGGGTCACCCGGCTCGTCAGGCTCATCAAGAAAGAATTCGAGATTTTTGTAGAGCCGTACCTCAACACGATTGGTGTAAGTCAACTTTGTTTCATTTTTATCAGACTTCCATTTCTTACTTAAGCCGGCCTCAATAAAGCCTGCATGGTAGGAAAGCTGTCGGGCATTTGTTCTGTCATAGCTTCTGTAGAGGTAACCTGAGGTCGTCTTCAGCCAGGCCTTATTTCTTAAATAGAAGTCGAATTTGACGGGCAGTGTAAACCTGAAATACGAAAAGGGGGTAGACAGAATAGCATCCTGATCGTTGATCCCTACCCGCTTGATTCTGTAAAGCTCCGGAGCCACCTCAAAGTACTTTCTACTGGCATATTTGACCCGATACGAAGTGTTCAGCCGAAAAGAATGACGATTGGCATTGACCCTCAAGTTATAGTTGGCTCCTGACAAGTAGGCACCAATCTTCCAGCGGCTCTTGCCCAGGTCTCTGTTAAAATCAGCACTCACAAAGCCTCCCTGATAAGGTGCATTGACCCACAGGTCGCTTCTGAAAAGTGTTTCTTCTGCTCCCCGGATCACGGACGGGTTTAAAAAAATATTCCACTCATGTCCTGCATTTAATCCTGCTCTGAACTGACGTTCCCATTGGGCATTCAGCTGTATACTAGTTAAGGCTAAGAGTATGGCGATCGCTATCGTTCTCCTTCTCATGATTTAGTTCTTTTTCGGTTGATAAGATGGTATGGGCTTCCCCCTGTAGCCCGGTGATTTCTATGCTGCGCCCATTATGCGAGGAGGGTTCAATGCTTACATGAATCACCTGAGTTGCTGGTTGTATATGCGCAATACCCGCTATCAACGCGATAGCCGCAATCAGACTCAGATAAGGGGTTTTTGATTGTTTATATTCCATGCTAGTCAAGTTTTAATCTTTTGAGAGCTTCCTTCATACCTTCCTGATTGGCGAGTTGTATGCCCAGTCCCGGCCTTACATTTACCTCCATTACCATCGGCCCATGAGTTTTGTCCATTACCAGATCTACCCCTAAGTAGTCGAGTGGAAACTCCTTTGCCGTTTGTACCGATAGTGCCACAAGCTCTTCCCAGTGCGGTATAGGCTTCCCGGTAATCACACTGCCGCTATCGGGATGGGTAGCCATATGTCTTTTACCATCATAAGCCTGCTTTAGCTTCCCTGTTTCCATATCTACCCCGATACCCAAACCACCCTGATGAAGATTGGCCTTACCGTTAGACCTGGCTGTGGGCATACGCAGCATCCCCATAACAGGCACTCCCCTCAGCAAAATGACTCTGAAATCAGGAACTCCTGCGGGGTAGATTTCTCCAAAGAATTCGTGGGGCACCACATACTCCTCTATCAGAGCAAGATCATCGTCCCCAAAAGAAAACACCCCGAAAATGATGTTGGCGATATGAGTAAAAATCTGCGACTCGGAAATGGGGCCACTACCCTTTCTCCACTGATCTCCCTGCCGCTTCAGAATCATGATTCCTTTGCCCCCGGCTCCTTTCGCAGGCTTTACCACCAGCATAGGCCACTGACTCACCATTTGCCACACCTCTTCGATCTCTCCTATCTTTTCTACAACACCGTAGGTCCTCGGACATTTCACGTTATTGGCTTCCATGATTTCCTTTGCCAGGTATTTGTCATCAGCGTACTTGTAGTTTTTTCTGGCATTGTTCGGGTAGATGAGGCCAAGATTGCGTTGATTCATCCCCATCACAAGCTGGTCTGTTTTTCTCAGTGTATTCCACATTTTCCTTAGCATGACTCAGGCGTTTGTTACTTGATAAAATCTGTGATACTCTGTGAGGCGTAGCCCGATCCATTTACCCAGCAGCAGGTTCAGGCCGGCCAGTGTCAGGATGCTCTCCGGAAAAGTCATCACGAAGTGCTGAATGACTGTAGAAGACAGAATGAAATAGATGAACAGGGTAACCAGCAGTGTCTGTCCGTAAAGATTCATGGCCATGCCTACACCTTCTTCTTCTGTTTTTTTGGCGAAACGCTCAGAAACGATCGTCAGGATAATAATGGGAAAGAAAAGAGGGGCTGAGGCATCAAGCCACTGAGTCTGATGCAACAGTCTGATACCCAAAAGGGAGGTGAGCACAACTGCTATCAACATCAGGGCTATCTTGGAGGTGTATTGTACCCCCCATTTTTCCAACGGAAAGCTGAAAAGAGCTACCACGGCCACAATAGCGCTGAATAAGATGACGCCTGCCACCAGCCCGGTTTGAATCAACGCCAGGCTTACCAGTACCGGCAGAAATACACCAAAGGTTTTGATGCCCACCACATTCTTACAAACCGACACCAGGAAGGCCCCCAATGGTAACAAGAGTAGCATTTGCAGCATATCTGCCGGGATGTTTGCCTCATCTATCACAGACCACAAATCCAGCATAGCAAAGCGGGGGTAGTGGTTGATTCTTTCTTTTCGGATATCGTAGATGTAATCAAAATCCACTCCTCCTTTGCGGGTAATCAGAAATTCATCTCCCCGGTAGAGCTCCAGATAATGTGCCGGAAGGCTGCCAAAATGACCATTAAGGGCGTCCATTGGTACCCAGAGTCCTTCTACATACACCTCAGCCCAAAGATGAGACGTCTTTTTTCGTCCTTCGTCCAGAATTAAACCTCCCACCAGTCTCGCAGGGATATGTTGATTTCGGCATAGAGCAACGAACAACCGGCTCTTGCCATTGCAAGAGGCTTCATACTGCTCAAGGGTAGTCAGTGCATCGGTAAGATCGCTGGTAGCAATGGCAGGGATTTGATAAACGAAATCATACATAGCGCGAAGCCTTCCCAACAAAGACTTTTCGTCCTGTGTCAGCTCTTCCGCCAGGCGGTCAATTTTCGGATGGTTCACCTGAATATTGTCTGTAGCCGAAAGTTCAGAGAGTAACGCAGGATCGAAAACCGGCTCATAGCGTACTGCCGAATCAATACTGAACCTGATGTCCCTTCCCTGGTAAGAAAAACTATGGTGAACCGTACTGACCCCGAATACTTCACCGGCCCAGCGCATCAACTTATTTTCTCCGTTAAGAGACATGGTTCCGCGAGCTCCGCCATTAGACGAAACAGCTTCTACACTTTGTCTTGAAGTAGAAATCGGCAGGTAGGTTTTTACCCAGTAATCTCCTTCTCCTCTGATCTCAAACTCATAGGTTATTTGATACTTATGTCCCGGAGTGATATCCATGCCTCCGCCCCTGTTGGCAGAGAAGCGAATAACAATCCAGGCCACAGAAAAAACAATCAGTGTAAAGGCCACTATTCTCACGGTGCGGTTCTGATTTTTCATTGTTTGAAAACTTTGAATCTGAAACCGGACCTGACAGTTTTACCCTACCCTCTGCACGAAAAAAAGCTTCTCAAAACGGCCCCTGAGACAGTTTTGAGCACCGGATCAACACAGCATAGACAAAGTATAACAGGCTGATACAGAAGAAAATCAACTATGATTGTCCGCTGGTGAAGAAGTTGTATTTTAGCATTCAGATTTTACCCGCATTGAACACCACGGAAGAACAAGACGTATGTAAGGAATCAGTTTATGAAAGACTGTTTCTTTCGCTGGCTCCGCTCCTGAGAAATTTCCTCTTATATAAGTTCAAAGATCTTGAGAGAGCAGAAGATATGGTACAGGAGGCTTTCTTTATCATGTGGCAGAACTGTCAGAAGGTGACTCCTGCTCTGGCAAAAGCCTACCTTTTCAGAGTAGCACAGAATCAGTTTTTGAAACTCCTGGACAAGGACAAGGTAAGGCAGAAACACCTGGACCTTCAAACAACACGGCAAAACGAAGAAGATCCGGAGTATCAGATGGAGTACAATGAATTTGAGTCTACCATTACGCAGGCCATCGATCAGCTTCCGGAAGGGCAGCGTGAAGTGTTTTTGCTTAACAGAATAGAGAAAAAGACTTATGTGGAAATAGCCGGGATGCTGGAAGTCAGCGTAAAAGCTGTAGAAAAGCGCATGCACAAGGCACTGGTGAAGCTGAGAAAAGTTTGTAAAGAAATTTAATACAGAGGGTAGGGTGAATTGTGAAGCAACGTATTTAAGGTTGATTAATTGTTGAAAAATGAATCTCTGGGAAGAAAATGATGATTTCCTCGCCCGGTGGCTGAATGATGACCTCAGTCCCGAGGAAAAGGCCGAGTTCGAGAATTCGGCCGAAGGGAAAGAGTATGCCCGGATGATTCAGGCAGCTGACAGACTTGCAGCACCGACCTATGATGTCAACGGTGAACTGGCCAGACTTAAAGGCCGCATAGCCGAAGCGTCTCAGGTAAAAGAGACGAAGACTATCTGGATGCAACCTGTTTTCCGCTACGCGGTGGCTGCCTGCTTTACCGCCATTGTCGTAACCGCCTATTTTCTGCTGCAATCTCCGCTGACCAGGATAAGTACTGCGCCCGGTCAACAGGAGATCGTTATGTTACCAGACGGCTCGGAAGTGAAGATGAATGGTACCTCAAACCTTTCCTTTAATGAGAAAACCTGGGCAGAAAACCGGGAGGTAAGCATTAGCGGAGAGGCTTTCTTCCAGGTAAAAAAGGGAAGCAGCTTTGTGGTGAATACAGAATTTGGTTCTGTCACCGTTCTGGGCACGAGCTTCAATGTAAAAACCAGAAATGAAAAATTAGAGGTAGTCTGCTACACCGGTAAGGTAAATGTGGCCAGCACGAAAGCTGATTTGGATCTGCTGCCGGGAGATGGTGTACGTGTAGAAAAAGGCACGATTACGCGTAGCTGGAAAAATGAAAGTGTTACGAGCGAACCGTCCTGGCTTAATGGCATGACGATTTTTGAAGATGCTGTACCATTGAGGGAAGCCATAGATGAGCTTGTGAATGTATTTGGTATAGAGGTTTTAGAAAATAATGCGGCAGACACTACAATGTATGATGGAGGCTTTCCTCATGTAAGTGCTGCCAGCGCAGTTAAACTGGTATTGGGCACCCTCGAGCTCCAATACGAATTTGATGCTTCGAAAAATACTTTACGGATTCTCGGGAAAAATCCATGATTAAAAAAACAGTAGTACTGCTACTATTACTGGGGCTTGCCAACCAATTACGCTCTCAGAACATTCAGATTACTTATACCGCCAATGACAAGCCATTGAGTCAGGTATTCAAGGATCTGGAGAAAGACTATGATATCTACTTTGCCTTTTCTCCGACACAGATCAAAGGGAAAAAGGCCTCGATTCAGGCTACCAATCGTGAACTCAAAGATTTTCTGGAAGAATTACTTCGTCCTCTGAAACTGGTACATGAGCTTATCGAGCAAAAGTTTATCTCTGTTAAGACCCCTGAATCGGTATATCTGAGGGCCCAGGTATTTGACGGAGAAACAGGAGAAACCCTGCCCTTTGCCACCGCACGTCTGAAAAACTCTTATCTGGGAGGCGTTTCTGATGCGGACGGACGCTTCCGGCTGTTTATAGACCAGCCCCTTGATGCCACCCTCGAGTTTTCCTTTCTGGGGTATGATCCGCAAGACCTGGACCTGAATACCTACAAGTCGGGTAGTGAGCTTAAGATCACCCTCCTGCCTGAAACAAAAACCCTGCAGCAGGTGATTATCAAAGAGTATGTAAACAGCGGTATTGCCTCCGATGAAAAAGCCAGTAGTTTCAGGATCATTCCACAGGAAATGGAAGTACTGCCCGGCCTTTCAGAAAGAGATGTTTTACTGTCTGCTCAGATTATTGCCGGAATTAACTCCAATGACGAGACGGCTTCGGGTCTGAATATACGCGGTAGTTCCAGAGACAATACCTTTATCTACTGGAATGACATTCCTATGTATCAGTCAGCCCATTACTTCGGCAATATCTCCAGCTTTATACCTTCCTCTATCGGTGAGGTCAACATCTATAAAAACTTTGTACCCGTAAAATACGGAGGTTCCAGTGCCGGCCTGCTCTCAATGGAATCGCGCATTAAGCTGGACAGCACCTCAGAATATGAAGGCAGCATCAACATGACACATGCCGATGTATATACCAAACTGCCCTTTAAAGGAGATTATGGAGGTATCATGATTGCAGCAAGGCGCTCTTACAACGACCTGTTTTCCACCCCTACCTTCAACGCCATCAGTGATAAACTCTTTGAAGGCACACTCACCGAAGACATTCAGGGAGGCCCCGAGCGATCCTTTCGCTATAATAGTTTTATCCGGTTCAGCGATTTAAATCTGTCGTGGCTTTATGAACCCGATACCCGCAATACCTGGAAGTTCAGCTTTCTGAGATCAGGCAGTGTACTCGATTACAATTCTACCCTGGATGATGAAAGCCTGACCCAGACCCATGACATCAGCAATCTTGGCATGAACCTGAAATGGGAGCATCGGATTTCGGAAAACCTGGCAACCCAGTTAAGTGCCAGCTTTGCCAACTTTTCACTGGATTACCGCCTTTTCAATGAACGCACAGCCGGTGACGAAGAGGACGATGACATAGATATCCGGGATAACAGCCTGACTAATTTTGAGATCAGGTCTACCAATGACTGGCGAATTGACAGCAAACGCTTCCTGCGTTTCGGCTATCAGCTGAATCACTACAACGTAGCCAATAGCAGTCAGCAAATAAGCCTTTTTGAAGAAGATGAGGAGGAGGCCCTAGAAGCCATAGGCTTCGTTCACGGCATCTTCGGAGAATATAACTGGGATATCAGCGATCGGTGGGAACTGATCCTGGGAGCCCGTATTAACCATTATGGGCCTCTTGAAGATATTTCGTTTGACCACCAGATCAGGTTGAATTATCAGATCAATGACGATCTGATCTTCAAATCTGCCTTCGGACATTACAATCAGTTTCTCAGCGCTGTAAAAGAATCAGATTTCAATTTCTCCAATACCATTGAACAACAATGGGTGCTGGCAGATGATGATGACTTTGTTCCACTTATCACCAACAAGCAGTTGTCGCTTGGTTTTCTGTACAACAAAGACGGCTGGCTGCTCGATCTGGATTTATACAGAAAGGTAACGGATGGTATCATTGCTCTGAACCTGGGCTTCACCCACGGTGATTACGGAGGCTTTGACCCTGGTTCGGAAGAGCTCAACGGACTGGATCTGACCGTATTAAAACGCTGGAGTAACTTCAGGGTCTGGTCAAGTTATAATTTTCAGGATTCTGAGATTTTTATGCCCAGTCTGAGCTCCGGTGTTTTTGCCTCCTCACTCAATGCCAGGCATCAGCTCCAGCTTTCATCGAGTTATACCTCAGGTGCTTTTGAGTTTTCTCTGGGCTATACATTTAAGACAGGACTGCCCTGGACCCAGGAAACCGACCCTCAGCTGGTAACAAGGTTAATTGAAATCGAAGAAGAGGAGGAAGAAGAGGAAGAGGAGTACGAGACCATTACCTATTATGAATCTACCTATGGCCCTTTGAACGGGAACAGGCTTCGGAATTATCATCGGGTAGATGCTTCTGTCTGGTATAAATTCGGGGCAAAGACAAACCGTAAATGGTCAGGAGAAATAGGTCTGTCACTGATCAACCTGCTTAATCACCGAAACATCAACAACCGCACCTTTGAGAAGATTGAGGTCATTGAAGATGCAGCTCCCATACTGGAAAGCAGAGACAGAGTACTCCTGGGCTTCACCCCTAACCTTTCTCTCAGAATCAGATTCTGACGCTCCCCTTCCTTATTGCGCTGAATCAGCAGCTTGAAAATATTTTTGTATTTTTTTCAAAGGGATACAACCATTTTTCATTCCCAGTCCACCTATGGGTGATTAAAGCAAATCAAAGCGTTGACGCATGCCAAGCGATCAGGAACTGGTAAGAGATTTTTTGGACACTCAAAGTGAGGCGGCATTTCGGAGACTATACCGGGAAAAGACGCCACACCTGTACCAAATGGCCCTAAGACTCACCGCCTTCAATGAATTTGAAGCCGATGAGCTGGTTCAGAAAATGTGGATTACGGCCATCAGAAAACTGGAAAGTTTTAGCTGGAAATCTACGCTCAAGACCTGGTTGACCGGCATACTCATCAACCTGAACAGGGACGAGCTGAAAAAAGAAGCATCGAAAAAAAAAGTGGCTGAATCCCTGACAGCCCGACCACGCGTGAGTACAGCATCCGTTTCAGGCTATGACCTGGAAAAGGCACTTTCCAGTATTCCACTGGGCTACCGGAAAGTGATCATACTTCACGATATAGAAGGATACCAGCACAAAGAAATTGCGGCCCTTCTTCATATCAACGAAGGCACCAGTAAAAGCCAGCTTTTTCAGGCAAGAAAAGCCCTGAGGCAACAATTGACTTCCCAAGACAAATGATGATGGATCAAGAAGAACTGACACCGGAAGAACAAGCAGCTTTTAAAGCCATGGCATCGGCACACCTACCTCCGGCTGCACTGGAGAACAGGATTGTGGCTGAATTGAAAAAAGAAGGATTGATTAAAAAGACACGCACCATGAATACCTATATTAAATATGCAGCCGGTATTGCTGCATCAGTCATCATATTTTTTGCCGGTAATATAGTAGGCAAACAAACCGGATCTGTAGCTGAAATAGACCCGCTCAATGGCTATATCATGATACTGAAAGAGGATAGCAATTTCAAGCCGGGAGACCCTATGGAAATGTTTGAGGAGTACGCCAGCTGGATGAACGGACTCTATAACAAAGGGGTAAAAATTACCGGCCAGGAACTTAAAAATGATGCCCTGGAGGTAACAGCCTCTTCTACCACACAGCTGGATGGTACTGACGAAAGAAGGACTACCGGCTATTTTATTATTGAAACAAAAACCGAAGAAGAGGCCCTGGCAGTGGTAAAAGATAATCCCCATTTAAAATATGGCGGCATTATCGAACTCAAGGCCTTTATGAACCGATAACTAAACGCTATGAAAAAATTCAAATGGACCCTCGCCCTGGCAGGCATTGTAGTAGCCCTGAGCAGCATGACCTTGCTGAAGAGCGAAGCACAGCCCGATAAATTCGACATTAATAACTACACCTGGCTGGCCGGTCACTGGACCGGAGATGGATTCGGGGGCACTTCAGACGAGGTATGGAGCATGCCGGCAGGCGGTGCTATGATGGGAGTGTATCGCAACATCCAGAACGGCAAAGTGGCCTTTTATGAGTTCATCACACTGGATGAGACCGGCATGAAGCTCAAGCACTTCACTCCCGAAATGAAAGCCTGGGAAGAAAAAGAAGACTTCGTCCACTTTGAATTAATAGAAGCTACAGCCGACAAGCTCACTTTCAAAGGTTTAGTTTTTGAACGTAAGTCAGATACCGAAATGGACATCTCCCTGAAAATGAAAGAAAAAGGAGAAGTGAGAACGGAGGTATTTCACATGAAACGGGTCACCCCCTGAGTGAAAAACGGACCATAAGATCATAAAAAAGGCCGGTTGCTTAAGCAA
>DIYF01000088.1 GCA_002427745.1 Roseivirga sp. UBA6061 | reverse complement strand
CGGGCTGGTTATGGTGATTTCTTTAACGGTACCCGCCTGAATGTATCCAGCGGTCTCAACGTGAGAGCACAACCCTGGGGCACCTTCGGTATCAACTATGACCTGAACAAAGTGGAGCTCGCTGAGGGCTTTGGAGAAACCACCCTGCATCTGCTCAGGGCCAATGCTGAGATCAGCTTCTCTAACACCATGTTCTGGACTACGGCTGTGCAGTATAACTCTCAGGCAGAGAACTACAATATCTTCTCACGCTTTCAGTGGCGTTACCGTCCCATGTCAGATTTTTTCCTGGTCTACACAGATAATTACACTACTGATGGATTGAACATCAAAAACCGTCAGATTGTATTTAAAATAACCTATTGGCTGAATACCTGATGAACGAAGCTCTAGCAAAACCTTGCCCATGTATTACATGATGTTGGTTATCAGTTGATTAATAAGGGGCTGTTCAAAATTATGAATAGCACAGATATCATCCGTTCGAAATATCGAATTGCGCGATAAATCTCGCATCTCTTAATCTGTGCCGGCTAAGGCTTTGAGCAAACACCGCCTTTTTGCTTTTCTCATTTGAGAAAAGTGAGCCGCTTTGCTGAAACAGCATGATCCGGGTGACAGATCGGCCGGCCAATTAGTAAATTGCCGCCCAATCAGCCGTATGAATAAATCAAACAACTCTTTACTCTTTGTCATTCCTGCTCTTATCTGGGGATCAACCTGGTATGCCATTAAGTTTCAACTCGGGCCTGTAGATCCACTTCTGTCTGTGGCCTATCGCTTTGGGCTTGCTACGCTGATCCTGATCGTCTTCTGCGCATTGACCAAGAGAAACCTCAGGTTTTCTGCCAGAGAGCATGCCCGGATAGCACTGCAGGGAGCCCTCCTGTTCGGCTTTAATTACTGGCTCGTTTATCAGTCAGAAGCTCACCTGAGCAGCGGACTGGTGGCGGTAGGCTTTTCCACCCTTATCTTCTTCAATCTGTTTTTCGGGGCCATTTTCCTCGGGCATAAGATCGACCGTAAGATTATCTTCGGTGCCATATCAGGTCTTGCCGGTACGGCCATAATCTTCTGGTCAGAGCTAGTGAGCTTTGAAGCTGACGGAGAAGGCTATAAAGGGCTGGCTCTGTTAATAGCCAGCATTGTGATAGCCAGCCTGGGCAACATAACATCTGCCAGGAATTCAAGTCTCAAAATCCCCGTCATTCAGGCAACAGCCATCGGTATGGGTTATGGTGCTTTGATCATGTTCGTTCTGGCCCTGATATTGGATAAAGAGTTTGTGCTGGACACCAGCCTGCCCTATCTGGGCTCCCTGGCTTATCTTACCATATTTGGTTCAATCGTAGCATTCAGTGCCTACCTTACGCTCATCAGTAAAATCGGGCCCGGTAAGGCCGCTTATGCCATTGTAGTGGTGCCTGTGGTAGCTGTCACCATCTCTACCTTTCTGGAAGATTTTCAGTTTACCGTGTTTACAGCCTTAGGTATGGTGCTCTTGTTACTGGGAAATGTTCTGGCCCTTTACAGGAAAGCCGGCCGATAGTCTTTCCCTCTTTTTTAGGCTGTATATACACATATCAATTTCTGACGGGTTCATCACCCTGAATTACCGATACACATACAAGTCATTAATCTTTAGTTACTCGTTTCATAAGTTTCGATACGGTGAATTGCGCAAAGTCAAAATGCCACTTAAACGAACTTTGCCAATTCTATGTAAGGCCTGCTTTCTACCTGGCTTTAGAAGCCCGGGTAACAGGCAGGTTTTATTGCTATTA
The DNA here is from genome assembly GCA_002427745.1 of Roseivirga sp. UBA6061. Classification (GTDB taxonomy): domain Bacteria; phylum Bacteroidota; class Bacteroidia; order Cytophagales; family Cyclobacteriaceae; genus Roseivirga. The sequence goes on along the minus strand of DIYF01000088.1, from coordinate 25,903 downwards.
AACCAAATAGATGAAGAATTACAGGTGGACTGCTATCGGGGTCATGATAGCAGTGGCAATGCTGGGGATTGCCCTATTTTTTGATATAGACTTTTTTGAAACTTTCTGTCGCTGGATCGTCCGTTATGAAAGCTACGAACTCGATGAGTTTGTGTTTCCTCTGTTTATCGTTTTAACCTCTCTTGTTGCTGATCTTTTAAGGTTCAAGAAAAACCGCAGCGTTAAAGAGGCTGAGCAAGACATATACAAGGCTATGGTACAAGCCTCTGATCATGTGCTCAAAAACTGTCTTAATCAGATGCTGATAATAAAATACGCTGCTGAAGAGACACCGGGATTTGACCCGGAAGCCTTAAAGAGCTTTGATGAAATCATGAAGCAGGCGATAGATCAACTGGAGGCCCTGGGCGAAATAGAGAATGTAGATACAGAAGCGATTGGTAAATCTCTGAATATCAAGATTTTCAGGTGAATCAATACACTTCAGTATCGGGGTGAAAAGCATACCAGGCAAACCAATAGAGTTTGGTAGAGGCTATCAGTTCTTTTGCCTCATTCATAACGATAAGCGCGTTACTTTCCGGCAGAAACTCCAGCTGGACCGTTACCTCTCCTATTTTATCACTGAACAGGTTTTCGCCCATGTTTCTTAGCTTTTTAAGAGGGTATGCCTTGAAGTGTCCATTGACTTCCACCCCTACTACTTCGTCTTTATTGGCCAGACGGCTGTCGCGGTTTTTCACGGCAAACAGCAAGCGGTTATTGCTGCTATAGCCCTGGTAAGGTTCCCTGTCATAGTCACGGGAGAATCCGGTGTTCTTGCTCAACACTTTGGTTTCGGGGTATTTTCTTTTCCAGTCCAGCCAGCTAAGCTGATAAGACGCCAAAAGCTCAAGAGGTGTATTTACTTTCGGGCCTGATATGGCTTTCATTTCTAATTGCGACCAGAGTGATTCCGATTGACGATCGTAGAGTAGCAGGTCACTATTGTAGAGGAGCCCTGAAATACCAAAGTCAAGTGTCTCGTCATCCATTTTTCTGGAAAAGACCATACCACTACCGCAGAGTGGGCAGAAGGTGACTACAAAGGCTCTTTCACCAATCTGATCATTGACACCCTCATGCCAGTTGAGAATTTTAACCGGGTATGCTCTGGCTTCTCCATCTATATAAACCCCGATTACAGCATCATCGGGCTTAAGCCAGTCAGCTTCTGAAGCAGATTCAAATTTTGGATTAGACAAGGTAGGAATACCATCTCTTTTAGGCCCGCCAGATACAATGTCATTCACGGATAATACGGCATTGGAAAGGTCAAAGCCATTCTTATTTACCACTTTTGGAGCGGTGCTGACGACAGGTGCGTTAGCTTCCGGTTCCTTTATTTTTGCAGGTTCCTGTGCTTTAGCCAGCGCCAGATGATATTCATAGGGCAGCAGATTGGCCACCCGCTGCCAGGCCCAGTAGCCGTATTCCAGCAAGCCCTGAGGGTTTTTAAGCACGCCATCTTCACTAATTGCCAGCCCTTGAGATGATCTGGAAAACAAATAGGACACCTGTCCCTTGGAGGAGACGTTATTCTCAACAAAAATCTGCCCGCTCCCCAGGTTGGTATTTCCTCCTGTTCCTATTTTGGTGGTAGAGCTGAATTCCTTCTTGAAGGCTTTTTCGGGCTTTTCACGGGTATAGATCACCTTGAGAAAGCCATCAAAATCAAGTCGCTTGTTTTGAAAAACCTGGTCTGGCTGCGTTTCTCCCAAAGTTTTGAACTTGCCGTTTTTCGCATCAAAGTCCGATCTGTATAGTTCAAAACCCTCTTCCGCGGCCCTGCCCTGTGCTAAAGCGTATAAGAAATGCTGCCTGGAGCCCAGGTAGGTTCTTTCTCTCGCCTCCTGCCAGGCTGCTTCCTCTTCAGCATTGGCGGGTTCAAGTGGTGTGAACAGAGGTCTTCCCTGATAGACTGTTTCATTCACAGAGAGCTTAAAATTTTCTAGCAGAAACTTAATGGCATAACCGGTTGCCTTGTTTTCAATCTCCAGCAGATCTGCCGTATAGCCATTCAGCCCTTCGTCATCAGTTTTGGTAAACTCAATTACCCAGGGATTCTTAACTATCACGTTCTTAGCGTTTTGCGTAGTGCCAATAAAAGCTTTTTCGAACCTGGAATAGAAGCGCTGCCACTTGCGATCTTTTTTGCGCTCCACTTCCACCGTCTTCAATTCTCTCACTGTAGGTCTCAATGTGAAATTGACCACTTTCCGGCCATTAATTGAAAGTGTCTTGCTCTTATAGGCGATATGAGTAGTAACAATTCGGGCATACTCACCGAAACTTCCTATCAGGGTAAACTTGCCATCGGGATCAGAAACAGCTCCGATAGTCGTGTTCTCAACAAATACATTAGCCCCGAAAACGGGCTCTCCCGTGTCTGCATCTACGATTTTTCCGGTGAGCTCAGTTTGAGCGACAACCAGTTGTCCAAGAAAGAGACTGAAAATGAGGAGGAATGATAGACGCATCTCTGACAGTTTTGTAATACTAATTTAGCCGTATGACGGGGAAATGTATACTTCCTCCCTTTATAAAAGACAAGTGCAAGACAGTTTGCTGAAAAATATCAGCCGGCTATCAACTCTGTTTGACAGCCTTAGCGGACCCTTATCAGTTATAACCTATTGGGGTTGTAGTCGGTAAAGGCCCTTCCCTTCTACCCCTACATAGAGATAGCCATCAGGTCCCTGTCTGACACTGCGCACACGACCAATACCCTCAGCGATTCTCTCCTGAAGCACAATTTTATCGTCTTCGATAACACATCTTACGAGATAACTGAACTTTAGCGAGCCTACAATCAGGTTGCCATCCCAGTCACTGTAGGCACTGTTGTTCAAAAAATCCATACCACAAGGGGCAATAGAGGGTTTCCAGTAGCTTACCGGCTGTTCCATTCCCTCTTTTTCGGTAATATCTGTAAAGCGGGTGCCGCTATAGTTGATGCCATAACTGATCACAGGCCACCCATAGTTTTTACCCTTTTGAATAAGGTTTACCTCATCGCCACCTCTGGGACCGTGTTCATGCGCCCATATATCGCCTGTGGCGGGGTTTAAAGCCATGCCCTGAGGATTTCTGTGTCCATAGGAGAATATTGCTTTCTTAGCCCCTCTGAGGTCTGTAAAAGGATTGTCATCTGGTATACGACCATCATCATGTATGCGATAGATCTTACCTCCGTCACGGGTAATATCCTGAGGATTTACGTCTCGCTGGCCCCGGTCTCCGATAGAAAAGTAGAGATAACCCTCCCTGTCAAAAGCCAGTCGACTGCCAAAGTGCTGACCGGCCCTGGTATTGGGCGAGCCCTTATACAATACCGTATGATCCATAAAAGTACTGCCATCCCATTTGGCCCTAGATACCGCTGTCATGGCGCCATTACCTTTTCCTTCATTGGAAGCATAAGTAAAGTAGACCCATGGTGTGTTCTCAAAATCAGGGTGCAATGCAATGTCCATCAGGCCTCCCTGCCCCTGCCTGACGCTTTCAGGGCCTCCTGTGACATTGGCATCCAGCATTTCACCCGAGGGCTTCACACGTTTAATACGCCCCGTCTTTTCTGTAATAAGTATCTCTCCGTTTGGCAGAAAGGCAAACCCCCAGGGGTTGTTCAGCCCGCTTACCACAAGCTTATAAGCAACTTTTTTTGCATCAGGCAAAATATCAGCATGGCGCGGATCATTTTGCGCCTGACAGGCAAGCGTGGCAAGCACAAAGAATACGAGAAAAAGTGAAGACCGGATCATTTCAAAAGTGTTTGTTCAATGTACGAAAAACAGTAGGTTTAGGTATATCTGAGAACCTATTTCAAATCCCATTGCCAACTTAGTAGAGAAATTTAATTGAGATCGTCTGTCAAAGCTTATATCGATATTGATGGAGTACTACTCACCAAAGAGATGACAGTTCCCCATCAGGCTGAATTACTTATTGATTTTCTCCTTGCCAATTATGATTGTTACTGGCTGACGACACATTGCAGAGGTGGAGAAAACAAGGCCTTACTTTATCTGAGTCAATTCTACTCTTCTGACCAGATCTCTAAGTTGAGTCAAGTACTTCCAACCAATTGGTTGACTCTGAAAACGGAGGCCATTGATTTAAACAGCGATTTTATCTGGCTGGAGGACTACCCTTTTGAAGCTGAAAAACTGGTGCTAAGGAAAGCGGGTAAGGAGTCTTGTCTAATCGAGATTAAACTTGACAGAGAAAATGAATTAAATCGTGTAGTCCGTACTCTCAGACTTCATTGAATTTACCATGATCTGTTAAACAACCGGGGGACTTGTGTCAATTCGGCTTTTCTATGTCATCACAGCCTGCCTGGTATTATAAAGGTTAGCCACTACTAACTTCTGACCCTCATTAAATCATAGTGACAGAACTAGTCAGTTTTAAGGAAATTTTATTAACAATTATTATATTCATTGTATTAATTAAAATAATTATACTATTGTTGTTCAGGAGATTACCGAAAATCCTGAAAAGAGTAGGCAATTAAAAGCTTATCAAATGAAGAAGCTTCTATCAACTTTACTAACCACCGCATTCTTTTTGAGTCTCTTGTGTAGTGGCCTGGTCAATCCCCGGGCTGAGGCGATGTATTATGGAAAAAAGAAAGCAAAAGCCGTGGTGACCTATGATGAGAACGGTCACCCACAGATTGACTGTTCTACCTGTGACCCTGCCGGTATCTGTACAGTAACAGACTGTGATGCTCCTGTAATCGGAGGTTTGTAATCATCAACCGGGTGCTTTTAAGCTAATCTTGTTAAGAGCACCCCACCCACCCCTTTCTATTTTTCTATGCCATTTTTTAACAACCACCCCAACCGACTAAGAATATTAATAGGCCCTGTTTTAGCTACTATAGCCTGCATTTATGGGTATAATCAAATCACTTCTTCGGAAACTGCTCCACAAAGAGATGTCATAACACAACCTGACCAAAAGTCACCTGATCACGGTATTATCAGCGTGGAAAACACCATCCATATAGAAGAGCTCTTTAAGAAATCACTTTCTTTTAAAGTACGTGAGAATGAAGAAAATGAGCTGGACATATGGTATCATGATGGTACCGGACTCACGCTTAACCAATTTGATTCGTCAGGCAAACATATACACACGATTAGCCTGCCCACAATCGATGAGCCTATCGGTATCAATCGTATTTCGAACTTCTTCATATACAGTGCTGACTCCATTTTCGTATATGATGCTCAGTACAGGAAGTTACTGCTGGTAAATCATGAGTCAGAAGTTTTGAATCTATGGCTGATCAACAATTTTGTACCGGAACTGTCAGCCGGACGCAACAATGAGATCATTGATATTTATAAAAACACAGGGGGTGAGTTAAAGATTGACCTGACAGGCTTTGACAACACCTATTATCAGTCTGACCCGAATTTTTCACGCTACAACTCCTTTGTCTACCAGATTAATCTTGATACAAAAGTGGTGAACAGAGGAATCTCCTATCCGGAAAGCAGTGCTTACAAAGACTACCTGTTTTGGAGTGGTATTGTACCCTATGTTCGTAAGACCGATAAGGGCTATATAGCCACTTTCCCACTCGATGAACAGGTTTACCGTTATCACCATGATCTTACTCCACGAGGGGCTGTCACTTCTGATGCCAAAGACTTTCCCAGAGCAGTAGGCAATCCATACGGAAGCGCGCAAAAGATGAATTTTGCCAGGATAGACAGGAAGCTCAACGGATTCAATCTCAAGACCAGGGGTATTTTCAACACAGATCATGGCCAGAAATTTGCCAAAGTGTACAGAGCTCCTTTAGGAGATAATGATCGCATTCCGGATGATTATGCAAGCTTCCTTCAGGGAAACTATGTGTCAGAGCATTACTTGCAGGTATTTGATGTAAAAGGGGGTGAATTTACGAAACGTTATTATGACATCGAGATTGGCAGAATGAACCTGGGAAACCTGCTGTACATTGACAGAGACAACCGTTATTATTTCCTGAAGAACGATCCTGAAAGCGAAGAAAGAGAGATTGTTGTCTGTAGTATTTCAACCGAAAAAAGGTCCCCTGAGACTTCAGGTGATGAAATTATGGCTGATATCCCCTGAACATTTCGACATGAGTCACAAACAAACATTATTAGACCTGAATACTCAGATACTTGGTTACCAGGTAATCATCCATACCGTATTTTGAACCTTCCCGGCCAAAACCGCTTTGCTTAACACCTCCGAAAGGGGCGGCTACGTCTGAAATAATACCGGTATTAATGCCGACCATGCCATAATCCAGCGCTTCAGCTACTTCCCAGATAAGTGCATTGTTCTGACTAAAGAAATAGGCTGCCAGCCCTGCCTCAGTGTCATTGGCCAGTTCAATGACTTCCTCTGGCGTTTCAAATCTGAATACTGAAGCTACCGGGCCAAAAACTTCTTCCTCACTGATACGCATGTCAGATCTTACATCGGTGAGAATAACAGGCTGATAAATCAGGCTTTCATCAGCTTTGCCACCTTTCAGGTATAGCTCCGCTCCGCTATCAACGGCCTGCCGGATAAGACTATCAACCTTTATGACAGCAGACTGGTTAATCAAGGGACCGATAGTCACCTCTTTCTCGAGACCAGAGCCCGCTTTGAGGCTCACTACTGCCTCTTTGAATTTTTCCAGAAAACGATCATACATCCCCTGCTGTACATATATGCGGTTGGCACAGACACAGGTCTGGCCTGCATTGCGAAATTTGGAGTTGATGGCTCCTTCCACGGCCTGGTCAATGTCTGCATCATCAAATACGATCAAAGGCGCATTGCCTCCCAGCTCTAAAGACAGTTTCTTCACGGTATTGGCACACTGCTTCATTAAAAGCCTGCCCACAGCTGTAGAACCGGTAAAAGAGAGTTTTCTTACCAATCGAGATGAGGTGAGCACCTCGCCCACTTCAATTGGTCTTTTCGTGGTAATTACATTGAATATTCCCGGAGGGAAGCCTGCTTCCTGGGCCAGATAAGCCAGCGCCAGGGCTGAATAGGGAGTTTCGTCAGAAGGCTTAAGCACCACCGTGCAGCCTGCAGCTAAAGCCGGGGCCACTTTACGTGTGATCATGGCATTAGGGAAATTCCAGGGTGTAATTGCCGCCACAACGCCCACAGGCTGTTTCAGTACGACTGTACGCTTATTCCCATCAGGTGCTGGAATCGTATCTCCGTAAACCCGCCTCGCCTCTTCTGCAAACCACTCAACATAGGAAACCCCATAGGCGATTTCTCCCCGGGCCTCGGCCAACGGCTTGCCTTGTTCCAGTGTCAGAAGCACTGCCAGATCTTCCTGGTTTTCCATAATAAGGTCAAACCATCGCCTGAGTATTCGAGAGCGATCAATCGCAGCCAGGGCTTTCCAGGGCTCAAAAGCATCCTGAGCCGAGCGTATAGCCTGCTCCGTTTCTGCAACAGTTCCATCGGCCACCTGGCCTAACGATGATGCATCAAAGGGATTGAATACACTGAAAGTATCTCCATTAGCTTCATTTAACCATTTGTTATTAATAAATAACTGTCTTCTAATGAGTTGCTTGTTTTTTATTAAGCTATGCATAAAGGTGTCGGTCAGGTCTTTCACCCACATCAGTTTTCTCAAAAACCGAGGGGCTGGAATAGTTGTAGGTAAGCGTTTCGGACATGGGCAGCCTTTTATTAGATGCGATTAAGTTAATTCACATCACCAAGACCCCCAATTTCCCCAACTAACAATCAGTATTTTTCTGAATAAAAAGCCTTTCTTACACTTATCAGAAGCTCATTGATCTTACCCAGATCAGGCACTGCCGGCAGACCAGAGCTTGGATAGACTTCTTTTATTCGTTCAATCTTCTGTTCTGCCATGGTCAACAACTCCTCGTATTGAAATTCTCCACGTTTTATGGCAAGTAAATGCTCCCGATCGGGCCTTCGTACATTGAGTTGGCCTGTCTCGCCTATCTCAGCTGCTACGGATAGTAGCCGTAGGGTGTGCATCATGTTCTTTGCATCATAATTCTTACCATGATCCAGTGTGTTTTGATAGCGCTGATCATTGCGCTTGTCCACCCATTCCCAATACTCTTTATAGTCTTTGCAATAAGAGGAATAAGCTGATTTGTTGAAGGACATTATACCAATAGGTTCTGCGCCTTTTGGTATAGAGCTTAAAGCGATATCATTGGCTTCCTCTTTTCTGATAATGCCCTTGTAGGTCGGTGTGCCATGATAAATACCATACATATCAGGCATATGAGCAATGCGTGAAAGTCCGCATTCCGACTGGTTGAGTCCTTTTTCTCCAAGAAACCGAGCCACGGGAACAGAGCCCTGCTTTACGGACACATGGCAAAAATCAAGTACTCCCTTGCGTTCCTTGTCCATGGGGTTTAAGATCTTCTTGTTCAGACCCTTGGCCTTCTTAACCTGCGTCATGGCATAGCCACCAAAGGTATGTTCGCAAAGCCTGGACAGGAAGCCATGTTCCCGCACAGGTTTGAAAACCGGGTGCACAATGCGCAAACAATCATCAGGTGAATACAGCAGCTCAAGAATGTTGGGGTTGTTTTTAGAGAGCAACTCCATAAAACGTCTCAGTTCATAATAAACAGTGTCATTTTTTTCATCGCTTACCTGCTCGGTATAGCCCAGGCCCAGAAACTGATCTTCCGGCAAAATATAGACTCCCTTGATATCAATATCCGAATGCTCAGTCTGAAGACCATAGGCATGGCTTCCGCTGAGACATTCGAATACAATCAGGTTTTGATCTTTGAGATCCTGAATCGTCATAAGACTTCTTTTACTGTTTTAATAAATAATCGATCCATGGCCTCCATATCACCATGCCCGGCACCAAGATTTGCCAGGTCTGCACTGTTCTTCACTGATGTTGTCTTCAGAAATTCGTCAATCAACAGATCTGAAGGCATGCTGTAGCTCTCATCCTTACCCGATTTCAGTTCTGTCAGTTCTTCAATTCTTTCTCTGACAGAATCATCCACCAGGCAGAGCATATCAGCAAAGACCATAGGGGGCATCGTGTTCTTTTCCCTGATCCATGCCACGGCCAGGGTGGTCCGAAGGGCATAGAAATAGCTCTTCAGTTTCACCTCATCACGCGCTGCACTGGCATCCACATATTTCAGTGACATGCTATGATAGTGATATGCTACAGCAACAGGAGAAAAGAAAGCTTTGCAGAGTTCATCAAATGAATCTCTGAACCCATCTTTCTCCCTGTATACAATAGGAGATTGGATCCATTCCTGCGGTGATGCATTGGACTTCTTCAGCAGCCTGAGTGCTTTGCGAAGCTCCCAGCCCGTGAAATCAAGCTCGTGCTCATCAACAGGCAGATTTATGGTATCCTTCCCTTCATTAAGCGACAGATACCAGTCTGGTCGATGTACATAAATAAAGCGCACATCATAGTCACTATCAGGCGAAGGAAAACCCCATGCCCGTGAACCGGATTCACAGGCATAAAGGATACTTATATCATGTAGCCTGGAGAGCTCTGTGAGCTTCTCCAGTATTAGTGTTTTCATTAGTCTGATTCTTTAAATTTCTGATCGCCACACATCCTCACAATTTTCGGCTGGAAAGACCCCACGATATCGACCAGGTCTTCCTGCGATTTCATCACTTTCCTGATGTCTTTGTAAGCCATTGGTGCTTCGTCCAGGCCTGAGCCTATCACTTCCACACCGGCATCATGAATATGTGTGGATACTGCTTTTTCATCCAGGGTCCTTTTTGCCTGGGTTCTTGACATAGCTCTGCCGGCACCATGTGAGGCAGAATTAATAGATGAGGCATCACCTTTTCCTCTCACAATGTAGCCCGGAGCCGTCATAGAGCCGGGGATGATACCCAGCACGCCTTTTCCGGCCGGAGTTGCCCCCTTTCTATGTACAATGATCTCATTGCCATCAGTATCCTGCTCTTTCCAGGCAAAGTTATGATGGTTCTCCACCATAGTTACCGGGGTGGTTCTGAGCCCCACAGCCATTCTCTCGTGAATCTGGTGATGACAAGCCGAGGCATAATCTCCGGCCAGGTTCATTGCCAGCCAGTACTCCTGGCCTGCCTCTGTATCCAGATCCAGCCAGGCCAGATGCTTTGCCTCTTGTGGAAGCTTGCACTGTTCCATAGCCAGTTTGGTGTAATGACCCGCTATGGTGGCTCCGAAGCCTCTGGAACCGGAATGCGACAACAAGGCCAGGTATTGACCTCTGGCCAGACCAAACTGATTATCTTCATCCAGAATCTCAGTGATTCCGAACTCCACAAAGTGGTTACCACCTCCGGAAGTGCCAATCTGACTGAAAGCCTTGTCTTTCAGGCCTTTGATCAGGTCTATTTCATTGAAGAGTGGATTTTCCAGCACTTCATGGTCCATAGGTTTTCTGAAAGTAGCTCTGCCAAACTGAGTATTTCTCACCAGCATCTTCTTCAGGTCTTCCTTTCTGTCGGTGAGGGTTTGGGCCGGTATATCATAAATGGTCATACACATTCTGCATCCGATATCAACCCCCACTCCATAAGGAATGACTGCGTTTTCTGTTGCCAAAACACCTCCAATAGGTAAACCATAACCATGATGGGCATCTGGCATTAAAGCTCCTGCTTTTGCTACAGGAAGTCTCATAGCAGTTTCCATCTGTTGTATAGCGCCCTGCTCAATCCCCTCAGCACCATATACTTTGTACAGGTCCGGAGTATCCTTTAACTGAAGCACCTCGTCTACCGGGGTAATGAGCTCCCTGGCAACACCACCCAAAACTTCGTCTTTGACATAAGCCTCAGGGTTGGCAATTACCTTGCTAAACAGGTCGCGCAGGCTGTCCGTCCCCATATCTGCCAATTGGCTTTCCACCAATTGCATTACCACTCCGACTACTTTTCCTTGCGGAAAACCGAGATCCATAATTTGCTTACCTGTTAGTTTCATTTTCTTCTTTCTTTTAATGTTGATTCAAAGAAAAAGAGCTACTGCGCAGTGTTTCTGCGCAATCAAAAATATTTTAGAAAAATACCGGTTTTTAGCAATCAACCCGAAAACCTGAAGGTCACCTGGACTGGCTTTAGTCTTTGGACCTATTCAACTTACCTTTTCCTCACTTAAAAACTCAGGGACTAATGAGATTCCCATTTCTGTGGGAATGACAATACAGAGGTCGTTTAAGGGAAGAGCCTACGCTCAGTAATCATAATAGCCTCTTGATACACCTTATTTAAAACTGACCATAAAAAAAACCGCTCTGAAAATACAGAACGGTTTAGCAAAGGAGTAACAATTTGTTTGAATTTAACGGGGACCTGTCCGGGGGGATTTGCACCCCTATCCATAAAAATGGATACCCTTCCCCTTCTCTGTGGACGAAGTATTTCAAACTGACGACATCCTTATAAGATGAATAAAGAGGTAATAAAACGCATAGTCTCTTTATGTGCTCTAACCAAACTGAGCTACTCTGAGGCAACTCCTCAGAGACCGGACTCGAACCGGTGACCCCACTACTTAACGAAGTATGACTACACTACGACACTCTTTAAATTTTAAGAGGCAATGGACAAATAATGACTGATGGCGTCCTACCCTTAGACGACAGACCCATGTTCAACATATATAGTGGATCTGACGGGATTCGAACCCTGTCTGCGACAGGCAGGCCATATTTCCCGAGTGAAAGTCGAAGTAACACTATTCTACGGCACTCTTAAATTACTGTAAGGAGGCAAAGGCGAAAAACCTGAGGACTCGAACCTCTCACTTGGAGAGACAAGTCTCTCCGAAGTGATTCACCAAACGAAGTATGGCTTTTCTACGGCACTCCTTATTAACAAAAATTCTTCATAAGCCCCTGTCCATTTGACAGGGGCTGCATCAGATTTCGATACGATTGATTTTCTCAATGGCATCTCCACCTTCTTCAATGGCCGCCAGGACATCGAAGATTTTATCAGACCATCCGGCAATCAGGAAAACATCGTTCCCTTCTACTCTCAATGGTACATTTCCATAACCTGCCAGATCGAACAGGTACAGCTTTGCCTCTGGCGCCACCTGTGCCTTATATCGTTTCCAGACAGTTTTTAACTGCGTATTGCTACCGGTGCTATCCCACATCTGCAGATCAGTAAAGAACATCACTTTATCCATTTTTCTGTTCGCGTTGATCAGCGAACTGATCACGATATGAGCATTTGTAGAATAGCCTACTGAGCCTTCGATACCATTCAGCTTACCTACATTTGACAATATGTTCTTTCTCGACATATTGACTTCTTTCCAGGTGCTACCGAAGATACCCGTCACCACATTCTCCGAATGAGATGCCAGAATCATACTCAATACCAGTCCTACATCATAGCATCGGATTTTGCTCTTTCCGCTCACCGGTTTATACATTGAACCTGATACATCGGCTGCAATCAACAACCTCGTATTCAAGTCATAACCTTTGATATTCTCTGCGCTGGTTTTTACTGCTTCTTCCAAAGCATCCATCAGCCAGGTTACATAGTTCAGCCTCAAAGGCTCAAGCTCTTTGTAAGCCGCTAAAAACCTGAATGGCAGTTGTTTCGAGCGCCTTACAGCCTTAGGATCAGCCAGCTTTCTACCTACTTCTCTGATAGCATCAGCTGACACATTGGCCTGCAGGATGTTTCTCAGGTTTCTCAACAAGGCCATATAGCCCAGCTTACCACTGAAAATCAATTCTTCCCACCTGGCTGTCACAGCGCGTGCTTTTTCCTTATCGCATGTAAATTTCTGCTGCCCTACTGCAGAGAGCTCCACTTCCCAGGTATAAGGAGTTTGCAAGTCATCGTTTATGATCTTGTCAAATAAAGCCTGCTGATCTTCTGAAGCAGCCTTGGGGTGTGTCAGAAACAGTGCATCCTTAAAGCTTACCGCTGTTTTTCTGTTATACTTGGCAAACTGATACTCGTCAAACTTATTGAATGCTCCCGCAACACCTTTCTGTATCTGCTTAGAAAGCCTGTTCAGCTGCTTATCTCCAGTTCTCAGGTTTGACAGCTGATAGTAAGCCAGCAACTCAGTGATCTCATCAGCTCGCTGAATCACCCGCTGAGTTGTCCGGCCTACCAAACCATCTCCATTATGCGACTTAGAGAGTTCTGTAATCAGTACCAGCGGTACCGAACGCAGGTGCATTTGCTCCCTGCAGTAAATGGCCAGCTTTGCTACGAACGAAGGCTCTACCTTATTAATCAGACCGATGATTCTATTCAACCGGCTATCTTCTTTTTCATAAAACGTGCCCGACAAACTTGCCGTCACCACAGCCGTATACAGCTCCAATTCTGCACTTGTTCTGTATGCTACAGCTCCTGCATGGTTGGTAGTGGTTACCGCTGCTTTTCTGAATACATTGAATTTCATGACTGTGTGGTTAATGTTTTTTCTTATTGATGATTCAAAGGTGAGGCCCCTGTGCGCAGTCTTTTTGCGTAGTAAAATTATTTTTCAGATTTTTTGAAAAAATTGTCGTTCTGCCATGCCAGTCAATAGAAATGCCCTTATACGATACCGAACTATAGACAACTGCCTCAAAAACCGTTTCAGGAAATGGACACTGGAAGACCTGATTGAGGCATGCTCTGAAACGCTCTATGAATATGAAGGCATAGACAAGGGAGTCAGCAGGCGTACAGTACAGATGGACATACAAATGATGCGGAGCGATAAACTCGGTTATAATGCCCCTATCATTGTGATGGACAGGAAGTATTATACCTATGAAGATCCTGAGTACAGCATCACCAATATTCCCTTGACCGATCAGGACCTGGGGCGCTTATCCGAGACCGTAGACTTCCTGAAACAGTTCAAGGGCTTCTCTCACTTCCGTGAACTGGAAGGCATGGTACAGAAGCTCGAGGATCATGTCTATTCACAGAAGACTCAGCAAAAGCCTGTTATCGATTTTGAAAAGAATGAGAACCTGAAGGGGCTGGAACATCTGGATAAACTCTATCAGACCATTATTCGGAAGCAGAGTATTTCTATGACCTATCAGTCGTTTAAGGCCCGACAGGCCAGTACTTTTACTTTCCACCCTTTTTTACTCAAGGAATTCAGAAATCGTTGGTTTGTGATCGGTAAACGAAAGGCAAAAGATGAATTTCAAAATCTGGCACTGGACCGGATTATCAATCTGGAGTCTTCCGAGGTTCCTTTGATCGATACCAGTGACTTTGATGCAGACACCTACTTCAGAGATGTAATAGGTGTATCCGTAAGTACCGGCCTTGCGCCTGAAGAGGTGCAGCTCTATGTCACCCATAAGCATGCTCCTTATGTACTGACCAAGCCCCTGCATCACTCTCAGAAGTTTATAGAAAAGGACAACTATGGCATTACCATCTCACTGTACGTACAGCATAACTTTGAGCTAGAAAAAGAAATTCTGGCTTTTGGCGATGGTGTGAAAGTGATTTCTCCCGAACGATTGAAAAGAAGCATTAAAGGCCGTTTGCTGGGGGGCGTAGACCTATATAACACAGAGCTCAGTGAAACAGGGCTTGTTACGGCCAAAAGAAGACTGGAGCACAATGGCTCGAGCGTTATGAATTATGTTTATACAAAGCGGGAAGTAGATAAAATTAAAAGAGTACTTGATCAGAGCCTCCCTCAGTCCAGAACCAGTTTTGCCCGGAGACAACTGTTGAAAACTGTTCCGGAGCTTAAAGATATACTGTTGAACAAAAATCTGAGACGCATTGTCAGGGCGATGGATGAAAAGGCCTTCCTCGTCAAAGCCATCTTTTTTAACAAGCCGCCCGAAGCCAACTGGTATGTTACCTGGCACCAGGACAGGGCCATCAATGTTCAGGAAAAACTGGAAACCACTGGCTATACCGGCTGGACCCAAAAAAATGAGGTTATCAGTGTGCTCCCTCCTGCTGAGGTCAATCACAATTGCTTCTCTATCCGCTTACACCTCGATGAAACTACCGAGGCCAATGGTGCTCTGAGAGTTTTGCCGGGCTCACACAAAAAGCCATTGACAGATGAGGAAATTCAGCTGATCTCTGCCAACAGTGTGCCTGTCATTACTGAAATGCTGCCGGGAGGAGTACATTTGATGAAGCCTCTGCTACTGCATGCTTCTGCCAAAAGTAAAAGCCAAAAGCAAAGAAGGGTGATTCATCTCGAGTTTGCTTCTGTGGAGCTGGCAGAGGACCTTCAGTGGGCCGAAAGAATAAATCTGTCTGATCAGGAATAGGAGCCTTATTTCACTCTTACCCCTACATCTTTAAAAACATAAAACCAGTCTTTGGCTTCTGTGAACTGGCTTTGCCAGCCCTCCCAGATCATCCGGTCAGGGTTCTTAAAAGAGATTTTTGATCTGAAAAAGCGGTCTCTTTTTGCGTTCTGTGGCATGACAATTCTGATCTCTTTCTTCTGAGCATCCAGGTACCATTGCTGATGACTATAGGCAGGATAATCATGAGCGAAATTGATCGCCTGATAATATTTCTCCCACTTGTTATAGTTAATCAGATAGACATAGGCTCTTTTCTTTCCTGTTTTGGAAACAACTGTTTCTGCTTCGCATTTGATAAAAGTCTCCATAAGGTAATACTCACAGGTTCGCATTCCTTTCTCTTTATACTCCCTGTCTGTACCGGGATAAAGCGTCTCCTCTACCTCCCAGGTACCAATAAGAAAATCAAGGTCTTTGACAGACTGACCAAGGGCGGTCTGGCTGAGAATACCGAGAACTATTGGATAAAATATAGTTTTCAAAATCTGCTGCTTCATGGTGATATCGTGTTTGAGTTTGATCTGTGTGAAATGACATGAAGCTCCATCACCAACCATGATGAATTAGCTAATCACTCTTACGAGTAGATAAATCAGGGAAGTGGAATCTGAAGGCTCACAGAATAAAGTGCTTGTAATAGTCATGAAAGGTCTACATCTTAACAGACTCAGTACAACCGTGCATGCAGGACGCAACCTCTTCGACTAAACTTACCAGACATCTTGGGTTAACCGGCCTGGCGGCTACAGGCATCTGTTCTATGATCGGGGCTTCCATTTATGTGGTGCCTTTTATGATCCAGCGGAGTGTTCCCGGGATTGGTCCTTATGTCATACCTGCCTTTCTGTTTGCAGCCATACCGGCTCTTCTGGCGGCCTTTGCCTATGCCATGCTCAGCTCTGCGATGCCCAGGGCCGGAGGTAGTTATGTATTTGCCAGCAGAGGGCTTCACCCCTACCTTGGCTTTGTAGCCAGCTTTTCTCAGTGGTTCGGACTCTCCATTGTAATTGGCGTGATTGCCTATGTCATTGTACCCTTTTTCAGAGATATTGCTCTGGCACTTGATCAGCCGACTCTGGCTGAATGGCTCAGTACAGGATGGGTAAGGGTCAGTCTGGCGCTTTTGATGCTCTGGACCTTTGTTCTCATTAATATTCGCGGTATTAAAGCCTATGTAAAGGCCCTGATACCTTTGATGCTGTTGATGTTTGGTCTGGGAGTAGTCGTGATATATACAGGTTTTCGCTTTAACCATGAAGACTTCAGACAGGCAGTACCCGGACTGGTACAGGCAGAATCAACCCGGGCCTTTGACTGGAATACATTTCTGGCTGCCGCAGCCATCCTCTTCTCGAGTTTCATAGGCTTTGATGCCATTGCTCAGGCGGGTGGAGAGGCTAAACAACCGGAGAAACTACTGCCCAGAGCCATCGGGATTGCCATTTTTGGTGTTGGTCTGTACTATTTTGCCTTTTCTTCGGCAGTTTATCATGCCGTACCCTGGCAATACGTATCAGCCGAAGCGATGACAAAGGATATAACAGCCACAGGCCTGCTCCAGCCCATCATTCCTTTTGCGCTGGGCGTTATCATCACAGCAGGGGCTGCAATAGCGCTGATCAACGATTTACCAGCCATGATACTCTCTGTTTCACGGTTGGTGTTTGCCTGGGCCGGTGATGGTATTTTCCCACAGTCTCTCAGCAAAACACACCCGGGCTTTCATACTCCCCACAGAGCGCTGATACTGAGCGGTATCATTGCTTCTATCGGTATTCTGGGCAGCCACTTTGCGGGTGATTTCTTCCTGGGTATTGATATTATGGTACTGGCCATGCTGGTTAACTTCCTGCTGATGTGTATTACCGTATTATCAATCGGGAAACGAAACCCGGAAATAGCAGGACGCATCAGTATTATCCGTAAGAGATGGCAACAACAGACATTGGCCTGGCTGGGAGTACTTTTTCTCACAGGTTTTATCATCGTCCACGTATCCAAAGACCTGCAGGCTGAGGTTAGCCACTGGTACTTCAGGTCCACTCCTGTCTGGTTGCTGGTCATGACGCTGGGCTCTCTTATTTTCCTGTTTCAGTATCGCAGCATGACTAAAAGGAACATTGATACTGAAGCTTTATTCAAACAACTCCCTGAAGAATGAAAGATCACTTGACTCCCCCGCTTTATAAGATTACCGAAGGCCTGGAAGTACCGCGTATTATCACAGGACTCTGGCAGGTGGCTGATATGGAACGGGAAGGTATTCTCAACGACTTTGAAGCCAAGGCCTTAGCTATGAAGGCTTATGCCGACAAGGGCTTCCATACTTTTGATATGGCCGATCACTATGGTTCTGCGGAAGAGATCACGGGAGTTTACCGGGAAAACCATCAACAGGACAGCCCCATTCAGGCCTTTACCAAATGGGTACCTGAACCGGGAGAGATGAACAAAGAGAACGTAAGAGCGGCCATTGAACTTTCTCTGGAAAAGCTAAAGGCTCAACAGATCGACCTGCTACAGTTTCACGCCTGGCAATATGCCGACCCTGCCTGGCTGGATGCACTCGCCTATTTGCAGGAACTGAAAAATGAAGGGTTGATTAAACATCTGGGGTTGACCAACTTTGATACGGCACATTTGCAAATGGCCCTGAACTATGGCATTGAAATAGCCACCAATCAGGTCAGCTACTCATTGCTTGATACCCGGGCTTCCCATGGCATGTCTGCCCTCTGTGAGGCATCCGGGGTGCGGTTACTGGCTTTTGGTACCCTGGCAGGAGGTTTTCTTTCTGATAAATGGCTGGGTAAGCCAGAGCCGAGTATTACAGAAGACCTGACCTGGTCTCAGATGAAATACAAGCGATTTATTGATACAGCCGGTGGCTGGTGGCGTTTCCAACAACTCCTGTATACGCTGAATGATATTGCTCAGAGCAAAGAGGTATCTATTGCCAACATTGCTTCCCGTTACATACTGGAACAGCCCGCAGTGGCTGCTGTAATCATAGGAGCCCGTTTAGGAGAACGTAACCACACCGAAGACAATCTGAAACTCTTCGGCTTTGATCTGTCCGAAGCTGAGCGGGCATCACTACAGCAAATGCTGGACACTTTTAACGCTATTCCGGGAGACTGCGGTGATGAGTACAGAAAGCCTCCTTTCCTCACGGCAGCGGGTAATCTGAGTCATCATTTTGAAGGCTTCAGAGCCCCCTATCCCACGCAAACTACCGGCAACGGGCGTACCAAGGCACTAAGTGGCACGGTGTGGGAAGATATAGCAGGTTTTAGCAGAGCAGTGCGTAAAGGTAACCGTATTGCCATATCCGGCACGACAGCCACTCATGGAGACCAGATAATCGGAGAATCAGACCCTGCCATACAAACACACTTTATTATTGATAAAATTGAAGGAGCGCTGTTGTCCCTTGGCGGGAGCCTGGAAGATGTGATTCGTACACGTATTTTCGTGCGTAATATTGACGATTGGGAAGCTGTAGCCAGAGCACACGGGGAACGCTTTAAACTGATTCAGCCGGCCAATACCCTCGTTGAGGCCGCTTTGGTAGGTGATGAATACCTGGTGGAAATAGAAGCTGATGCGATTGTTTAACTCATATACACTTCTCAAAACCAGCAAAGGCACTCATTGAGTGCCTTTGTTTTAATCTTTGGGAATATCTGAGTATCAGACTTTCTTCACATTTACAGCGTTCAACCCCTTCAGTCCCTGCTCCAGTTCGAAGCTTACTTTGTCGCCTTCCTGTACTTGCTCAGTGAGGCCATTTACATGAACAAAGTAGCGTTCCTGAGTTCCGTCCTGGTTGATAAATCCATAGCCTTTAGAATCATTAAAAAAGGCGACACGGCCTCTTCTTACGGCATCCTCAGGGTCGTCCTCTCTGCGAGGCACACCAATTTCGATGCTACTGGCTTTGATCTCTTCTTTCTTTTTTGTCGGATCTGGCGGAGTATCGGTAATGTTACCAAACTCATCTACATAGGCCATCATGGCATCCAGTCCGCCTCCGGGTGAATTAGCTCTGCGTTCTTCTTTTCTTTCTTGTTTTTCTTTACGCTTTTTTAAGCGTTTCTTTTCTTTTTCTTTTTTGTTGAAAGTCTCTTGTGATTTTCCCATTCAGTCTTTTTTCTCTCTTTTTCAGGTTTTGAATACAGTATTAATTTAACGGACAAGCGTCAACATTCCATACATCCGACTAATTATGTGAGCTATTTTTTCCACACTGTAAAACAGATGTGACGAAACAGTCAGGTAAATAGTAAGTAAAACGAATTATACCGGGGAGTACAGAGGCCGGGTATGCTTACCGCTATCTGTGGCGAAGATACGAAATTTTGTTGGCTTGGCTTACTTGTACAAGGGATTCCCTGATCATAACGGGTGATTAATTGGCTTTTGAAAGTCGACCGGCTACATAGCCCGAGCTCCAGGCTGCCTGAAAATTAAAACCTCCTGTAACGCCATCCACATTCATCACCTCACCTGCCAGGTAAAGACCGGGGCATTTCCGGCTCTCCATGGTGTTAAAGTCAATATCTCCCAGAGCTACTCCTCCAGAGGTCACGAACTCTTCCTTAAAGGTGGTTTTTCCCTTAACCGGATAGACGTCATTCAGCAATACATTGATCAGGCGATTCAACCCTTTTTTGCCAATGGACTCCCAGGTATAATCAGGGCTTATATCAACCTTATTAAGTAGAAATTCCCACAGGCGATTCGGGAGGCTAAAGGGATTTTTATTGCGAACTTTACGTTTAGATAAAGTGTTTTTATTGTCTGTAAGCCAGTTCCTTAAATCATTTTCGTTTCTATCGCCCAGCCAATTGACCTGAGCATTAAACTGATAATCCAGTTCATTGAGAGTGCGGGCACCCCAGGCTGAAGTTTTCAGTATAGCAGGCCCACTCATTCCCCAATGTGTGATCAGCAAAGGACCTGACTGTAAGAGCCTGGTCCCCTGCACTTTTACCTGTGCTTCAGGTACCGAAAGCCCCATCAGTCCTTTAATAGGGTTACCCGGCATATTAAAGGTAAACAAGGATGGTACCGGGGCTACTATCTCATGCCCGAGGCCGGCAAGCCAGTCGAAACCCGAAAGTTTAGGGCTGCCCCCTGTGGCAACAATCACTTTGTCATAAGCCTCTGTCTTTCCACCTACCTCTAACACAAATCCTTCCTCTGACTTGCGGATAGTCGTAACCGGACTCTTCTTTTTAATACTGACAGCCCGCTTTTTAGCCTCAGAAAACAAGCAGTCAATAATGGTCTGAGAGTTATCTGTAACCGGAAACATACGATTATCTGCCTCAGCCTTGAGCTTTACTCCTCTTGACTCAAACCAATCTACCGTATCTCCGGTACTAAAGTGGTTAAAGAGTTTCCTTAGCTGCTTCTCTCCTCTGGGATAAAACTTTACCAGCTGGCTATTGGTAAAGCAGGCATGGGTAACATTGCACCGTCCCCCGCCTGAAATTTTTACTTTGCTCAGCAGCTTATCAGACTTTTCAAGAATGGTTACCTGTGCATCACGATGGTGTTGTTTACAGGAAATAGCTGCGAAGAAACCCGCAGCTCCACCTCCGATAACGGCTACTTTTATGGGCATAGAGGCCAAAGATAGAAACTCACAGGGATTGGTCAGTCTTTAATCTGATTCAATCTTTCCCGGAAGTCAGAAGACTTCCCTGGCTGATACTTTTCTGCCAGTGTCACACTCTTGTCTGCCAGGGTTAGCGCTTTTTGTAAGTTACCGGCCTCCTGATACAGCTCTGCCAGTCTCATATGTAAGTCCGGGGAATTGGGGTAATACCTAAGTCCCAGTTCGATCAGGTCAACTGCCTGATCGGCCTTTTTAAATCGCGTCAGGTACTTTACAAAGCCCAGGATACTGTCGGAATGAGGGTCTCCCAAATTCACAGGATATACGTCAAAGCCGTATGCTCTAGAGAGGTTTTCATAATGGGCCTTCACATCCCTGGCGATTTGCTCTGAATCTCTGTAGCCCAGAAACATAGAAGTACCCCGGGGATAGATAAACCTGAAGGCATTTCTGATTCCTGCAGGTGCCATGGCATAATGTTCCTCCTGCTCCAGGGCTTCTAATTGAAACCTAACGTTTTTGGGCGATACTTTTTTCAATTTCTCCTCTGCGGCTTGAAAAGTGCTTTTGGCGAAATCATTCCATTCAAGGTCTCCATCTGCTCTGGCCAGGTAAATGGCCGATTTGGGATGTTCAGCGTCTTCAATGGTTTCGATCAGTTTATCGGTCATGGTCACGTCTCTTCTGGGGTTCCAGCCCAGGTGCGTACACAAAGAAATATAGGCACTGAACAAATCTGGCTCGGACCAGAATGCCTCCAGGACGAGGCCTGTGGTAGGTGACAATCCCATCACAGTGCGATGATCATTCACACGAAAATTCTTCTTTATATAAGGAATAAGCTCTTCCCTGAAGAATTGAAGGTGATCATATACCTTACCGCCTTGTGTGGGTAGTGTAAGCTCGCTGCGTTTGCCGGGCCCTCCATTGGTGATGCCCACAATGATTGAAGCAGGCATTTCACTTCGCAAAGTCAGAATATGTGTGATTGATTGGGTGATATTGAAAAGAAACTCCGCTTCCAGTACAAAGACCACCGGGTAGTCATGGACCGTTTCATGATAATCAGTGGGCACAGAGATGTAAATCTCTTTGTCCTCGTTAAGAATATCTGAGTGCAGAAGAAATGGTTTACCCAGTATGAATTGCGTGTTGCGTTCAGAGACTTGTTGTCTGGCCTGGCCTGAGAAGGTGCTCAAAACCAGAAGTATTATCAGTGCTTTTTTCATGGCTATGTCATTTTAGTCCATGCAATAAGTCATCTTCAAAAACGCGGATTGCGGAAAATATAAGTAGCACTCATAAGTGTAGACGCAGGCTTTACTGCACCAGGAGTTTGTACTCGTGGTAGTCATAAGTACATTCTTATACACAAGGGCGCAGTTCAGCGACAAACTGGTATTTGTATCTCTTTTGTGCGTTTATTGCAGGTTATGCAGTGGAGTGACCTAAGTGTAAAGCATAAGTTGTTCAGACATGTCCTGTTTTGGGTCGCACTATTCTTTACCTATGTTCTGGGATTTGGAGGCAGTGGTCAGTATTTCTGGAACAATGTAGAGACTACAGCACTCAAGCTGCCTTTTTATATAGCTGCCGCCTATACCTTCAACTACTGGCAGGTACCGCGATTTCTGAAGAATAAGCGGGTATTCCTTTTCAGCATCAGTTTATTGATCACTTCTTTTGCGCTTGCTGCTGGTTTTAAACTGGTTATACTCTGGCAGTCGGGCTATGATCAGCAATTTCTGAATCTGCCCTCTTACTTTACCAAAATGCTGATGTTTTATATGCCGGCCCTGATCATGTATGCTTATCAGACCGAGCGGCAAAGGCATCAGGAAAGAACACGTTTGCTGATGATGCAAAAGGAAAAGTCAGACACTGAGCTGAAATACCTTAAGGCACAGCTCAATCCCCACTTTCTGTTCAATACGCTCAATAACCTGTATTCTTTCGTAGTGAACCAGTCTCCTAAGGCACCTGACATAATTCTACAGCTTTCTGATGTCCTGGATTATGTTTTATATAAAAGTCAGGCTGACCAGGTAAGTATCAGCGAAGAGTTGAAGGCCATAGAGAATTATATAGCTCTGGAGCAGACTCGCTATGGAGATCGTCTGCATGTCTCGTTCACCAGATCTGATATGTCTGGGGCACAACAGATAGCTCCTCTGCTGTTGCTGTCCATTGTAGAAAATGCCTTCAAGCATGGAGCCAGTGGTACTATTTCTAACCCGGAAATCAGGATCAATATAGATCAGGAACCCGGCTTACTGCATTTTCATGTGTGGAATACCAAAGACTCTCAGTTCGCGGGTGCTAAAAACGATGACTATAAAGAAGGCATTGGTCTGGAAAACATCAGGCGTCAGCTCAATCTGGTCTATCCTGAAAAACACGAGTTGACAATTGATCAGGATCCTGCTTATTTTGATCTTCATCTTACAATCAAAACGGCATAGCATATGGCCATCAGATGTATGCTGGTAGATGATGAACCACCGGCAATAGATTTATTAAAAAAGCACATCAGCGCACTTTCCGATCTGGAAGTAGTGGCCACCTGTCATAGCGCTATTGAGGCCTCGCAAATGCTGAAAGAAGAGCCGATTGACTTACTTTTCCTGGATATTCAAATGCCCGTGCTGACTGGTCTGGACTTTTTAAAAACTGCAGGAAACCTGCCCCGGGTGATCCTTACCACGGCTCATCGTGAGTACGCACTTGATGGGTATGACCTGGATATTATCGATTACCTGCTTAAACCCATATCATTCGAGCGTTTTTTCAAGGCTGTACAGCGCTATTACCAAACCCGTCATACCCATACATCAGCAACTGAGAGAATCGTAGCTACCCCTACTCCGCAGCACATCTTTGTTAACATTAACAAGAAGCACCACAAAATACTGCTTGACGAAATTCTCTATATCGAAAGCCTTAAGGACTATGTGCGCATACATACCGCCAGAGAAAAGCTGGTCGTCAAGGGAAACATTGGTGGCATGATGTCACGGCTGCCGGAAGATCGTTTCCTGAGAGTGCATCGCTCCTATGTGGTAGCTATTGACAAGATCACTGCCTACACCCATCTGGACATTGAAATTGATCAGATCGAAATTCCAATAGGTCAGACCTATAAGCAGGTTATTGAGCGGCTAAGCTAATCTTTCGGTCGTAACCCAGAGATCTGAAAACTCTTATTTCGTTCCGGGAAGCAAAAGAAACCATAAGAGTTAATACTGAGGTAACTACCAGAACAGGAATAGATTCTAATTTTGAACAAACCTTAGCTATGAAATACTTTTTGTCCCTCCTTTCCGTATTGCTGCTTTTCAGTTGCAGCTCTGAACCACAATATCCCAGGTTAGAAGATCCCCTGGCCCATCTGATGGATGAATCCATGAAGCCCTTTTATTACGGTGTGGCTTCCGGAGACCCTTTACAGGATGCAGTGATCATCTGGACAAAAGTGAGTCCTGAAGACAGTATTCCACAAATTGAAGTGGATTGGCAGGTAGCCACTGATGACGCCTTTTCAGACCTGGTAGCGCAGGGCAAAGTCAAAACGGGTCCGGAAGATGGCTACACCGTAAAGCTGGATGTAAAAGGCCTTCAGGCAGGCACACGGTACTACTATCAGTTCAGGTATGATGGCGCACGCTCTCCCATCGGCAAAACTATGACCGCCACTTCTGAGGAAGCTGAGAGCCTGAAGTTTGCAGTGGTTAGCTGTAGCAACTATGAATTCGGTCCTTTCAATGCCTATGGAGCCCTGGCAGAAAGAGACGATCTTAATGCGGTGCTTCACCTGGGGGATTACATCTACGAGTATGGCGTGGGGACTTATGGTGACTCGACTACCGGCCGTTTTCACGAACCACCGCATGAAATCCTGAGTCTCAGCGACTATCGTACGCGCTACGCCCAGTATCGTCTGGATAAGGACCTGAGAGATGTACATCAGGCGCATCCGTTCATCACTATCTGGGACGATCATGAGATAGCCAACGATGCCTACAAGGACGGGGCTCAAAACCATCAGAGTGATCAGGAAGGCTCTTATATGACCCGCAGAGAGATTGCTGAGAAAGTATACTATGAGTGGATGCCGGTACGTGAAAGCCAAAACCTCTACCGCAGCTTTGATTATGGAGAATCGGCTGAGCTGATTATGCTGGATGAGCGCCTGGCAGGACGAACTGCTCCTGTCGATAGTGTAAACGACCCGACCATCAATGACGCATCAAGAGCCATGCTCGGAGATGCACAACTTGATTGGTTTCAAAATCGCCTTAGCAGCTCAAAGGCTAAATGGAAAATCATTGGGAATCAGGTTATTTTCAGTTATCTGGACTGGGGCTTTCCTACCTTCAGCATCAACCTGGATTCATGGGACGGTTACCCCAGAGAGCGCTCTGAAATCATTAATAACATCAGGGAAAACAACATTCAGAATGTGGTATTTGTCACCGGAGATACCCATACTTCCTGGGCACTGGAAGTAACGGAAGATCCTTTTGGTGATTACAAGCAGAATGGTGCCATAGCGGTGGAATACGGAGCCACCAGCATCAACTCAGGCAACACAAATGAGCGTGAAGGTGCGACAGACGAACTGGTCATAGCGCATGAAAAGAACATTGCTGGCAGCTCAATAAATCCACAGATGAAATACACCAATATGCGCGATCACGGCTACCTGGAACTGGCCTTGTATGCTGATAAAGCGGTAGCAAAATGGTTCTACACCCCCTCAAGGGTAAAGGCTTCGCGCGAAATGATCCTGGGCATGCAAAAGGTAACCCCGCTCAACTCTAATAAGGTATTGGACCCGGAAGAATAGAGACCAGAGAATCAGAAAGCGAAAACAGGCTGTCTCAAAAAGGACTGAGTCATTGCGAACAAAACG